>NZ_JAIKTT010000010.1:0-223495 GCF_023736175.1 Leclercia sp. LTM14
CCACTCCAGCAAAAGCCTCTGATGTGGTGGCTCCGGCAACCCTGACCAAAGCTGGTTACGTTGCGCCTGCGTCCAAAGCGCCAAATGCTCCGGTTATCAATGAGCCTTTAGCACCTGAAGCCCCGCAGATCTCTCATGCTACGCCGCTGCCGCTGACTGCTGAAACCATCGCACCGAGCAGCAAGACCCCGCACTCGCCTGCTATTCCGTCCCAGATGAAGATCCCTGGCGCAGAACGCAACGTGAACGCACCGGACCTATCTAGCAGCACAAAAGCCGCTGTAGATGGCCCAATTCAAATTGCTGACGTGCATATCACGCGCATCGACAAAGATCCGCAGCACTCTCTGACGCCTGCTGCGCCTGTTGTGAACCCTGGTCCACTTGTTAAGCAGGAAACCCCGACTTACGCGGTGCCAACCCTGCGTGAAGATGCTGGTGCCCCACACGCTTACAAAGCCCCAGAAGCGCGTCTGGGTAATGTGTCCCAAAATCTGGAATCACGTCTTAAAACATGGGAAGCCGAAGAAAGTGAAGTGGTGCTTACTCCAGATACTATCCACCCTATAGCGGCTGATGTAGACGTAGTTAAAACCGAAAAAGTGATCGCTACCGGTGCGGCTGGCAATGGTCTTTTCGGTCAAACTGGTATCGCTCCGGCTAATCAGGCGACTGATTACGATGAAGCACAGGACAAAATCATCCAGGCATTGAGCAGCCTGGCAAACAGCGGCATTACCCATACCCAGAACAATGCCCAGGCCATCACTACGGTCGGACAAGCTGTTGCTCAGAACGCCCAGGCACTGGCAACGACTAACCAGCAAGTGGCCCAGACCGCTTCCTCTGTTCAGGCAATACAGAACCAGCAAGCCGCTGGTGGTGGTTTCGCAGCCCAGACCGCTCTGGATCAGGAAATCACTGACCGTAAAGCCGCAGATACTAAGCACGACACAGGGATTGCCGAAGCCGTCAAAGATGCGACTGATGCGCAACATACGGCTGATACGAATACCCATGGCGTAGCAACCAACAAAGCGGACATAGCGACCAATAAAACCGATATCGCTACCAACAAAGGCGACATCGTTAAACTGCAGCAAGCCCAAACTGGTCAGAACCTGAAAAACACCTCATTCATTAACAAGAACAACACCCAGGACGCTGATATTGCGACCAACAAAACGGGTGTGACTGATAACAAAGCTGCTATCGCAGCTGAAACCCAGCGTGCTACCGCTGCCGAGCAGAAGAACGCGACTGACATTCAGGCCAAAGTGGACACATCTACTTACACCAGCGAGCAGGCGGCGCAGGATAAGAAGATCAGTGATAACGAAGCTGAAATTGCTAACAGCAAAATCAACATCAATAAGGTGAACGATAAAGCTATCCAGGCGCAGAAAGATGCCACTCAAGGCATTCAGGACGCGGCTAAAGCGCAAACCGCCGCAGACCAGGGCGTGAAAGATGCGGCTGCAGTTAAAACTGTTGCTGATGCGAACACCCAGGCGATTGCCACAAACACCACCGCCATTGCTGGCAAGGTTGATCAGACTGCGTTTAAAGCTGACCAGGCTCTGCAGGATAAAGCGATTGCTGACGCAGCCCGTGACATTCAGGCCAATACCCTGAAAGACACCCAGCAGCAGACCGCGATTGATGCCAACAAACAGGGTGTAGATGCTAACAAAATCGCACTGGGTACCAAAGCCGACAAAGCAGATCTGGCGCTGACCAATCAGGTTGCGAACGCAAACACTGTGGCCCTGAACAGCAAAGCTGACCAAGCCGCTCTGACCGCAGAAGCTACGGCGCGCTCCACTGCCGAAACCCAGATTAAAGCTGATGTGACTAACAACGCTCATACTCTGGCAGCTGATGATGTGAAGATCCGCACCAATGCTCAGGAAATTGACACCAACCATCAGACGATTAATACCAACCATCAGGACATCGTTGATAACAAAGCGACCGAAACACAGCACTTCCAGACGCTGACAACAGATCTGGCTCAGAAAGTGGATAACTCCACCTTCCAGCAACGCGCCCAGACTGTTGATACTCGCTTTGCAGATACTGATAACCGTATTGCCCAGCAGAAAGCAGCGCAGCAGAAAACTGATGCGACCGTGGCGAAACACACTGCACAACTGGCAGACCACGAAAGCAGAATTCAGAATCTGGAAGCTAACACCTCCGTTAACTTCGGCAAGCTGAAAAGCCAGGTTGAACAGAACCGCAAACGTGCGTCTGCCGGTATCGCTGGTGTAGCTGCAATGGCTAACATCCCGCAGGTTACCGCTGACCAGAATTTCTCTGTCGGTGCTGGTGTTGGTAACACTGATAGCGAATCTGCCGTGTCTGTTGGCTTCTCTGCCCGTGCAACCCAGAACGTCGTGGTTAAGGGTGCTGTATCTAACGATACCCAGCACAACTTCGTTGTAGGCGCTGGTGTGTCTTACGGCTGGTAAGTCTAAAGCCCCCGCTTTCGGGCGGGGCTTTTAAAGCGGATGGTGCGCCTACCGCTTTAAAAGTCCGAAAGGGCTTGTTCAGGCTTGTAACCGACTGGAAGTGACAAATGAAAAAAGTGTTCTTTGTAATTGCAATCATGTGTTTTGCCACCAGCGCGATGGCGTGTCCGAAAGGCACGCACCCGCACGGTGGTACAGGCTCCCACCATGCGGGTGGTACCTGTTCATAAGAAAGTAGTGTTCATGGGTTTTAAGAATATCGTGATGGGTATTTGTATGGGATTAGGCATTGCCCCGGGTCCGGGGCTTTTTTCAGAAGGGGTGATAAACCTACACATCTAGTTCGACAAGGATGCCATGCCCACTAATGGGCACCATGAAATCACTGGAAATAATAAACATGATGAAAAGCAAACTGGCATTAATTATCGGCGCGCTGGCGCTGACGGCAGGGGCAGCTAACGCTGCAGAAATCTATAACAAAGACGGTAACAAGCTGGATTTGTACGGAAAAGTTAAGGGCGAGCACGACTTTGCTGAGCATAGCAATTCCGATGAAACTTATGCACGTCTGGGCTTCAAAGGCGAAACCCAGATCAATGAAGGCATCACTGGTTTCGGTCAGTTCGAACAC
This sequence comes from Leclercia sp. LTM14, assembly GCF_023736175.1. Taxonomy (NCBI): domain Bacteria; kingdom Pseudomonadati; phylum Pseudomonadota; class Gammaproteobacteria; order Enterobacterales; family Enterobacteriaceae; genus Leclercia; species Leclercia sp. LTM14. Next base: position 3,109 of record NZ_JAIKTT010000010.1, read on the forward strand.
CAGTTCAATGCTAACCAGCCGGAAGGCGCTCAGACCGAGAAAACCCGTCTGGCATTTGCTGGTCTGGACTTCGCAGAAGCGGGTTCTATCGACTACGGTCGCAACTACGGTATTGCGTATGACATCGGTTCCTACGCGGACAATCTGACTGAATTTGGCGGTGACTCTTACCAGTACACCGACAACTACATGAACGGTCGTTCTACTGGCCTGCTGACCTACCGCAACACCAAGCTGGTGGATGGTCTGGCGGTTGGCCTGCAGTACCAGGGCAAGAACGAAGATCGTAACTGGCGGAAAGCGAACGGCGAAGGCTTTGGCGCGTCCCTGCAGTACGAAATCCCGGATTCCGGCGTGACCGTGGGTGCTGCGTACACCAACGCGAAAACCACTGATGCTGGCGATGCCTTTGGCAACAAAATTGCCACTGGCGAAAATGCTGAAATGTGGACAACTGGCGTAAAATACGATGCCAACTCTGTTTACCTGGCAGCAACCTATGCTGAAACCCGCAACATGACGCCGCTCACCCTGAATGGTGCGTTAGGCAATGGCGTGGATGGCGTGGCATTCGCTGACAAAACCGAGAACCTGGAACTGATGGGCGCATATACGTTTGACTTCGGTCTGCGCCCGTCAATCGGCTACGTGCAGTCCCGCCAGAACATCCACGGCGTGGGTTCTGATTATGCAACCAAATACATTCAGGTCGGCTTAGACTACAACTTCAACAAGAATTTCCTTGTTGATGCAGCCTACAAAATCAACCTTGTTGATAGCGAATTGTCTCAGTACGGCATCAACACGGATGACGCTGTGATCCTGGGTGCTACTTACCAGTTCTAAAGTAGCGGCATTATTTAAATCCTTCATTGGTTTTTGCCATTAGCATTTTTTGAAATACTTGCCCCGCACCGTGGCGGGGCTTTTTTGAGGCTCTATGAAAAGAATTATCGCAGTGACCTTCCTAGCATTATTGCTATCCGGTTGCGCTGGCTCCAGTGTCGGGATGGGCGCTGGCAGTGGGTTTCCTGGCTTTGGTTTGGGTGCTGGCATTTCCCTTCCGATCGGCAGTAATTCTAATAAGGCTGACGAAGCCTATATCAAAAATATTGAACGATTAGTTAAAAGTCATGCGAAGAACATAAACTCCTATAAAGGCAGGATCTGTACCGTTAGCGTGACCGCTTCCCCCGATGGTCTCCTGATGGATGTGAAGCGCATGGAAGGCGGTGACGAAAAATGGTGTGATGCAGTAATGAATTCTTTCTACTCCTTTAACCGCCTCCCACAACCATCCGAAACAATGGCCTTACGCCTGAAACAGGGCCTGGTGATAGACCTGATTGCCGACTAGTTTCCTGCCATGTTATTCATCATTTTTGACTCGTTTGGTTTTATTACTGCCCCTGTAACGAGGGGCTTTTTTGATAGGCCCTGAGACGCAGAATTGCACTTGCCGCAAAGCCACACCTGACTAAAGGAAACCGACAATGAAACACGCTTCTATCCCCTTCAACCATAACCAGGTGGGCTGGCCTGAAGGCCAACAATATGCCCCTCATCCCTCCTTACAATCTGATATCACTGCCGACTGGGTCGTGGTGGGGGCAGGCTTTGCTGGCGTGGCATTTGCTCGTCGCATGAGTGAACTCGATGCCTCCCTTAAAATCGTGCTGGTAGATGCATTCAGCTCATCTGAGAGCTCTTCTGCACGCAACTCCGGCTTTGTGATTGGCCTGCCTCACAATATCGGTAGTTCTACCGCCGAACTGGAAAAAGCCCAGTCATATCGAAACCTGCTGCAGGAGGGTATTCGCCAGCTCAAGCGGGTGACCGTCGAACATGGCATCAACTGTGATTGGGACGTAGCAGGTAAATATCACTGCCAGGTCGAACAGGGTAATGACAAGCTGCTGGACGAATATGCCCACCATCTGGATATGATGGATGAACCCTGGGAAGTGATCGGCGGCGGCAAGCTTTATAACCGTCTGGGCACCCGCTTTTACAGCAAGGCCATTTATACCCCTGGCTGTGTTCTGGTGAATCCGGCGCAATTAATCAAGGGACTGCGCCATACCCTGCCTGAAAATGTGCTGTGCTTCGACAACACGCCTGTAATGGGCCTTCAGTACGGAAAAAAAGTTGAAGTACTGACGCCATTTGGGACCATCACTGCGGACAGGGTGATGCTCGCGACCAACTCCCTGTCACCCGAACTGGCCCCAGGGATGACCCGTCAGGCGTCCATGGCGACCTTTGCGAGTATCACAGAGCCTTTGACCGATGAGCAACTGGCGACCCTGCCTACTATGCAAAGTTGGGGCCTGACTCCGGTTAATGCCATTGCGGGGGCCACCTTCCGGTTCACGCGTGACAAACGTTTCCTTATCCGCCAGCACGTCACTCCAGCTTTGAAAGGCAAGGTAGACGCAGCCCAAACCTATGAAGCCACCCTACGCCACCAACAACTCTTCAATAAGGTCTACCCTACTCTGCAAAAAGTGCGCTTAACGCAGACCTGGTCCGGCACCATTAGCGTCACCCGTAACGGAGCTCCTGTCTGGGCCAGATTGAATAAGCACCTATATACGGCAGGCGGCTGCAATGGAGCAGGCGTGTCCAAACAGACTATCGCGGGCAGTCTGCTGGCAGACCGCATCATGAAGTATGACAATCCTCTCATCGAAGATATGATCTCACTGGGCAGGGCAAATTTCCTGCCACCGTCTCCTCTCCTGGATATCGGCATCGCGGGCTCCCTGTTCAAAGAACGCTACCTGGGCCGTAACGAGATTTAACAGTAGTCCCTATACTGGCCCCATAACCCTCCACAATGGGGCTTTTCATTTCTGTTTCCTTGTTTAAAGCCGCTAGCTTACAAGCAAATTTACCGTACAAGCAGACTATGCTAACTTCCTTAGTTGGAGGTAATGAGCATCAATACTTAACGACCGAAAATGCGCAATTTTTTCTCATCATTAAGGTGCGGTAAAGCCTTACAGTATAATTTCACTGAGAAACTCATGTCGGGGATTCAGAAGATTAATATCTATTACCTAGATATAAAAGCCGAGTACGTGGACATCACAGCTTCGTGTTAAAAGCCGTGCTTTCCCCCTATAAGCGCAAAGCAGCAATAGCATCTTCTTTGTGAAAAAGAAATTTACAGCTTTGTTTCATAGAATCCATTTAATCGCCTCGCTATAAACTTCCGAACGTTCTCTTTTACTTACGTAAATCACTATGCCAGCAACTTGAACCTTTATGATTGATATATAAGACGATAATAAGAAGACCTGTTCTTTAACTTATAACAGTCAGGTATATCACGAATCGAGCACAGCTTTCGCCATTCCTTCCTTTAGTGCCCGTTTGTTAAAGTCCAGCAAATACGCCATCAGAGTTCATCCAGCGTCACACGTACTGGCTTAGGATTGCGAAGCCGTTCTTTCACTACCTCATGAGCTCAGCATCTTAATCACGCAGGAGTGTCTGTTTAAACGGTAAGCGTTCATTGTCAGCGATATATTCAAGCATGAGACGAAGCGCTTCAGAAGGAGTTACGCCCATTTTTTCAATTACAGCGTAAGAACGCGCTTTAAGCTCATCGTCAATACGCAGGTAAATGCTACCCACGCCTTATATTCCTTGTAATTACAAATATCGCACTACAACATGCTTAGGGCAAGTCACGAAGGAAGGCAGAAAACAAGTTGTAATTTGAGTGATCACAGTTAACTCAGTGTCAGAAGCAGGATTGGCCATTTCCTGATTGCACCTATAACTGCATGGATATATTTTGTATATCCAGATAATTTGAAATAGCTATTGAACAGGTAAAATAGAAATAAATATCTTGCTTCGGAAGGAAAGATACGTATGCAAATACCTATACTCTATACAGAACTCTTGCTGTTAAAGCCATTAGTAGCCGAAGATGCCTTACAAATTCAGATACTTTATCCGCATTGGGAGATAGTTCGATATATGGTTTCTTCAGTACCATGGCCTTATCCTGATAATAGTGCTAAAAAGTACGTCAACAAGGTATCTCTTCCTGATATGGAAAAGAGGGTTGCCTGGTTCTGGACTATCAGACACCATGAAACGCCTGACGAACTGATGGGCTTAATCAGTCTGTATGACGTTGAGGATAATAACCGTGGATTTTGTTAGCCCCGGAGCATCAGAGGCAGGGCTTTATGCGTGAAGCCAGCAATGCAGCCATGGATTATTGGTTTAATTCGTTAAATAAATCGATGTTACGTGCACCTAAAGCGGCTATCAATAGCCGTTCCAGACGCCTTTCAGACAGCAGTGGCATGCGTCTCATCAGGACTGAAAAGAAAGAATATGCAGCGGTCTATTGGATTCCGAACTTTGGGAAATTACCCGTGACGAATGGAATGCTCGTCAGGTTGGCAGATAAAGTTGTGGAACGTCCGCTCCTCGCTAAGTACTGTATCCAGTAGCTATGGACCAACTGGGTAATTTTAACAATTTGCGATAGATAACTTTGCTGATATAGCTTCATTTTTTTGTGTGAAGCAATATTGAATCGTTTCATTTAGTTTAAGGAAGTATGCATGAACATCACCATCTGCACACCATACGAATATGATGATTTGGTTGATATTTTTATCGAGATGGAAACCTACTATAACCAGAAGCTTTGCTTGTCCAGGAATGACATGGCCGCATATCTGAGGGATAAGGTCTTTGCCGCTGACTCTAATACCGAAGTTCATAAAGTGGTATGTAATGGAGTAATAGCTGCGTTTGCATGTGTATCAGTAATGTACCCTGCACCACGTTTCAGCGGGCAGATGTTTATCAAGGAGCTGTTTGTTTCTGCATCTTACAGGAGAGCTGGAATTGGCAGAAAGCTAATGGGTTTTATAGCCAGCCGAGCTCAAGAGAGGGGGTGTTTTCAACTGGATTGGTTATCTGTGGCAGCAGACCCATTGGCACAGAAGTTTTATGAGTCTCTCGGAGCTCAGGTTATCAAGAGTGTTAACTATCACCGGGTTTTTGGCCAAAAAATAAATGAGCTTGCCCGTAATGCCGGTTGAAATACTCAGGCAAAAATATACCTGTTGATAAAAAGAGCATATTGGTAGGTCCGCTCCTCGCTGTGAGTTCAACCGATGGATGCAACACATTGATTGAACCGCTCTGCGGGTGATTCATAGTCCAGCGTTTTTCTCGGCCTCTCGTTGAGCTGCCTGGCAAAACTGTTTAGCCTTTGTTGGCTGTGAACCGATAATTCAGTTCCTTTTGGAAAATACTGTCTGAGTAATCTGTTTGTATTTTCATTTGAGCCGCGTTGCCAGGGAGATTGAGGATCACAAAAATAAATCTGAATGTCTGTCGCTACAGTAAATCGTGTGTGGCTGGTCATTTCAGCGCCACGATCCCATGTTAGTGTTTTATAAAGCTCAACAGGTAATTCCCGGGCTTGTCTGATGAGTGCAGATGTAACCGTTATGGTCCTGTTGTCTCTGATTTTGGCCAGCATAACAAAGCATGAATGGCGTTCTACGAGAGTGACGATACAGGAGTTTTTCGAGCCCTGGATCAGGTCACCTTCCCAGTGACCCGGTATGGCTCTGTCTGCAACTTCAGGTGGCCTTTCGCTTATTGGTATCGCATCCGGGATTGATCCTAACCCTTTCCCTTTAAGCGATGACGTTCTGGATCTACGCACGACTCTTCCGCTTCTAAGGCATTGCTGCAGCTCTTTTTTTAATGTTTAATGCTCCCCGGGTTTGTATAAAAAGCGTTTTATAAATCGTTTCGTGTGACACATGCATTTCCTGATTATCCGGATAACAGCGTTTCAGCCTACCGGCAATCTGCTCCGGCGACCAGTCCTGATGCATCTTCTCTGCAATGATTTTACACAATGCGGGGCTTTCAATTAGCTTGCAAGGTTTTGGTCTCAGAGCATTTTCCCACGCAGCAGTATCGGCTTTTGCAGCACGGTATTGGTTGGCACCACCGTGTCTCCTGATCTCGCGGCTAATCGTTGAGGGCGCTCTTGATAATTTGGCAGCGATGTCCCTGATGCTGCGTTTTGCTACCAGTCCTCTGGATATCTCCTCTCTTTCATCGAACGAAAGGGCCAGCGGGTGCCGCTTCCGAACAGGAGGACGGTAGCCACCAGTCTGGTGGATAGTGGGCATGATAGAAGAATGGTATCTGTCGAACATTCTGCCGATATCATGCAGGGAATCACCTTGCTTGTACCTGTCCCAGATAATCGCTTTCTGTTCCGGCGTGTAGTTAATCCGAGTTCTTCGTTTCGTGGCAACGTCCCCCATCGATTAAGGATAGCGTTGCCTCGACCCGTTGAACTCACAGCTCGTTGCGGACATTAAACCAGACGATTTACCATAGTTCTGCATTACGCGCACAGCTCAGAAGGCCTGAGAGCGTTTCTGACGGGAACCGGGTAAAACAGGTAACAAACCCCCAACAAACCCGCCAGAAACGCAGGGGATAAATTTTACCTCACTGCATATAAACGCACTAAAGTGATTAGACCCTGATTTCAATACATTTGCCTCCCCTGCCCCCTGTTTCTTCAACTTTCCTCAGTAAGTCATATCATGCTATCCAGCTTAGTTAACGGATAAACCTCAACAAAAGCACCTTTAAAGACTCTTTTAAATGATCTACAATTAACACTCAATCTGAGGAGGTTACATTATGGCATTTCAGGTTCTGACCACTACGGCAGCCAGCATTACTGAGCTTAAACGTGACCCTATGGGTACTTTCCACGCTGGGGACGGCGCTCCGGTGGCCATTCTTAATCGTAATGAGCCTGCATTTTACTGTGTGCCACCGGCACTCTATGCCCAGTTGATGGAGCTTCTGGAAGACGAAGAACTGGGACGGATGGCTGATGAGCGAAGCGGGGAAAGGGTTATAGAGGTCAACATTGATGACCTATAAGCTGGCTTTCAACGAATCCGCTCTGAAAGAATGGAAGAAGCTGGGTCATACACTGCAGGTGCAGTTCAAAAAGAAGCTCAAAGAGCGCCTGGAGAACCCCAGAGTTCCGGCATCACAGCTACGTGGACGTAAGGACCAGTATAAAATTAAGCTACGTGGTGCCGGATACCGCCTTGTCTATCGTGTAGAGGACGACATTGTCACAGTCACTGTCATCGGCGTAGGCAAACGCGAAAACGACGACATTTATAATGCAACCCTTAATCGCAATTGACGAATGCTGTAAGTACTATTTTGGCGTCGTATCCGGGCCTGCTTTCTTTCTGGGTAATGTTGGCGGCTTCACATCATCTTTGCTCTGCGTTCGCCGTGTCATCCAGGGATGGTCAGCAGCAGGTTTGACGTAATATTTTGATCGCAAATCAAACCTCGCATTATCCACAGGTTCATGTACGCTCTTTTCATCATCAAGCGGTATTGGTTCAGGCCCATCAACATATTTCTCGTAGCCCAACGGCCGACTTTCATAAAGCACCGTTATTTCACCGTTAAAGTTTTCGCATACCGTGACAATCGCATGCCTGAGACGGTATCCCTGCCCATCTGAACGGATCTGATATGCACTCGTTTTATACTGAAAGGTCAGATTCTTGGAAAGCACCCGACGGGACTGATAACAGAGTATGTAGTTAAGTTCTTCCGGAGAATGAAGAATCTCCCTGTGGGCGTTACCATTTTCACGGGGGATCGAAGCGAAGCGAGAGTTGTAATCTTTCACAAACTCAGACAACCACAGGTTAGCTGATTCGATATCACTGATATTGCGAAGACGTTTTTCTTTAACCAGTCTGTCCTGTAACGTCTGATTGGCACGCTCAACCCGGCCTTTAGCCTGAGGGCTGTTAGCGTGAATTGTCTCGATCACAAGAGTTTTAATTGCACGGGTAAATTGCGTCAGTTCGCCTTCACGCTCCGGGTTATTCACACGGAAAATACTGTGTCTGTCAGAATACAGGGCAAGAGGACGCCCATATTTGTCGAGATAATCACGTAACGTTTCCATATAAGCACGGGTCGTTTCTGCAGGAGCGAAGCGGAGCGCCATAAGCGCACTGGTGGCGTCATCAATAAAGACAATTAATGTACAGCGAGGCCCTCGTTCTTCAAACCAGTCATGCGGAGAACCATTAATCTGGATAAGTTCGCCATAGCATGGGCGCCTTTGCCGACGCTGATAAATGCGGGCAATTTTTCGGCGGCGCTCACGCCATAAACCTTCTTCAACCATCCACTTGCGCAAAGGCTCGGCCGACAAAGCCAGCCCATGGATCTCCCGTAATTTCTCACAGGCAAAAGTGGGACCGATATCCGGATATTTATCTCTGACAAGTGAGATGACGAGAATCCGAAATTCCGACGTAAAAGCATTATTGGGACGTTGTCCTCGGCGGCGGGAAATCAGTCCCTGAGGGCCTTCGATCCGGTAACGCTGAACGAGACGTTTTACCTGCCGGATTGATATGCCTATACGGTCCGCAGCCTGCTCCTGGGTGATCTGGCGGCTGACTGAATCCCGAATTATCTGGAGACGGTCAAGTTCTTTAAGGCTCATGCTAATGATCTCTTTTGACATGAAATATCTTGGCTGAGAAGCTACGGGGACATTTCAGAATGGGTCAAAAGGGACATTACTACATAGGATTAACACATAGCCTTCTGTCAACGCAAAGCAGAAGTGGCACCTTTACTGCGAAACAGAGATGTCCTGCTTTACTTCAGAGAATGCGTTTGACAGCCTCGCTATATACTTCAGAGCGCTCCCTTTTACCAACCGAAATCACGAAGACAACAACCTTCTCGTCTATGACCTGATATACAAGGCGATAGCCTGAAGACCGGAGCTTAATCTTGTAACAGTCAGGCATACCCCGGAGCTTATTCGCTTCAATTCGGGGTGACTCAAGCACTTCAGCCAGCTTCTTTTTTAACTGTTCACGTACAGTTGAACCCAGCTTTCGCCATTCCTTTAGTGCCCGCTCGTCAAAATCCAGCAAATACGCCATCAGAGCTCATCCAGCGTCACGCGTACGGGCTTAGGATTGCGAAGACGCTCTTTCACTATTTCCACGAGTTCAGCATCTTCATCACTCAGGAGTGTCTGCTTAAACGGCAAGCGTTCATTTTCAGCGATATATTCAAGCATAAGACGCAGCGCTTCAGAGGGAGTTACGCCCATTTTTTCAAGCGCAGCGTAAGAACGCGCTTTAAGTTCATCGTCAATACGCAGGTTAATGCTACCCATGTACTACACCCCTTGTAATTACAAATGTCATTACAATTATCGCACTACAACATGCTCAGGGCAAGTCACAAAGAAAGTCAGAATACCGGTCATAAGTACGTTGAACTCACAGTCTACTTTGTACTGTGAGTTCAACAGGTAACAAGGGGCGGTTCTGAGCTAACTTCTGAGAAGTGAGCGATTTTATCCTGAATTCGTCATCTTCAAGAATCCATATCAAACAGAAGCGCTTTAGCATGTAACACATCATCCTCCTTATCTAAAGGGTGCTATCTGATCTTCGTGCAGATCTCGCTCATGCTGCGAAAATTTCATCGCCCGGACGCCTTATCCCCCTTAAGGGTCATAACTGTGCTCTGTACGATGGCGACGCTCTTACCGTCATCCCTTTTGATTTCACAGCAATAGTGGCTGATGGTCTTACCCTGATGAATGACATAAGCGTGTGATGTCAGCCTGGATTTCCATACCGGACGCAGAAAAGAAGCTTTAATATCGATACTCGTCAAGCTTTCTTCTGGCCCCATAAGGGTAGAATGTGCCGTTCCGACGGTGGCATCGGCCAACTCTGTTATTAATCCCCCGTGTACCGTACCCTGCTGATTCCCGTGTATTGACGCATCGGCATACATCTCCAGCGTGGCAGTTCCCTCATTAATCGCCACCAGATGAAAACCCAGGAGCTGTGATATTGGCGTTGGATAGTTCATGTGTGTGGTGTCGCCGGGCTTCAACGTACCGTTCAGCTGAGCCTCAAGAAAGCTGAGTATCGACAATTGATTGCTGCTCATTACATTCTCCCGGTTATTAACCCTGCAGATCCGGCAACCATTCTGCTACATCCGGCTCTTCGGATTTGGACAATCAGATAAAGGGGCGTGAAATCAGCTCTATTCCCAGAACAATCAGGAACAGAAGAAAACACTGCCTGAAACGCATCGCACTGATGCGTGCCCGCACCTTCTGCCCCAGCCACATTCCAGCCAGAGCAGGGAGTATGGACATAAATGACAGCGAAAACTGCTCTACCCGGAACGCGTCATGAAGATAAAGCCCTGCGGCCAGTGCAACCGTAGAAACGGTAAACGACAGTCCAAGGGCCTGGACGAGTTCATCTTTACTAAAGCGAAGCGACTGAAGAAAGGGAACGGCCGGCATAACGAATACGCCTGTCGCACCGGTTATTACGCCTGTAACGCCGCCAATAACGGGTGACATCCATTTCTCCCGGGCCTGAGAAACTGTAAGCGACGGCGATATCAGCGCAAAAACAGCATAAACAATTAAAGCCACACCCAGGCCAAACGCTGACCAGGCCGGATTAATGCTGATAAGAAGAGAAGATGCTGCCACCGTACCAGCCAGTATAAGTAGCATCATCAGCCAAAGACGTCTGATGATAAGCATCACTGAAGGGCCGGTAAAAAGCTGCAGCACATTCGTCACGAAAGAAGGAATAACCAGCAGTGCCGCCGCGACCGGGAGAGGCATAAACATGCCCAGTAATCCCATTGCCACCGTTGGCAGCCCCATTCCGGTCACGCCTTTTACGAAACCGGCGAGGATAAATATTAATAAAAGATAGACATACAGTTGTTCGCTCATGAAATTTGCCCTGGCGAAGGATTTCCATAAATTCAAACATCCCGGCCATTAGTGGACAATCTGGTTTAAGCGCGTCATGCTTCGGATGGTCCGAAGGCTTAGGTAAACATCTTATGAGGCTGGATCTTTCTGATTTGAAACTTGTCGTCTGCATCGCCGATGCGGGAAGCATTACACATGGTGCCCGGTACGCCAGCCTGGCTACTGGCTCGGCCAGTGAGAGGTTGAAAAGCATAGAGGAAGACACCGGGGTGAAACTGTTCTTTCGTCACCCGAGAGGCGTCAGCCTTACAGAAGCCGGTGAGATCCTGGTCCGCCATGCGCGTGAAATACTGTTCCAGCAGGAGCGGCTTAAAGCTGAACTAGGCGCTTACGTTAAAGGCTTCAGAGGGAAGGTACGATTATATGCCAATACTTCTGCGATGACCGAATTTCTGCCTGGAAGGCTTGCAAAGTGGCTTACAGAATATCCCAATGTGGCCATTGAGTTAGAAGAGAGAACCAGTGCGGATATCATTAACAGTATAAGCAATGGTATCGTTGAAGCAGGGCTCGTCTCAGATGCAGTAGATGCCGGCGAACTCACGCTTGAACCCATAGCAGATGACAGACTAGCTCTTATCGTTCCCGTCACTCACCCTCTTCGATGCAGAGATAACGTCTTTCTCTTGGACGCGATTGGCGAACCTTTTATTGGGCTTTATCCTGGCAATGCGCTGCAGGATCACATCAGCGAACATGCCAGAGGGCTTGGTCATCAACTGACTTATCGCATCAGAATGAGCAGTTTTGAAGGTATTTGCGAGATGGTCAGTTGCGGCATTGGCGTAGGGATCCTTCCGGTATCTGTAGCTGAGCGCTTCTGCAAAAAGCTTCCCTACCAAATATTGCCGCTACACGACCAATGGGCGCGCAGGAGAATCAGCATTTGCTATAAGAACCAGAACTCACTGAGCCCGGCCATGGCCGGATTAATCGAATTTCTAAGAATAGTGGATTTATAAATATCCCTGTCGTGTCTGCTTAACGCAGCTCAACGTGATTTACAGAAGAAGTATCAGCAGCATGCTTTGATTGTGAGGCAAACTGCGTACTTCCGCTTTTCGCTCGCTGCAGACATTAACTGATATGATTTACCATAACGCTTTATTACGCGTACCGCTCAGAAGGGTTGGTAGCGTTTCTGACGTATCCCCGTTAAAAACACTAACAAACCACCCGAAAATGTACGCCAGAAACGCTATATAAGAATCTATCCTATGAATGGATATGCACTCAACTGAATGATGGCTGATTTCAGCCCGTTTTATCGGGATCAACCTTCTTTCTGGGTAATTTCGGGGGCTTCACTTGCTGATTACTTTGCGTGCGCCGAGTGAGCCAGGGATGGTCAGCTTTAGGTTTTACGTAGAATTTTGAGCGTGAATCAATGCGGGCATTATCCACACGTTCATGGACACTTTTTTCATCATCCAGTGGTATAGGCTCCGGGCCATCAACGTACTTTTCCCACCCCAATGCTTTCCCGTCATACAGGACATTAATTTCACCGTCAAAGCTCTCGCATACCGTGACAACCGAATGTCGAAGCCGGTATCCCCGGCCTTCACTGCGTATCTGAAACGCACTGCTTTTGTACTGGAAAGTGAGATTTTTGGAGAGAACGCGCCTCGCCTGCAGACTGAAGATATAACCCAGTTCTTCTTCAGAATGGTGTATATCAAGGTGGGCATTATCAGCAATACGAGGCGGCGTAGCGAACCGGTTATTATACGCTTCAATAAATGTCGGCAACCATGCGTTTGCTGTTTCAACATCGCTGATATTCTGCAGGCGCAGCTCCTTAACCAGCCTGTCCTGTAACGTCTGATTAGCGCGTTCTACGCGCCCTTTTGCCTGCGGGCTGTTGGCATGGATTGGCTCGATGCCCAGTGTCTTTATCGCTCGAGTAAACTGAGTCAACTCCCCTTCCCGCTCCGGGTTATTTACTCTGAATATACTGTGTCTGTCAGAGTAGAGAGCCAGTGGTACGCCATGATCTTTAAGGTAACCCCGAAGGGTTTCCATGTAAGCCCGGGTTGTTTCTGCAGGAGCGAATCGCAGCGCCATCAGAGCACTGGTAGCATCATCGATAAAAACTATCAGTGTGCATTTGGGACCGCGACCTTCAAACCAGTCATGAGGCGAGCCATCAATCTGGATCAGTTCACCGTAGGATGGACGTCGCATGCGGCGCTGATAAATTCGGGCAAGTTTACGACGGCGCTCGCGCCATATCCCTTCCTCTACCATCCACTTCCTGATAGTTTCTACGGATAAACACAATCCGTGTTTCTCGCGCAATTTCTCACTCGCAAGTGTTGGTCCAAAGTCAGCGTAGCGATCTTTGAGAAGTGATCTTACCGTCGATCTAAATTCGGGAGTAAAAGCGTTATTTGGACGCTTTCCGCGCCGACGGGATATAAGACCAACAGGACCTTCATTTCGGTATCGATATACCAGACGTTTAACCTGCCGAATAGAAATACCAATACGTACCGCCGCTTGTTCCTGGGTTATATGGCGATTGACTGACTCCTGAATAATCTGAAGTCTGTCGAGTTCCTTATGACTCATCGTAATTGTCTCTTTAATCATGAAAAATCCCCCAGAGAATCGTCTGGGGACATTTTAGAATGGTTTAAAGGGGACATTACAGCTTGGCGTTAACACATAGCCTTCCCTCCTTGCCTTGCGGCCGTTAAGAGGCTATTTTATTGGTATCGAGTTAAGCAGATGGCCTCGTAATTATACTGAACCCCAAAAGTTGGACAGAATAATCGAAGCACCGAAGAAAAAGCCCATGGGATGCACGGGCTTTTTTTTCTACAAAAATTAAATAAAGTTTTCCTCAACCAAATTATCCATTCTGCTACTTTCTCCATACTCTCCCCTGTTTCTACAACATCTTGTATTCAAGCTTTTCTAATGCATATTTAGTTTTTAAGTCTACACCAGTTAATTGAGTAGGATCCGATGCTTGTTATTCTAGATTTAGGCGAAGTAAAAATTAATTGAGTTATTTATAGCATTTTTGCCTCTATCGCATGTGCACTTTTATCACTTCGAAAAAGTCAAATCTTTACATTAACCAAACATGTGCATATGTTTATACATAAGCTTAAAAGCCAAAAGAAACTTTGGCCTAGTATTACTCTTTTGAAGACTCTCAGAATTTGCGTTTCTCATATGCACCACCGACACAATAGTACTCGGACATTAAATTTACGTTTATCCGCGTATACCGGGGACAGACAACAAAGGCAGAATGACTGCAAGAGTTTTTGCGCGGACTGACAGATGGCTTAACCACCGGCAATAGCTCTTATCTTATCCTCTTCCAGGCAGAATGAAGTGTCCGCCGATAAATACTGAATACTGACAGGTCATGAAATATCAAAACTCATCAACCACCTGCTCCTTTGTCATCTCCCGCTGCCCTAGCGCGCGTTAATCAGTATTTGTACTGATGCAATATGTCATGTGTCTTGAGATTAAGTTTCATGTCACGCTCCTTAGTAGTAGATTCCCCCTGCCGTCTAAATCAGTTGTTAAATACATAACCGTAGATAAAATCAGGCCTCCGCTAAAGATGTTATGCATGTAGGCCTCAAAACAAAGTATTTACGCAACAACTCCGGACCATCGCTAAACAGACCGTTATCTTCAACCATGTCCTGCGCACAGGCTTCCTCGCTTTCAACTTCCTCGCGGTAAGCATCTACAACCACGTCATAGTCGCGTTCACAGGACTACCCCGCTTATGCAATGAATTCCTATCCCTACCCTATACTGTGGCGCACTTTTAAGCGATGAAAAATTCCCAGAAGATGGAGCTTTCGGAGGCAAATTGCGCCGGAATTCCTTACTAATCCTGGAACATCAATTTCGAATCATACTCCTTTAAACACACGGTATAGCAGGCTTCAAGAAAATTCTTTTATTCGTCAAAGTCAGTTAAAACAAACCATTTCCCGTAAATGCTCCCACAGTTTTAGTTATGGTACATGCCAACGTATACAGAAGGTGTTTTCGTGCTCATAACAAATCCTCCGAAGTCGATGTCGTATGGGTTCCGGCTTACTCAGTGCCGGCACGACAGCCCGACGAAAAGCGGAAAATGTAGCGGGAGCCACCGGAGGTCGCAGCGCAGAAAACATCCGAGGCGGTCTGTACGGTTATGGAGCGAATACTGAGCAAGAGAACGGCGGGAATAACGGAGACAGGCATAAGAAAATAACTGCGACCGGGGGAGGATGGCCGCGAAGCGACCCCTTGCAGTCGCAGCGGTCAGTCTAAAGTAGAGGCATGGCGTTTGCCGCAGGATGCATGAGTGTCTCGCGATGCATGGCCGTAACGCCGTGGAGGTCACGTCGGTATAGCGGAGTGCATGACATCCTTTTTTTCATGTAAGAAAGGCTCAGTGATTGTTTTTCCTGACACATTGCACACAGGTTTACCCACCGATTCTGTGGATAACTATCAAGGTAAGACTAAAAAATCATAACTTGATCAAGTTGAGTTGGCTTGACCACGGTCCCAGTTAAGAGGTTGGGACCACGGTCCCAGTTAAGGGGGTGGGACCACGATCCCAGATAAGAGGTTGGGACCACGGTCCCAGTTAAGGGGTTGGGACCACGGTCCCAGTTAAGGGGTTGGGACCACGGTCCTGAAGAGGGTAAAACAGGAAGATAAATACCGAATTAATGTTTGTTTTTCTTCGTAGCTAAAAGCTCAAGCATTTCTTCAAACTTCCCAATATCCTCCTCGGAAAGCTTGGAACGATCCAGACTGATAATCACTTTATTTCCTTTGTACCGAGCTGTTGCTCCAGGAACGAACTCGCGCTTTTCAGGAGCCTGATTTAATTTATTGCCGGAATCTTTAAGCAACGTTGTAAGGGATTGAATTATTTCATCAGCCTCAAGTACAACTCCTGCTTTTCTTTTCCCCAATAACTCAGATGCCCCCTCAAGTAAAAGAGCTTCGTTTTCAGAAAAGATTTTCTGTAAGTTTTCGCCAGCTCTCGCGGAAAGTTCGCCAGGATGAGAGAAGAGGGCGATGACATCTCTTGGTAACTTAGAAGAATTAATGCATCTGGTTATGATTTTTCTGGATATGTTTTCAGCATCAGCCAGGGCAGAAATATTCCCATTAAACTCATTAGCTAAACGCTGGGAATATCGCTTACCTCTCTCATAAGCACTCGTCGGCCTGTAATCATTTCCAAGTTTGCATAAAGCATCCATCTGTTCGTCATCGAGGGCGCCGACAAGTATGCGATACTCCGTAGATGTCAGAATGGCAGTCATACGACGACGGCTGCCATCGGCAACTTCTATATCACCATTGACTTTACGACCAAATGCCGGATTTTGCTGACCGGAAAGTAAGAATGATGGGATGAGATCGTCTAATGCCTCTTCTGTTAAAAAAGCCTGATCACGTTCATTACCAGACCAGACCTTTGTTGAGCTGGCAACATCTGCACCGGGGATAGTCTCGAGAACAAACTTTACTTCTCGTCCACAGACGGGAAGCGTAATAGTATTGCCCTTTGCCATAGCACCCACTCGAGCAATGAGTGTATCAACCATAGGAGCCGCAGGGGCTGTTACGGTCGTCACAGGTGCAGCTGATGGGTTAGATTTAGGAATGATAGGTGCGCGTTTCATTAACGGATCTCCCAACGAGGTTTAATGAGACGATTAAAGATTTCATTACAAACCGGCTCCCAAATTGCGAGTGCATTCCTCCATGCTCCGGTAGAAGAGCGCTGATCAATAGCTTGTTCGAATACAGTTCTCATTCGAATCTGCCCTTTACCCACCTCATCCGTTTCACGTACTACGTTTTTGAGAACCATGCTTCCCCATGCATCCCGGATTTGCTCTTCCATCCATGGCGACTGGGATCCGTTATTATTATTGTATTTTGTAAGCAGGATCCTGACATCTGGCTCAAACCCCTGGAGGTCCACGTTTTTCAACAAATCCCGCAGCATGTCGAAAAATTGCAGGGCAGAGGTATAGTCGAAGAGTTCTGCAGGAGTAGGAACTAACAACACGTCAGCAGCACAAACAACGTTAATTGTGCCGATACCAAGGTTAGGAGCACTATCGATAACAACCACATCGTAATCATGGGCTACCGTTTCAATAGCCAGCCTTAGCATCATGTGAGGTTCTGTCGGCAGCTTTCCTTCGTCGAAACGTCCCATCAACTCAGTTTCAATACGATGTAAGGCCAGACAAGAAGGGATGATATCAAGACCAGGCCAGCATGTTGGTTTTACCGCATAAGAAGCATCATCTCGTTCACCAAGATAGAAGGGGAGGAGAGTATCTTCAGAATGAATATGTAAATCAGGAACCCAACCATGATACATCGAGGCCGTACCCTGCGGATCGTTGCCTTCGACTAGCAGTACGCGGAGCCCTTTTAAAGCCAGATCCTGAGCAAGATGAACGGAGACAGAAGTTTTATAAACTCCACCTTTATGAGCTGCAACACCAATTACTGGAGGTAAGCTTTCATCTGGGCGACGGAGACGGGTACCAAACACATCTCGCATGTGGTTTATTTGCTCAATGGTATAGCCAACGCGCTGTTCAACGCGTCCCCGCAATTCCATATCTGGATGCGGCAATCGTCCTGCTTTTTCAGCGTCACGAATAGCCTGGGATGAGACACCGATCAGGTCGGCTGCCTCACCAACACGCCATCGTCGGGTTATTTTTCTTGCTTCAGGGCTATCATCATTAAATTGAGCAATTGCGATGGCTTTCGTCATCTCATGGCCAGCTGCAATGCATTGGTTAAGCGTATCCATTAATCCCATTTGAAACTCCTTTAATCAACTTTGCATCATTATATTAAATCTTGAGAAAACAAGCAAAGCAACACAAAATATGCAAACTCACTAAAAAAATGCAAAGCGCATCAAATCCTGCAAAGTTGATAAATTTTTAAACAGAATCCTTCAACAAAATAAGATAGTTAAGAAAGTTTGAATAAAACTGGACAATAGTTAACCACAAAATCCTCCAAAAGGCAGCGTGTCTTTATCGTATCCCGAACGCCCTTTGCCTCAGTGATGCAGATGAAACACCAAATACATGAGGGCAGGGCGGCTGAAAAAAGCTCTCATAAACTTATACCATACGATAGGTGTATGTAACTTCCATGCACACATCACTCGCATGTGTTGGGAATTACATTTGTGACAGCCAGAATGATAAAGGTGGGTCATAGCATGCATAAGTGTGTCGCAACATGCTAAGAAAAACGATCGTCAGAGGATCTAAAAAAGGTGGGTACCAACATGTAAAAAGTGGGCAGCGATATGCAAAAGGTGTGTCGCAGTATGCGTAGACATTTAAGTTGCACAAAAATAAGCCTATCAAAACCGGCATGAAGGCTACAGCGCAACGATTACATGTTATGACACACCTGTAGTCATGCTACGACCCACCATTGTTGGATCGTTTGCATAATGTGACCCACCTTCTATGACGTCAACTCTTTGAGTTTTTTGTTTCGCTTATGAATCAATACCGTTAGAGTTCGGCCATCTTTCACAATGGAATATTCAATGTAGCCAATATCTTGTAGTTGCTTAAGTGCAGCCTTGATCAGGCGGTTCTGCTCCTTTACTGGGGAGGTCAAATTCAACCGTTCAATGATGCGATCAAATCGAATTGGGGCAGGGTTATCGGGCAGACTGGCAATGTAAGTATAGAGCGTCTGAGCCACCTCTTTACCCTTAAGCATATGATAGGGACGCTTACGCAGGAGAATATTGTAGTCAATCTGATACAGTTCATGAAGACGCTCATCGGCCTGGAGCGTGATTGTATCGGACTCTCTCGTATACTTACCGCTCTTAAGGAGCTGGGTAAAAAATTTATCTCCAGTTTTCTTACTGTTGAACTGAACAGTCTTGGTACCGATCCGAGTAAGAGCATCGAAGATGGTGTCACGCAGACGTTTGTTAAACTGGCGCGAATCATACTGGCACAACGCGGCGAACTCAGTGAAAGGCAGCTCGATAGTATTTGATTTCAAGCCGTATTTACTGAAGGCACCAATAATGCCCATCCAGACGCTAAAGTCCGTTGATATGTTAAGACGCTCACCAAAGATCCTGACTTCGTCATAACCTTCCTTACGGGCGAATTCAAGCTGTGAGAATGAGGAAGATACATCTATACCGGACTTCTGACCCTTAGGAATTGCACGGCTGGCAGGAACAAACACACCCAGGCGCAGTAGAATCGCTGGCTGAACTGATGAATTGTTTGTGACTGTTAATTGGTGTATCTCTCCTTCATTTGTAATTTGGGAGGGTATAAAGTTGTTATCAGTCATATAGTTACACCACTGTGTTGAGAATCCATTCGAGGTTATCCACAAAGGGTGGATAGTTCGTTATTTTACATGCTGTGACACACCATTTTGCATGTTATGACACACCGGGAGCATGATGTCACCCACTTTGATCATGCCATGACACACCGATTACATGTTGTGACACACTTACTGCATAATGTGACACACCCGAATCCTCTGAATGCCTTGTCTGACGTGGCCTGCAGCGATCGGGGATCTGTTTGGAACTGTAAGGATCCATTTAGGATCTTCATTAGGATCGTATTATTGGATCTAACCGGTGTATATGTTGATAACTTTTTGAAATCCGCGAGGATCAAAGGGGAGGGAGCTTAAATATCATAGTGCCACTGACAATCTTCACTTTGCAGGCAGGAATGAATTAACAGTTATGGTCCATTACATTGAAAAATGAACTACAAATAATTTGTTTAGCGGGATCACGTTGACCTGCTAGCGCCTAGGTCATCAGCGTACTTAAATCCTCATAACTTCTTAGTATCATGCGAAAACACATTGGACATTCGGCTTATTCTGCCCACTTCTGGTTGCTGATTACTCATCATTCCGCCATCTATAGATGCGTCTCAACGGTATACAAAAATGCTTTCCCGCATGCACGCTTTGGCACTATCGGAAAAAGTGTCCAGAAATTATTTCTGATGTTCAGATTTATCTTCATTGATTTAAAAAGCATATCGTGAGTCAGTTCAATACTTGGTTTTGAACAGGAGAGGGGTAGGACAAACCCCCCGTGCGTGTCAGGCAATCACTGTCACATTATGACTGACTTTTGAGTAATACTACGGCCTCGATCCCTAGCATCTGGAATTAAACACGATGGCGCGCAGCTGCATCCAGCGCAAACACCTTTGTATACACCTCACTTGAACTAATCGACTTGTAGCCCATCATGCTCTGCAGCACCTTCAGCGGAATACAGGCATAGAGCATGTGCATGGCGTAGGAGTGATGGAACGTATGCAGGGTCACCAGCAACGAGAACGCAACTCTGTCCTCGGACGCTGTTTCGACAGCTTCATTCAGCTAGGTACGGACCGTCCACTCGGTGATCTCCCAGATGCGTGCCTTCTCCATCTTGCCGGTACGCTTATTGCAACGCGCAAGCGGAATTTTCAGCGTGGCGATCACCATCTTCAGCTGACTGACGTACTGGTTGTCCGACAGCGGCACCAATCGATGGGGCTGACTGTCGGCGGGTAGCCTGCCTGCCGTTCTTGCCGCTTTCTGAGCCCATTGTTTGAGCGTGGCCAGCTGCATAAACGGGTAGGGCCGAGTCAGGGAAAAGTCAGTCCGGGTGAGCTTCGTTAATGCGCGCGCTGGTGTTCCAGAGGGTCGCCAGCAGCATCTTGCGGTGAAGATCCGGCACATAGTGGAGAAGGGGGACCAACAGGTATCTCGGCAGTTCGTACTGGACCAGAGCCATCTGGCGCAGCGCAAGAGCCGCCAGATAGTCGATAGCCACCGGCAGCTGCGCGGATGAAACCGGAACGCAAAGCATAAGGCTTCATCCTTAATGTACGGATCAATCAGCAAGTTGAGGCCGTCTGTGCGTGATTTCCCCGACGGCAACATGAATATTCCCGCAGCGTTAAAACTCTGCACCGATGGCACTTTTGCCGCACATCATCAGCAGCAACTGGCGTAGCAAAATGGCATGGCCGTATGCCGCTCCTATCCGATCGGCAAACTCATCTACATCGCGGGAATACTGTTCCGGTGACGGCCTCTCCCTGCCATCCTTCTCAGACTGCAGTTGCTGGCATAGTGTCAACAGTGCCACGATCTTATCGGCAATCGCTCTGGCATGGGTCTCATGCAGACTGGCTTTGGTCAAGGTGAAGGGATCAGCAGGCATGATCAAGGACTTCCTTCCGGCAGTATGATGGCGCCTCACCCGGGTCACGTGTTATATATGCCGGAAACTCAGTGATATCGGTCTGGCTACAAGGGGTGAAGTTTTCCGTGCCGCCAAATTTACTGCAAGATCCCTTCTGTACCGCTTCTTCACCGGCAGGCCCGGCAGCGGGCATTGAGAAGGCCATGCTTTCAGGATCGATAAGTGAGTGCTGCCCTTTCTCATCGCTGCGCTGGTTCATCCTGAACGTCAGTGTCAGATCACCGGCATTGCTTTCTTTCACACCCTGAGTGCGCCAGGTGACGGAAACGCTAAAGAGTGTATGACCATTTTCCCGAGACTCGACCTTTCCACTCGAGATCATTATTGTGGGTAGGCTGAGTTTTCCGCCTCCAGGAAGGTCTCAGTTGCAGACGACCACACTGCCGGGCGGGTAGGCCTCATCGAGTCGCTGCATTTCTTCCCGGGTTGCAGCGCCGGCTTCGTAAGTCGTGCTTGCAAGAACAACCGTAACGCCTAACCCCATTGCGATCCCTTTAACTGTCTTCAGTATGCTTTCATCCTGTTATTGTTCGGTTCAGTCCGGTTATACGAATAGAGAAATTTCGCCCTCGGCTTAGTCAACGTTCAGCACCCAGTTCTTCAGCCAGTTTCACAAACCCTTTGTGTTCACTCTGGAGGTAGTGGCTGTAAATCCGTGCATTCCTCTCGGTCATTCCTGAAGGATTATCAGTGAAATAGTGTTGCAGCGACGCAATACAGTGGTAGTAGGTATCGAGATCGTATTCCCAGTCACCCAGTTCACCGGCCGCATCCAGTTCCTGACGAAACTGATCGTATTTGCGGGT
Organism: Leclercia sp. LTM14; assembly: GCF_023736175.1. Taxonomy (NCBI): domain Bacteria; kingdom Pseudomonadati; phylum Pseudomonadota; class Gammaproteobacteria; order Enterobacterales; family Enterobacteriaceae; genus Leclercia; species Leclercia sp. LTM14. The sequence continues at coordinate 25,139 of NZ_JAIKTT010000010.1, forward strand.
CAGTATGTTGAGGCCAAGGTCAGTGGCTGCGTGTAAGTTACTTTCGCTGGGTGAAGAAATGGAATTACGGATTTTCTCGAAGGCATAGCTAAAGTCGTTTCTGAAGTTAAGTGATTAAAACATCATAATTTCTCCGATTCATTATATTAATAATTCCGATCTGCATTCATCACGCCATCATATAATCATGCTCATACTAGACACCTAGTATACATTTACTGATGCAATCATTATAAATCTGATAATAAGCAGCCATATAGCCACGCCATTAAATTACCGGATGGCAGTTTCGGGGTGATCCGACTTTTGAGTTATTTACTAGTTTCCGGAAGTGTACCACGGCGGGGAAATAAGCAAAGTGGCGTTTTCCGGTGTGCAGCCCCCGGTCATCCTGGACAGGATAAAACACAACATATGGGGTGTCGCCTCGACGGGAAAGCGACGGTAACCACAATATATGGACTTCGGCGGCCGCTGCGCGCCGGGGCGGGTGAGGAAGATCCGGAACTCAGGGTTTTCGGATCTGAAGAAAAGCCAGAAAGGATTATTGCTTTTTATACACAAAAAATACTGGATTATTGCGATTTTGGTATTATTGCAATTGGAGCAAAAAAATAGTGAATTATCTCATCAATATTCAATAATAATGAAGGATTCGAAAAAATGGTGGTTATAAAAAACCTCAATGATGTTATGTGAAAATCTGTTTAAAATATACGCTTTCACATCTAAGAAGGGTGGGTGTCTTCCCTATACTCTTTCGTGATTAGTGTCCGTATCTTTTAAGGATAAATATGATATTTGCACGGCCGTCAAATGAACCTACTCATAACGAGCCCTCCTTTGTCAGAGATTTCCACTACCTGACCGCTCTGATACAGCATCTGGGTGCGCATGAACGCTGGAACAGCAGGACCCCCAGAAATATTGCTGATAGTCTGGGTATGGATATGCAGGAGGTCGAACGGGTACTTGCTTCTTACCCGGCATTTTTCAGACGCTCTTCCAATCTAAGCTCACAGGGCGAGCCTCTCTATATGATCCATCTACGCTATGCCAGAAGAAGGAAGAATAATGAAACAGATGCTCGAGAATCTCCTCCTGTCAGTGCAGCAGAGATGGGTATCATGCTGGATCTCGTGACGAAGATGATTGCCGTGGAAGAACAGAACAAAAGGCTCAGCTTCGAAATTAAAAACAATAATCTTAAAATATGGTCTGCTCTGGGGCTGGCCTTTCTTTCTTCCGTCACTGCAATTGTCACAGCATTACTGAAATAGGGGAATATGTATGAAATTGGAATCTTTTCGTGTTCAAAATTTCCGTTCTGTATTTGACAGTGGGATGATAACTACTGAAAAACTGACAGCGATCCTGGGCCGGAATGAAAGTGGAAAAACCAACCTGTTACTGGCACTTAAAAGCCTTAATCCGGCAGAAGGTTTCGATAAGCTCAATAATATAAAAGATTTTCCACGAAACAGGAAACTGAGCGAGTGTACTCCAGATACGCCAGTAGTAGAATCGGTCTGGTCTCTTAACGAAACGGAGTTGTCAGAACTTGCTGGCGTATTCCCAAGAGCAAGAAATATTGCCACAGTAAATATCAGCAGGAGATATAATGGAGAATCACTATATTTCATTTTCAATGGACTTACCAAAATTGATTTTGATAATCAGAAAATAAAAAGAGAGATCCGCTCCGTTCTTTCTCAGATAGAAGTTTTCTTTGACAATCCTGAGATTCAAACAGAGCAAACCCAGCAGGATCTGCAGTTAATCAAGGGCATCTGCACGTCAATGGTTCCTACATCTGAAAATGCAAAATCATGGGCTATTCTTGCCAAAGGTAAACCACAGGAACTCAGAAAGTATCTGACGAAACACAACGTTGATATCAAAACTACCTCAGAGGATGCTCTCAATGAGATTGAGGATAAACTCGATGAAATCAATGATGATGACGCCAAACTTGCTGCTGCAAGAGAATGGGTAAGGCAGAAATTACCGGTTTTCATTATGGTGGATGAATACCCTGAACTGAATGGTCATCATCAGATGGCGGAGTATACTCAACGAAAAAATCAGGGCCTACTCAGTAAGGCTGATATCAATTTTGAAAAACTGTGTAAGGTTGCAGGGATAGATCCAGCCGAACTGATAGCTAATAAAAACAATTCAGAAGTACGAAATCAGCTTGTGAACAGAGCTGGAGCAGTCGTCACGACGGAGATTAGAAGGCTATGGCAGGATAAATCTTTAAAAATTCGTTTTAATGTCGACAGCGATTATTTCGATACGTATGTTTCGGATTCAAACAATACTTACGATGTTGAAGTTAATTTAGATGAAAGAAGCCGGGGTTTTAAGTGGTTTTTCTCATTCTATATTACATTCTTTGCAGATACCAAGGGTGGTTCAGCAAAAAATGCAATTATTTTACTGGATGAGCCTGGACTTTATTTGCATGCTAAATCTCAGACTGATCTTCTCAATCATCTGACCAATGATTTTGAAAACCAAATAATTTATACCACTCACTCTCCATTTCTTGTGCCAATTAAAAATATTTCCGATGTTAAAACGGTCTCAATTGCAGAAGATAAAGGAACAACAGTAACGAACGATCCAAGTGGTGACTCTAGAACATTATTCCCTTTACAGGCAGCGCTAGGTTATGACATTGCGCAGTCGTTATTTATTGGGTCTCATAACCTGATTGTTGAAGGAGTAACAGATTTCTGGTACCTCAGTACTATTTCAGATGTACTGACCTCCGCCGGCAAAAAAGGCCTGAACAGCAAAATTACCATAACTCCTGCCGGTGGAGCACAGCGTGTATCTTATATGGTTTCTCTTCTATCCTCTCAGAACCTTAATGTCGTTGTACTTCTGGATGATGAAAAGCAAAGCCGGGAGACTTCAGTTGAGCTTCAGCAGCAAGGCATGCTTAACAGAAAAAACGTGGTATTTGTGACAGACGTACTGGAGTCAAAGCGTGACGAGTGCGATATCGAAGATCTCTTTAATCGTGATACATTCCTCCAGCTAGTTGAGGAAAGTTATGATTTGAAGCCAGCCACTCTTAATTTGAATGAGAAAATCCCACGAATTGTCAAACAGATTGAAAGTGCCTTCGCTGTAGACAAGAAAAACTTCGTGAAAGCTAAACCCGCCCGCGCATTTATGAACCGTCTGAAAGATGGCGATAGTAAGTTGCTGTCTACAGAAGAACTGGATCGATTTGAAAAACTGTTTGATCTGATAAATAAAAGAATGAATGCCCGCAACTAAATGCTAATTCTTCAGTAATAAGTCGAAGGCCCGATGAGCCGGGCCTTTATGCTTCCGACTCTTACTTTTTTCGGATCCAAGTGAAGAAAGAACACAACTGATGAAAATTTAGCAAAAGTAAAAAATGATTATCTTCAATAAAGCAAAAATAAAAATTTTGTTATCATAATTATTTTTTATTGCCTGTACGGCAAAGGAACTAAAAATCAGCATGCTGCCACCTTTTCATGCCGGGCGATTTTCTGTGTTAGGGGAATGGCTCAGAAAAATCCTATCCGCCTGAATCAAACTGACGACAAAGTGCGCTACGATGGAAAGGCTCAGAAACCTAAGGGATAAGGAGAATAACAAATGGCACAACTCAGGATCCGCGGCGTCAGAAGCTACGCACCTGACAGGGATGTCTGTTTTGATCTCAGCAGCAAGGTGACGCTTATCTATGGCCAGAACGGCTCGGGAAAATCCACGGTGTCAGGTTATTTCTATGATCGTCAGGCCGATAGATACCGGCACTGCACATTTGAAAGCCCGCATGTCAGCCATTTTCAGGTGTTTAACCAGGAATATATCGACAGCAAATTCGCTCGTTCAGATTACCAACCCGGGATCTTCACGCTAAGCGAAGCCAATGAGGAGAGCCAGGATAAAATCAACAGCAATAATAAAGAAAGAGCAAAACTGACTGTTCGCATTGAAAAACTCAATGAGGAGATTGCGGAAAAGAAGGGGATGAAAGAAACGGTCATCGAGCACTGTGCCAGGGATATTTTTAACAGGACGGTTAATGACAGAAAAAGCCTCAGCAATTTTCTGGATGGCGCCAGGATAAAAAGATCGTTCTACGAACGCATGATTGCGACATCACCTGCCGTGGCGCATACCACTACTGAAGATCTGGCAGGAAGATGGCAGACGCTTAGCCAGAGTGAAGGAACCCTTGTCACTGAAATTAGTATCCCTCCCACCTTTGTACTGACGGAAGACATAATAAAACTCATGCAGGCACCCGTCATGCCTGCAAGCAGCACGCAATTCTCTGCCCTTATTCAGAAAATCGGCAACGCCGACTGGGTGCGCCAGGGGCAGCAATTTATCCATGATGAGCTTTGCCCGTTCTGTCAGCAGTCCTTTGATGTCATAAAATTTTCGCAGGAGCTCGGTGAGATGTTTGATGAGACATATCAGACTTCCCTGACCTCACTGCGCCATGCCGCGGAACGACTCTCTCAGAACTGTGAAAGCTTGGATGAATTTGAACGCCGTGTTGCAACCCATGTTTACGTCGATGAGGGAAGTCAGATCCTTACTCTGGTGAAAGCGGCCAATAAAGGCTTTCAGCTTCTGCTGCAGCAACTCCTTAATAAAATAAAAGAGCCTTCACGAGTGATAATACCTGAGAATATTCAGGATCCTCTTTCTTTACTTAAGGAGGAAATAAACGCATTTAATACCCGGGTACGGGAAAATAACCGGCTGGCTGAGAACTTCAGTCAGGAAAAGCAAATGCTTCATGCAGACGTTATGGCGCACCTCAGGGGGATCTGCGATGAGTTTTTTACCGAACGCGACAGGCAGCTTGGCGAACTCCAGAATGAAGTTGACAGCAAATTGTGTGAAGCTGCCACACTCGAAACCCGTAAGCAGCAGCTGGATGAAGAAACGAACGCGTTGACAGGCCAGCTTTCCGACATACAGCCAACCATAAATGTTATCAATGCTAATCTCAGGCTGCTGGGGATCACCGGTTTTGAAATCATCTGCCATGATGCAGAACTGAAACTGTATCGCCTGCAGCGCGGAAGTGAACCGGATAAAGCGGAAGTATTTAAATCACTCAGTGAAGGGGAGAAGACCATTGTATCTTTCCTCTATTTTATTGAATCATGTTCCGGTAGCCTCACACCCGACACAATTAACCCTGAAAATAAGCTCATTGTCATTGATGATCCTATTTCCAGCCTGTCACATAATTATATCTATGAAGTTGCTGCACTCATTAAACGCAAAATCATCAAAGCAGGGGCGGCCAGACATGTCATCATACTCACTCATAATATGTTTTTCTTCCAGGAAATTCTGTTAAACAGTGGCCGCCTGCAGGATAAACGGGAAACACCCGTAAACTGGTCCCTGCTCCGAATCATAAAATCTGACTACAGTGCATGCGAAACGCTTTCCATGCACGAGATGCTCAATGAATATCAGGCGTTATGGCAGACCCTAAAAGATGTCAGGGACGAGAAAACCCAGCCTGTTGTGCTGTTTAATACGATGAGAAATATTCTTGAGTATTATTTCAGCTTTGCCTGCAAAAATGAAAAACTGAAAGAAGCCCTTGAGTCTCTGGCAAGTGAACACAGTGATGCCGGAGAATATGATTCATTTTATCGGGCAATCAACCGGCACTCTCATTCAGATGGCAGAAATATCTTCTCTACCGGCGTCATTGATAAAGAACGCTATCTGAAAATGTTCAGGAAAGTGTTTATTCACACTGACGATGATGATCACTATCTTGCCATGATGGGGGAATCAAAAGAACTGCAGGAAGTGAGGGATTAAACGATAAGTATCGTCACCTGCGGGTACCGTTCACTTAACGCGTCGGGAGCGAGCGCATGTGCTTACGCACATGCTCTACGCGCCCGAAACGAAAACGTGTATACCGTATAACGGGTACAATTTTCGGTTTCATGGCGGGCTTTCCTTTTACAGTCCGGCTACTGCCGGAAGTCCCTGTAACCATTTACAGGCGGTAAAAAGCGCAGAGAGGGAACACCCGAGGTGACGACCACTGATTATAAACACCGTTCCGGTTAAAGGTAAACTATTTCCACACCAGATACATGGCGAATAAACGTTTGTGCATTGTCAGTCAGCGAGTCTTGCCGTCATACAGGAATAGCTGTTAATACGCCGGGTACTAGACATGTGTTCACAGGCCTGGAGTTTCAGCATCTTCTCAGCCGGATGCGCCGAATACCATCTGACATTGTGTTGCCCGGAGCCGGCAATAATCATCAATATCACTGGCATAACCATGGCCAGTACCGGAATGCCTGATTCGTAAAAATTGTTCAGAATAACTTTCATAGTTAACACCAACATTTGAGAGAAATACGCGCAGAATGTCTGTTCCTGTCAGGATAAGTGGCCCCGTTGTCCCTTAAGGTGAATCAGGCCAGCAAGCACGGCAAAAGAACCAGCAACAACAGAAACAGCAGGCCAGCCGGCATAGTTCCAGGCAAGAGTAGCTCCTGCTGAACCTAACGCACCTCCCATAAACATCCCTCCTATCAGAACCGCAGTAAGTCTGTTACGAGCCTGCGGGCGAAGTGAATGGATAATATGCTGATTAGAGACCTGCGCACTTTGCGCGCCAAAATCGAGCAGTATCACACCGGCTATCATCCCGGCAATGCTATGCCAGAAGCCCAAAGTTAACCACGCACCAATCATAACCACAGCGGCTATGCCAATCACAAATTGAGGGCCGCGCCCGTCAGCTATTCTTCCTGCCAGCGGTGCAAACAGAACACCGACAGTACCCACAAGACCAAACATACCCGCAACCTCTGAACTCAGCTGATAATCGGCATTAAGATGCAGGGCAAGAATTGTCCACAGAGCACTGAAAGATGCGAAAACACAGCCTTGGATAAAAGTTGATCGTCTAAGAAGAGGCTCATCATGCCAGAGTCTAAACAGTGAACTAATCAGCACACTGTAGCGCTCGTCAGTATTCGGATAGCTGCGCGGCAACGCCATGGCCAGAACTGTTCCCATAAACATCGTCAGGCCCAGCCCTGACCAGAACATGGCACGCCATCCATAATATTCGCCGATCGTGCCAGCCAGTACCCGGCTCAGTAAAATCCCGCAAAGCAGGCCACTCAACACCATGCCGAGCGTCGCACCCCGACGGGAAGGCGCTGACAACTCAGCAGCAAAGGGGACAATCTGCTGGGCGACACTTGCCATGAGACCAACACAAACTGAAGCCATTAACAGCGAGCAGGCGTCAGGGGCAAGTGCAACGCCAGCAAGGGAAATTCCAAGGCCAGCTGTTTGCATGAGGATGAGGCGACGTCGTTCAATACGATCTCCTAGTGGAACCAGCAGAAATAAACCCAACGCGTAACCCAGCTGTGTAGCCGTGGAAATAAATCCGGTAAGTTCTTCCTGAGCTGGGAACGTTTTTTGCATCATGCCGAGTAATGGCTGGTTGTAATAAATATTAGCCACCGCCATTCCGCAGGTAATGGCCATTATTAACGTCATACCAAAGCTGATATAATTGTGGCCGGCAGACCGATATGCTGCACTTTTATGCTGAATATTGTTACTCACAGGCATCTCCATCCATCCAGTGTGGTCATTAGAAATGAATGCGGCACTTTCAGATGTCTGTAGTAAGCAACAATTCTAAAAACGAATAAGGAGGGGGGTAATTTTCTGTATAAATGCATTTTTACTGATTCCACTAACATACTGTATTTCTAACAAATTTGAAATATTTCTGGTTTACAAAAAACATATGCCTTCCTTACTCAGTTAAGAGAAGAAATTAATATTTTCGCAAACATATATTCGTAATCAGGAAGATCGCAGGCAAATTTTGTTGAGCTGAAAAAAATAAACTTTCTCGTTGCTGAATAAATTCAAGAGTAAAATAAACAGTTGTTGCGTTCCAGTGCTTTTTACACACAATGGTGGTGCATAAAACGCACCATCATTATCACAAGTGAGACAGCACAAAGATGAAGCACCTTCAGACATATCGGTTCATCAGAACCATCGCCAGAACCGGATCGATCCGAAGCGCTGCGGAGCTACTCAATATCACGCCGTCTGCCCTGACAAGGCGTGTTCTGGATTTTGAGGATGAACTGGGCACGGCCATTTTCGAAAGAATACCCCAAGGAGTCAGGCTAAATGCAGCAGGATTGATGCTGCTTCGGTATGTCAATGACCAGTTGGCTGATTTTGACCAACTACTATCGGAAATAACGTCGCTGGCCAATACCCAGAGTGGGCATATTGAACTCGCCTGCAGCCAGGCGTTTATCGGTAATTTTGTTCCGGATCAGATTGCCGCATTTCGCAGATCACACCCCGGCATTACCCTTAACGTAACCGTAAGGGATCATGCAGACGGCGTGAAGGCATTGGCTAATTTCGATGCAGATCTGGCTCTTCTCCTTGATCCGCCTCACTCGACGGATCTCAGTATTCTGCATTCATCCACCGAGTCCCTTTGTGCGGTAATGAGCTCTGAGCATCCTCTGGCAGCAAAAGAAAGTATCAGCCTAAGGGAATGTTGCAAATGGCCGTTTGCCATGCCCGTCAGCTCACTGGCTATCAGAGCCACACTCAACGAAGGTCTGGTGCGTCAGCAGCTATCTCCTGTCATTGCCGTCGAATCAGGCTCGCTGGAGTTTCTGTTTAACTACATCGTAAGAGAACCATTGCTGACTTTTCAGATAGCCATGGGCGTCCCGGAACTCAGGTCAGGACTGTGCGTCAGACAGATCAATTCGGATGAAACCAGGCCAATGCGCATTGTGCTTGCGAAACTAAAAAATCGCGCGGTTTCTCCTGCAGCACAGAAATTCGCAGGGCATCTGTGTGATGTGCTGGACGGTTAAGCGGTGGCTACAGAATTAACCAGGCAATTGTGACTTATAAGCAGGGTAGCCCGTTACGGAGGAGCATTAAAATTTTGTTGGGTCTGATGTAAAAAAGGAACCGGAATACCGGTCCCGTAACCGAGGCTGAACACAGCAGAGCGATACGTGGCACTGTGCAAACATGTCCGTAAAGACCAGGGGGCATTACGGTTCAGACAGGTTAATCCCTTTTCGGGGATCCGGCCTCAGACCTGCAGTAAACTACCAGTGAAATGCACAAACACAAAACAACTCACTGACAGACAAGGGCTTTAGCCTTATCCAGAAGGAACGGCCTCATGTACGCCACGGTATTTGACAGGGGGATCACATCATCCGACAGCCTGATGTTCAGAACCGTGCGAATGTACTCCCGGCGGGCGGTAATTCGCTGCCAGAGTTCGGGGTAAGTGCCAGCAATTTTTTGCTGAAGCGCAGCATCGGCCAGAGCCACGCTTTCTTCCGCACTCACTCCCGTATACCCGGCTACGGAAGGAATGATATCGATCTGCATAATCATGCCGCTTTTTAACGGTTCTGCAGAGCGGTGATAAACCGGCGAGGACATCCACTCTTCCTCTGCACTGAGGTGTCCCGGGTTCAGGTGCCAGCCGTAGGTATCTTTTGGCAATACCTGTTCGATGAGATCGTAGAGTTCGCCACCTGGCATACCGATTTTGATATTTTCAAGCCAGGCTGCGACGGCACCAAAATACGGTTTCGCCATACGCTCCAGATAGTCTTTCTGGTTTTCCGGCAGCTCGTCCGCGTCTGCCACGGCAAAAGCTGTACGGCTGGACAGGCCACCCCGGAAGCCGGTGGTCATGGATACCGGATTGCCGCGTTCCACTTTTTTGTAGGTTGGATAAAAATTCGCTTTTTCAAAACGCTGCCCGGTCGCAGCAATAGTCACAACGGTCTGATACTGACCTTCAGCGGCCAGCAGTGCGCCCAGATCGGTTTCACGAACACCCGGTTCAACTGCGTTCATGGCGTCCAGGATACAGTTCGATGCCAGGTTGGCACCGTACTCATAATGGGCAATTTCGTTTTCATTGTTGGTGCTTCTTGCCCCCTTATCGCCATGAATAAACAGATGTGCAGCGTTTTTGAGTACGACTTTGGTCGGCGTGCTGTTTTTAATCGCATCGACAATAAAGTAAGGCAGATCGAAATATTTTTTATTATCAGCAAAGGCCGAGGTAAACATTTTCCAGCCAACCAGTCCGATTCTGGATTTGGTATTAAGACCGGCCTCGATGAACAACTCTTCAAGCGCTTTTTCATTATCCATCGGCTGGTTAGGGAGCGAGAAATGCGGGCAATGTTTCAGGGTAACCGGAATACGGGAATGGCTAGCCATTTTCAGGTTCTCATTTCCCAGAATAACTGTCGCCTTGCCGGACTGTTCAAGAATAAGCAGCCCTTCCTCAAACCGTGGAATAAAACCTGTCAGGTACTCAAAGTTACCCCCGTGCTCCTTATCTGCATAGATAATGAGCGCGTCAAAATCTTCCTCACGCATACCTGCAAGAATCTTGTTCTTGCGTTCAAGCATCGTTGCATCACTCAGCAGAACAGGAGCAACGTCCATAAATTTGCGGGGAGATTCGGCAGCCTGCAGCTGAATATCTTTAGAGTACATAAATTACCTCAAATCAGGTGGAAGTCAGGATAAGTTCGACGTCATTTTCCTTTAACGCCTTGATAAAACTGTCGTCAGGACGAATATCCGTAATAAGACAATCAATCAGGGACAGGTCACAAACCTTAAAAAAACCTGTCGTATTAATTTTGGTGTTATCTGCCAGGGCAATGACTTTCGTGCCCTGCATCACCATCTGTCGTTTAACGAGACCTTCTTCTTCCGTATGGATGAAGACGCCCTTATCGGAAATAGCAAAAATGCCAAGTAATACATAGTCGACGTGATATTCAGATAGTTTCTGAATGGTTTCGCTGCCGAACAAAAAGAGCTGTTCTTTATGCAGTTTCCCCGGCAAAAGCTTCACATCAGTTGTTTTGTTTTTAGCCAGTCTGTTGGCATTGGTTAATGAGTTCGTGATAGCCAGTATCTGTTTGTCAGCCAGCTTTGGGATCACGGCTTCTACTGTTGTAGACGCATCAAAGATAACGCTGGTGTTATCCCTGATTACTTCAGCCGCTTTTCTGGCAATACTTTCCTTAACCGGGTTAAGGGTTCCCGAGCGTTGGCTGTAATCAAAAATCAGGGCATCACGGTTATTTATCACCGCTCCGCCATGAGTCCGCTTGATGACGTGATCCTGTTCGAGCCGGATCAGGTCCCGCCTTATGGTGTCTTTGGACACGCCCATTCTGGATACAAGTGTTTCTATGGAAACACTTTTGTTTTCCTGAATAATTTTTTTGATTTTGTTTAAGCGGTCTTCAATCAACATTATCTACTCCTCAATGCAAACAGCCTAACCCTGGTTGCATTATTTTGCAATTATTTGATCATAAGCTCATCGTTTGACGCAAACTATTGCATTATGATGCATGCCGGATCTATATTCAGTCCTGTCATTACCTGACTCTACTTCATCTCTGTCTCTATCTAAGGTCGTGTGGCATGGATAATAACGCATTCAATTTCTTACAAAAAATAGGTAAATCCTTCGTCCTGCCTATCGCAGCACTGCCTCTGGCAGGCCTGTTGCTGGGCGTGGGATCCACTCTTACTAACCCGGCCAGAAGCACTCTTCTTGATGAAGGGAGCTTCATGTTCAAGCTTGTCGGCATCCTCACAGACAGCGGAAATGTCCTTTTTGGAATCTTACCACTGCTCTTTGCCGTCGGCGTGGCGCTTGGCCTTGCAAAAAACAGCAAAGAAGTTGCAGCGCTTTCTGCATTAATTGCATATTTTGTGATGAATGCTGCATTAGCCAGTACTGTGAAAAACTTCATGGATCTGGCTGAACTGCAAAAAACGCAGGGACTGATCTCAAACTTCCTGAGCTTCCAGAACACCATGAATACGAGTGTGCTGGGTGGCGTGATTATGGGGATTATCGTTGCGGTACTGCATAACCGGTATTACAAAATCAGACTTCCGGATATGCTGGCGTTCTTCTCTGGTGTGCGCTTTATTCCGATCGTATCCTCTGTAGCCGCGATTGTTGTGGGCATTGTTTTTGCTGTTATCTGGCCACTGGTTGCCGAGGGCATCGCTTCACTTGGTGCAAGCATCGCACGCATGGGTGAATTTGGCGTGTTCCTGTACGGGGTTATTCTGCGGGCCCTGATCCCGACCGGTTTACACCACGTGTTCTATATGCCGTTCTGGCAGACTGCGCTGGGTGGAACGGCGACGGTCGGGGGTGAGGTCATCGTGGGGGCGCAAAATATCCTGTTTGCGCAGCTGGGCAGCGGAGATGTGATCAGCCCTGAAGTCGCGAAATTCTATTCCGGCAACTATGTCATTATGATGTTTGGTTTCCCGGCGGCGGCCCTGGCGATGTACCACACCGCACTGAAACAGAACAAGGCAAAAGCCAAAGGGCTCCTGTTCTCTGCCTCTATTACATCGTTCCTTACCGGTATTACCGAGCCGCTGGAATTCTCATTCCTGTTCGCTTCACCCCTGCTGTATTTCGGGATCCACTGCGTGCTGTCAGGGATTGCCTTTGCCGTCGTCTATATGCTGGATGCAGGCGTGGGTTATACCTTCTCCGGTGGCTTCTTCGACTTCCTGATTTACGGCGTGTTCCCGGGTAATGACCGGACACACTGGATCCCGGTAGCGCTGACGGGTATTGCCTTCTTCTTCATTTACTACGCCGCGTTCCGTATTGCGATCACCAGACTGAATCTGAAAACCCCTGGTCGTGAGGACAGTACGGATGACGTTCGCCTCCATACCAAAGCTGATTATGAAAGCAGCAAAACCGACGGAACTCCGGTTGCCGGCAATGAAAACGCCCCGGCTACCAGCAGTCTTAACGAGATGATTATTGTTGGCCTGGGCGGGCTGGATAACATCGAGGAAGTTGATAACTGTGCAACGCGGTTACGCGTGACTCTGGTCTCAGGGGACAGGGTTAACCAGGCTTTACTCAAGGAAACTGGCGCCGCAGGCGTATTCGTCAAAGGCAACAGCGCGCAGGTTATTTACGGACTGAATGTAGGTCACATCAAAACTGAGCTCACTGAATACATGAACTCAATGCAAAAAGGTTGATAGTTATGCAGATCAGAAAGAAATTATTCATCGTTTCCGGCGGGACTTACGGAAAACTGGGCAATGCCTACGTTGTGCAGCACAACGACGGCTACCTGCTGATTGACAGCAGCGTACCAGGTGCCCGGGAAACCATTCTTTCCAACCTCAGTCACTGGGATATCAGCGAAGAGCAGATTACTCACGTTCTTCTGACCCACGGTCATGACGATCATGCCGGCTGTGCAGCCTGGTTTCAGGAGAAAGGGGCTAAAGTTTATGTCGGCGCGCCAGACGCACCGATGCTGATTAACGGCAACTTTGGTCCTGAAAGTCCTCAGACCAACCATGTCATGCCGCCCTGTACTCCGGATGTGACGTTCACAGAGGACACCGTACTGGAGATCGGCGGGTTAACCATTCAGGTTATCCTGGCGCCGGGTCATACTGATGGAACCGTCCTGTATTACGTACAGATTGGTGAAGATCGCGTACTGTTCAGCGGTGACACCTTCTATCCCGACGGAGAAAAAGGTGATGCAGCCTACACCGGCTGGAAAGGTGATATGACCTACAGCGGCGAGAAGCTGGGAGAAAGCTTCGCCAGACTGTGGAAAATGGATCTCAAGCCAACCATCATTGTCGGAGGCCACGGTATTCCTCGCGTGGGCAACGATGCTCATGAAAGCATTAAAATTGCCTACAAATACTGGATGCTGAACAATCGTTGATCGGACATCAACTGACCACACGGGCGCCCTGGCGCCCGTTTTTGCGTCTAAAGACGGCGTTTTAAGCGAAACGCCTTCCGGACCAGGATACAAAATCGAGGTCCCTTTTCCTGATACCCTGTTAATACCGCCACGGACAGCTTTGTGTCAGCATAAAGTAATAAAAAACGAAAGGATTTGCGTCATACCGGATATCAGGATACTGACGGCCCGCAGGAGAACGTGTTCCGTTCTTGTCTGGACGATATGCTGTCGATACAGTGCCGGGAACAGGGCTGATTAAAAGGCAAGGACACATATTGCAGGGAGGCTTCTGGCGCAGGGTTTATAAACGAACATCTGAATGAACAGTTGCCTCACCGATGGAAGTGACAGGCTACTGTTCTGATGTTCATCAGAATTGCTGTTTTCCGGAGGGAAGCGGCTATGCCGTATTGTGAATGCCAGATTTTCTGCCCCTCGCGCATAGCGGTTCAGGGCATTTGATTACTTACATTTTTTTCTTATGGGTTTCCGGCATCAGGAGCGTGGCCAGTCCCAGTAACGGCAGGAAACCGCAGGCATTGTAGACATTAACAATGCCATAAAGATCGGCCAGTTTGCCCAGTCCCGCAGCCGCAATACCGCCCACGCCAAACATCGTCCCGAACATAATACCCGCAACCATCCCTGTGCGACCGGGAATGACTTCCTGCGCATAAACGACAAGTGCCGCGAAGGCTGAAGAAAGGATGAGCCCTATGATCAACGTAAGGGTCACGGTCCAGAAAAAGTTTGCATGCGGCAATATTGGCGCAAAGGGAATTACGCCCAGAAATGAAATCCAGATCACCGCTTTTCGTCCGATCCGATCGCCGACCGGCCCCCCTACAAAAGTACCCACAGCGACAGCGGCCAGGAAGGCAAAAAGACAGAACTGGGCTTTTTCCAGCGGAATGTCGAAACGCTGAATCAGGTAAAACGTGTAGTAGTTACTGATTGAGGCGATATAGGTAAATTTCGCCAGCAACAGCACACCGACGACGCTCAGCGCCAGAATCACTTTACCTCGCGGTAAACGGACAATGTCCTGATCGCCGTGTTTTTTGACAAACGTTCGGTTGTGATGAATGGTCCAGCGGCTTATGCGTGCCAGCACAACGATCGCCAGCAGTGCAATAAGCATCAGCCATGACACAGAGAACTGGCCGTGAGGCAGGATCAGCAGGGCGGCAATCACCGGCCCAAAAGCTGTGCCAGCATTGCCGCCGACCTGAAAGGCCGACTGCGCGGTGCCAAATCGTCCGCCCGATGCCATACGGGCAACCCTTGATGCCTCCGGATGGAATGTTGACGATCCCACTCCCACAAGAGCAGCGGCAAGAATGAGCATGGCATAGCTTCCGGCCACAGCCAAAACACCAATACCTATTAGCGTTACGCACATCCCCAGGGGCAGCAGGTAGGGTTTCGGGTGTTTGTCCGTATATAAACCGACCCAGGGCTGTAGCAGGGAAGCCGTAATCTGGTATACAAGGGCAATCATCCCGATCTGGGCATAGCTCAGCGCATAGTTAGCTTTAAGCATCGGATAGATTGACGGCAGTGTTGCCTGAATCAGGTCATTACAGCCATGCGTCAGCGCGACGGCGCCAACGATATTGGTTAAAAATTTACCCGTATCCGACGCAACGTTGGTACCTTCTGGCGGAGCGTGATTAACTTCGGTTGATGACATAAAGTAAGTTCTCTTTTGCAGGTGCGCTACTCATCATGGACATTGTGGCGGTGAGTCCTGGGTCCGGCATTCAGGGGCAGATATAAACTGCCGGGATGCTGCAATCGGTAAGGATGAATGGAGTAGGCTATATTTCGATCCAGAACACCGGACGTAAATAATAAACATTCTTATTAAATTTTAACCGCCAATCGATATAGCTAAAATGACAAACGTAGACCATTCGGGAGACTGGGGATGTCTCGCCAAAACCTATCAGCGTGGGGAGTACAACCCTGCCCATTCTCATGATCGGGGGCAGCTGTTATTCGCCGAGAAGGGCGTGATGCTGGTTGATTCCGGGGAAAAACAGTGGATTATTCCTCCACAGCGGGCACTGTGGCTTCCTGCGGGTGAGGTGCATGCCTTTAATCTCCTCTCGCAGACTGACTTACGCACCGTGTATTTCAGCAGAGACTTTGTCAGGGCGGCCTGCGATGGCCGGGTACTTGAACACATCCATGTGATTGAGGTTACGCCCTTTGTACGCCAGGTCATTGGCCAGCTCTTTGAAAATCGTTTTAACCAGGAGACCCAGAAACTGATGGCGCAGGTGTTGCTGAGGATCCTCAATGAAACAGAGGCACTGCCGGTTGACCTGCCCATGCCGCGTGACGAAAAGCTGCACAGGATTGCACTCGATATACTGATTAATAATGACTGGGATACATCATTAAGCCAGCTTGCCGCCAGGGCAGCAATGTCAGAGCGTACGTTTACTCGCTTTTTTACTGCCGATACCGGCTACAGCTTCCGTACCTGGAAACAGCGGGCCCGGGTATTTGCTTCGTTTGACATGCTTTCTGATGGTATCCCGGTAAAAC
Organism: Leclercia sp. LTM14; assembly: GCF_023736175.1. Classification (NCBI taxonomy): domain Bacteria; kingdom Pseudomonadati; phylum Pseudomonadota; class Gammaproteobacteria; order Enterobacterales; family Enterobacteriaceae; genus Leclercia; species Leclercia sp. LTM14. The sequence goes on from NZ_JAIKTT010000010.1 coordinate 41,593, forward strand.
AGATTGCCTATCAGCTCGGTTTTTCATGTCCTGCATCGTTTATTTCGTCCTTTCGCACCATAACCGGCAGGACGCCGGCGACGTTCACAATGCGGGTGGACGATAAACTTACGGACGTCCCCGAAGGAAGCCTTGAGGCTCTCAGAGATCCCGCTGATAAAGAACGGCCTCTTTGATCCTGTTCAGTGCATGCTCAAGTTTTTCAACCGGTATCGAACCCAGTGCAATTCTGATCGCCTGTGGCACGTATTTTCCCGTACTGAAAGGTTCTGCAGTGGAAACGGATATCTTTTCAGGAATCAGGTACTTTAAGATTTTATCCGCACGCTCTTCACCCGATAAAGGCAGCCAGAGAAAATAGGAGGCAGGATGACTCAGGCAGGTCATTTCGCCAAAGATCTGGCGTGCCATGGACTGGCGTAACAAGGCATCTTTTCGTTTAAGCGCTTCCAGGCGCTTCACGGTCCCATCGTTAAGCCATGCCGTTGTAATGGCTGTGATAATTGAGGGTGTGTTCCATGTCGTCGTGCGGATTGCACGCTCGAGAGGCTCTCTCATCGATTGCGGGCAAATCAGCGCGCCGATACGAAGGCCGGCTGCGATATTTTTGGAAAAACCTGTTACATGGATAGTGCGTTCCGGTGCGAGAGCTGCCAGTGGCGGCGGACTGTTTTCAATCAGGAATGACCAGGCCGCGTCTTCAATGATCAACATATCATACCGGCGTGCCAGAGCGATCAGCCTGAGCCGGTGCGGTAAGTCAGTTACCCAGCCCATAGGATTATGCAGGGTGGGCATGGTATAAATTGCCCTGATTCTCCGCAGCCTACATAACGATTCGAGTACATCCAGATCGGCTCCTTGTCCGGCAGGCGGAATGGGTAAGAGCTCGAGATGCGCCAGTCCGGCAACAGCCTTAAAGCCCGGATAAGTCAGGCTGTCTACCGCAACGACGTCGCCCGGACTGAGCAACCCAAGGGCAACCATTGCCAGTCCATGCTGGGCTCCGTTAACAATCAACACATCATCCGCAGCAGGCCTGAAATCAGCACCAGACAGGTGCTCGGCAATGCTCAGACGATCCTGCACGCGGCCGGCATGGGGCTGGTAGCGCAAAAATGACTCGATATCGCCTGCAGATGTCAGCTGCCGAAATGCCTCTCTCAGTAGCTCAGCCTGTTCAGGTAAGGCTGGATAATTGAAATTCAAATCCAGCATGTCTGTCGCCACAGCATGTTGATCAACATGCTGACCGGGCGATACGGGAAATTCCCGCACAAAGGTGCCACGCCCCGTTTCCCCTTTGACGAGCCCCATGAGCTCAAGTTCGGCATAAACCCTTGAGGACGTAGCCAGGGAAATACCTGCCTGTATAGCAAGCGCCCGGTGCGTCGGGAGCTGTGTGCCTGCAGTCAACGTTCCGTTCCGGATTTTGGCAGCCATATCATCGACCAGCGACTTGTATCGGGCACGCATAAAGAAAGTGTATCCATGACAATTATTTGATTGCCATAAATTGTTGCTCCTACTATGCCTTCCGTCAATTACAAACATCGCGAGTGCAGGTCAGGGAAAAAATGTTGCTTAAAACAGAAAAAAAATCAGCATCCGGCTGGATCAACGGATTCACGGGCATGTGTATTTTCAGCGGGTCGTTACCGGCAACCAAAATGGCAATAGCCGATTTCAGTCCGTTCTTTTTGACCTTCAGCAGGGCAACGATAGCCGGCTTACTAGGTTTGGCCATGATCCTGGCCATGAAGCAAAAAGTACCATCGTTCAGGCAGGCTGGCGCCCTGCTGGTTGTGGCGCTCGGAGTGGTGCTCGGTTTCCCTCTTCTGACCGCCCTTGCGCTCGAACATGTGTCTTCCGCGCACTCTCTCGTATTTTTAGGGCTGCTGCCGTTATCAACAGCGCTATTTGGGGTAATAAGGGGAGGCGAAAAACCTGGTATACCTTTCTGGCTATGCTCAGGTGCCGGGAGCTTACTTGTCGTCGCTTTTGCCCTGAGCCAGGCAAGCAATACTTCTCTGACCGGTGACCTGCTCATGCTGGCCGCGGTGATTGTCTGCGGTCTCGGATACGCAGAAGGTGCAAAACTGACGCGTGAACTCGGTGGCTGGCAGGTTATCAGCTGGGCACTGATTATTTCTCTTCCGGTAATGTTTAGCGCGCTCCTGTTTACCTTTCCCGCGTCATTATCCAGTGTCTCAGTCACAGGGTGGCTGGGGCTGGGCTATGTTTCACTGTTCAGTATGCTGATCGGTTTTATCTTCTGGTATAAAGGTCTTGCTGCAGGCGGTATAGCAGCCGTTGGCCAACTGCAATTACTGCAGCCGTTTATCGGGCTGGCACTCTCCGCGACGCTCCTGCATGAAAAAGTCAGCACATTAATGATACTGGTCACCCTTGGGGTAGTAATATGCGTCAGTGGCTCTAAAAAATTCGCCTATAAATAATGATGAAATCTTCCTGATTCAGATTATCATTCAGAAATAAACAGTCTGAATCAGGCTATTTCGCCACGGAAAATTTTGTTTAATAGTAGTAATAATTTTATTTTTTTATTGGTGCAGTAATAATAACAATGCCAAGAACGATCAAAAACATTCCTGCACAGGTTGATAATGAGAAAGATTCATTTAAGAAAAGCATGCCTGAAAGAACGGAAAATCCTGCCCGCAGATATCCTCCACTGGTTGTAATCAAAGGTCCAAGCGTAATCACCAGTCGGAAATAAATTAACATCGCAAGTGCTGTGCATAATATGGCGAGTATACAGGCGGAAAATAACGCTTCGTTGCCTGGTGACAGCATCCAGGGTTTATCAAAAATAATGGAAACGGGCAGCATCATTACAGTGGCGGACATCATAGAACCGGTCGCTGTGACGAGCGGGGGGATCCCTGAAAAACGGGACACAATCAGGGGAGACAGGGCATAGCAAAAGCTGGCCGCAAGCACGGCAAGTTGAGCAAGAGGGGCAGCATGTCCGGCATCCCGGAATACTGATACCCCCATAATCAGCACGACGCCAGCAAGACCGGTCACTGTACCTGCTATTTTTCTGCCCGTCAGTTCGCTGGTTCCGGCCCCGAGCAGCCAGGCAATGAGCAGAACAAATACCGGCGGTGTGGAGTTCAGTACGCCTGCGAGCCCGCTGGTAATTTCCTGCTCTCCCCAACTGATGAGCGTATAGGGCAGCGCACACTGTAAAAATCCTTGTGCCGTAAAAAACAGCCAGACCTTGCCATGACGGGGAAAAGTTAATGACTGATAACGCATGACTACATATAAACTCAATGCCGCCACAAATACCCGGAAAGCAGTCAGTGTTAACGGTGATATTGTTTCGACTGCGACTTTCATTAAGGTAAAAGAATTCCCCCATATAAAAGACAATAAAACCAAAAGGCCAAGTTCTGTTATAAGTCGTGGATTAGCATGCCTGGACATTTTTATTTACCGGATACCCTGTTATGTTGCCTGATATTGTGATTCACAAAATCTGAATGACCTGACATTTGATGCGGAAACCATCATGACGCCCTGTCTTTTTTTAAAAGAGCATATCTTCGTTGAAAAGAAAAGCCTTTGTTATCATATCCTGTCATTGCCTCCCTCTTTGTGATGCTGACGGACAGCCTGGTCATGATCAGATAATTATCGCTGATTAACGCTGTTTGCAGGAAATGGATTCAACGGTTAATAATATTAAAAAAACAAAGCAGCACAGCCGGATGCCTTTACATCACTGAAATGCTCAGAAAAACCTTTTTATTCGCGATAATCATAAAGGTATTGTTGTCATTTTTATAAGTAAACCGAGGAGACAACATGTTTTATACGAGTGAATACGAATCGCCAGTGGGTTCCATTACTCTGGCCAGCGATGAACAAAACCTGGTGGGATTATGGCTGGCAGGGCAGAAATATTATGCGGACACACTAAAAAATGCTGACGTGCAGAGCACTGAACTTCCCGTTCATGTCGCAGCAAAAAAATGGCTGGATGACTATTTTCTGGGAAAAAATCCCCCTCTCAGACGAATACCCCTCGCCCCACGGGGTAGTGAATTCCGACGTAACGTATGGGACCTGCTCTGCCAGATCCCTTATGGTGAATTTACAACCTACGGTGCCCTGGGAAAAAAAATGGCTGCCCTCATGGGCCGTCAGAGCATGGCTGGTCAGGCTATTGGGGGTGCCGTCGGTCGCAATCCCGTTTCGATCATCATTCCCTGCCACAGGGTAATTGGCGCGGGCGGGAGCCTGACAGGCTTCGCCGGGGGAATTGATAAAAAAGTGAAGCTCCTAGAACTGGAAGGGGTCGACGTATCCGTAATGACCGTCCCGGTCAAAGGTACGGCTTTATAAAATCCACTGCTGCCAGCTCTCCGTTTTAACAGGTTAAAAATCATGGCATTTTGGCGGGTCGTTTAAATCATTTGGCGGTTAAAATTTAGCGGCAGACGATATGATTCAGATAACACCAGGCCTGGCCCGCACTACGTGCCGCTTAATCTACAAGTAAACGGGAGTTTTATGAAAACTGCAGATTCCGAAAATATCATCACGGGCATTGAAACAGCACTTGTGCATCTTGGCCGGGAATCTGCGGAAATAACCAATTCCGTTAACCCGCCATTAGTGCGGGCTTCAACCACCGTTTTCCGCACATTAAGCGAATTCAAAAATTCATACAAAGGCGTAGTGTTTGAATCACCTCGCTACGGACGTTCGGGTACCTCAACCAATTTCGAACTCCAGGCAGCAATGGCCCGGATTAGCAACGCTGAAACCTGCATTGCAACGTCATCTGGTTTGAGCGCGATTGCGGCCGTTATCAGTGCTCATGCTTCTCAAGGCAGTCATATTCTTGTCCAGCGAAATGTGTATGGTCCAACCAAGGCGCTTTGTGACAACAGCCTGAACATGATAGGAAGCCGGGTTGAATATTTTGATAATGCAGTCGATCTGGAAACAATGATTAACGAAGCGACAACGCTCATTTTCATTGAGGTTCCAGCCTCGCTTACGATGGACATGATCGATGTCCGGGCCGTGTGCCTGACTGCCAAAAAGCGAAACATTCCGGTGGCCTGTGACGGGACCTGGGGCACTCCTGTTTTCTTCGATGCCCATGCGCTGGGCGTGGATATTTCCATTCACGCTGCCACGAAATACATCAATGGTCACTCAGATTTAATGATGGGCCTTGTTACCGGGTCATATGATGCCCTGGCCTCAACCAGAGTCTGGTGCGACCGTTTCGGCTCACATGCCTCTGCAGACGCCTGCTGGCTGGTCCTGCGTGGACTGAGGACCCTGGCTGTCAGGATGAAACAACATCATGAAAACGCCCGCGAAGTCGCTAATTTTTTATGTGAACTACCAGCCATCAAAAAAGTCATGTTCCCGGCATTGCCGCCAGATCCAGGCCATAGCTTATGGAAATCACAGTTCACCGGTGCGCCCGGACCGTTTACCGTTGAGCTTAAAAACTGCAACGAAACGTCCTTTGAATTGTTCATAAATTCCCTGAAGTTATTTGGCCTGGGCACCAGTTGGGGCGGTTTCGAAAGTCTTGTCATGCCGGCAGTTCCGCATCATTTACGCTCGCTTGCGGTTTTACCGGATGAAGGAAGGCTTGTTCGTCTGCATATTGGGCTCGAAAGCCCCCGGGATCTGTGCAATGACCTTGAAAGGGCATTAGCGCATCTTTAATCAGGGCAGTTTTTTTCCGGCATAAACAGAAACGACTGAATTTTTCAGCAACAAAGTGGCGGCACCGCTGCCACTATGTCGTTTTTAAAACATCTTAGCGTCGCTCATCCTCTTTACCGTCAATTTGGATCCAGCCTGGTCAAACACAAGTACCGCCTTAACCCGGAGCCGGTTCTGTAAGACTGCAGGATTCGGGCGACCATCTGGCTAACTTCAGCTGAGTGCAATGCTATGAGTGAGTATTTCGTCATTATCCTTTTGATGACTTTTTTCGCAGCTGGCGTAGTGAAGGGTCTCACGGGCATGGGCCTGCCAACCGTGGCGATAGGCATACTTAGCCTTTTCATCGCTCTACCTGCCGCCGCCGCAATGATCATTATCCCTTCATTTGTCACAAATTTCTGGCAGCTGTTTACCGGCCCTTCAACCTCCCGCCTGCTTAAAAAACTCTGGCCCCTGGTGTTTTGCATCATTCCCGGCACCTTTGTAGGCTCGTTTGCCCTGGTATCAGCGCGACCGGAATGGGCTGTATTTGGTCTGGGGCTGGCATTGATAAGCTACGCACTTTATGCGCTAATCGCGCCTGCTGTGCTTTTGAGCCAGAAAACCCAGCGATGGCTGGGACCGTTAACCGGAATAGTGACAGGCATTATCACTGGCGCGACAGGGGTATCCACAATCCCATCAGTGCCTTACATTCAGTCACTTTCTCTGGAAAAAGATGAGCTCGTTCAGGCTCTGGGCCTGTCCTTTACTGTATCTGCCGTAGCCATGGCTGCAGCCCTGGCCGTTCACGGCAGTTTTGCCGCAGGCGAACTCACCTCTTCATGTGTTGCCATTGTGCCATCCTTGCTCGGCATGTGGCTTGGGCAAAAAGTAAGGAACCGGATTAGCACAGCATCCTTCCGGAAAGGCTTTTTGATATTTCTGATCCTGCTTGGAACAGAGCTGGTTATGAGACCGTTTATGTAATTCCGTTTTTGTACGCCCGCGGTTACTGCTTTGCAATGTAATGGTTCAGGCTCCTGCAATGCCATATACCCGCTTGATCCTCAACCAGCCAGCGGTGTGACATAGCTTCAGTTGCGGATCCGGTCTGTGTGTACCTAACGAGAGGGGCTGCCTCCGATAGCTTCCGGAGTATCCATCTCTTGCCTTTAACTCCCTATTTATCTCCCTACGACTTCTGCCAGGCAGCTTCCTAATTGTCCCGAAGACAGAGATCCGACTTTACCTTTTTTCGGATCTTTGCGAAAAGAAAGAGAACTGTGCATAGGTGTGGCATATCCATATGCCAGGCATCTGTATATGCAATACATATACACAACCAAACATAATTAGCATATACTTAGCCTATGCGCACACCCGGCGCATTACCACCTTCGGAGAGGTCCGAATATCGGGAGAAACACGATGAGAACCGTATCGATATTTAAAAACGGCAACAACCGCGCCATCCGTCTGCCCCGCGATCTGGATTTTGAGGGGGTGAGCGAGCTGGAGATCGTCCGGGAAGGGGACAGCATCATCCTGCGTCCCGTCCGACCGACCTGGGGCTCGTTCGCGCAGCTCGAGAAGGCCGACCCGGACTTTATGGCGGAGCGCGAGGACGTTGTCAGCGACGAAGGACGATTTAACCTGTGAACAAAATGTATATGCTCGACACGAACATCTGCTCATTCATCATGCGCGAGCAGCCGGAAGCCGTGCTGAAACGCCTGGAGCAGGCGGTGCTGCGGGGTCACCGTATTGTGGTTTCGGCCATCACTTATTCCGAGATGTGCTTTGGCGCCAACGGCCCGAAGGCATCGCCCCGCCACGTGCAGCTGGTTGACGCGTTCTGCTCCCGCCTCGATGCCGTCCTGCCCTGGGATCGCGCTGCGGTGGATGCGACCACGAAGATTAAGGTGGCGCTGCGCCTCGCCGGCACGCCGATCGGCCCGAACGATACGGCGATTGCCGGGCACGCCATGGCGGCCGGCGCGGTACTGGTAACGAATAATACGCGGGAGTTTGAGCGGGTTCCGGGCCTGACGCTGGAGGACTGGGTTAACTGACGGCAGAAAGAACGCATGAAGGAGGACTGTCCGATTTGCTTTGCGCCCGCACTGGATGTAACTGACATGAGGATGATCATTATCTGCGGACACGCTGGCTGGGCTTGTATATCCTGCTATGTCCGCAATGTTATTAATTTTGACAACGAGAAATCGTCTGAGGAATAAAAATATAGAAAGGACCGCTATAATCGTCCCTCCTGTCGTTTTTATTCCCTGCTGGACGCGCGGTTACGTAAGACTTCACCCACAACCGGTGCTGCGGTAAATGCATTTGGCCAGCCAGCGTAGAACGCAGCCTGGGTAACTACTTCTCCCGCTTCTTCTGCAGAAAGTCCATTATCCATCGCTCTGTTCAGGTGATAGCCAATCTGCGCGCTCTGTCCGGATGCGATTAACGCGCTGACCGTAATCAGGCTTCTGTCGCGGGGTTTCAGCGCGGGTCTTTGCCAGAGATCCAGGAACAGTGGATCTGCAGTGAATTTAACCAGGCCCGGAGATATTGGGCCAACATTTTTTCCACTGTCTCTGAACGCTGCTTTTCTGCTTCCTGATTGAGAGGAAGCAGGTCCGGAGAAGCTTCAGGAAGTGCATCTGCCGTGACGCCACGAGTTTCAAATACTGCTTTGGTCACGCTGACGGCTGACATTGCATTTGGCCAACCTGAGTAGAACGCCAGATGGGTAATGATTTCTGACAACTCCGCTGGCGTAACGCCATTATCAAGGGCAATGTCTATATAGTGCTTAAGGTCGCCAGGCTGGTTTCTGGCAATTAGCATGGCGACGGTCACCATACTACGATCCCTGGGCGAGAGGGCATCGCGTGTCCACAGATCTTCAGTAATCGCTTCTCGACCAAAGCGCGCAAGAGCCGGTGAAACGGAACGAATATCAGCTTCCGAAATTGTTGAAGGTTCAATTTTCATCATCGCTTTACCTTTTGTTTCCTCAGCAGTAGCAAAATCAGAAATAACAAGCGACATGGCCGCCGCTGCAATTACGCTTTTCATGTTAATCCTCACTGGTCAACGGTGCGGATCCTGTTTGATTCCGCTTCTGTTACGAAGAAATACCGGTTTTACCGGGATAGCGTCCTTACTGGCGCTCATATGCGCCGTTTGCCTGAGATAGTCACGGAAGTGTGGCGTTTGTCGGTGCAGTTGATACGCTTCCTCACTGGCGTAAATCTCATAGAAATACCAGCGGTTCGGAGTCTGTGAATCTGTAGCGGCATACATCGCTAATACACCTTTCTCTACTTTGAGCGATTCCGCCATTTCGGGCAGGACGATGTTTTTAAACTCGGTCTGAAATTCAGGCTTTACCTCGACGATTACCAGATTATTAATGGTTCGCTCATCCGGTATGATGTGTTTGTCCCCCAGAAATTGGGGCTCCAGGGTGATTTTATTTTTCCGATCGATAATGTCAGGTGCCCGGGCAGCGAATGCCTTATATGGTTCGGCATTCAGATGTTTGCGGTAAGCACTTTCGTTTCCATAGAGTTCGACCATGAATGCCTGACGTGGATTGTCGCTGCGGTGCAGGGCGTACATCGCCAGCGTACCTGCTTCATGATCAACCGAAGCGGAAATCGTCTGTCTGGCTACGTCTGCAAAATCTTTGTCCCGATCGGGCCTGACGCCGAGCTCAAAGAGATTCATCACTCGCTTATCCGGCGCGTCCAGTTTTGTTGCAAAGACAGGGCTGCTTATCAGCATGCAAATTAAAAGCATAAGAGTCTTTTTCACGATGATCCTTTTACTGAAATGGCTGTTTAAGACGTTCTATAAGTTCAGTTGGTAAGAAGGTAACCGATCGCTGCTGGCGCTCTCAAAGACGAGGGGAGGAAGCCACGTCATACCTGCATGCAGGGCGCTTGCCTTCATCGGTAAAAACACATCCGCAAGCGATACCCCGATCCTGCCGTCCGGCCCGTAAGTGGAGCTTCCCCCCGCAGCCGTACTGACAATAAACATCTCCTTTCCCTGCCACAAACCGGGTCCGACACTTCCCCAGGTTTCATTCAGCCAGGCCTTCATCATCGGCGTAATATTGAACCAGTGTGTCGGGAAGATAAAAACAACACGCCTGTGCTCACGCATCATTTTTCGCTCCGCGTCGCCATTAATCCGATGTGTGTCATAGCCATACAGCGTCTCAAGGTTGCGAACCGTCACGCCTTCCAGACTCTCAGCGGCTTCCTGCAGCCCTTTTGTCAGAACTGAGCGTTCCGGATAAGGGTGAGAGACGATAACGAGCGTTTTAATGTCGGTCTTTTCACGGCTATGAGCATAACTAACGGGCATGAGGAAGATAAAGGCAAACAAAAACAATGCTGCTGCTCTGCGCTGGAGTAACACCATCATAAACCTCCTTTGTCTTAACAGGATTGTAAAACGCTATGGTGTAACTGGAGCCAATTCTGGCAATCCTTCTACGATATAGGTTCGCGAATTGCCGGAACGGTGACGGATAGGGATGATCTTCTGGTACGCGGCCGAGCTATACCAGTCCTGGGCATTTTTGAGACTCTCAAACTTGATTACAACCAGTCTGCCCTGTGCTCCAAACCCTTCTTTAACATCGGGTTCACCTCCTCTGACGATGAAGCGTCCACCAAAAGGTCTGAAGGTGGATTCAACCTGAGCGCTGTACGGTTTGATAGCGTCAAGATCGGTCGCCTGAAACTCTGCGATGTAATAAGCAGGCGTTGCTGCCAGGGCTGACGCGAGCCCGGAGAGGGTGAAAAGAGTGGCTACCACTGTTTTAAAAATCATCCTTCCTCCTCATAAGCTTTCATGAAAGTGAATAAGGGCTACCGCGTCCAGACCTGCCTGGCGTCTTTCGTTTGCGGCGTGTTTTGCGCCATGATCCCCGTCAGAACGTGCGGCTGGTAGGTTTCTTCCAGAAACCGGATTTCCTCCGGGCTTAGTTGAAGATTTACGGCGTTAACCGCGCCATCGACGTGATCTTTTTTTGTGGCCCCTACGACAGGTGACGTGACTTTTGTCAGCAGCCAGGCGAGTGTGATTTCCGTCATGGACACCTGATGTCGTTCAGCAAGCTCGGCGACGCGCTCGATAATGCTCCGATCCTGTTCAGCCATGCTGTCATATTTTCCGCGGGCATAGGCATCCTCGGAGGCTCGCCGCGTGTGGCCTTCTTTCCGGGAGAGACGACCGCTCGCCAGCGCGCTATAGGGGGTCATGGCGATATCATCTTCAGCGCACAGACCGAAGAGCTCTCGTTCATCTTCACGCATAATCAGGTTGTAGTGGCTTTGCATTGAAACAAAGGCCGTCAGCCCTTCGCGTTCGGCAAGGGCGTTCGCTTTCGCAAGCTGCCAGGCATAGCAATTGGAAATACCAATAGCGCGCACTTTGCCCGCAGTAACGGCGGCATGAAGCGCTTCAAGCACCTCAATAACTGGCGTGTTGTAATCCCAGATGTGGTAAATGTAGAGGTCGATGTAGTCCATCCCCAGATTCTGCAGGCTCTGGTCGAGTGATCGGGCTATTGCCTCTTTTCCGCCGATCCCCGCGGCAATTTGCGCGGCGGTTCGTGGCAGAAACTTGGTGGCCAGCACCACGTCCTCGCGTTTTGCCATCTCCCGCAGCGCCCGGCCAACGTATCGCTCGCTGGAGCCGTTCTGATAGGCGATGGCGGTATCGTAAAAATTGATACCCTTTTCGAGACCGTAGCGGATGATGTCCCGGCTTGCTGTTTCGTCCAGCGTCCAGCGATGCTGGCCCGTTAACGGGTCGCCAAACCCCATACATCCCATACAGATGCGGGAGACCAGTAAGTCACTTTTACCGAGCCGGGTATATTGCATCGTTATTCTCCCTCTGGATTATTCACGACGGAATTGAGCAGATCGACAAGCCTTGAAGCGTGTTCCCGGGCAAGCGTTTTTTGCTGCGCGATTTTGTCGCCATCCCGGTCGGCATAGCTGATACCGCAGGTATAAACCGGCGCCAGCAGCTCAAGATTGCACAGTTTTGCCGTGGTCTCGAACGGAATAAGATACTCTTCAATGGCATGGCCAAAGAAACCGTCAGCGATATAGAGCGCCTGTGGCGCCCCTGTAGTGAAGGAGAGGAGCAGCTTTTTACCGCCCAGTTTCGCCGTTGAGCCATGAGCGAAGCCATGGACAAAGACCTCGTCCAGCCATTGTTTCATTAACCCGGGCAGCCCATACCAGGAAAAAGGAAACTGCCAGACAATCACATCGGCCCTGAGCAGGCTTTCCTGCTCCGCAGCGATATTGAATTTGCCGTCCGGATAGAGCCAATCCAGACGACGAATTTCAGCATCGGGAAGGGCGGTCGCCACTTCATCAAGGACAGTGGCGTTGGCGACGGAATGGTTCAGCTCAGGATGACCTGAAATAACAAGGATATTTTTCATTTCAATACGTTAAAGAGGCTGGTGAATTTTTAACCCAGTATAGAGTGATACCATTATTTTTTTAGAGCAGTAAAGGCTCATTCACTTTTAGACAAAAACTAATAATGGTCGACGGATCTCATTGTGCCCGGCCATCATGAACCCGTGAACTACGCCGTGATGCCCAGTAAACGTTCTGCATTGCGAAACGCGATGGCCTCTTTTTCAGCCTTGTTGACGGGCAGACTGTCGATAAATGTTTTTACACCGTCCAGGGTCTGATAGGGGTAATCAACGGAGAACAGGATCCTGTCTGCCCCCATTAATGCGTAGATAAACTGGAAGTGCGGAAGTGTCAGCATACCTGACGGGGTAACGTAAACGTGCTCCTGGAAGGTTCTCGTTAGCGTGCGTGACAGACCCGTTGCAGCCAGCGGAAGGCTGTCATCAAGACGCTGCAGCCAGAAGGGCAGCATCTCCCCCCAGTGGCCACTGATTACCTGCAGGTGGGGATATTTATCAAATGCGCCCGATAACATCAGCCGTAACAAATGTATCCCGGCTTCGTGATGCCAGCCCCAGCCAAACATAGAGAGCCGGGCGTTGACCTCTGCGCTGAAGCCCGTGAAGTAGGCCTGTTGCACGCTTTTAACCGGTAATCCGGGATGAAGATAGAGTGGCACATTCAGTTTATTAAAGCGGGAAAGCAGGGAGTCATAGGCAGGATGATCGAGAAAGCATGAAGAGGGTCGGCCATTCAGAAGTGCCCCCTTAAAACCCATTTTTTCAACTGCGCGGACAAGCTCTTTTTCAGCCTCTTCCGGCTGTGCCCAGGGAAGTGTGGCAAATGCCGCGAAGCGATCCGGGTGATTTCTTACCGCCCAGGCAAGGCGGTCGTTTGCCGCCGTATTTAATGTTACCGCTTTATCACCGGGAGCCAGCTGGGGGAATCCGCCCACAGAGAGGATCTGCAGGGTAATTCCAGCCTCATCCATATCCCTGAGGCGGCGGCTTCCCAAATCAGCGCCTTTCGCGTTTATCAGCGCATTCTTTTCTATCTGCGGCCGGCTTCGGTCAGGATTATGACCATCAGCGACGGTTTTCCCCCAGTCGCCAAGGAAAGGTGCCTGCTCAAACGCAACAGGTATACACGCTTGCCCTAACTCGCTGTCGAGATAATGTTCTTCGAGGCAAATGATTTTCATATTCTCACCCTTAATACAAAGCAGTAAAAGTGATGCAGACTAGGATCGCCCGGAACAGCCCGTTCGTGAGTGTCATTCATGACCGTCTGTCCCGGACGGGGTTTACACCATCGGTTTTTCCCAGGCGCCTCGTGTATCCACTCTGGTCTCTGTGGCAAGTTGTTCCAGCAGGATGATTTCCTCATCGCGTAACTGGATGTCTGAAGCGCAGGCGGCGTCCAGAACGTGATGGACTTTAGTCGCACCAACGAGGGGAAAGGTACCTTTTGCAATAGCCCATGCGATGGCTATCTGTGCCACGCTGGCATTCCTTTCGGCTCCCATTTTTTTCATGGCGGCGGTTAATCTTTCTATCTGCGGCAGTACTGCGTTATAACTTTCGGCCCGGCCACTCCCGGCAGGCATGGGATGATTTGAATCATAACGACCACTGAGCGCGCCTTGCTCCAGGACCATGTAAGCAAAGAACGTGATGTTATTTTGTCGGCAATAATCAAGGATCCCGGCCTCTTCAGAGGCGCGATAAAGCAGGCTGTAATGATTCTGTACTGCACTGAGGGAATAACCGGAAGCGTTAAGGATTTCGTTGGCGCGTCTAATTTGTGCCAGATTGTGGTTGGAAACCCCGACGCGTTTGACCTTACCGCTTTGTAAAAGTGGGATCAGTCCTGGCGTCCATTTCTCAACGTCGAGGGGATTGTGGATCCAGTAGATATCAATCGCGTCCACGCCCAGGCGTCCGAGGCTGGCCTCAAGCATATCGCTGACAGGCTGTGCTGACTGTTCGTTCGCAATCTGCGGCGTGAATTTGGTGGATAAAATCATATCCTCGCGGGGGAATTGACGGACTAACGTTCCCAGCGCAGCTTCTGAACTCCCCATACCATATACTGCTGCGGTATCCCAGAGATTGAGGCCCTTACTCATGGCCGTGGTGAACACGTCTGCCATCTGAGTATCAGAAAGATGATTGCCGAAGACGGTGTCGCCACCGGCAAAGCCTGTGCCCCAGGACCATGTGCCGAGCGCGACGGGAGGAAGAGTTTTCATATTCAGCTCCTGAAAAAAGGCCGGATCGTTGCTGACGTAAACCGGCCAAAGAGGGTGAGTAACGATGAAAGAGAGATGAATGGATTAAGTTGGCTGGCGGAGCGCATTTAATAGCGCCACACCGACACCGTGCGCTGAAGCGGGATTCTGCCCCGTGATAAGGCGACCGTCAGTAACCACATTTTCAGACCAGTTCGGGGCTTCGTGATGAAGCGCGCCATGCTCGCGGAGTGCAGTCTCAAGCAGGTAGGGAACCACATCGGTGGTGTGAACTTCTTCTTCTTCCTTGTTGGTAAAGGCCGCCACGTTTTTGCCTTTCACCAGGTATTCGCCGCTGCTGAGCCTGGCGTCTACCAGTGCCGCCGGGCCGTGGCAGACGGCTGAGACAATCCCATTGCTTTCATACACTTCGCGGATAATGCGCTGGGCATCCTGGCTGTCACGGAAATCCCACATGGTGCCATGCCCGCCCGCAAAGAAAACGGCGCTATAATCGGCACCGTTCAGCCCGGATAACGCAGGCGTTGTGGCCAGGCGCTGCTGAAAATCGGTTTCGTTCCAGTACCAGGCATTGACAGGGTCACTGAGGTCAAATCCATCCACCGGAGGCTGTCCCCCGCGAATGCTGGCTATCGTCGTTTTTAGTCCGGCATCTTCCAGCACTTTCAGCGGATGCGTCAGCTCGGCCAGGAAAAAACCGGTCGGTACGCCGGATGCGCCTTTAATCGGGTGGCTGGAAACGACACACAGCACGGGTTTATCTGCAGGTTTCATATCGGGCCTCACTCTTTATTTTTAAATTCAGCGGCAAAGAGATTTTCCCAGTTAATAAATGAGCCAAGCGGAATGCACTCGAAGCTTAGTAAGCCTGCTTTTGCCAGCGGGAATTCGGCCATGACGTTCATCGCCTCATCGACAGAGTCACATTCAAGAAAAATAGCAACGCCAGGTCTGTCCTGACGGAAGTAGATGTCGCGGATGAAGCCGGATTTATACAATCCCCAGGCGTGCAGCGCTTCAGCGTTAAGGTGCGGAGCATATTTTTCCAGCGATGCTCCGGGTACGGGGATATCCAGACATAAAATTCGCATCATAGTCTCCTGAACTCAGGTCGTTGTAGAAAGAGATAAAAGTATAAGAGGCGAATTTCACGAAGATTAGAGGAGCATTGACTTAAGCATCTTTAGCCTGTACTTAATAATCTGGCGGAGATTGTTTTAGGAACACATTATGAATAACGCCCTGTATAACCAGATACGCATCTTTCAGAGCATTGCGCGAGAGGGCAATATTTCGGCAGCCGCAAGACAACTGGAAATTACGCCTCCCTCCGTCAGCAATGCGCTTAAATTGCTGGAAGAGCATATTGGCCATCCGCTTTTTGTGCGTACAACCCGCCGTATTGAGCTGACGGAAACCGGGCAGCTGTTGCTGGAACAGACCGCTGCGGCGGTGGAGTCGCTGGAAAATTCGCTTGAAAGCATTCGCGACCAGAATCAGGAGCCCTCTGGTATCGTGCGTATCACGCTCTCGCGTTTTGCCTATCTGTTAATTCTTAAGCCTGCGATGGCGGAATTCTGTCAGCAATACCCGGGTATACAGCTGGAAATTTCGGTTTACGACGGTACCGTGAATATCATCGAAGAGCGTTTTGATCTTGGGATCCGTTTTGGCGATATCCTTGAGGGTGGAGTAGTGGCGCGGCCGTTAATGAAACCCTTTCGTGAAGGGTTATATGCATCCTCAGCTTATATCAGCGAGTATGGAATGCCTCAGGTGCCGTCAGACCTCAGTCAACACAAGCTGATTGGCTACCGTTTTATTACGAACAACCGCATCCTTCCGTTGATCCTGAATGACTGCGGAGAGCAGTTGACGGTTGAGATGCCCGGGCAGTTAATCAGTAACGATATCGACGTTATGGCTGACGGGATCCGTAACGGGCTGGGAATTGGACGCCTGTTTGAACCCATCTGGCAGTTACAGCCCGACAGGGAGCACTTTATGCCCGTGATGGAGAGTTACTGGAAAACCTACCCGCCAGTCTATCTCTATTACCCCAAAAACGCGGGTAAAACGAAAAGAGTGAAGGCCCTGATTGATTTTCTGATATCCGCTACGGGGCGATAAAGACGATAACGCTTCGTTCAGTATGGAGGTGCTTCACAACCCCAGCGGCCTGGCCTCCTGTATGAACTCAATCAGAAGGCGAAGCCCGATCGGCAATTGCCGACGGCTTGAATAATAGATATGAAAACCTTCCTCCTGCGGGGACCATTCCGTAAGCACCAGGCGGAGCCGTCCATCCTTCACATAGGGTGTAACAAGAGGCTCCGGAAAATACATCAGGCCGGCCCCGCCTAATACGGCCACAAGACCCGTTTCAGCCTGGTTGACCGTCACTGAGCCAGGCACAGTGATTTGGTACCTTTCGCCATTTCGCTCAAGTTCCCAGCGATAAATCCGATCGTCGCCGAGGCGATTGCTAATACAGCGATGGTGCAATAAATCATCAGGATGTTCAGGCGTTCCGTAGCGTTCAAGGTAGTCGGGGGATGCTGCGATAACCCAGCGAATATCGGCAGATAAACGCCGGGCAACCATGTCTTCCGGGACGGTGCCACCATAGCGGATACCGGCATCGAAGCCCGCATCAGTGACGTCAACCATACGGTTGCTGGCCACAATATCGATTTCAATATCGGGATAGCGATCCATAAACGCGGGCATAACCGGCGCAAGCAAAAGATTAGCTGCTTCAACGGCAGCATTGATGCGGATACGTCCGGTAGGGGTTTTACGATACCGATTAAGCGATTCAAGCGCGCCTTCTATCGTGTCGAAAGGTTGAAGGACAGACTGAACCAGTTCTTCACCTGCAGCCGTAGGTGTAACGCTCTTGGTCGTGCGATTAAGGAGGCGAACCCCGAGCCGTGTTTCCAGTCCCTTCAGGGCATGACTAAGCGCTGATGCACTGACACCTAATTCAATCGCCGCACGGCTGAAACTGCGATGACGTGCAATAGCCATGAAATAAATGAGATCGGCGACATCAGCTCTGCTTATTTGCATACAGAATCGTTTTCCTTGTGCGTTAAGGCCCGAATGTATGGATACGGAAATGATATACACCATAGACCGATTAGCGCTAATCCGTTGCTGAATTTATTTCACAAGTCCATCCACTCATCGCCTCTCACTGAACACGTTGTGCTTCGTTATTCTTGAAAATTATGCGCTCTGGCCGTCGGTCAGGGCGGAACATTCACCTAACGGAGCCGTGTATGAACTATACGCATCTTGGCCGCACCGGCCTGAAAGTCAGCCGCCTTTGTCTCGGAACCATGAATTTTGGTGACGTCACCGACGAGAAAACCAGCGCCCGCATTCTGGATGAAGCGCTTGAGGCGGGTATAAATTTCATTGATACAGCAGACGTGTATGGCACTGAGCAATCACCCGATATCCAGCAAGGTTCGGGGCTGTCCGAGGAAATTATTGGTCGCTGGCTCCAGCAGGGTGGCCGCCGTGACCGTATTGTTTTGGCGACGAAAGTCTATCAGCCTATGGGGCCAGGTCCGAACGATCGCCGTCTTTCTGCTTATCATATTCGCAAGGCCTGCGAAGACAGTTTGCGACGGCTTAAGACGGACCATATTGACGTCTATCTGATGCATCACATCGATCGCTATACGCCATGGGAAGAGGTCTGGCAGGCCATGGAACTCCTTGTTCAGCAGGGAAAAGTGCTTTATATCGGTAGCAGCAATTTCGCGGGCTGGGACATTGCGACTGCGCAGTCAGTTGCTACGGCCCGTCATTCCCTTGGCCTGGTTGCTGAGCAAAGTCTCTACAATTTGACTGCCCGGACTGTTGAGCTGGAGGTCATTCCCTCATGCCGTCATTTTGGCCTAGGACTGATTCCCTGGAGTCCACTTGCCGGAGGGTTGCTTGGCGGCGTACTGAAAAAGATGGAAAGCGGGCGCCGTGCAAGGCCCGCGTTTTCCCGTCTAATCGAACAGTATCGTCCACAGCTGGAAGCCTACGAAGGATTATGTGAGGACCTCGACGAAACCCCTTCCGATGTGGCTCTTGCCTGGCTCCTGCAGAATCCTGTCGTTACTGCGCCACTTATCGGGCCTCGTACGGTCGAACAACTCCAGCAGGCGCTTCACGCAACGACAATCACGCTATCAGACGACACCATGAGCTGTCTCGACGAAATCTGGCCCGGACCCGGGGGAGAAGCGCCACAGGCTTATGCCTGGTAAGGACCAAATTAATGAATCCTTTCTTCGCTATAGGGAGTTCCAGTTTATGAGCAAGATGATGCATGACCAGCATTCTGCTTCCGTACCCGCTTCCCGGGATCGTCGCAATTTTCTGATCGCCGGCGCCGGTCTGGCATTGGCCGCAACCACCCTTGGCAGGAGCGGTGCAGTGATGGCGAAACCGGCTGGTCAGGACACGTCGAACGCACCTTCGGATGCTGTTCCCGTCCAGAAGGAGACCTTAACCACGCGTAAACTCGGCTCGCTGGAGGTTTCCAGCATGGGACTCGGGTGTCTGCCTATGGTGGGGTATTACGGCGGTGGTCTGCGCGATCGTAAAGCCATGGTTTCGCTCATCCGGGCCGCCTTCGAACAAGGCATTACGTTCTTTGATACTGCCGAGGTGTATGGCCCTCATCTCAGTGAAGAATTTGTCGGGGAAGCACTGGCCCCCGTTCGCGATCGTGTGGTGATTGCCACTAAGTTCGGTTTCGGTGTGGAGGAGGGGAAGCCAACCTCCATCAACAGCCATCCTGACCATATCCGCCGCGCCGTAGAGGGCTCGCTAAAGCGTCTGAAAACGGACCATATCGATCTTCTTTATCAACATCGCCCTGATCCGAATGTGCCGATTGAGGATGTGGCGGAAACCGTGAAGGCGTTGATCCAGGAGGGTAAAGTGAAACACTGGGGATTGTCGGAAGCGAGTGCCAGGACAATCCGCCGCGCACATACGGTACTCCCTGTGACTGCAGTACAGAGTGAGTATGCCATGTGGTGGCGTGAACCGGAAACGCGGATATTTCCAACGCTCGAAGAGCTGGGTATCGGTTTCGTACCTTACTGCCCGACCGCCCGCAGTTTCCTTGCCGGAGCAGTCAATCCAAGCCAGCGGTTCGACAGCACCGATCGGCGGCATAACCTGCCACGCTTCCAGCCCGATGCCCTGGCCAAAAACATGGTACTGCTTGGATTCGCGCAGTCGTGGGCCCGTCGCAAAAACACCACTCCGGTTCAGTTCGCGCTGGCCTGGGTGATGGCGCAGCGGCCCTGGATTGTCCCTATCCCGGGTACGACGCAATATCCGCACCTAATAGAAAACAGCGGTGCACCGCAAGTCCGGTTGACGGACAGCGAGCTACGCGAAATCGATGCGGCGCTTGCCAAAATCCCATTGCAGGGCGGTCGCGCCGACCCGTTTACCGAAAGTCAGTTTGATAAAAATTAATACCTGCTGTCACAGGGAGACTGCAGGTAAAGTCTCCCTCAGTGCTATTGCCGGGGGTAAACCACATGAATGGACTAAATCATAACGCGCTTACGCGCAGTGCCGTCCCCATACCGCCCTGCGAGCGTTCTCTTCAGACCGTGGAGGCCCAACCGTACTTCAGCGTTTCAGAGGCGTCGCTCGTGCTCGAAGGGGCTGTGTTCGATCGGAACAATAACCTGCTGTTTGTTGATGTGGTGACGGGACGCGTGTTTAAGCTCACCCCGGAGCGGCAGCTTACCATTGTCCTTAAGGAGAATACATTCGGTGCTTCCGGCCTGGCGGTACACAAAGATGGACGGATCTTTATTGCGTCGGTGGGCGATATGCAGCGAGGTTCAGTCCGGGCTATTGAACCCGACGGCACCCGTGAGCAGATGGTTGTTGCTCCTGATGCTGGATTTCTTGTCAACGACCTGGTCTTTGATAATCAGGGCGGATTTTATTTTACTGACAGCCGGGGAAATTCAGCCGATCCACAGGGTGGGGTGTTCTACGTTAGTCCCAACGTCGGGTCAATTCATACCATCCTGCCTGGACTCGCGGTCGGGAACGGCATAGCGATTGACTCCGCCGGCTCTCAGATATGGGCCACAGAACACGCTAAAAACAGGCTTCATCGCGTAAGATTGTCAGACGCCACCACGATTGCCCCCTTTGGTTCGGTTGTTACCTATCAGTTCACCGGGCCGGCTCCAGATGGGGCCCGTGTCGACAGCGAAGGCAATGTATATGTGGCCATCTCAGGCCAGGGACGCGTCATGGTCTTCAACCGCAACGGACTGCCGATTGGGCAAATTGTGCTGCCTGACCGCGACAAAGGTCGTAACCTTAAATCGACAAGCCTGGCGATCCGACCCGGACATCACGAGTTGTTCATTGTCACCAACAGCGGGAACGAACCTGGTGGAGCGATGATTTTTCGATCGGGCGCATTCGCGCCGGCACCGCTTCCCTTTTCACATCAGTGACCGGGCATGAGTGTCCTGGGGGACCCGGCAACGCCGGGCTAGGGTAGGGCATTAACAGTCCTGTATTGCTGAAGGCGGCGTGAGTGAAGGTGGCGTATCCGGAAGCGGGGGAATGATCCCGTCGACGGGGTGTGGCAGATAGTGTGTCTCGAGTTCCATGATTTCGTCATCGCTAAGTGAAAAGTCCAGTGCGCTGATAGCCGTGGAAAGATGTTCTGGTTTCGTCGCGCCGATGATCGGTGCTGTGATGACCGTTTTTGATAGCAACCAGGCAATTGCAACATGGGCTCTTGGCACATGGTGCTTTTCAGCAATGCTGGCAACAACATCAATAACGGGCTTATCCAGAAGGGTTGCGTTCTCATACATTTTTAACGCAAAGGCATCGTTTTGCGTTCGTCGGGACGTGACACTCCAGTCGCGCGTGAGCCTGCCGCGTGCCATCGGACTCCAGGGGATCACACCAACGCCCTGGTCTTCACACAGGGGCAACATCTCGCGCTCTTCTTCCCGGTAAAGCAGATTGTATTGCGGTTGCATCGTAATAAATCGGGTCCAGCCGTTACGCTCTGCCGTATGCTGCATTTTTGCAAAGCGCCAGGCTTCCATAGATGATGCGCCGATGTAACGTACTTTTCCTGATTTAACGAGGTCATGCAGAGCCTCCATGGTC
The DNA here is from genome assembly GCF_023736175.1 of Leclercia sp. LTM14. Taxonomy (NCBI): domain Bacteria; kingdom Pseudomonadati; phylum Pseudomonadota; class Gammaproteobacteria; order Enterobacterales; family Enterobacteriaceae; genus Leclercia; species Leclercia sp. LTM14. Next base: position 63,208 of record NZ_JAIKTT010000010.1, read on the forward strand.
TCTTCAACAGGCGTGGAGTGGTCAAAGCGGTGAATCTGAAAGAGATCGACATAATCCATACCTAAGCGCATCAGGCTATCGTCAATAGATTGAAAAATGGCTTTGCGGGAAAGAAACCCGGTATTGGGTGAGTTGCGCCACGGAAAGAAGGTCTTTGTCGCCACAACGATCTCATCGCGTCTGGCCATTTCTTTCAGTGCTTTTCCAGTGATCTCTTCAGAACTTCCGCCCGAGTATATATTCGCGGTATCAAAAAAATTAATGCCCGCTTCAAGCGCCTGACGAATGAGTGGACGTGACGCCTTTTCATCCAGGGACCAGGGTTGAGGAAGACGTTCAGGTTCACCATAGCTCATACAACCGAGGCAAAGACGGGATACTTTCAAACCGCTACGACCCAGATTCACATACTTCATTCTGTGTTCCTTCTTTTATTGCCAGCAATTCTTTGTGTGACAGGGTATTGCACTGACATGAAGGGAACCAGCATGCGTTATCGAATGGTGTTGTGAGTTTTTTTCACAGATGGGCGTAATCGTCAGTGGATTTTCTATTAAAGGAAAGCGACCCACAAATCTGTATAAGAGAATTAATAGCAAGATCCAACAATCAGCATTAGATGAAGTAAATGTGCGACAGACCTAATGCAAAAAAGGGAAGTATCTCAAAATTGACAACATGCTGATTTCTGTGGCCGCACGAGTAAACCATGAAGTAATAGACTCATGGAGGTTATTTAACATAAGATAGATTGTGCGAACTAAGTTATTGAATTTATTATTATTTGATCAATGGCTTTCTCAGCTATCTCCAGGGTTCATGCCGCACCGTATCCTGAGACTGGCTGAGAATACGAATGATCGTAACCACCGAATGTGATGCCACAAAATAGATCATGTGATGTTCCACCGGCAGCGAGTAGATATTTTCTCCCAACTCTGCGCGATGCGTGCCGATATCATGCATGGCCAGCACATCAAACACCGCTGCTATACGGCCGATATACGCATCCGCCTGAACAACCCCGAACTTTCTGAAGCTGTAGTCCCAGATAGCCTCCAGATCTTCTTCTGCTTTCCGTGTCAGCTCAATCTCTTTCATTTGCCACCCTGGCCCTGACATTATTCAGGAATGCATCCTTGTTCCATGGTTTCGCCTCGCCGCTGCTGATCCCTTCAGTCAGTAGATCGCGCAGTTCCTGAAGGCGTGATTCAGCCTGCTTCTCGCGCAGTAGACGCAACGCATCACGCATGACCTCGCTCTGGGTACGGTAATCACCAGCCTTCACCAGGGAATCGATAAATTCACGCAGCTCATCCCCCACGTCCACCGTCATAGTACGAGCCATATCCCCTCCTTTTCTCAATGTAAGATTTGTTCTTACATCATTATATCAGTTTACTTCCTTACTTCCATCTCCGGCATTTTAGCCTAAACAATCCGGCTGTAGTCTGGGGATCCGACTTTTGTATTTTTCGGATCTTCACGGAAAACGAGAGGAAAGGGTATAGGTTGAACATATTCAAATGCAAGGCATCTCCATATGTCAGCCATACGCATATCCAGCTCCTACACATATGTAGAACATCTGCCTATACTAAGCATATGCGCACACCCTATGTAATGAACACTATTCCGGATATGCACCACGTATCCACACTTACCCGGGAGAGAATCATGAGAACCGTATCCATTTTTAAAAACGGCAACAACCGCGCCATCCGTCTGCCCCGCGATATGGATTTTGAGGGAGTGAGTGAGCTGGAGATCGTCCGGGAAGGGGACAGCATCATCCTGCGTCCCGTCCGGCCGACCTGGGATTCATTCTTTGAGCTCGATAGAGCCGATCCGGACTTTATGGCGGAGCGCGAGGACGTTGTCACCGACGAAGGACGATTTGATTCATGAACAAGATTTATATGCTCGACACCTGTATCTGCTCGTTCATCATGAGTGAGCAGCCGGAAGCCGTCCGAAAACGCCTGGCGCTGGCGGTGCTGCGCGGTCAACACATCGTGATCTCGGCCATCACCTACCAGGAGATGCGCTTCGGTGCCGCCGGCCCGAAGGCCTCGCCCCGCTATGTGCAGCTGGTCGATGAATTCTGCACCCGCCTCGATGCCGTCCTGCCCTGGGACCGCGCGGCGGTGGACGCCACCACGGAGATTAAGGTCGCGCTGCGCCTCGCCGGAACACCGATCGGCCCGAACGACACGGCGATTGCCGGGCACGCCATTGCCGCCGGCGCCATCCTGGTGACGAATAATGTGCGGGAGTTTGAGCGGGTGCCGGGCCTGGTGCTGGAAGACTGGGTTAACTGACCACAAAAAGAATACTTAAGCGAGGAATGTCCGCTTTGTGCCAAGAGCGAAAGTCAACTATATCTCGCTCTATTTGCGTATGGTCAACTGAATACGTTGTATTTATCATGCAAATTACTTATTAAATTTTTTCCCATAACTAAAAGCGCATAGCACACAACTTTTTTATAACAAAAAATGCAACAAATAAATTTAAAAAAATCTTTAATTTTAGCTTGTTATTTACTGTATGGATGATTCTATATTCATTGTTTTTTCAGGTGACACATTCCCTACACGGATGATTAAAAAAATTACTCATCCAGAATGAATTTTTTGATTAGTTTTCGAGCCAAACTAAGTTTACAGTATCTTGCATAAAAAATGCACTATAATTAATCAACTTTTAAGGAGTTGATAGTCATTGAAAAGTTAATAGGATAATTATGATCCTGACATTCTAGATAGTGCTCTCTAAACAATCCCTAGCCGATTAATTAAATATAGTATCGGGCGGGTCTGCTAACACTCAAAGGCAGAAAACAGCCTCAGCGGAGTGAATTTCTAGTACAGATCTACACCTGAAGAATTTAATCTAAGTGTGATTTCTTACTCAATCTGACAACGAATAAGAACTATGATGATGCCCGTGGTTATGGTTTTGTTCTGATTGGTATGAGTTACGTGTCACTAATGTTATTAAAATGTTGTTATCAGTGAGGCTACGATGCGTGAATTTATTAACACTTTGATGTATGATATTAAAATAAACTCATTTAAATCAAAGATTATAATATTAATATTCCGCATGGCTACTCTTCATTCAATGACTAAGTTGCTTTATCCTATTTCTTTGTCTTTTGTTATTTTAAATAGGTTGATTAATGAATGTTTTTTTGGGGTTGAAATTCCATACCATTAAAAATAGGGAAAGGCTTTAAAATTTGGCATGGCAATTCATTTATAATAAACCGAGGTTGTATTATTGGTGAAAATTTTACAATAAGACAATTCTGTACTCTTGGGAGTAATAAAAGAGGAGTTGATATTGATTTTAGAGTAGGGAACAATGTGAGCATGGGCGCTCACTCCTGCATTATTGGTGATAACATTAATATAGGTGATAATGTTTCCATAGGAGTTGGTGTGATAGTATTAAATGACATTCCACCCAACTCCTATGTTTTTACAGAAAATAAAAACATCATCAAAGATAAAAGAAATAATTCATAGTTGGTAATATTCTGCCCCGGTATACGAGCTGGAATAATTTCCTACTGCCCATTTTTTATGGCTGAAATTGCATTTAATGAACAAACATTTCCTCGGTTTGAAGGCATGTCAACGGCACGGTTTTTGCAATATTTTCTGAAAGATCATGTACAGAACTCCGATGGGGAATAGTCATTCACCTACTTAACCGGTAGGTTCATTTTAAGGCTAGTAGTCATTTGAGTTTGGCGATCTTACCGCAAACAAGCTGTCCGCTCCTCGCTCACAGTTGCTTGTCATACCTGCTTAAAAAGCAGGCTTGGCGTAGGAGGTTTTTCGTTTTCCAGGCTGACCCCTGAATGCTCTTCCTCTCAACCAACGAGATTTGAAGGCAAGGTGTTAATACCTACTCGTTTTTGCGTTGTCAAAGAAGCTGATAACTACCTATACTCTCTTCACTCGTTGCGTGTTATGCATATAGTAAATATAAACCGGCGGATATATTGGCCAGTATTCATGCAGTACAGGTTTGAAATCCCGGGAGTCCGCCATGCCAGCATGTAAAGGTTCAAATATACGACCTATACCGATTGAGACAAGGGCAGTGCTATGCAATCTCGAATATGCGGGTTCCATTTATACAAATGGTGTGAGTTACGCAGGCCGGTAAGATGAGAAAAAAAGATCTGCCCAGAGACATTCTGCCCGCCGGATTGACACTATCAGAAGCAACGTTGCTTATTAATTATGCACTGACAGCTTATAAGGGTGATTAATGTTTGTAATTAATATCACGGTTAATTCTGATGTAACCGAACAAACACAGAGTGAAATGTATCCAGTTCATGTAAATGGCTGGAAAAGTATTTTAATAATGGCAGGTTTCTGATGCTTGGTCCCTATATTGACACTGACGCCCATGCGGGTGTTATTTTTGCACAGGCCAGCAGTAAGAATGAGTTGCAGTCTATCCTTGAGGAAGACTGCTATTATCCCGGGTTTGCCCGGTATGACGTTCGTGAATTCACGACTAAGTTTATTGCAGAAAATTTTAACACAGCGATTAAGTAAAACGCTGACGATGTTGAACAAGTGACATGTGCTCAAAAAATAAACTGAACAATGTTGTTGCGATCCCCCGTCTGGGGTTCGGTATCTTCCAGATGAGCGATGTAGGAGTTTATGAGGCGGCGGTTCCCAACCGATCTCACGTGCCGCTTCCGTGTACTATGCACCAGCATATTAAACTCATCGAGTTTTTCATGGTTGTATGTTGTCGTCTACGGCATACTCCATACGAACATGATAACCATGTATATTCGCTTCATCGGCGTTTTCAAATAGCTCTGTTCGGACAGATTTGTGATCGCCAGACAATCCCAGTGCCTGCCAAAACTCCCAGAAGCTACCGTATCGTTGATTATCCAGTCCATGCCCGGTTACGTAGCAAACGCGGGGCATATTGTGCCCCCGCGCATTGGTTTTTTAATAAACGTCATGATAATTCCTTGGCGTCAATCTTGCGGTTGTGTGTATCGTCTATCGAGCGGACAGCGCCCGGATAGTGTCACCGTGCCGCTCCATAATCACGTCAATTGCCAGCTTCCATTCGGCCCGCTCGTGCCTAGTGTGTACCTTCCCGGTTAGCTGCTGCGCAACGGCAGACAGCTCCTGATGGCTCACCTCGGCTGGCAACTTCCAGTCCAAGGCGCGGCATGGGGAATACATCCATTGGCATGCACTAGATTCTTCATCTTCGAACAGCACCAGCACGCGGTCGGGGATCTCCTGATACGCTGCCAGACCATCACGGGTGCACCCTTCCAGGAATACGCGCAGGGAGGTTTCACCCTCGTCCACCAGCTTTTTGAGGCTAGCCGCGTAGAAATCAGCCTCGCCGCTCAGCCCCAGAAATTCACCCCGGTACATGTTGAGCTCCTGATCGTGTTCAACCGTGGCCGGATGGCCGTTAATCACCAGCCTGTTGCTGTTGAGGACTTCCGCCGGTGGCGGGAACATATCAAGCAGCACGGAAAAGCCAGCTGCGTCCAGCACGTCGATAATGACCGCTACCATACCTTTGTCGCCTGTGGCATTAAGCACGCTTAAAACGGCTCCTGCGCGCTTTGGTAACTCCACGTACAGATTTACGGCAGCGATGACATTATGACGCTGTCGACCGTTCACGTCTTCGGTTTTGGCACAAACAGCGGCAGCGTGATGCAGATCGTTGTGCAGCCAGATGACAGAATCTTGAGCGGTACTGATCCGCTGATATTCCCGCGCTAACGTGGCCGTGCTGTATGAGTCCATAAATACCTCTTAAGAGATTTTTTCGTCAAACCCTATTCTGATTTTGACCACGTGGTTAGTTCTTCCATCGTATCAAATTGCACCACCAGCGACGCCTCACAATCAGGGCTCTGTGCCAGCCGCAGGCGGCTCAATTGAATGGTAGAAAATCGGCTCTGCACGCCGTTTAACCCACTCGGCCTGTTTACGCTCAGCCAGCTCACATGCTGCGTCATAATCGTCAGCTTCTCCCAGCACTGTAGGCCTGTCCCAGCTCCTGTCGTTCAGGCAGTACACCTGTAGTTTCCCGTTATGGGATACGCGGTAGGGGTGACCCTACCAGGCATCAGTTGCGCCTTTGAGCGCATCTCATTTGGCTTGATGTCGAAGTTCTTCGATAGTGTTGGGTTAATCGGGATCTGGTTCGGCATGTTGTTTCCTTGTTTTTATCCATTCGATCACCTCTGGTTTCCCTACTGGCGAGTATCGGCTCAGGTGAGGCAGGCCCACAACGCATACGCTTTGGCCGTTGATGACTGTGTTAAAGCTCCTGACAGTCCATGAACCGTGGCCGGAGGAAATACTCTCATCAGCGCCACCAGCGTTAAACCTGTTGCGAAGATAATCATAGGGCGACGTGGCGGAATTGCCAAAGACCAGGATTAGCTTCGGCTGTACGATGCTAATAATCTCCTCATGCACCGGCCAACACTCATCTGCAAGGGTGTATTCCACACCCCTGTAATCGCGGCTGCGGATGAATATCAGGTTGCTGGCGCACACCTCGCGCGGCTGATAGCCCAGCGCCTTTAGTACCCACGTTACGCGCCTCTGTAGCGGTGCCTCGCCTGCCTTACCCGTCCATTCCTCATCCAGGTAAGCATTGGTTGTCCGGTCGGCCAGCGCATCGATCTGCTCGCTGATGGTCGGGCCATCGCCGCCGCCCGGGTTGAACCCCATCAAATAGACATCGCCCACTTTAAGCGTGCTGGTCGCGCTGTAAAGAATGCTTCCGGATCGCTCCAGATGGGGGCTCAGGTGATGCCGTAATGACTCAGTAAGGGCGTTAATACTCATAACAGGCCACCAGCCTTGCGAAGTGATGTGGCCACAGCGGCAAATGTCAGTTCAGAGGCCATACGGCTACTTGGGTGCAGAATGCCGCACCATCCGACCGGGAACTCCGGCGGCAGCTCGTCTACCTTATTCCAGAGGCGGGATCTCAGCACAATGATCACGTCAGGCTCCAGCGCCCGGACAATCTCCAGAAACGGCGCTTGTGCTGCCCGCCACATATCCGGGGTTGACGCTATGCGCGATTGCCCACCCACAAATTCCTGAATGAAGTTGTAAAAGGCGACGTGCTGCCATGTTTCCCGGCGTTCCTCATCCGTAGGCCAGTCGATCCGACCGCGCAGGACATTGGTCAGCTTGCTGAAAAACGGCTCACCCGGTATGTAGGCGCAGTCCTGAACAACCTTTTGCGTGAAGTCCGGCCCGCTATCCTCGGTCGCGCCATAATGCGACTCGCCCAGCACCAGCACGCGCACACCTTAGCGGCTGTTGTGATAGTGCTCGCCCACGAATGGGAGGAACTTCACGCCAGGCAGACGGCCATTAGTTTGCATATTCTTCTCCGGCGTTAGCGCTGGTGATAATCAGCAGGGGTTTAGTCACGCCAGCAGGCTGGCCGCTCCAGATCGCCTCTGTCAGCTGGCCCTGGTTGCGTAATTCGATAGCCTGCACACCGTCCCAAAACAAAACCCGCTGCGATGAGTTTTCCACGGCCTCACTGAGTCGATACTCCCAGAATCTTTGGATGCACGGATTCAAGATAAGGAGGCTGTAACGCTCGCTAAGCCATGCAATCAGCCGGGTACTGTAACCCGCCAGCGCGGACTGATACTCGCAACGGGTAGTGCGCCAGGCGTCACCCTCGACGGCGTTGGCTATGCCCTGCACGGAATAGCCTATTTCTTTCAGCTCGACGCAATGGACGGTATAGCCGTTATGAATGAGGCTGTACGCGGTTACATGGAGTAACGAAATTGTTTACAGTTCCGTTAGCGAGGCTTCCAGACTGGCGTTAGATCTGCGCGGCTTGCCCGTCATTGTCTCTACGAATTGAGTACAAGAGAATTAATTCACGCGATGAATCAAGTGTAAATCCGATTGATTATTTGTGCTATTTTGTAATACATAAGAGCCATAAATATAAAAAATCCTGATTTGTTAATTTTGATGATGGTAATGAAAAATAAAGTTAATGGATTAATTGCGCCACCGCTCGCGTGTGCCGATATCCCTGAGTTTCAATGAAAGTGAAACTCAAATACTGGAGCGAGCTGAATTTATCCAACAGCAATTTATTGTATTGAAAGAACAGGTTGAGAAATTAAATCACCCTAATCTTGGCGAAATAATAATTGTTCTCGAAAACCAGATTGTGAATGCGCAAAGCTCTGCATTGACCTGAATGAGCGTATACGCGGAAATTACGGCAAATGAGGCTGGCTATCAACCGTCGCGTCCTGAGCTATGTAACGTAACTACTTGTAGAGCTGGTTTTGATTAATAATCAACGCGATCTAATAACAATCGCCAAAAATTAAATATTCAATAACAAGTTCTTAAAGTAAATTCTCTCGCGAAATAACAAATGCAAGAATGAACAGGAATAAAATTTCAAATGAAAGCCAAACATATTTTTTTATTGGCAGGGGTTCCCCTTTTCTTATTTTCAGGGTTAGTCCCCGCGCACTCTCGACCAGTGGATTGTGAACAGATCGCAAAGAAAACTGCGGCCTATTTCAGCGAACCTGCAATGAGTGCGGCCACACATGAATCGTATGTCATCAACCACCGATTTGGCATCGAAATGGCCGAAATGAGCATGGATGAAAGCGAAGCCCTGGCCGAGATCAGCCGGGTTGCGAAGGAAGTAAATGACGGTATGGAACCGGAATATAAAGACGATCCGGACGTGATGAATGGCACCACCGACTCCCTTCATGCACGGCTTGCCGCTTATCGGGAGGCGGTAGCTAAATAGGACATTTAATTGTGTTAACAATCAAATAGGCCACCACGCGAAAAGTTGCGGAAGAAATTTATAACGACGGCATGACTCGCAATACCAGCGGGAAGCGCTGGGATGAAGCGATTTTCAAGATAGCGGCCTGGAAACTGATCCCTCAAGAGCTCGCCAACATCATGAGCGATGAGGAAGAGCAGAAATATCAGCAGAGCTTTATCGAACTGGCTCACGACGGCTTTGATGGCCGCTAACTAACACGTGCCGCTCATCGGTGGCGCTTTAAACAGGTTAATACTAATGAAAACTTACAAAGCGGTAATTCTGGCAATCATGTTGATCCTCAACTGCCTCCAGATGTTCAGCGTCTTCGCGACTTATGGCGTGGGCTACTGGTCAATTCTGATGCTGCTGACGGGCATTGCTATCTGGTTTAACTGGCAGTACAGCTCCGGTGAATGGCCGGAAATGACGTTTCTCAAAGCGATGGGTATCGGCTATGTGATCTCTGCTGGTGCAATTTACGTAGTGGCGATTTGCTTCGCTGATAAATACCAGCATGGTGTTGGCGAAATGCTGCGTCTGTTGTGGGAAAAAACTCCAAACATCTATATCACCCCGGCAATCGTCACCCCGATTTCCCTGCTGATCTGGCGATGGCTGATGAAAGAGCCGCGACTGGCTTGCCAGCATGCTGCTGCACTGGCTGTGACTTATCTGAAAGAAGCCGAATAACCCGATATTAGCGCCGGAATCGCCCGGTGTTCTGAACCCCTTACAGGAACTTTTACGATGAAACTGATTAAGACCCTGATCGCCACCGTGCTACTGACTGCTGGCACAGCTCACGCCGACGGTGTTGATCTGACCCCAGCGGATTGCGCTCATGCGAAGAAAGAGCTGGAAGCATATAACGCCAAATTTACTAAAAACACCGAATACCGCCGGACATTTGCAGACAAGGCTACGTATGCCTATGCACTAGCGTGTCAGTCTGCCGGATTGATTGTTATCCCGATGTTTCTGACGCAAGCACCGGAAGCCTCCAAAGAGGTGCGCGAATACTGCGCCGATAACGCCCGCTCACGCGGTGAGACTGAACGTTGTCTGGTATCCGGAAAGCTCGACTCTGACCAGTAACATTTTTAACCGGCTGCTGCTGCTAATGAGGTAAAGAATATGAACGCTTTCGCTCAAAAATGGGGCAAGAAAATTGGTGTGGCCGTTGTCGTTATGTTCGCGGCAAAGGGTTTTGGCTACTGGATGGGTAAAACAATGGCTGAATCGAACCAGGCCAGCTCACCTGCCTATAGCGCGAACGCACCGAAGACGGTGGAAGAGGCTTATCGAATCGGTGAGCAAACAATGATGGCAGCAATGAATAAACCTGCGTCCGAGTTTTGCAAAGGCCAGGCGCAGGATTCTTTTGCCGAATTGTCGCAAACAATCACCTTCCCTGATTCGGCTGCTATGACTGATTATCTGGCGAAAAGCTGTACCGGCGGTTCTGATATGGCTCGCATCATGCGTGATGAATGGGGTAGCAGTGCCCAGAAAATTAGATCCGCTGCTGCTGATTTATCAGAGAACACGCAGAGCATTGCAACAAAACTCAAAGGCCAGGGTATTGATGCTGATCTGGCAATGCCAATAGCAATTCAGTACATACACATGGTGCAAACTGGCTACGAAATCGAAGCCCTTAAAGCCTACTAATCCCCGCCCCGTGCGCGGGGCATTTTGAGAGTAATACGATGAAAAAGTTATTTTGGGTAGTTCTGGCCGCTTTCGCTATTTACCACGTAGCTAACAACAACACAACCACCGCCAGTGCCACCAGCTCTGACACGTCAACCGAACAGGCCGCGCCTGTACAGCAAACCATTTCCATTGATGCCGCTGAATTCTCAAAGAAAATGGATGATAACGAAGTCGCGGCGATGGCCGAGGTTGAAGGTCGGAAGGTCTTTGTACATGGCACGATCAAGCGCTTCAACCTGGACATTGCCGACGAGCCAGTAATCGAACTGAGCGACGGCCAGCGTTACAGCTTCGAAGGCGTGATGGTGGAAATGGTCGATAAAGCCACTGTAGCGAAACTCCACAAAGGCCAGCGCGTCACTCTGTCTGGCGACCAGCCAACCGAGATCATGGGCAGTCTGTATCTGCATAACGGGCAGGTTGAATAATGAAACTGAAAGCCCTGATCGCTACCGCCCTGCTGGTGGCTGGTGCGGCTCACGCTGGAAAAGAAGCGGGCGAGCATGAATATCTGTTCCATGAATGCGACGCTAAATATCACGCCATTTTGGACGCAACCGGATCACAACCTCTGGCCGCTAATTTTAATGCAGCGTGCGGGATGGGGCTGGCTGCTGGCCTCAAAGGCGACAAAGAAGCGCAACGCGAAGCTGCGGAAATTGTGGCGAAGTATGCGCCCCAGGCTGAAACGGGCATGGGGGACGCCGAGGCGATATTTATCGTCGCTCAGTATCAGCTTTTCTTGCATGAGTATGAGCGCGGCTATCAGGTGACACACGGCAATTGAGATACCAACGCCTGAGCATTTTCCTCGCCGAGCGTGGCCTGACCTTCTGGGAATGGCTGACGCTGGCAAGGAACTATGATCAACGCCATTGGGCGCTGTACGAAGAATTTGATCGACAGGAAAAAAGAAATGAAATTTATGAAGCTGGGTATTGAGGGCTGTATTGACATTCGTCATCGCGTTTTATGGCCGAACCTGAACCGTGACGAGCTATATATGCCGGGTGATGATGAAGCGCATCATTACGGGATAGTTGAGGGTGAAAAGGTTGTCTGCTGCCTGTCAGTCTTCAATTTGTCAGACAGCCGCTGCCAGATCCGGAAATTTGCCACGCTGCCGGAATACCGGGGCAAAGGGTGCGGAAGTCTGCTGATCCGGTCGGTGCTGGAAGAAATCAAGCTCCAGGGCTTCAAGGTGGTGCAGCTCAACGCCCGCGTGAGCGCGTCCTCGTTCTATACGCGCTTTGGTTTTGCGATTGAGGGCGAGATATTCCGAAAGAGTGGGGTAGAAGACAGCATTGATTTCGTGCTGATGAAAAGGGATGTCGAATAATGTTTATTCCCGTTTGGGTATTGATCGGGCTGGCCGTGCTGGTGCTATATCGCATCGGCGTGCTGCTTAAAGAAACTGATCGCCAGCGCCAGCAAATCGCGCTGCTAACCAGTGAAAACGACTCACTCAATAAAGCAGGTGAGCGCATGGCTAAAGTGGTGCTGGATTATCAGGAACACGTCAAACAGGACACAACACGCGCCTGGAACGTTCGGTTTGCTGTCAGGCATACCATCGGCAATGGTGCGCATCCCGACGTGCTTAAGCGACTGCATGAGTACGTTTTTGACCAGTCGGCCACTGAGGAAGAATTTAACTGGAGGAATTGAGTGAAAGAGATTGTTTTACTGGGCGTGTTGGCACTGGCGGAATGTCACCAGACCGCGCATCGGGTTGGGGATTGTATACCGTCAGCCTCAACGGAATGTGCCGATGTGACGAGTAAAGACCGCCAAGTGAAGCTGTTTCACATGCCCGCCCCCGCAGCTGCAAAATTTGCGTATGGCGTGGCCGTAGACAAGGCTATCCGGGGCAATCTATACAACCCGAAGAGCTACTCCGGGAAAGCTTGTTCGTTGTGCGTGAGTATCGTTCCGGATGGATTGTTACTAGCGTTGCATCGACCCGTTGAACTCACAGCACGCAGCGGACCTTCAGCTCAGTCAGCAATGTCCGCTGCGTGCCAGGAGCGGACCTAATTTAGTTTTAATTTAAAAAAACGATCTTGGTTAAATCACGTTTACTTGATTACGAGGCGTAGAATACAAAGCCTCATACGCCCCGTAAAGCTTCAAATAAAATTAAAAGAACAACTGAGTTTAGTCGGTAGTCCGATTAATAAATGAGTCAGCCTGACCTCCATACCCAATACGATAGGTAAGTAATTTTCCTGCTTTCACATTTGCTTCAATCTCTTGCTGAGAACCAGTACATGGGTCATTAGGCCTCGATCCAAAAATATACTCTCCAGGGTTGGGATAGAAGGTTAATTTTTCTCCTGGGGCTAATTGAGCAATACGTTCGCCATCAATAAAAATAGTCATATAACAGGGTGAACCCATAACCCATCTATCTCTCTTTATAACGACTTTCCCTTTTGCTTCAGAATGCTGACGAAGCTCTTCTGGCTGATAATATCGATTGCTGGGTACTTCGTGTGCACTGTCACTATGAACGGGCGTGGTCGAACATCCAGCAATAAATATTAATGAAAATAAAGATATCCTTTTCATTCCAATTTCCCTTTAATCTAATTTTCAAGAATATAGGTTGTAACATTCAACTTAATGAACTGGCAAGGGGTTGGTTTTGTTAATTGCAGAATTTGCGATGATGTTCAAAATCCCCAATTAATCATGACAATATCATCTTGCAACTTTGAAAATACATAGATGATAGTTATAATAAAGTATTGATTGCATGCGCTACCTGCCCAGGGATTGAGAACGGTTTTTTCAAATTTATGATGCGTTGCTAATACTTTTCTCTATGTATTAGTTAATGGCAAGAGCACATGAGTAAATAATGAGCAGCTTTGCAAGAAAATAATAGCAATAACATACTTAAATTACAGTATCTATGTTGAAAACTAATCTTTTGAGAACTTCCGCTCCTCACTCAAAGCTGCCTGTCAACATGGTCAATATCCTTTCCCGCAGCCCAGAGGTACAAATAATCACCTTAACGTACAATAATTTTCGATAACCAAACTGCCCCCTATATGATTGATTGCAGGGGATTGATATGACGCCTCTAGGCCGGAGCGATCTGGTAAGGCGCAGTGTAGCGGGGGCTTGATATCCTGTGGGGTTGTCGCTGGAAACAAAAAACCCCGTACATTGTTCGAAATTAACCGGCAACCTACGAGGGCGTTTCTATCTTCAGCAAGATCAGAATAGTCGTGAGCAGTTGTCGTCGCAACTGCGGCTACTCCGGCATGATTTGTTTACCTAAAGTGCGGTGGCTGCGCGGCGGTCAAGGCAGCCCATTTGTTCATGCTGCACTCAAGATTGAGGCGGGAAACCAGATTTTCGACCTCCCGCGGTACCATAAAGTTGCTTTCCGATAGAGTTTCATTGAAGACATCGACATGCAGCATGATGGTTGGCGAAGCCTCATCGCCAAACGTGCCGAACGCAATGAAGAAGTAGGCACTTACGCCACCGTCGAATTTCAGTTCCAGGTAGCCCCATTCATCTTGGGTTGCCCTCACTGCATCAGAATACTCACCTCGCACCATTGATTTTAAGACCTCAATTTCATGTGCGTACAGATGGTCCAGGGTAATTTCAAAACCTATCTGTATTGGCTTCCCTTCAACCCAGTTGCGCTGCTCCAGGAGGCTGACTTCAAACTTAGTGACGCGCTCTATCTTCTTAAGATTCTCGCCAAACTCTTTAAAGTCACTTCTAATTTTTTGCTGGTCTTCTAAGGTGTAATTACCCTCACTGATCTTTGCCAGTAGGTAGTTGAACATAGAAAAGATCGTCGCGCGCAAGATGACGTTAGGCATGTTTTCCAGACTGTTCTCCCAGTCATAGTCAACGCCGTTGTCGTCCACGCGGTCGTCGCGCAAGTCAATTTTCTCCTGCAGGGCGGAGACCTCATTTTTAAGAGCACGGATTTCCGCCTCGTACTCGCTGCGCTGCCTTTTCAACGAGTCGTGGTCTAACTCCAGGCTGTTATATCGCTGCTGAAGCAGATTGTAGTTGTGCTGGGATACATCATTGCCGCAAAGAAAACACATACCGCTCTCCAAATAAGCTTATAGACTGCTAAATCATAGAGAAAGCGTAACGTAATCTGAAGCGGTAACCGCCTAACGAATCATCTTCTTTGCCGAACCTGTTCTACCATCAGACTCCATCGAAACGTACCACTCATGAGAAGCAGTATATGAGCACAGCAAAGAGTACCGTTACCCTGTAGTGGTGCACTAAAATTGACCACCTAATTAGAGGAGATATCATCGCCTTTTAATCGAACCATTGGCTTTTAGAGATCCTAAGTACGTTTCAGTTATGCTTATAAGGCCAATATCCGTTCCTCGCTCAAAGCTGACCTTCCGTTCCCTCCTGCTTTTTGTTTTGAAATTTCTCCCACCGTATCTCTTTCACTCGGCCATACGTTTATTTAGTTCAGATCCGACTTTGCCATTTTTCGAATCTGAGCGAAAAAAGGGAGAATAAGAATAGGTATGGCATATCCATGAGTAAGGTATCTGAGTATGCAAGGCATCTCATTATACCGAATAAAAACACACATCCGGTGCAATGAACACGGCATCTCTGAATGAGCTGCATTTCATGCTGGCCTTCGCCCGTCAGATATCTATGCGAGGACCCAGCTAGCTGATCACGCTGCTTGCACTCTTGCCCCTGTTGCATATAGTGCGTGAATTGTTAATCAGGTTGACAGAGAGCATAACCTTGTGGCGGATGCGCCTCATCTGAAGGGGATTTCTGACTGCAGGGGATAGCCTTATAGATGCGTATTTCCCCTTATGTCAGAACTTAAGTGACTTGCAACAGCAAGTACATCATATCGGGGGCGTCGTGAAGTAACATTTTTAAGCCAACATTGTAATGCTGACACTAGCATTGAGGTATCGCAGAAATACCTATATAGGTCTGGCGGTAAACATCATCATGTCACGAATCACTGATTGCCGATCAAACAGGGGGTCATTATTAATTTCACTTTCACCGACTCGAAGAGAATCTCGCCAGATACGATAGCAACGGTCACGACGGCGGAGATAATAGTTAGATAATGCTCGTTGAATGTCATCATCTGAATGCAATGTTTCAGCCAGAACAAGTGCATCTTCAATCGCCATTCCAGCGCCCTGGCCAAGATGCGGTGTAGTTGCATGTACAGCGTCACCGATTAGAACGACACGATTCTCAAACCATGGTGCATCAACAAATAATTCTTCTAAGGGTTTGTAAACAACCTGCCCATCATCAACAATTTGATGACGCAGATCGCTAATCATCCCGCCACAATCAGGTATACGACAACGCATCTGCTCAGCAAATTCATGACGGGCAAAGCGCGGATTTTCAGGCTCATGCGAGGTAACGAACAGATACATCAGATCCTCTGCCAGCGGAACCAGTCCGCAGTTACATTCCTCGCTAATGAAACACATTAAGTGATCGATCCCGGCGGGGCGGGGGAGGTTGTAGCGCCACACTCCCTGGCCCGTAAATCTTGGGGTAAATCGGTTACCGTAAAGCTGACCTCTAATCATCGAATAAATGCCATCGGCACCAATTAGTAGATCGTAGCGCCCTGTGGTCTGGTCGTTAAAAACCACATCGACGCCGTGCTCATCCTGTTCAAAAGCGTCGACAGTTTTGCCGGTAGTAATGGTTGTACCCAACTCTTCGGCGGTTGAACACAACACCTCATGTAGTTTTAGACGTGAAATACCCACGTTCGCCGGGAACTGTGCCCCCGCTAGCCGCTCTCCTGGGAAGTTCGCCAGCGGATGGCCCTCCATTGTGTGCAGAGAGACTTTATCGAAAGGCCAGGCAACATCCAGGTAACGTTCAAGGACGCCCAGGCGCTGCATCTCCCGTACCACGTTGTTCTGCTGAATAATGCCTACCCCGTATACTCGCCATTCGGACTGGATCTCCACCAGATCAGCGCTAATACCCACTCGGCGCAGCGCGATGGCCGCACATAATCCACCGATGCCGCCTCCAACAATCAATACCTTGTTTATCGTCATTACCCGTTCCATTCACAGGGACAAAACCTGGAGGCTAATCGAAGATCCCGACACCCGACTAATCGCAAAGTAAGATGATCGCTATCGCAAAAAACAATATCGGCGTCGTAATAGTGAATTAAAAGTTGCGTAAATGTTAATTTGACGATCTAGGATAGGGTAAAAATAATAACCCGGTTGACGATATGCGTTATCAGCATCTTGATTTGAATTTACTGGTCGCACTGGACGTGCTGCTTGATGAGCAAAATATCACCCGTGCCGCAGGACGGTTGCACATGACCCAGTCTGCAACCAGCGGCGTGCTTAATCGCCTGCGTAATTACTTTGAGGACGATCTGCTGACTCAGGTTGGGCGAAAAATGATGCCCACGCCGCTGGCGCGCGAGCTTCACCCCTCCGTGCGAGAGATCCTGTTTAAAATCCATACCTCTATTGCCCGGCGCCCCATTGATGAACCTGCTACTAGTAAACGGCATTTCCGCATTATGGCCTCCGATTACGTGATCAACGTGATGCTCAAAGACGTGCTACAGATGGTCCATCAGGAGGCACCGAATATCACCTTTGCGTTTTTATCCCCGGATCACCAGTCCGCAGGGATGCTCAACCGTGGCGAAATTGACATGATAGCCGCCCCCGAACGCTTTATGCCCGTGGATCAACCCTCGGCGCTGCTGTTCGAAGAGCAGTTTGTCTGCGTCGCCTGGCAAGAGAATGCGGAAATTGGCGAGACCCTGACGCTGGATGACTGGATGCGCCTGGGGCATATCGCCGTAGAATTTGGCCGGGAACGTATTCCGGGTCTGGAGGAGACGCTGTTTGCCGAGTCTGGTCTTAATCGCCGGCTGGAAGTGGTGGCGAACAGCTATCACTCTCTGCCGCATCTGTTGATTGGAACATCGCGCATTGCCACCATGCACCGTCGGCTGGCGGCACAATACGGCAGGCACCTGCCGCTGCGAATCTTCCCGGTACCGGTGGAACTGCCGGTAATGCGGGAATGTATTGGCTGGCACCGCAGTCTCGATCGCGATCCGATATTCACCTGGCTCAAGGACAAAATTTTCGCCAGTGCGCTGTAATGCGCTCCCCGGATATATTGCCTGAACTGATAGCTGGCATCCCGACACGTGATTAGTCGCGACCAGGCACTCTGTGTGAGAGTGCCTGGGTGACAGATTTTCTGCCACTCGCGATTGAACGCTGAAGGATACCGTTATGTTTCGTTACTTTCCCAATAATTACGTCTGGAACCTGTCGGTGGATCTCTCCATTGAGATGGGTGCCCGCATTGGCGAGATAGAAGAGATGTGCGCCCCGTTGCTGGCCGCCTCTGAGCATCCTGATGCGCAGGGTACTCGCGCCTTTCGGGAAACCTGGTCGGCTATGGCCGATAAGCTGTGCGTGCTGGCGCAGGAGGATGAGCAGCAGGATCGCCTCTACTCTGCGGGCGAAAAGTACCTGCGCGCCGCCAACTACTACCTGACCTGCGAACGTCTGCAGGCCCACGGCGCACCGGGTCGCAATGAGCTCTATCGCCGCTTTCTGGCGGTTTTCGATCTCGGCTGTCGCTACACCGGGGCAAATTGCCAACGGGTAGAGATCCCCTATGAAGGCACCACGCTTTCCGCACTGTATGTCCGGGCGGAAGGGAATGCCCCACGCGCCCCGGTTCTGGTACAGGTCAATGGCCTCGACTCAACCAAAGAGCTGAAATACTTCGTCGGTTTACCTCTGTGGCTGGCCAAACGCGGCGTCTCGTCGCTGATCGTCGATCAACCGGGCTCCGGCGAAGCCCTGCGTCTGCACAACATGAAGGCGCGCTTCGACAGCGAGCACTGGGCATCGCGCATTGTCGACTGGCTGGAACAACGGCCAGAGGTTGATCCTGCCCGTATCGGTCTGGAGGGGGTCTCATTAGGGGGCTATTACTGCCCGCGAGCGGTGGCGTTTGAACCCCGCTTTGCCTGCGGCGTGGTATGGGGAGCCAACCACGACTGGCGTGATGTGCAACAGCGCCGTCGTGAGAAAGAGGGTAGTTTCCCGGTTCCCCACTACTGGGAGCATGTGCGCTGGGTATGGGGGGGCGAAAATATCGAGCAGTTTATGCGTATCGCGGAAAATGTTCATCTGGACGGCATTCTCGATCGTATCCGGGTGCCATTCCTGGTGACCCATGGTGAAAAAGATTCCCAGATCCCGCTGAAATGGGCGCAGCGCACCTACGACCAGCTGGTTAACAGCCCGCGCCGCGAACTGAAAATCTTTACTGCACGAGAGGGTGGGGCGCAGCACTCCAGTTTCGATAACTCCATTAACGCCGGTCACTACATTGCTGACTGGGTCGCCAAAACGCTTGGCGGTCGCGTGGCGGGCACAATTTCTTCCGGGGAGAAACAGCATGAATATTCTGGGGCCTGATTATCTGGTGTTTGGCGTTGACGATTTCCAGAGTTGCCGACAATTTTTGCTGGATTATGGCCTGACAGAGACGCAAAACGGCTATTACCAGGCGCTCGACGGTACCGGTGTGCTGCTGCGCGAGCGTGACGATCCGCAGCTTCCTCCGGCGCTTGCCAGCGGCAGCCAGCTGCGTGAAACCGTCTATGGCGTCGCCGATGATGCAACCCTTAATGCCATTGTCGAAGAGCTGCATAAAGATCGGGAAGTGCATATCGATGACGAGGGCGTGGTGCACAGCCATGATGATATGGGGTTTGCGCTCGGCTTTCGGGTCACGCAGCGAACGCCCGTTACCCTTGCTGCAGAAAAGGTGAATGCCCCAGGGGATGATGAAATGCGTCCGGTGAACCACACCGGCGCCAGCGCCACGATGCCTGCTGCCCCGCGCTCCCTGTCGCATGTGGTCTATTTTGTGCCCGACGTGGCGCAGGCAGAGGCGTTTTATAGGCGCCTGGGTTTTATCTGTACCGATCGCTTCACTCATGTCGGGCCATTCCTGCGCCCGGGCGGCACCCTCGATCACCACACCCTGTTTTTAATTCAAGCCCCGCCATTTATGACCGGTATCGAACACTTCACCTTCCACATGGGAGGGCCGACCGAGCTGATGATGGCCGGCAGCCGCTTTGTTGAAAAAGGTTACCAGTCGTTCTGGGGACCGGGTCGCCATCAGTTGGGCTCCAACTGGTTCTGGTATTTCAACAGCCCGCTCGGCTGCCACATTGAGTATGACGCCGATATGGATCGCCACGATGACAGCTGGCAGCCGCGGGAAGCCTTACCCGGTGCGGATAATTCCCAGTATTTCCTGCTGAACTGGCGGGAAAAATGGGCCCCTGGCCCGGATAACGCCCGCGCATGAATACGCCGCTGCGGTTATGCCGGGCAGCGAGCCTGCGCGAGGGCGAGGCGCAGGGATTCGATCCCCAGGACACCGGACAGACAACGCTGTTCGCCGTGCGCTACCGGGGCCAGATCTATCTCTGGCGCAACCGCTGCCCGCATCTGGGCACCCCGATGAACTGGCGGCATAACGCCTTTCTCAATGGCTGCGGCGACAAGGTGGTGTGCTTCGCCCACGGGGCGTTATTTGAACCGGACAGCGGCCTGTGCGTGCAGGGCGCCTGCCTGGGCCAGGCGCTGACGCCGCTGGCCTGGGACATTACCAAAGAGGGCTGGTTAAGCGTAACGGAGACGATGGATGAAACTGGCAACACGGAATAATGGCACCCGCGACGGTCAACTGGTGGTGGTATCGCGGGATTTACAGTGGATGGAGGCGGCCACCGGGATCGCCGCCACGCTTCAGGAGGCCATCGAGCGCTGGGACGAGACGCAACCCTTGCTGCTGTCGCGTTACCGGGCCCTGAACGCCGGAGAGACCGCCCGGGCGATCCCTCTTACCCCGGACGGGCTACTCGCGCCGCTTCCCCGGGCTTGGCAGTGGCTGGACGGTTCCGCCTTTCTCACTCACGGGGAGCGCATGCAGCAGGCATTTAATCTGCCTCCCATCGAGGGGGTGAAACACACGCCGCTGATGTATCAGGGCTGCGGCGACGATTTTCTCGGTTCGCAGCAGGATATTCTGTGCGCTGACGAGGCCTGGGGCCTGGATTTTGAAGGCGAGTTCGCCGTGCTGGTGGATGACGTGCCCATGGGCTGCGAGGCGGGGGAGGCGCTAGCCCATGTCCGCCTGCTGCTGCAGCTCAACGACGTCAGCCTGCGCGCCCTCGCCCCCCGGGAGATGAAAACCGGCTTTGGTTTTATTCACGCCAAACCCTCCAGCGCCTTTGCGCCGGTTGCGGTTACCCCGGACGAGCTGGGGGACGCCTGGCACGCTGGGCGGGTAGATCTGCCCCTGACAATCCGGCGCAACGGCGAACCCTTCGGTAATCAACCGGGGATTGGGATGCATTTTCACTTTGGCGAGCTGATCGCTCACGCCGCGCTTACGCGCCGTTTACGAGCCGGGACGCTCATCGGTTCTGGCACCGTGTCCGGGCAGGATCCGGCAAAAGGAGCAAGCTGCATCGCCGAAGTGCGGGCGCTGGAAACCCTTGCCTACGGGGCTCCCCGTACGCCGTTTTTGCGCCCGGGTGACAAGGTGTTTATGGAGAGCCGCACCCGTGATGGGGAGGTGCTTTTTGGGGCAATTAAACAACGCGTCGTGATAGCGACTGACAAGGACAACCGCTTATGAATCTTTTACAGGGTCGCCGTCTGATCGATCTCTCCGTAACCCTGGATAACAATCCCTGGACAGACCCACCGCCGCTACTGCCCAAAATTGACTACATGGATCACCAGCAGGGCTGGCCAGAGATGGCGGCTATGTTTCCGGGGCTGGAAAAAAGCCAGATGCCAGGGCAGGAGGCATGGGCCAGCGAAAAATTGACCGTGACGCCGCACAACGGCACTCACATGGATGCGCCGTGGCACTACAGCTCCACCACCAATGGCGGTGAGCCAGCGTTTGGCATTGATGAGTTGCCGCTGGAGTGGTGCCTGCGCCCCGGCGTCAGACTCGATTTTCGTGATGCTGCGGACGGAGAGATTTTGCAGCCCCGGGATCTCGAACATGCCCTACAACGCATTGGCCATACTCTCTCGCCGTTAGACATTGTGCTGATCAATACCGCGGCGGGCGCCCGCTATGGCAAAGAGGACTATTTACAGCGGGGCTGCGGGATCGGACGTGCCGCCACGCTCTGGCTGCTGGAGCAGGGGGTCAGGGTGGTCGGCACGGACGCCTGGAGCTGGGATGCGCCATTCGGCTTTACCCGGGAGCGTTTCCGTCAGACCGGCGATGCGGCCCTGATCTGGGAGGGGCACAAAGCCGGACGCGACATCGCCTATGGACAAATGGAAAAACTGACCAATCTGGATTTGCTGCCCGATCACGGCTTCTGGGTGAGTTGCTTCCCGTACAAAATCAAGCGGGCATCGGCAGGCTTTACCCGCGCCGTTGCCATTGTGGAGGAATGAGATGAAAGGGCTGGATAAACGCGTTGCCAGCATTGAGGAGGCCCTTGACGGGCTCAGCGACGGCATGACGCTGCTCGCGGGAGGCTTTGGTCTGTGCGGTATTCCAGAGAATCTGATTGCGGAGATACGACGCCGCGCCGTGCGTAATCTGACGGTGGTTTCAAACAACTGCGGCATTGACGGCTTTGGGCTGGGACTGCTGCTGGAAAATCGCCAGATCCGCAAAATGATCGCCTCTTATGTGGGGGAAAACGCGCTGTTTGAACAGCAGCTACTCAGCGGCGAGCTGGAGGTGGAGTTAACTCCACAAGGCACCCTGGCGGAAAAACTGCGCGCAGGGGGGCGGGATCCCGGCGTTCTTCACCGCTACCGGCTACGGCACGCCAGTGGCGGAGGGTAAAGAGTCGCGCCAGTTTGGCGATCGCCACTGTATCCTGGAGCCTGCCATTCAGGGGGATTTTGCCATTGTGAAGGGCTGGAAGGCGGACTGGTATGGCAACGTTATCTATCGTCACACGGCGCAAAACTTCAACCCGCTGATGGCCACCGCAGGGCGCATTACCGTCGTGGAGGTGGACGAGATCGTGCCTCCGGGCACGCTGGATCCGGCACACATTCATACTCCGGGCATTTATGTCCATCGCATCGTTCAATGTCCGTGCGAAAGGCGCATTGAAAAACGGACGTTGCAGACGGGAGGTGCCCATGTTGACGCGTGAACAGATGGCGCGTCGGGTGGCGCAGGAGTTGCGTGATGGCGACTACGTCAATCTGGGGATCGGTATCCCGACGCTGGTGGCTAATTACGTTCCGTCGGGCATGGATGTGATGCTGCAGTCGGAGAATGGCCTTCTGGGAATGGGCGGCTTCCCCACTGCGGCTACCGTGGATGCCGACATGATCAACGCCGGAAAACAGACCGTCACGGCCCGCAGCGGTGCGGCGATTTTCAACTCTGCGGACTCCTTTGCCATGATCCGTGGCGGACATGTTGACCTTACCGTCCTTGGCGCGTTTGAGGTGGATGTCCAGGGAAATATCGCCTCGTGGATGATCCCCGACAAGCTGGTGAAGGGGATGGGCGGGGCGATGGATCTTGTCGCCGGGGCGCGGAATATCATCGTCACCATGACCCATGCGTCAAAAAGCGGCGAGTCAAAGCTGCTGAAGCACTGCACGCTGCCGCTGACCGGTGTGAACTGTATCCGCCGGGTGCTGACCGATTTAGCCTGGCTGGAGATCGCTGACGGCGAGTTCACCCTCCGGGAGCGCGCCCCGGGCGTGAGCGTAGCGGAAATTAGGGCTAAAACCGCAGGTCCATTGCGGGTGCCAGAGTATGTTCCGGAGATGAAGGTGTGAGAAGACAATGAATAATGATGTGGTGATTGTGGCAGCGTTACGCACGCCCACCGGGCGCTTTCAGGGGGAAATGGGCGCGTTGAGCGCCGTCCAGTTGGGGGTCACGGTGGTACAGGCGCTGCTGGCCCAAAGCGGCGTGCCAGCGGATGCCGTGGATGAGGTGATTATGGGCCAGGTTTTAACCGCTGGATGCGGTCAAAACCCTGCGCGTCAAACGGCGCTGAACGCCGGGCTGGGGGTGAGCGTCAGCGCGGTGACCGTAAATCACGTCTGTGGCTCGGGCCTGAAGGCGGTACAGCTGGCGGCCCAGAGCATCCAGAGTGGTGCGGCGGAGATTGTGATTGCGGGCGGACAGGAGTGTATGAGCCAGGCGCCGTATTTGCTCAGCGGCGCGCGGCAGGGGATGCGCTTCGGTCACGGCAAAGTGACCGACAGCCTTCTGCATGACGGACTCTGGGATGCTTTTAACGACTACGCCATGGGGATCACTGCGGAAAACCTGGCGCAGAAATACGCCATCGATCGCGAGGCACAGGATCGCTTTGCCGCTGCGTCGCAGCAGAAAGCCCGCCACGCTGTCGAGAGCGGACGCTTCTGCGCTGAAATTGTTCCTGTGAAGCTGCCGCAGAAGAAGGGGGACGAACGCTATCTGGCCGAAGACGAACAGCCTCGCCCGGACACATCCCTGGATTCGCTGGCGGTGCTGCGTCCGGCTTTCTTAGACGACGGAACGGTGACGGCAGGGAATGCCTCGACGCTGAACGATGGTGCGGCTGCAGTGATGCTGATGCGCCGCGAGCGCGCCCAGGCTCTGGGGCTGCCGATCATGGCGACTCTTGTGGCCAGCGCCACGGCGGGCGTAGACCCGGCGTATATGGGTATCGGTCCGGTCGCGGCGACCCGGCGCTGTCTGCAGCGGGCGGGCTGGTCGGTGGCGTCTCTCGATCTGATCGAGGCCAATGAAGCCTTTGCCTCTCAGAGCCTGGCCGTTAACAGGGAGATGGGCTGGCAGGCGGAACGCGTAAACGTCAACGGCGGGGCAATCGCCCTCGGCCATGCCATCGGGGCTTCCGGGTGTCGTATTCTGGTGACCCTGCTTCATGAGATGCAGCGCCGGAATGTCTCTCGCGGTCTGGCTACGCTGTGTGTGGGGGGCGGTCAGGGCATCGCGCTGGCGGTGGCACGTGATGTTAATGCGATTATTTCTTAATGTTAAATTAATGTGTACTAGTTGTATTAATTGTGAACATCCTCTCAGACTCTGCTTCACCTGTCGGGTAGGTTTATCCGGGTGCAAGTTGCCTGAGGCAGCGCCTCACCTGACCTGCGCCCGGTGATTCGTCACTTTTTTTATCGCCAATAAATAGAACTGGAATTCACATTCGAATTTATAAACATTGAGCAGGAGCAAGAGGAATGAAGTTATGCAAAGGGTAACAACGATGCCAAAGCCTGCAGGTGCCCTCCAGGCCATGTTGCTGATGTTCGCGGCCGTGCTGCCGGTCATGGGGACATTAACCATGATCCCGGTAATGCCGATCCTGTTTAAACATTTTTCCTCCCAGCCTTACGCTCCGCTTCTGGTACCCATGATCATTACTATCCCCTCGGTCAGTATGGCGTTGATTGCGCCCCTGGCAGGGATCGTTGGCGACCGCTTCAGCCGCCGACGCCTGCTGATTGCGGCAACCGGCGCCTACGCGCTGTTTGGCTTGCTGCCGGTGATGCTGGATAGCCTGGTACTGATCCTGATGGCAAGGCTGGTGATGGGCATCGCGGACGCTTTTATCCTCACAACCGCCAATGCGCTGATTGGCGACTACTTTACCGGTCCGTCCCGCAGCCGCTGGCTGGCGGTGCAAAGCGGCGTTGGGTCGGTGATTGCCACGCTGATTATTCTCGCCTCCGGCTTTTTAGGCGCCTTTGGCTGGAGCGGGCCCGTCTTTATGTATGCGCTGGCGATCCCGGTCTTCCTGGGACTTATCTTCCTCACCCGGGAGCCTGATGCGCGCGCGCAAGACACCGCAACGGACTTCACTGCCGGGCAGCCTTTCCCACGTGGACAGATGCTGGTCATCAGCGTAATTACCCTGATTAGCGCCATGATCTACTTTCTGGAACCGTTGCAAATCAGCCAGGTATTTAGCCAGTTGGGAATGGAAAGCAGCAGCCAGATCGGTATCGCTACCGCTATTGCCGGGGTGGGCGTTCCGCTGGGGGCCTGGATATACGGGCGTATGGCCCGGCAGCGCATTGATAAACAATTTCTTAATTTTTATGCCATCTTTGGCGCAGGGCTGCTGTTTATCGCTCTCGCCGGAAATCAGATTACCGTTGTCATGGCGGCTTTTATTGCGCAGGTGGGAAATGGCATGCTGATCCCCTTGATGCTGGGCTGGGTAATGAAAGTGCTGCCGGCTGAGCATCGGGCCAAAGGAATGGGAATATGGCATACCTTCTTTTTCCTCGGGATGTTTATAAGTCCCGTTGGGGTAACGGCCATGAATAGCGTGAGCGGCAATCTTCAGGATACATTGCTAGTATTTGCGGTAATATCCTTGCTGATCGCCCTTTGCCTGGCCTTTGCATCAATACGGACCACGATGCGCAATATCACCGCCAGTTAATTTCAAAACGTCATCAGGATAACCTTCGCCCCCGCTGTGAATACAGCGGGTAGGGAGCGCCATGCCCGAATAAACACCTTACCTGTAATGCTGTTCAGATGAAGTCATCCCTATAAATAACTCGAACGTCGGCAACGTGAATAATCATTATTTGCGCGCCGCGGTATGGAACATTTTTACCTGCAAAAAATAAAAATTGAGGATTTATGATGAGTCTGTGCTGTACCCCAACAAACAAGAAAAGTGTATTTCCTCTGTCTCTCCTGACGCTGGCAATATTTTCGTCAACGGCGCTGGCTGCGGAAAATAAATATACCTGCCAGCAACTGGATAAATTAAATACCCGTTCCCAGCAGGTGGTGACCCCGCCTTCTATTTGTGAGTCTTTAATTGGCGATGTTAACGGCTGGCGAAGCGCCCTCGCGGATAATGGCTGGGGCGTGCAGTTGAGCTGGAACCCGACCATTTTATATGACCTGCGGGATCAACAGCGCGACCCGCAGGAGTACAGTGGACAGAACTTTACCTGGGCGCAGACGATGGCGTTGAACGTGACCTACGATTTAGGGCGCATCGGCTTTAGTAAGGATGCGCAGCTCACGATCTCCCCCCAGTGGTCGACATCCAACTATCAGGATGGCTATCCGCGCCTGCACAATATTGCGACGCTCGCCGTCAATCAGCCCTTTTTAGACGGGCAGATTGAGCTGCAATATGGCTTCTATCCGCTCATCCGTCAGTTCTACGGCATGATCCTCGGGGGGAACTCCTCCTCGGCGGCGCTGGGGCCTACCAGCGTGATCCCGGTGCAAGTAGGCATCAGCCTGAATGCGCCGACGCCGACCTTTACCTTTATCGCGCGCGACAGCGATAAAAAACTGTATAACAACTTTGCCGTAAGCCGCAGTATGTCCCCGAAAGGCCATCTTGATGACGTGGAGCAAAACCCCTACGGCCTGAAGTGGCACGTTGACGGTGCTAACCCCATCCTGGTGAACGAGGTGGGGTATAAGCAGGATGCCAGCGATACCGAGCGTTCCCTGTGGTTCCGCGCCGGGGGCATCTATAATACCTCCCACTACGACTATTATGATAAGCCCGGCGACAGCAGTGATAACTATGCCTTTTATGTCGCTAATACCGTTCAACTGACCCAGCCACAGCTGGGGTTGCCCCTGGGGCTCTATCTGGATACGAAGGTCAACTACGCGCCTGACGATCGCAACGCCTACACCAGCGATTTCCAGGTCACACTGTTTGACATTGGCCTCTTCCCGGGCCGTCAGCAGGACATGACCTCCCTGGGGTATACGCGCTCGTTTATCAGCCATAAATTCCGCGATTCTCTGAAACCCGCCGATCTGGAAGCGCCGCAGAGCATCAACGCCATATCGCTCTCCCACGCATTCCGTCTGACGACGGGTATCTACTGGATTAACGGCATCACCTGGCAGGATAACCCGACGCTGGTACCGAAGCGCGATGATGCGGTGCTGTACCAGTCTTCCATGTACTGGAACTTCTGACGGATAAAAAGATGCCCCTTGCAGGATCCTGCGGGGGGCATCTTTTTGGCAGAAATAAAAGGCAGGCTAACCGGTAATCAGTACGCCGGTTTCAGTTACCTGAACGGCGAAGGACGCGGTAATGGTATCACTGGCGCTGCCGGTCAGTATTTTCCAGTGACCAGTTTGTCTTTCCCACGCCTGCTTGTCCGGGTGCCAGCGACGGAACAGGCGGTCGTCCAGCGGGACGCTTACCGTTGCTGATTGCCCGGCGGCAACGGTTACAGCGGCAAAATCGGCCAGCGTTAGCAGCGGCGCATCGCCGGTGGCTGCAGGCGGACACAGATAGATCTGCACCACCGCTTTCCCGGCCCGCGGCGAAGCGTTATACAGACTAAACGCGACCGATAAGCGTGCGCCTTCGGCTTGATGCAGAAGCGTCTCGCCGAAGGTGATGTCGGCATAGCCGATTCCGTAGCCAAATGCCCATGCCGGAGCGCATTCCCGGGCTGCAAAATAGCGGTAACCCACCCGCAACCCCTCGTGATAGGTCAGGTTGCCGTGGCTGTCGGGGGTGAGATCGATCACCGGGTAATCTGTCTCCTCCCGGGCAAACGTCACCGGGAGACGACCGCCCGGCTCTCGATCTCCGGCCAGTACAGACGCTAGTGCCGGGCCAAACTCCTGTCCGGGATACCAGGCCACCATCACCGCCGCCGCCTGTTCAAGACAGTGCGTATCCACCGGATGAGCAATGTTCAGCACCACCACCGTGCGGGGGTTGGCAGCGCAAACGGCGTTAATCAGCGCTACCTGATGATCGGGCAGGGCGGTGGTATGGCGGTCGATACTTTCCAGTCCTGCGTCGGCGGTTTCGCCAATTACCATCACCACGCTGTCAGCCCGCCGGGCGCAGGCGACGGCTTCAGCGAGTAGATCTACCGTTTGGGGCTGCTGGCAGCCAAACCAGATGCCGTGGGCGATACTGCGAGAAAGGGTCATCTCAAGCGTCAGATTCAGCGTCACCCCTTCAACAAGTTCATACTCCACGGTATCGCTGGCCGCCTGCATCAGCTTGCCCATAATGTCCCCGTCCAGCGCTTCGCCGTTAAAGTGCGCCACCGTGTCGCCGTTCAAGGTCAGGCTGATCGTCCCCGTTCCGCCGAGCCAAAAGCGGTAAACGCCGGTACGGGTGGCGATAAAGCGCGTGCGCACGGTGACGGTCGCCTCATCGTCCAGGGCCAGCAGATCCCCAACGCCGGGCATATCACGAAACCAGATCAGGGAAGAAGCGTTGCGCCGCTCGCGATGGCATTCCCCCTGGCGGGATGTTGCATAGATGACCTCCAGACCCGGTTCATCGTCATCGCAGCGGAGCGCCAGCGCGGTGAGCGGCGGGATGCGATAGTCGCTCTCCACGCCCTGGGCATACTCCACCTCCACCCCCTCATGGGCAAAACGCTGGTGGAGCGCCGCAATGGGCGTTATCAGGTCCGGCATGAGCGCTACCCTGGCAAATGTTCCCCCCTGGAAGCAGGGGGTCTGAGCATTCGGGCCTATCACCGCGAGGCGCGAGGCGGGTTTTAGCGGTAGCAGGTTATCTCTGTTTTTTAGCAAAACGAACCCGGCGGCGGCGGCCTCTTCCAGCACCTGAGTACGCTGTCGTTGGGCCTGTGGAGCGGGATCGTAACGCGAAGGGATCGAAACCCGTTCAGCAAAACGGCTAAGACGTGCCACCGCGTCGTCAAGACGGGCGGTATCATTCTCATCCAGCAACTCCCGTAGCTTATCCCCCATATGCCGGGCGGGGCCGGGCATCTCCAGATCAAGCCCGGCGCGGAAGCTGGCGATGCCGCTCTGGGTACCGAACCAGTCGGACATTACCAGTCCGTCCCAGCCGAGATCGGCTTTCAGCCATTGGCTAATGGCCTGGTGTTGTTCAGCGCAGTAAATGCCGTTCACCCGGTTGTAGGCGGTGAGCATGCCCCATACCCCCTGGCTGGCGGCACGCTCAAAAGGCCAGAAGTAAACCTCCCGCAGGGTGACTTCGTCCACGACCACGTTCATTGTTCGGCGGTCGGTTTCCGAATCGTTGCAGACCATGTGCTTGACAACGCAGCCGACGCCCCTGGACTGGACGCCGTCAATCCACGCCGCACCCATCTCGGCGATGTGGCGCGGATCTTCGCCGAAGAGTTCAAAGGCGCGCCCTGCCATCGGGCTGCGCATCAGGTTAAGATTTGGAGCCAGCAGGGCCTGAACCCCGGTGCGCTGCGCCTCCTGGCCAATCACGTCGCCGACCCGGCGAACCAGCACGCGATCCCAACTGGCCCCCAGCGCCAGACCGCAGGGGCTAAGCAGGGCGATATCCCGCTCGTCAACCCGTCCGCCGGTGAGACCCATCGGCCCGTCTGAGAGCGTGACCGAGCCCAGCGGGGTATCGGGAATGGGGTGTGTCGACCACATCCCCATCCCGGCGGTCAGCGGCAGTTTTTTGTCACGATCATGCGGGATGTTGAATGAAGGCATTCGACTCCCTCCGTGCTGCCATTTTGGGGGCAAAGGTGAGCGTCTGCTCGGCCAGCATCTCCAGCGAACGCTGGGCTGCCGGTTCGGTGCAGTTTCCGTTGGCATCGAACAGCGACACGCCCGCGGTGTTAAGCGTGACGCCCAGCGGCGTTGGCCATCCGCGCAGAGCGTGGACAATATCACGCAGAGCACCCAGGGTGGTGTTACATCCCTGCCAGCCCGCAGCAGTAACAATGCACCCGACCGCCCGCCCATCCAGATAGACGCGCTCATCGGCGCGGAGATCTTCCAGCAGATCAATCGCGTTTTTTACCAGACCTGAGACGCCGCCATGATAGCCAGGTGATGCTAACAGGATCCCGTCGGCCTGACGCACTGCCTCGACAAAGGCCAGTTCGTTTGCCGTACGGGTGGTGACTTCCGGATTAAACGCAGGCAGGGCTGCCAATTCCTGACCACCAAACAGCTGAGTTCTGGCGCCCAGACGCCCGGCATGGGCTAGCGCCGCACTCAGCGCGCGCTCAGTACTTGAGCCGGGGCGCATCGTGCCGCCAATACCCACAATGAAAGGTTGTCGGGGAAGTGTGTGAAGTGTCATACAGGATCCTATGCGTTAGTTAGCGAAAGCGCGGCAGAATTTTTTCAGCGAACAGCGACATCGACTGTTGGCTCAGACGAAGACGTTCCGGGGTTAATGGACCGTTGGTGAAGCCCAGCAGCACGTTGCCGATGCCCAGCTGCTGATGGCGTTCCAGCTCTGCTGCCACGGTTTCCGGACTACCGTACAGACACCATGTCTTAATCCACTCTTCGCTGAAGCAGTCCGGGTGGCGGTGTAGCGACACGCCGCTGAACTCCTCCGCGCGTTTGTTGTATTCGTATTCGCGATCGATCGCCTCCTTATACCAGCCCATAATTTGCAGCATCTCTTCCCGCGCCTGCTCGTCGGTGGGGGCGACATGTACACACTGCCATGTGTGGGTAGTCCAGGAGAGACAGTGATCGATAACCGCCTGGGAATGTCCGGCGTTCAGCAGCGCATCACGATAGCGAGTGAAATAGTGCGTTAACTGGCCGAACGGATCGTTGCTGGCCGGAACAGGGGGCGTAAAGGCCGGGATAAAGGCGGGCCAGCCGTTATCGGCGGCCCGCTGCATGCTGCTTTCGCGCAGGGCGACCGGCATGATGCGGTTGAACGGTTTTTGCAGCGCGGTAGGCACAATGCGCTGAACGACGGCACCTTTGTAATGGGAGGTCTCGAAAATAATCGGCTCATCTTCGATTTTTTTCTCCCACAGACGCTGCACAAGGTCGAGGTTCTCCTGCAGCAGGCTGGAGGCATCTTTGTAGTTAACGCCGAAGCCGATCATCTCTTCCGGCGTGGTTCCGCTGCCAATGCCCACCAGCAGACGACCTTCCGTTAAGTGATCGAGCAGGTTGACGCGTTCGGCGAAACGCACCGGGTGGTGCAGGGGAACGGTGGTGACGGACATGCCGAAATGGATCTTTTTAAGCTGCCCGGCCAGCCAGGCGGCAAACATAAAGGGATCGCTGGCCATTGGCGCGTAACCGGTGAAGTGGTGGTCAGGCATAAACACAGCATCGAAGCCATACTCTTCCGCCTGGCGGGCGTGATCGGCCAGGGAACTCATTACGAAACTGTCTTGCTCAGGCGCGGTAGATCGGCCTACGAGAAATACGGAAAAACGCATAGCAACTCCTGTTTTGAGGTTGTGTTGAGTGATTAATTAAAACTAGAATTCTTATTCTAGTTATTTTAAAGGGAATTGTAATGACGCAGTTCACATATTTTTAACAATCATCTTTCATTTTCCACGGTGGCAATTTGCAGGGGAGACGTTAAGTGCAATACACTGCGGGGGTTTCTATGGCTATGAGGTGTTACGCTAATGACCGATCTTCCCGATATGCGCAAGCCCAAGCAGGACCGCAGCCGCGTTGCGCTTGAACGTCTGATGAGCGCCAGCCGTGAAATTCTTCATGAAGGCACCTTTGAACTGCTGACGATAGCGGAGATCAGCAAACGCTCCGGGGTTTCCGTAGGGTCTATCTATGCGCGTTTCAGCGGTAAAGAAGAGCTGTTCGTCGCGGTGATGATTGAGGTGATGCAGGGGCTGGACGCCGAATGGCAAGGGTTGACCACCCGCCTGCGGGAGCGTCATCTGCCGCTGCGCCAACTGGTGCCGGCGCTGCTCGATATGCAGGCCGATTATCTCCGTCGCCACGCCGGGATCCTGCGTCCGTTTATGGCGCGCGCCGATGACGAGCGGATTGCCGGAATCGGCAAAGCAACCTATCTCAAAAACGAACAGACCTTTATCGATCTGCTGATGGACTCCGGCGTGGACATCCTCCATCCTCATCCGCAGCAAGCGGTGAAATTTTGCTTTACCATCGCCTATGCGGCGCTGGCGCGCTTTCTAGGACTGGGGTCCGCCAGCGATGCCGCTGGCGAGGGCGACTGGGATCAGCTTAAGAAAGATCTCGGGGTGATGTGTTTAAGTTTTTTAATGTCTCCGGTCATTGAAGAACAGCAATAACCTTTCCGATTATCACTGTTCCTTAAACCTATTTCGCCAGCTGCAATTCGCTGGCGTCTTTGCCCCGGTGCAGCAGCCGACCGTGGCGCGAAAACGTATATAAAAACAGCGCCGTCGCCAGCACTACCGTCACCACGCCCAGCATAATAAACACCGTCAGAATATCGTTATCCGCCTGCATACGCATCAATCCAACGATTATCGGGCTGACAAACATGCCCGCGAAAAAGGCGCCGGACCAGGCCCCCATTGCCCGTCCAATGAAGGCCGGGGGGATCAAGGAACCTACCCAGTAAATCATGGCATTGATCGCCATGCCTGCACCCATCTGCTGGAGAATGGAGCCCGCTCCCATGGGCAGCAGCGTACTGGACAGCCCCATAATGACCATGCCGCAGCCGATCAGGACGAGGGTTATCGCAATGACCCGCTCAGGGGAGTAGTAACGTGTGAGCAGCCCGAACAGTAATGATCCTACCGGCACGGCGAGACTGACCAGCGACATGATTAGGCCAATGTGTTGCGGGCTACTCTTATCCAGTGTGTGAAACGCATTGGCGCCGTTGATGGTATAGACGTAATAAAGGATTGCGGTAATAAAGGTGACGGCGCTGAGGGCCAGTACCCGCGACCACGGGAAGGGCTGAGTGGCAGCGGCTTGCTGCTGGCGCGGGGATTTTTGCGGTTCAAACATCCAGAAGTACATCGCCATAAACAGCAGCAGTGCGACGCTGTAGATAACAAAGGCACCGTTCCAGCGCAGGGCGGTCAGATAGCCGGAACTGGCAAGGACGATGACCGCCAGCGCCGGGCCAATGACCCCTTGCACCGTTAACCAGAACCGGCGCTTTTTGTCGTCAAAATAGTCAAGCAGCATAGTGTTGGCAATGGTCAGCACTACCGCCTCAGCCAGGCCAACACCGATGCGGCTGGCAAAGATCAGCGGCAGTGGGTGCAGCCACAGCGGCATGGTGCCGCAAATTCCGTACAGCAGCGTGGCGTTAAGCAGTAGTTTGCGCCGACCAAATTTATCCACCATCCAGCCGGTACAGGGACCCGCCACGGCGATGACCAGACCTGGCGCGGTAAGCATAAGGGGCACCAGGGTTTCCACATAAGGAACGTGGGCGAAGTGTTGGATCAGCGTCGGGACCGCCGGGGCCAGGGACACAATGGCCAGAATGGGCAGAAACGCGGTCAGGGCGATAATAATGCCCTGTACCGCGCCCGCCTGCGGCGCGGTTTTGGGTGATTGCAGATGATAGCTCACGTCTTTCTCCTATATCACCTGACACCAGATTGCGCTGCGGCGGGGTGATTTTTTTATTTTGCAGGTTGAGTACAGATCGGAGCCGAATGACTCCGGTCTCAAGAGTAGGAGGCTTTCCTGCACGCGGAAAAATTGCGAATTCACATAAGAGATATTGCGAATCTAAATACCATACGCACTGGAGGGATATTAAAAGGCCCCAACAAAATGGGGCCTGAAGGCAATGTCGTCATGCCGCACGCTTAAAGACTGTGGGGCGGGAAGAAACGCTCGATGATGTCGTCCGCAGCCATCAACGCGAGCGCAACGCTGGTGAGGGTAGGATTACAGGCGGTGGCGGTGGGAATAGAACCGTTGCCGCCAAGGTAGAGATTGTCGAACCCCCAGACCCGGGATGCAGGCGAGGTGACACAGGTGCCATCGTCCACAGGACCCATGCGATGGGTGCCCTGATAGTGCAGTGAGGTTCCGGCAGGAAGAATGATCGCTTCCCCGCCGTTTGCCACCCCATTCAATGCGGCGCCGACCTGCTGCACTGCCTTGAGTGCCTTCTCCAGGCCGGCGCGATCGGCGTCCGTCAGGGTGTAGGATAGCGTCATTCGCGGCATGCCCAGCGCATCCCGCTCATCGCTAAACATAATTCGATCGTCTTCGCGCAGATCTTTTGCGAGGAACAGGCCCAATCCGACCACCGGTTTTCCGACGTCTTTGTCGTTCTGATGAAAGGCGATGGGGGAGGTATCCATCTGCATTAACTGGCCGTGGAAAGGGAAGTCAGGCTCGTTAAAGGGAAGCCAGGTAACGCCCGACACGTTGTCACGCCCGTCCTGCGTACTGCCGGCCTTCGCGTTGGGCCGGGCCGGGGCATCCACGTCAATCAGGGCGATGACCTGAGGCTGATCGTTGAGCCAGCGGCCCAGCGCCTGCGGGCGAATACCCGATGCGTACAGCAGCTGCGGCGTGCGCAGGGCATCGGCGGCGATCACCACAACGCTGGCATGAACCTCATAATCACGTCCGGAAGGCAGATGGCGTAACATTGCCCCACTGGCCACGCCATCCCGGGTCAGGATCTGTCGGCACAGGGTATCGGGACGGATTTCCAGCCCGCGACGCGCACGGACCTCGGCCCGGGCAAGATCGCCCAGAATCGCATCGGTACCTGACCAGCGCGGCTTGCCGTCAGGCTGCGGGGTACAGGCCAGCGGCATCGGCTGCGCCAGCCTGGTCGCATCGCGTCCGTCGGAAAACCGATCGTTTAGGGCAGCAATAATGCTCTGACTGAGTGCAGTGGCGGGAAATCCCTGCTGTGTCACCTGCAGATACGCTTCTGCGGTCTCGTAGGCGGCATCCAGTCGGGTTTGATCGAGAAACGAGATCCTTTCTGAACCACTCGGGCGCGGACAGGCGCAGGTCCAGTGGATCCCCATACCGCCAATGTTGCTGGACATCGCCGCGGCGGGCATTCCCTGGTGCAGTGGCGTGGCGGTGGCAAGAGGATTAAGCAAATGCGTACCGGGACGCGCCTGCAGCACATCGGCGGGGGCATCATGGGGTATCGCCGCCAGCGGAAATGTTCTGGCCTGACCCCAGGCTTGCTCCCGCGCCTCGGGCATCAGATTACGAATATTTCCGCCGGTGTCTGAGGTGAGGGCGCTGCCTGTATCCACCATCAGGATCCGTGCCGTGGTTCGGTCTGCCAGATGGCGCGCAAACGTCGCCCCAGCCGGACCGCTACCAATAATCAGAACATCAATATCAGTGCTCATATCTCTCCTTATCTTTTTATATTATCGGGACGATGTCCCCGTAGGGTGCAACAGGTTAGCGGGTTAATGGGCTTGAGCGGGTTGCCGATGGACATCCTCCGGCAGACCTCGACTCAACAGGGCGATGATCAGCAGCACCAGCCCATTCATCCCCAGTAACGAGATAAAGGCGGACGACCAGAGCTCCGGCATCACAGCGATTTGCGTCAGATAAAAACCGCCTAGCGTAGCCATCCCCAATGCGGCGCCAAACTGTTGTCCGGTGCGAAACAGGCCTGATGCGGCCCCGGCATGGGCCACCGGGACGCGGGCCATTGCGAAGGCGGGCAGAGGGGCCGAGACCAGCCCCATGCCGCAGCCGCACAGGCCAAAACCGCAGCCCAGCAAGACCAGGCCTGTCGGCGAAGCGGCAAAAATGACGCCGGTTCCCATCAGCAGCAGGGCGGTCAGTTGTACTCCAACCCCGATGGGGGCGATATTACGTCCAAGCCTCGCGACCAGACGACGACCCGCTACGGCAATGGAGAACGCCGCCCCAAGGGCGAACGGCACATGCATCAGCGCGGTGTGCAGAGGAGAAAGGCCCAGCCCGTTTTGCAGCACCAGAGATGTTGCGAGAAGCAGTGACGCGGTGGCCAGCTGATAGAGCAGCGTGATGGTGAGGCCGGTGACAAAAAACCGGTCGCGTAATATAAACGGCGGGAACAGCGCCGCGTCGCCTGCTGTTGTCCGTCGTTTGAGGTGCTGCCAGAGCGCGGCAAGCAACAGTAATGAGATTAGCGGCATCAGGCTAATCCACCAGGGCCACTTAAGGGCAGGGGCTTCGACCAGGGTAAACAGCAGCAGGCCGCCGCCCGTCACCGCCAGCAGCGTGCCGGTCAAATCCACCTTCCGGGCGTGAGGGCTGCGTACATCCGGCAAGACCCGCCATGCCAGCACTAACGCCACCGCGACCACCGGAATATTAATTAAAAAGACCGGACGCCAGCTGAGGCCAAAAAAATCATATTCAATGATTGCCCCACCAAGGATCGGCCCAAGCACCCCGGCCGCGCCACCAAGGATGCCGAAGATACTCATCACGTTAAACCGCTCGTGGGGCGGGTAAAGCACCTGCACGAGGGAGAGAATTTGCGGCCCCATCATCGCCCCGCTGATCCCCTGCAGAATACGCATGGCGATCAGCATTTCCGGGGAGACGGCCAGACCGCATCCGGCGGAGGCCACGCCAAACAATAGCAGTCCACCCATAAACAGACGGCGATAGCCAAACAGATCCCCAAGCCGACCGCCAGTTAGTAGCAATACGGAAAAGAAAAAGAGATAGCCGGTAAAGATCCACTCAATCTGCTGGCCGCTGGCGTGGAGATCTTTTTGCAGGACCGGTACGGCAACGTTCAGAATGGAGACATCAACGATCTCCAGCACCATCGCGATGGAAACCACCACTACGGAGAAGGTACGTTTACGTTCACGGTGGGTGTCAGCGGCATCCTCTTCAGCCGCTCGGATATTGCTTAACATGATGTACCTTCAGATTTGGTTAAAATATTGTTAAAAGTAATTGACAGCATTTCGCATTTAAATAATAGAATTAGTGCACTTGTTCGGGTTTGCGGTTCTGTTGCGTTCACCTTGTGAATAATGACGGGAAAGTAAGGTTAAAAACAAGTTAAATATAGAACTAGAATTATTGTTCTATATCCTAGATGTCTTATCAGCCACCTTAAAGGGGAGGAAAGATGTACCTGTCAGCATGTATTGAATGGCTGTTTAGCCACGAGTACCCGGATATCGATGAAAGGATCCGCGCTGCGAAACGGCTCGGGTTTTCCCATGTCGAATTTCATCTCTGGCGCGAAAAACCGCTGCCTGCTATAGCGGCCGCTCTGGAAGAGACGGGCGTGAAACTGAGCAGTTTTGTGGTGGAGCCGCGCCGCAGTCTGGTCGACCCGGCGCAGCACGACGAGTTTTTAGTGGCCCTGCAGGAGAGTCTGGCCGCGGCGCAGAAGCTGGGTTCCCCTCCGTTGGTGGTGGCATCGGGCTTTAACCGGGAAGGGATCGCCTTCGATGAGCAAAAGGCACAGATGGTGACTATCTTGCGCCAGGCGGCAACGCTTGCGGAGGAAGCCGGCATCGTCTTGCTGCTTGAGCCCCTGAACACGCGCATCGATCATCCGGGCATGTTCCTGCACGACACACGTGTAGGGCTAGACGTGGTGGAAGCTGTAGCAAGCCCGCATCTGAAACTGTTGTTTGATGTTTATCACTCGACCGTGATGCAGGAAGACCTCTCTGATGTGCTGGCAGGGCGGATGCACTTGGTGGGGCATGTGCAGATTGCTCAGGCACCCGGGCGCGACGAACCTGACGCAGAGAGCACGGACTGGAAGGCGACCCTGCACACCCTCAGCACCCTGGGCTATCGCACAGCGGTGGGGCTGGAATATAAACCGTCACTGCCGGTAGTTGCGTCGGTGGCAAAAGTGTGTAACGCAACGGGTTTATCCCTGACTATGGGTCACAAAACGGAAAATCATGATGCATAACATTCAACGAGGCGTGAGCCTCTACAGTTTTCAG
Organism: Leclercia sp. LTM14; assembly: GCF_023736175.1. Classification (NCBI taxonomy): domain Bacteria; kingdom Pseudomonadati; phylum Pseudomonadota; class Gammaproteobacteria; order Enterobacterales; family Enterobacteriaceae; genus Leclercia; species Leclercia sp. LTM14. Next base: position 101,541 of record NZ_JAIKTT010000010.1, read on the forward strand.
AACGAAACCTACCTCGGAAAAATGACACTTGAAGAGGTTATTGGTCACTGCACTCGCATGGGCGCGCGAGGTATTGAAATTATCGGTGAGCAGACTTTTCACGGCTGGCCAGAATGCGGTGTGCCGGAGCAGGCGATTACAGAATGGCACCGCCTGATGCATCAATATGATGCGGTACCGGTCTGCCATGACTTTATGCTCGATTACAAGCGCTATAAAGGACGGCCCATGCCCTTCCAGGAACAGGTGCAAAGCGTACAGCGTGATATCGATTTCGCGGCGCGCCTGGGGATGAAATTTATCCGCTCGCTGGTGTCCGTTGCCCCGGAAGTACTGGTCGCGCGCGCCGTATGCGGAGGATAAAGGTATTACCATCCTACTGGAAGTCCACGCCCCACTGCATTTCGATCATCCCTGGATCATCCGTCATGCCGAAGCATATGAGAAGGCCAACACCCGCGCGCTGGGCTTTTTACCCGATATGGGGATGTTCCTCTTCCGTTTCCCCCGCGTCTGGAAAGAGCGCTTTATTCGCAACGGTTGCCCGCAGGAAGCAGCAGATTTCATTGAGAAAGCCTTTGATGACCGCATTCTCAGCGAATATGTGATTCTGGATGTGATGCAAAATGGGGCCCGGCCGCAGGTAGCCATGGCAGAAACACTGCGTCATAACGCGGCCTTTGAACCGAAGCGAATGCTCGATTTTATGCCTCGTATTCACAATATCCACGCAAAATTCTATGAGATGACCGACGAGATAGCTGAATGGTCAATTCCTTATGACGAGGTGTTCCGCGTACTGAAGCAGGGCGGCTATCAAGGATATGTTTGTTCGGAATATGAGGGCAACCGCTGGATTGAGGACGCCCAAGAGGTCGACAGCCTTGAACAGGTTCGCCGCCAGCAGCTGATGTTCTGCCGCTTATTAAACGAAACGCCACCTCCGGCATTACTGACCCAATAAGGAGCTTATCCTATGTTCGATCATCACATTATTTGCCGCAACACGTTGCATAATGTCGTCGATAACGACGACATTATTGGCTTTCGCTTTCAGGCTCGCTTGCCCTATTACCGCGGGCTGGGACTATCGATGGTGGAAGATTTAGCCATCACCATTAACGGCGAGAAGATTGACCGGCAGGCTATACGATTAGGGCTTCGTGGACGGGAATGGGCCCTGGATGAGCTGGAGACGGTTTACGATGACCGATGGAATTTTGGCGAGAAAGCCACCATTACCGTACATAAACCGGGCGGGCTGACCCAGGGTAAACATCAGCTTGAACTGGCGGAGCAACTGCGTATCTCCTACCTACCTTTCGTGCCGATTACGCGCTTTGCAACCGAACTGGAATTGAATGCTAGCTAGATTTGATGTTCTAGAACATTTTATTGTAATCAAAATAAAATAATAAAAGTCCGCTCAACTTAGCATCACGTCGAGTGGACTTTCAATAATTAACTAAAATATATCAAGAACACTACTTACATATAGATTTTAATTCTTTTAGTATAATACATACGTAATGGTTAAATATTAAAGAAAACCTTGTGTCAATCATCATTTTGGTGAAGATGACAAGACGTGGCTATCATCTATCGAACAATACCAGGACAAAGTATTGATAGGGAAAAACTTGGTATTATTGAATTATTATGCTTTTCAGTAAGCCATAATAAAGTACACCGCTGTATCAACTGCGAGTTACAAATAACCTCCCAGATTTAATTTTATTTATCATTTCTGAATGATAAAACATGAAATGACGGTGGCTTTACTCAGGACATCTGGTAACCGATTTCATCTGATCGCTTATTTTTACTATTTTGCTAAGCAGTTTTCTAGTTTGGAAAGAGAGCTTTTAAGACCAACCCCGAAGGAGAAGGGTGCTATCATTGATATCTTGTCGACCACTTTTCAAAGCATTGACTTGAGTCGGACCACAAAACTGCGCTTTACGTGCAATACCCGAAACGCTCATACTTAGTAAAGCCGTACCAATCAATCCATTGTTCATTTATTTCTTTCTTCATGGCAATGTATTACGTGCAAGAAAATGCATTCAGTATGTAAGTAATTATAAGGTCATTCCAGATGATATGAATAGATTATATGCAGTACGCTATAAATCTATCTCATTTATGAATTTCTCGATTTTAATACCTGCTATATATCTCACTGCCCTTTATATACAACGAAATGAAAAAATTCAACGATCCTGTATGTGAAGATTTAAAACGAAGAAAATTCGCCTTTATGATAGTACTTTTGTATATCCCCTCTGACTCAAACCATTAACGATATTTACAAGGCCCATGGCAAATACGAGGATTACGCATCTTTTTTATTTTATAGTTGCTATTGTGAGCATCGCATCAGGTTAAAAACCGACCGTTAGCTAGTTAAGATTCTTTCCGGGCATGCTCCTGTCACAGTAAGTACCTGTTCATTAAGTATTCTTGCTCTATATCAGACAGTTGTAAGTACGGGTTGTATAGGTTTTTATTTCTACTTATTAAAATGTACGTTTGAAAAAGTAGAACTCCTGCGTTACGCTCATGCAGAATGATTCCCCCCGATTTTTCGCACAGCACGCCGGACAGATTCTGGCCAGACGGGAGCCTGACATGAACCTGATGACGGATGACGATCCGGAGCTAAACCTACTTACGGAATTAAATTCTCCTGACGCAACTTTTTTACCGACCCTGTCAGATAATGACTTACCCATAAATCCGGCCAGGGCCTATCTGCTCTCCCTGAATTCTCCTCGCAGCCGGCAGACCATGGCTTCATTTCTCGGCGTAGTCGCCAGGATGCTTGGGGCAGCGAACTATGAAACCTGCAACTGGGGCAGTCTGCGACGGCATCACATCATGGGGATCGCCGAGCTGTTGCGTGATACAGGCCGTGCCACGGCAACTGTAAACACCTACCTGTCGGCCCTCAAGGGTGTGGCAAAAGAAGCCTGGATGCTCCGGTTAATGGACGTTGATAGCTTCCAGCACATTCGTGCCGTACGTAACCTCCGCGGCAGCTATTTGCCGAGCGGGCGGGCCTTGCCACGCGAGGAAATCCGCTTATTGTTTGCTGTATGCGATGCCGACCGCAGTTGCCTCGGGCCACGGGACGCAGCGATGCTGGCAGTGATTCTTGGCTGTGGTCTGCGTCGCTCTGAGGCCGTGGGGCTGGATATTAGTGACGTTGTCACGCGGGATCGGGCGCTACGAGTATTGGGGAAGGGGAATAAAGAGCGGCTGACCTATATACCGGCCAGTGCCTGGCAGCGGTTGAAAATCTGGATCGATGAGGTCAGGGGCGAGACCCCCGGGCCTTTGTATACGCGCATTCGCCGCTTCGGGGATGTGACTCTGAACCGGCTCACTGACCAGGCGGTTTACCATATCCTGCAGGTGCGTCAGGGCCAGGCGGGGATCAGCAAATGCTCGCCGCATGACCTGAGACGAACCTTCGCAACGGCGATGCTGGATAATGGTGAGGATCTGATTACGGTGAAGGATGCGATGGGCCACGCCAGCATTACCACAACCCAGCAGTACGACCGCCGTGGTGAGCAACGTCTGCAGGAAGCACGGGACAGGCTGAATCTCTTTAAGTGATTTTCGGCTGGTTAAAGGTTTAGCGGATAAATTACACATTACTCTTACAATTGGACGATGCATGTCATCCAATGAGATATCTCTCTGTATATACATGACAGTTAAAAATATAGGGCAGGAAGGTCTATCGAGTTGGATGCATTCCATGAATGACTCTGAGATGTCTGTTAATTCATGGCGATTCAACCTATTCTGCTTTCAAGACTGCCTGGCAAGGCAGTCTGCAACTAAAGGTAGGTTGTGATCGTGGTAAGTGAAAGAACTCAATCTACTTCTTAAACGCGTGGGTAATTATACTATCCTGATCACAATTCTTCCACCCCATACTCTTTCATCTTACGCCATAAAGTAGTTGGGCTTATTCCCAGAATAACCCCGGCTTTAGCGCGATCGCCCTTGGTCTGTTTTATTACAGAACGAATAAGTTTCTGCTCCTGCCTTTTTAATAATCCCACCTCGTCATTTGGCAATTCAATTTTATTTGCGCTCAATCCTTCAGAAGATTGGAAGTAAAAAAATTCTTTCAGTGCAGAGACATCTACTACTCTTGAATTGTGTAGCACAACTAATCTGAATATAACGGCTTGTAGTTCTCGAATATTGCCAGGCCAATTGTAATTGTTGAGAAAAGTAATAGCTTCATCAGTAAAATTAATTTTCTTTTCCAGCTTCGACAGTAAATATGTGATAAGCATCATGACGTCACCAATGCGTTCTTTAAGAGCTGGTAAGCGTAGTTCTAGTATATTAATACGATACCAAAGATCCTGACGAAACTCCCCAGCATCCACTTGCGCACAAAGATCTTTATTACTCGCTGTAATCAGGCGGAAGTTAGCGTTGATTAACGTATCCCCCCCCACACGGCTGAATTTTTTTTCCTGCAAAATACGTAGCAATTTAATCTGCACAATAAGAGGTGCTTCACTGATTTCATCAATGAATACAGTACCATTCATTGCCATCTCAAAAATGCCGGGTTTGCCACCCCGCCTTGCATTAGTGAAGGCTCCTTCGGCATAACCAAAAAGCTCACTTTCCAGAAGCGTTTCCGGAATGGCAGCACAGTTAATGGCAATAAATGGCTCGGCGCTACGCGAACTGGCGTGATGGATACTCTGGGCAAAAAGCTCTTTGCCAGTGCCTGTATCTCCCTGAATATTCACCGGCAGGTCGTGCGTGGCATAAATTTTGGCGCGGCTAATCACTGCTTCCATGGCTGGCGAGCTTCCAATAATGTCGGAGAACGAGTAAGTAGTAAGAAAGCCTTTATTATCGCCCTTTTTGATGCTCCGTGAAGCATTCCAGGCCGCCTGTTCAGCTCTGATGCCAGTAATAATGGTGTAATAACCGTGCTTGTTAGAATAGTGTTTCATCGAAAGAAGCACTGTATCGCCATCAATCTCCAGCATGTGTTCTTTTATATCAAGTTCATTGATTATGCTGGCAAAAATTCCCTTAAACGCCTCTTTTTTGAAAATTCTGTCTCCAACATTGCACTTAAACAACGAGAAACCCGGGGCATTAATGTTGATTATCTCTCCTGACTGATCCAGAAACATAATCCCCTCGCGCGATTCATTTAACGCTGACCAGGACATTGCCAGTTTTGTGCTCTCTCCAGTAATGTACTCTAACATACTGGCTGCTACGTCAAGTGCTTGTTCAATGGAAATATTGTCTGTATCGCCCATTACAACTTTCAGACCATATTTTTTCGCCATCTCAGCTACGGTCAGACCACCTATAACTAACTGGTAATCATTGTCCGCCAGATTTTTTACTACATTTTCGATATCGTTGTGGTTGTAGACTTGGCAAATTTTAAACTCGTTACCTGTCATGCTCTGGTAATGGCGAAGGACATTGCAGAACTGCGGAAAACCTACTGCAGCGATTTTTTGCGACTTTGTACGTGCTTCATGTAAAATGCGATAGATACCGTGCAAGTCATGAGCAATTTCGACAACAGGGATATGCAGGTTACTACGTAGCAATGCCGCTGTACCGCCCCGACTGATAAGTATTTTTGTTCCACTCTGAACTAACTGGCGTGCTTTTTCTAACACTTCAAAATAGCAATATTCGTAAACGGGGATCGCACTTTTCCTTTCCAGAAGTACATTGGATATGCGTTGAGTAATAGTTTTTGAAACTGAAAAAATAGCAATTTCTTGGTTTTGCATAGGAAGCTTAAGTTTATTAATTTAAATGCAGGGCATCATATCGCCAGCCCTGTGAAACTGAAAGTACCGAATGATGAAAATATGAAAGCCTGCGCATATTTTGTGCGCAGGCAATAATTATTAAACAGGTTTATTACACAAGCCGTTGACGACGATAGACAATTTGCCCATTGCTGATGGTTGCGCAATTATCGATATAATGGTCGCCCCATAGCTGCGCACCTTTGGTATCTTCAAACATAATCTTTTCTTTACGCAGCTTCACAATGGCAATATCAGCAAGCGCACCGGGCGTGAGTGTGCCAATCTGCTCATGCATTTTCATCAGTCGTGCGGGTGTATGTGTCACTGCACGAACCACATCAAAGAATGACATACCCATGTTCAGATATTTCGACATGATAAACAGCAGACTGAAGACTTTGTCGGTGCGCAGACTGTTACGTAGAGTAAGGTCGGTGCTAATGATATCCGGGTAGAAGTCCTGTTCCATAGCGTTGCGAGCCACCTTGAAATCAAAATGCGCCACGCCGTTAGAGCAGTCAAATATGACCCCGCGTTTCTTGGCCTCCATAATAGCCGGGAACAGATCGCCATTTTCCCGAAGAATGGCATTACCGGTGCCGTGGAAACAGTGCGCGTAAATATCATCAGTCTGGAAGTGACTAATCAATTCATCGGCTGGCAGGCGCGAATCCGTCACGTGTACGCACAATGTGGTATTCAGCGCCCTTGCCAGTCCCACGGTGGCGTAGAAAGGATCGCCACTGAAATTGCGGCCAGTGGCAATATCCTGGCTGTAACGCAGTTTCAGTCCAAGAATATTGTCGCGGTTCTCCTCCAGTGTCTGGCTGATTTTTTCCACATTGAAGTTGGCCGGATTGGTGTTTTCCAGATAACCCGTGGGCCCACCGCCGAGTGTAGAAAGTCCCACATTCACTACGTTGAGATAGCTTTTGATTCGCGTCTGAGCCATATTAATGACGCTATTGCGGAACAATTTATAATTCACCCAGCCACTGCTCCCGGCATCCACCACGCTAGTAACGCCATTGGGCAGGCAGATCACATCTGGATTAACGCTGATCGCGGCGCCGCCATGAAAAACGTGGGCATGGAAGTCAATTAATCCAGGAAGAACAATGCAACCTGCCGCATCGATGACAGTTTCAGCGTCTGTGCTTTCAAGGGCCCGCAAATCTACAATACGGTTGCCGACGATACCAATGTTCTGGTTTACATACTTTGCGTTGTCGAGGTCAGCCACCAGACCATTTTTAATGAGAATATCCAGTTTCATTTCGCTTTGTCCTAATTAGATGCCGATCAGTTTCCAGTAAGGGATACCAATCAGGAAGAAGACCAGAACGTTGACCAGCACCATAATGGTCCCGAGCAACCAGAATGTCTTTTGCGGCACATAGCCACTGGAGAAGGTGAAGACACCCGCACCGTTACCGTAGTGTGTCAGCAGTGCGCCGTAGCCCGCAGAGAAAGCAAGAGAGAGCGCGATGTACATTGGATGTGCCTGAGTGGTCATACCTAGAGTAAAAAGAACCGGGTAGAAGGAAACGACGAAGGCACTGTTGGAGACGAAGAAGTAGCGTACCGCAAGGCTTATAAACACCAGCACACCAAGGGCGCTAATTTCACTCAACTGAGACAAGTCGAGATAGGTTTTAATCACATCGACCAGGTAGACATAAAAGCCGCCTTTGGAAAGTGCTACGGCACAGCCGTAGAACGCTCCGTACCAGACGAAAGTTTGCCATGCGGATTTTTCGCTAACTACATCATTCCAACTCAGCACCCCGAATAGCAACAGACAAGCAAGGAAAGCGAGACCGACTGGAATAAACTCGATACCTGTTATGGAGCCGGTCATCCAGCCGATAATTCCCAGCACAAAGAAGACAATCAGGAGCTTCTCTTCGCGCTTCACAGGACCAAGTTCCTGTAATCCCTTACTGGCGATTTCGTTAACGTTGGTGATGGTTTTCAGTTCAGGAGCATAGAGTTTATAAAGGATCCAGGGAGCCGCTAAAAGCACAATACCTGCTGGTACGACGGCCGCTTTGAACCATACCATCCATTCAAGATTTACGTTCATGATCTCGTTAGCGAGCGAGACTGTAATAGAGTTGGTGGCCATCCCGGTCAAAAACAGACTAGATGTGCCCATCGATACCACATACATCAGGATTGTGAGATATGCCCCAATTTTGCGGCTACCCTCATCCGGCTTCGAACCCAGAGCTTCGGCAATATTACGAAAAATAGGATAAGTGATGCCTCCTGAGCGTGACATGTTTGACCCTGTAGCTGGCGCCAATACGGTATCAGTGATCATCATCAGATAGCCCAGAGTCAGTGTATTTTTACCGTACCGCTTAAGTAACAGGTAGGCGATACGTTTACCTAATCCCGTGATTACGAAAGCCTTACAGATAATAAATGCACTGATGATAAACCATACCATCGGGCTACCAAATCCGGCAAACAGCGGACCTGGTTCAATCACCAATGAGGCGAAACCGAGGATGATAAGCATGATGACAGCGTCGGTAAATGGGCGCAGAACCAGCCCGCACAGCATCGCCAGATAGATACCGACCATTTCCCATGTCTGGGCAGAAACGCCTTCCGGATGGGGTATGACCCAAAAAAGGACGGGAAAAAAGATAATGGGTAATAGTTTAAGATAAAGCATGTTTACATTACCTGTATTTAGTCGCTGCACACTCTGACTCCAGCGTGTGCAGCATCTCATTATGAATACGAATTAGCGGCAGACGTTGTCGATGAACTCAACACCTTTTTCGTCCAATGATTTTCTTACCCATGCACGGTTGGCCGTGCCATTTTTAGCAGCTTCCACTTTGCCAGCATCAAATTTGGAGTAGTCCATGGCTTTGTCCAGCAGCGCAGCTGCATCGTTCAGGGGGACAACAATCACGCCGTCAGCATCGCCGATAATAAGGTCACCAGGGCACACTGCTACACCACCGACAGCTATCGGCGTGTTAACTTCCCCAGGGCCTTCTTTAAACGGTCCAGCCGGATTAGAGCCGGTGGCAAAGATTGGGAAATCCAGTATTGAAAGGGCATCGATATCCCGGACAGGGCCATCCAGAACAATGCCAGCGATTTTTCTGGTGCAGTGGGCGTAAGCCACCATAATTTCGCCCATCAGTGCTCGGGAGCGGTCGCCTTCATTAGAGACCACGATGACATCATTCTCCGTAGCCATATCCAGGGCAGCGTGCAGCATCAGGTTATCGCCTGCACGTGCTTTAACTGTAATGGCATAGCCTGCCATAATAGGTTTCTTAGGCGACGATATACGCTTAATACCATTACCGAGGACCGCAATACGGTTCATAGTATCGGCAATATTTGCCGCGGGCAGTTGCTCATACTGCTTCAATAAGTCAATGTCGAATGCCGGACGTTTGGTGAAAACACGATTACCAATAGACATCATTTTCTCCTTAAAAACCTGGCACCGGCCAGGATGGTTTTTTACCCGAAAGGACTTCGTCAATACCGATTGCAGAGTGCAGTGAAGCGCGGTCAGTAGCTTCCTTGGTGGCTGCGCCAATGTGTGGAGCAATTACGATATTGCTCAATGTGAAAATCGGATCTGCAGGATCGAAAGGTTCTTTTTTCAGTACATCCACCCCGGCCCCAGCTATGGCATGGGTTGAAAGCGCGTGGTAAAGGGCTTTTTCATCCACAAGCTTGCCACGCGCGGTGTTGATGAAATAGGCGGAAGGTTTCATCAATGCGAATTGTTTTTCGCCAACGAAGTTATTGGTTTCCACATTTGCTGGGCAGTGTAGAGAAACAAAATCACTTTCTTTGAAGATACGGTCAAGGTCGTCAGTTAATTCGACCCCTGCCGGCATTTGGTCCAAATTTTTGTAAGGATCATAGGCAATGACTTTCATGTTGAAGCCGTGCAGGGCTTTAAGAGCAACACGAGAACCAATATTACCTACGCCTACCAGACCCAGGGTTTTACCATCTAGCTCTACTTTTTGGGTGCGCAGTTTTGCCCAGTAGTAATCTTTGAGCATATTATCTTCGACTAGCTTAAAGTTGCGCGAGCAATAAAGCATGTAAAAAATGGCCAGTTCGGCAACAGACATACTATTAGCAACGGGTGCATTTAATACCGTCACACCATGGCGTTTGGCGGATTCTAAATCAACAGTGTCGTAACCTGCACCATGACGGGCTACCACTTTTAATTTTTTCGCCGCATCGAATACACGATCGGACATTTTAGAGAGTCGAACAATAATACCGTCACAGTCAGGGATATCACGGATGATATCTTCCTCTTCCATCCCGGAGCCGGTAATCAATTCATAACCACGACTCTCAAGATATTCTCTACCTTCTTTCATGATTTCTTGTGGAAGCAAAATTTTATAGGTCATCAATCGTTCTCCTGTGTTGTTTTGTATTATACATTGCAGGAAGCGTGCCAACTGCCCTAATACAGGATGATGCTTATCTTAATCAATTGATTAGTATGATTTTTTTTAACTAATGTTTTTGGGGTGATGAATCAAAGAGTGATATTAGCCACACTAAATGTAAGCCATAAGTCTTTCGTTATTTCAAAATGAATTTTTTTATTTTATTTTGAAATAAGAAATCATAAGTAAATCACGTTAATTACTGGAACTGAAGTGATCAACTAAAACTCGCACCGCCTCAAAAGCTATAGCAGTATCAGAGGCTGTATAATTTTGGTCGACAACCAGTTGAGCTGATTCGCGTCTGAATTGAGGACTATGATTTCTTTTTTCATTGGTGCATCTGTGTTTTTCTGATGCGAGCATATCACCGCTGTTCGGCTAGCCAAATTCAGTACATCACTTTAATCCAGCGGAACAGACGTTGATACAATGTCATTGCCTGCTTCAGTCTGCTTTCAAACCAGTTGCGATAAATCTGCACATGGATTTAACTGAACGAGCAGCCCGGCATAGCTGTTCAGCACATTCGCGCCCGGTGCTTACTGTTATAATTCGCGAGTGTAATCCACCGGCGGATTACATTTATCTTAAATACTGTGGGGGGAACCATTGCGCTATGCAAGCCAGTTCGTCTGGGATGGTAATTAAAACTGTTGTCCCTGATACTTATTGTACTATTAACGGAATACTGATCTCCTCCAGTACCTAGTTGATATGGCTCTCCACGGATTTCTGGCGCGGCTTCAGGGGAAACGGTGGTAGTATTAAGGCATCACCTCATCCGCTGAAAATAATGCGCCAGTTTATCGTCAGAACCTTGGAGTATTCGATAGCCGGCATCACGTTAAACACACCGCTGCCCGATAGGTCGCCATATTCTATGCGTGTTAATAGGAGCCCCTTATATAAGGTGGTTACAGACCTGTAACCCTTTGTGTGTACGTCCGCTTTGAGTTCACCCCAAAAAGCGGACTTTACTGACAGCAATTTGTAAAAGGTGTGGGATTATTTAACCTAGTGTTTCCTTCTGGCTACACAGGCAGCCTTAAATTCGTACGTAATACTTCCTCTATATACTGGCTCGAATTATACGGTTTTTCCCGGCTGACTTAGCCTGATATAGAGCTAAATCAGCTCGTTTTAGTAGGGATTGTCCAGTATCGTCAGGTTTAAATACTGCAATGCCACAGCTAAATGTCACTTGTAGATTTTTTTCACGCCATTGCCGCTGTGCGACCACCAAACGCCAGGTTTCCAGGGCTTCCAGATATGTCTCAATATCGTTACCTTTGAACAGCACAACCAGTTCTTCTCCTCCAAAACGATAAAGCGATGCGTGGTTTTCGTCCATGATGGACTTACCGGTTTTACCCATGTAGTGAAGTACACTATCTCCCACATCATGACCATAAGTGTCATTAATGGTTTTGAAGTTATCCAGATCAATGATTGCCAGCCAGAAAGTGTTACTTTCCTTAATCATACACTCCAGCTTTTCGTCAAATTTACGCCGGTTTCCAATCTTCATCAGCGGGTCTTCTGTGGAGATATGATAGGCATCATTTAGATCCCTGTTCCTCTTTTTTATGTTCTCGTATAAATTTTCAAAATCCTTTTTCTTCTCGTTATAATCGATGCCATTAGAAAGCATATAAAGGGTACGCATGAGATCACGTACGTAAAAATGTGCGACGAAAATAAGCACCAGGTAGATGGTGAGAGAAATTATAACCATATAAATCAGAGAATAAGGTATCTCATTTACCCATTTATCATAGCGTGCCTCATCCACAACCGTAAACGACTTCCAGGACGGATTTGTTAACGTTTTGTAGAAAACATACTGGTGCAATTTATTATCATAGAATCGGCCTTCTTTCCCGATGGATTTTGTAATCCATTCACGAGGCACCGACATAACTTCATCATCTTTTCCACTTGAAGTCATGATAACGGTACCGTTATTTGCAACAACAATATACCGTCCTTCAAATGGGGCAATGATAGAGTTAAGGGTTTTACTCATAGACTGTAAATCCAGATTAAAAGCAATGTTTCCGTATCTGTTCATTTCTATATCAAACAGATTTTTGCTCACCGTGATAGTTTGCTTCACGATATCGTGATGCTTTTCTGAGAAGACAAAATTGTATGGTTCAGAAAAGTATACCCTGTGATGAAGATTGATGTCAGGATATAAAGGGATTTGCTGAATATGAGAATTCTTCAGTTCAAAGGACGGATAAATTGCGTAATTTCCTTCCACATCAGACAGGATTGCTGCATTGAAAAAGGGTAGTGAAGGAACCACTGAAGATAGGATGGTTCCTACCATACCTTTATTACTGTCAATATAGTTGTGTAGCCCCGTAGGTGACAACCGATTGGATATAATAGTCAAAACCAATTCTATATCATCTATCTGCCGGTTGATACACTTCGTTGTTGTATTGTGGGTGAAGCGAGAAAGATTTTCATTAAAAATGCGAGTTCTTTCGTCTTTTATGTGATTCAGGTTCCATAACATAAGAATGGCGAAAGGAACAAAAGTAATGAGCATAAACAGGAAATATATTCCATTCTGCTTTAACTTAATGCGACCAGTTTTCATTAGCTATCCTGCAATAATCTTTTATTGACTGGCTTTAGATTAAACCCTCTGAAAGCAGTTTATTTTACAACCAATTTTTCACTATACGAATGGATGAAATCAATTTTACTGACAGGCGGAGAGAAAAGAAATCCCTGGACATATCTGACGTTCATCTCTCGTAGCATGGATAACTGCTCCTGTTCCTCTAAGCCTTCAACAATAATTTCAGTATTAAAATTGTGAAAGACATTGATGAGGTTTTTGATTAACGATATTTTACTGTTAGTCAGCAAATTCTTATCTAACTTAGCAAAGTCAAATCTGAAATACTGTAGTGTTCTTAATGCATAGTTCAGGCTGTCAACATCATCCCATGCGATAAGAAAGCCATACTCACGTAATCTTAACGCATTCCTGATTGCATAATTATTTAAAGGTATGTTGCTTTCGGTGATTTCAAGGATGATATGATGTGCAATTTTCTGATCGATCTCTTTACAAATCAATGATGCAAAGTCAGGAAGATTAAATGAGTAAGGGGAGAAATTGAAACTAAACCGAAAGTGACTCTGTTGCAGCAGGTCATTATCGCAAATAAATTGAACACCCTCTCTTAATGAAAATAAATCTATGTTTAAAACTGAACCGTTTGCTTCAGATAAGCTTATGAATTCTTCAGGATTGATCATTTCATTACCATATGTTCCTCGTATCAAAACCTCTGCCCCGACACAGCGGGAGTCAACGATGTCGATACAAGGTTGAAGAACTATATCAAGACAACCTTGAACGTTACCATCAGAAATTTTATTTATTAACCAATTAACTTTAAATTCATTAATCATTAGATTCTTCTCGGGAATTTCCACTTAGTCTTTTAGATGCTTTTTTGTAGTCTTACTCACTCTCACATCAGAATTCTAATAATAACCATGGTGATTATCTAATATGTGATGTGAAATTTTCACACATCATGTTACATTTACAAATAAAGAATAACCACAAAAATAATAATGATTTTTCGGTATTCTGCAATCCATTCATCTAAAGTCAGAATCTGATTGCGACTGAATGTTGACTACTGAATGCCTCGTTAAAATCTTGTATTTGTATCGATAATGTCGAGTGATTAGTTCTAACTCACTCTCTGCTGGTTAAATTATATGTAGAATAGCCATAAGAATCTGTATGACTATTCTGCTCCGCCTCTTGCGGTATATCGTAACTTTCATTTTTATGATGCTGTCATCGTACTTTCATTTACAGAAAAGTAACGGCATTTGATTTCTGTACTATTTCTTTATGTCTGAAGTCATTGCGAATTATTATTACATGATTATCTTGAGATGTTTAATTGGCTAATTATGAGTCTGCTACTTAAGTAATTGTCCTATAACAGCCTTAGCTACTATTTCTGTGACCGTGGGAAAATGCTGTGGTAGGTGTTCTGACCCAAATGGTCAAGACGCTGTCTTTGATGGCCCGGATTTTAAATCCAGAGTGTAGTTTAGTGCTGCTTCCCCAATCGGATTAGTTCAGGCCAAAAGTTGTTTGCAACTCTCTGAGACGCTGCTGATACTGCGTTTTAATGCAGGCATCATGATCCGTTTCTTTCCAGCATTCATCTCGCCCTTTGATCCAGCCGCGTTGTGTTGCCTTCAGCGTTTTGTCACTGCCAGATTTTTCCAGCGCCGCACTCCAGGTTTTTGCCATCTGGCGATCGAGTGCGGAGAGTTCCGGACTCTTGCAGATGCGCTCTTCCATACTACCTTCACGAATGCCTTTACAGGAGAACGATGGCCCTTGTGCGGGTGCGGTTGACGCCTTCGCCGCTACTGGCGTAAAGCTGCGCTGATCTTCCGGAAAGCACACGCCATTAGCGCTGCCCGGACCGGTAAAGGAGACCGCCGGGTTTCCGTCACTTTGACGGATAATACTTAAAACCACGTCACCCTGTCGGGCTTCCCAATAGTTTTCGTTAATGTTTTTAACTGTTGTCGGTTGCCTGTTCAGCCAGACCCCGCCTTGACCATCGCTATAGGCACCCCCAGCGCTGGTACAGCTAAAGTTAAACGGTTGCGGTGAAGCCGCAAACGCAGAGAACGATAGAAAGATTAGTGTAAACAACATAATTTTTTCATATTAACTCCTGTCTGGTAGATTCCGAAAACACTGCCTATAACTCACCAGGGTAATAACAGAGGCGTCTGAGTTCATATCGTGATGCGGGTCATTGCTCAATTATTTACTGAAATTATGAATTCTACACCAATTTTGAATCTTGCATTAATGTTATGGGTTGACAGGCGCTATTTTTTCTTGCGCATATTTCAGCGCATCTTTTGGCATGTGAATTCACGATCATTACTCCATAGGTATTGCCTATAGCAACCGTGAAATTTACATAAAATTACTTTTTAGGACAGACGATTGCGGACATTATGTAACTACCTGTTTTGATAGGTATCACGGTTAAGATTTATAAACGCATTTCCAGTCCTTTTACATGCTTTTTGGTAGGGTTTTTATAGGTAAACCATAATTTTTAGAGGCTGTGAACGCATTTCTTAATTTGATTTATAAAAAGTGTTACATCTCTATTTATTCATCAGGTTAATATGTTGTAACAGGTTTCGCTTTTGGTGTGGATATATGAAAAAAAATGCCAGCACTGCCTTACATCGTCCCCGTGCACATCGTTTCGCGCTGGAAGCGCGTCAATTATTTGACGGTGCAGCTATTGCAGAGTCAGCGCAACATCATGACACGGGCAGTGATGCCGCCCATAGTCATGCGCAAGATGCCTTTCGCCCTGTTACGGTAGATCACACCGCCTTAGCCCAGCCGAGCCCTGATAAAGAGGTTTTTGTCATCGACAGCCGGATCAAAAACTGGCAGTCGCTGGTAACGCAGTTACCGCAAAACAGCAAAGTGGTGATAATCCAGGAGGGCAGCTCTGGCCTGAGTCAGCTCAACCAGGCGCTGGCAGACGAAAAGCAAATTTCCGCTATCCACATTTATAGCCACGGTGTGAGCGATGAAATCACCCTGGGCAGCGACATCATTACCGCCGGGAACGTTGCAAAGTTGCAGCCGCAGCTTCAGGCGCTGGGAGATAAGCTGAGCGCCGACGGGGATATCCTGCTCTACGGCTGTTCCGTCACCCGTAACGACACCGCGCTGGTTAGCCAGCTCGCGGCCTTTACCCATGCCGATGTGGCGGCATCCGATGATGCCACGGGTAGCCGTGATGCAGGCGGCAACTGGAGGCTGGAAACCTCAGTGGGCACTGTCGAAGCCCACAGCCTGGCCCTTGATTACGCGGGCCTGCTGGAAACCCCGACCCTGAAAAATAGTGCAGGCGATCTTATCGTCAGCGAGCCGTCGGTGCTCAACCCGGGCAAGGAAGTGGGGCAGTTTTCCGGCTGGACCCTGGACCAGAGTAATCCCTCCGGCACGGTCATTCTTAACCTGTATCTGCAGGATGGCACCAAGGGCACGCTGTCGGATGGCGTACAGCCCGCCGACAACTATTTCCTTAGTTTCAGCGGCACGGCGACGGAGGCGCAGGCATGGCTTAATCAGCTCACCTTTACCGCCACCGATCGTGAAACTGGTAACCAAACCGATACCACTGGCGTCGACATCTACGTATTTAACGATTCAGGCGGCGTCGCCTGGATGACGCAGCGCATCATTATTACCCCCGCCAACGACCCGGCCACCATCAATGACAGCAGCCTGCTGGTGCCAGAGCGGAACGGCAGCGGCACGGTGATTGATGCCTCCGTCCTGGCGATCGTTGATCCCGAGCTGGCGATAGGGGCGCAAACCCCGGTTCAGATGGTCTACAGCCTGACGGCCTTGCCGCGCTATGGCTATCTGACCCTGAACGGTCAGCGCATTGGCGTCGGCTCGGTCTTTACCCAGCAGGATGTCATCAATGGCACGGTGAAATATGTTCATACTGCCACCGGTGCCGACCAGAATACGGCCGACAGTTTTTCTGCCAGCCTCAATGACGGTGCCACCCCGTTGAATTTATCGGACAGCGTCACTGTCACCCTCAACATCCAGCCGGAAAACCAGCTTCCGGACGTGAGCGGCAGCGGCATTGTCTTTGAAGGCCAGCCGCAGAATGCCGATCTCACGGGCAACGTCGGTAAGTACATTGAAGCCACTACCGGCGGCGATCCGCAGGACACGCAACTGACCCTGACCATCACCCAAGTGCCCGCTCACGGTGTACTTTATTATAATGGCCAGCCGATCCAGGCCGGTTTCAGTTTCAGCTACGCCGACAAAGACAAACTGACCTACAGCAATGACGGCACCGAGGGCGTGAAACAGGATAGCTTTGGCGTACGCGTCACCGATCAGGGGGGCGGCACCGGCACGCCCGCCAGCAGCGATGGGGTGATCACCCTGACGATCGACAGCGTCAATGATAACCCGATTTTCGATGCCACCAGCAGCCAGTCGGCGGTTGTCGATGCCATCAGTGGCAGCGTGGCCTTAACCCCCTCGATGCTTAACGCGACCGACGTGGACTCCGAGGATAGCCAGGTGAGTTTTGTGGTGGACACGACCAATCTCTCCCACGGCTACCTGACCCTCAACGGCCTGAGGATGCAGAGCGGGGACACCTTCTCGGTGGCGGATATCAAGGCGGGCCGCGTCAGCTATGTGCAGTACCGCAATACCACCTCTAATGAGCAGGACAGCTTTGACTTCCGGGTGATTGATCACGAGTTAAACCTCTACTGGACCAGCTCCGGCCAGACCAGCGTCCGTGAAGGCGGCGTCTATGACGGCGATGCGCCCGGCTATGCTCTCACGGCTTTTCGCTTTAACATCGCCCTGGCCGACACCGTGTCGAACCCGCAACCGGGAAGCGTACCGACCCTCGACCAGCCGGTTACCACAACTTTTTCGCCGGTATTCGGTACCAACGTTAACGACCCAGGGGCACTTACCCACGGCGTCCTGAACGAAGGGGGCACACTGGTGCTGGCGGGAACCGGCAATATCACCGACGCCACGCCAGGTCTGAGTTATACGCTACCTGACGTCGCTCCCACAGAGGTGGTTTATAGCTGGCTTGGGGGGGGAAGCGACTTAGCCTTACAAAAAAATATCAACGGTAGCTGGGTCACGTTGCTGCCGCTGGAGACCTTCACCCAGGCGGATGTGAATAACGGCGCGATCCGTTTTGCTCATAGCGGTGGGGAAAACTTTAGCGCTAACGCCAGCTTTACCGTGACCGCCGGGCGTGTCACCCTGGACGGGAACGGCGAGCCGGTTCCGGTGATCGATCGCGTGAGCGTCAATGTTTTTGCCACACCGGTGAACGATCCCCCGATGGTGAGCGGGTCCGCCAGCAACGTCCTGGCGGAGGGCGAAACCCTGGTCATCACCCGCGATATGCTGACGGTTAGCGATCCGGACGATGCCAATAGCGGCAATCCGTACGAAACCAGCGCGACCCTGAACGGCAATCCCAATTACGCCTTAAATCATGAGGCGACAGGCAGCAATGCCCTGAAGATGATCTTTACCACTCTGCCGACCGGCGGGGTGTTGCAGTATTTTAACGGCAGCAGCTGGACGACTATCACCCCGGCGGATCTTAACAGCTTACAGCTCGATGCCTCGCTGTTGACCCGTGATGCCAGCAGCGGGTTACGCTTCGTCAGCGACGGTTCCGAGATCCGCAATACCAGCTTCTCGGTTGCCGCTGTTGATCGCTGGGGAGCGCAGTCGCTCACCGCTGCGACGGTGGGGCTGGTGATCACCAACGTTAACGACGGCCCGCAAATAGCCGCCACCCCAACCGCCGCCGATCCGGTGGTCAGCAGCGAATCGCCGAACATGGCGGGGGGCGCGCCGGCCAACATCCCCCTTACTGTTACAGAGAGCAGCTTCGCGCAGATTACAAGCGACATGCTGCAGGCTTACGATCCCGACAGTAGCGCGGAGCAGGTGCAGTTTACCGTCACCCAGTCCCCGGCCTTTGGCCGCCTGGCGCGCTCCACCGATGGCGTTAACTTCAACGTGCTGGGGGCGGGCTCCTCCTTTACCCAGCAGGATATCGCGCTGGGGTATCTCTATTACCTTAACGATGGTGTGGATCGCAGCAGTGCGCAGGACGGTTTCAGCTTCCGCCTCTCCGACGGCGACAAAGAGCAGTCCGGGAACCGGTTTGTGATCGACATTACCCCGGCGAACGACGCCCCAACGGTAAGCGATCCGGGTAGCGTGATTAAAGTGGGCGCCGGAGCCACTCCGGTGCCCGGGTTTACGATTGCTGACCCTGACCTGATTGCGGGAGCGACCAACCTCACCGATCGCCTGCAAACCACCGTTCGCCTGCTGCATGCCGATGGCTCGGCGTTTACCCAGGCGGAGTACAGTGACGTGACCTTTGGCATTGCGAGCGTCGCCGGGCTCAGCGTGGTGGGCGGAAACAGCGATCTGCTGGTGCTCACCGGCAGCGTGGCGCAGATCAACAGCGCCCTGGCCGGGCTGACGGTAGCCATGAGCAATGACCGCAACGCAGCGTACCAGATTCAGGTCATCACCGACGACCGCCTGCGGGATGTCAGCGGCAACCTCACCGGCAGCGCCAACGGCGGCCCGGTGAATCAAGTGCCTGCGCCTGCGTTTGGCCTGAAGCCGGGAGCGGTGGACGGCAACGTATATAACTGGTACGCCGACATCGTACCGACCAATGACGGCAATATTGCCGCCGGGACGGCGACGCTGCTGGCGTCGAGCATTAACGATCCCGGCACGCTGACGGGAGACGCGCAAAAAACCGTCCGGGAAGATCAGGTCTCCTTTATTGGCGGCGGCTTCGTGGTGAGCGACGTCGAATCGAACGCCCTCGGCCTGCCGGTTACGGTCACGCTGCGCGTGGCCCAGGGCCAGCTGGGCATCGGGGGGGACGGAGTACAAAGCGCGCTGAACGGCGTTAACATCAGCGGCGATAATAGCGGCACGCTGGTATTAACCGGCCAGGCCAGCGCCATCCAGGGGCTGCTCAACGATCCCGTGTTCGGGTTGACTTACCTTAGCGCCCTGAATGCCAACCAGGATCAAAATAGCGGCGCCGCGGGTGACGTCACTCTGACCGTCAGTCTCGACACCCAGGCGGCGACGGTAGGTACCCTTCAGGGCACCGCTCCCGCCGATCTCAGTATTGCTCTGACTATCGAGCCAGTGAACGACGCCCCAGTGGTCAATGCGGGCAGCGGTGTGATCAATCTGGATAACACCATCGGAAATGGCTTTACCACAGTGCCGGGCTTCTCGGTGGACGATCCGGATCTGACCGACAGTGGTGGGGTTGCGACGGGCGAAACCGATCGTCTGCGGGTCACCGTTCGCCTCACCGAGCCGGACGGCACGCCGTTGCAGATTAGCGACTACCGCGGCACCACCTCTATCTCTATTACCTCCGGAGCCACCGGCACCGGGGTGACAGCGATCGCCACGGGCGCGCCTCCCACCGACGGCGACCGTTCCCCGATTGTCATCGAGGGCACCCGGGCCCAGATCAACGCCTGGCTGGCCCAGCTCCAGGTCAGAATGGTGGGGATCGACACCGACGACGCCGACCGTTTTTACCGGGTGGAGGTGATTGCCGACGATCGCCTGCGTGACGGGAACGGTGCGCTTACCGGCCTCGCCAACGGCGGACTGAACAGCGATGCGAGTAATAACGGCACACTCAATACCCCATTAACAGAAGTAGATCCCTACAGCCTCATTCCACAAGGGTTGGCGCAAAACGTCAGTGCCGCCTCGATTCTGGTGTTCCAGAGTTCCGTCAACGATGCAGCCGAAATCCGGCTGGGGAATACCCCCGCTATTGAGGTTAACGAGGGCAGCAGCAGCATAGTTTTGCCGCCAATCCTGGTGACTGATGCCGATGCGGGAAGCAGTAGTCTGACGGTGAATGTGCAGGTGCCTGACGGCTTTGTTATCAGTCAAATTGGCGGCAGCGGCGGAACGGTGCAGGGGCTCGGTGGCAGTACGGTACGCCTCACCGGTACGCTGGCAGAGATCAACAGTCGACTGGCGGCAGTCACGGTCGCTCTGCCGGATGTGGCAGGAACGGCCAGCGCGGCGGACTGGAACGGCAATTTTGGCGTTATCGTCACGGTGAACGACAATGGTTCAACCGGGAGTCGTCCGGACAGACTCCCGGCCAACATGACCAGCACCACCAGCGATCCGGGCCGGGCGGACTACGCCGACCAGACCTCGGCGGCCATCATTACCACCCGCGAATTCACCTTTACCGTGAAACCGGTCAACGACGCCCCGGTGGCGACGGGCACCCAGGTGACGCTTCCGGCCATCACCGAAGACACCGCCGCGGGTAACGTTAACGGCACCTCGGTGGGGAGCCTGTTCGGGCCGCTGTTTGATGATAGCCGCGATAACGTCGATAACAGCCAGAATGGCGGCGGCGACGGCAGCCGCAGCGATGCCTTCTGGGGCATCGCTATCAGCAGCCTGACGCTGAATCCGCAGCAGGGTGAGTGGCAATACTCCACCGATGGGGGCCAGATCTGGACGGCAGTGGGTGCCCGCAGCGACAGCAACGCCCTGTTCTTAAACGGCGCGGCGCAGCTGCGCTTTGTCCCGGCGGTCAACTTCTTCGGTACCCCGAATCAGCCCGGCGTGCGCCTGGTGGAGAACAACACCAACGGCGACACCTCCAGCACAGCCATACAGCCGATGAACGGCAGCAGCGGCAGCACGCAGGTTAATGGCGCTACTTCGCTGTTCAGCAGCCAGCTGATTCGCCTCAGTCAACCGGTGACTAACGTCAACGACAGCCCACTGATCAACAGCGCCATCTGGACCTTCCCGGAGGATGGCAATGCCCCGACCACGCTCGGTCAGCTGCTGGACAGCAGCTACAGCGACCGCCTGGATAATCAGAGTGGGATAGCGGGTGGCGGCAACGCCAGCCAGCCGTTAACGCTAATTGGGATTTTTGCCGATACCACCGACGTGACCAAAGGGCACTGGGAATATTTAAACAACGGGACCTGGACGCGGCTGCCAGGTGACATGTCGGCCTCAAACGCGCTGATCCTCAGCCGTGATACCCAGATGCGCTTTATCCAGACCGCCGATCACAACGGTCCGGTCACCGGTGGCTTACAGCTGCGCGTCTCTGACACCAGCGATCCGACGCTGGTAGGCGGAGCAGGGGTCTACTCCCGGGTGAACTTCTACGACTATGCGGCGACCTGGACCACCGCGACCAACCACTGGTCGGGTGTCGCGCAGTTAGGGGTAAGCATCACCCCGGTGCAGGATATCGCCAGCGATCGCGTCAGCATTCATGCCGGTCGCACGTTGAATTTGCCTGCTGCTCAGCTGCTTGCCAACGACAGCTTTGAAAACCCGGATAGAACCATTACGGGCTTCGGCCAGCCCGCCCACGGCACGCTGATCTTTGACGGCACCTCTTTTGTTTACAACCCGACACCGGGTTACGTTGGCGCGGACAGCTTTACCTATACTGTCACCAGCGGAGGCGTGTCCGAAACAGCTACCGTCAACATCGATGTCACCAACATCAAGCCGGTGGCGGTGAACGATGCGCGGATTCTGAACGAGGACAGCCCGCAGGTCAGCGGTAATCTGCTGGACAACGACAGGGACGGCGACGGCGATGCCCTTACTCTGCCCCGTTTTACCCTTGATGGCACCTCTTACGCGGCGGGTACAACCGTCACGCTGTCGGGTAACCGCGGTACCTTGCAGGTCTTCGCCGATGGCCGCTATCTCTACATGCCGGTGGCCGACTGGAACGGCAATCTTACCCTCGACTACAGCATTTCTGACGGCAACATGGGCGGCACGGCGCAGGGCCGTTTCACCCTGACGGTGAACCCGGTGGCTGACGTGCAGGACGATGTCTACACCGCCCATGCCGGGCAGAGCATCGTCGCGGATGTGCTCAGCAACGACAGCTTCAGCAATGCTGATAAGCGGGTGACGGGGGTGACGCAGCCCGCGCACGGCATCGTGACCATCACCGCCAACAACACCCTGCTGTACGTGCCGCAAAAAGGCTTCGTCGGCACCGACACCTATACCTACACCGTCACCAGCGGCGGGGTAACAGAGACGGCGATGGTGACGGTTATTATGACCAACACCGCGCCGGGTACCGGTAATTTCTTTGCCACCACCCTGGAAGATACCGATGCCACCGGAAATATCCTCACCACCCTGCGCGATCCGGATGGCGATCCGATTGTGGTTTCCGGGTTCTCCGTCAATAACGTCAACTATAACGTCGGACAGCGGGCCACCATCGCGGGGGCCGGAACCTTTATTATCGATGCGGCGGGCAACTACACCTTTACCCCTGTCAGCGACTGGAACGGCAAGGTTCCGACGATCGAAATTACCTTGAGTGACGGCAACCAGGGTGGAACCAACACGGCGTTGCTGGATATTACCGTCACGTCAGTGGCGGATATCGTCAGCGATACGGCGACCACTCACGCCGGTAAATCCGTCACGATTGATGTGCTGGCAAACGACAGCTTTGAGAACAGCGCCAAAGCCATTACCGCCACCTCCACGCCGCTGCACGGCAGCGTCAGCATCGTCGGCAATCAGCTGGTTTACACCCCGATGGCCGGGTATGTCGGCACGGATACCTTTACCTATACCGTGACCAGCGGGGGCGTCGACGAAATCTCGACCGTGGTTGTGTCGATGACCAACACCGCCCCGGTATCCCGGGATGTCACGCTCTCCACTGCCGAAGACAACGTTCTGACCGACAGGGTAAGCGGGACGGATGCCGACGGCGATGCTCTGCTCCTCACCGGCTTTACGCTTGATGGCATCGGCTACCGCGCCGGGCAGACGGCGGTGGTAGAGGCGGGCTCGCTGACCATGAACGCCGACGGCCGCTGGGTCTTTACCCCGGCTGCCGACTGGAACGGTACAGTTCCGTTGGCAACGTACACCCTGTCCGATGGTAACACCGGCACCACCACCAGCAATTTGCGCATCAGCGTGATCCCGGTGGCTGATACCCGGAACGATCAGGCGGTAACCCACGCCAATAACGGGATTGTCATCCCCGTACTCGACAATGATACCTTCACGAATAAGCAGCAGGTGACAATCGCCGCCGGACGTCCTGTCGCCGGATCGATCCTCTCCGTTTCCGATCAAGGCGGGCAGATCCAGGTGCTGGGGGATAACAGCGTCCGCTATCAGCCTCCGGCCAACTTTGTCGGCACCGACACCTTCACCTATACCGTAACCAGCTATAACGGGGTGGTGGAGACGGCGACGGTCACCATTCTGGTGACGAACAGTCAGCCCGGCGCTATCGACGATCGCCAGACCCTGGCGGAAGACAGCACCCTGAGCGGGCGTTTTAACGTCGTCGATACAGATGGCGACGTGCTAAGGGTGGTCTCCTTTAACGCGGGCGGTCAGACGCTGGTGATGGGGAGTGATGCGGGCAAAACCCTGACCCTTGCGGGAGTGGGTACCCTTGTGGTGAATGCCGATCTGACCTGGCGTTTCACTCCGGTCGCCGACTGGAACGGCATGGTGCCGGAGATCGGCTATACCGTTACTGATGGCAAACCTGGCGGCGATATCAGCGGCAAACTGACGCTGATCGTCACCCCGGTGAGTGATGCCCGTAACGATGCGATGTCCCTGCACGCAGGGCAGAGCAATACCCGCGATCTGCTGGCCAATGATACCTTCACTAACAGCGATCGGCGCGTGACCAGCGTGACCCAGGGCCAGCATGGTTCGGTCAGCATCAACGCCGATGGCACCGTGACCTACACGCCGGTCTCCAGCTACGTCGGCCAGGATACCTATACCTACACGGTGACCAGCGGAGGCGTGACGGAAACCGCAACGGTCATCCTCACTATCACCAATACTCCGCCGGTTATCCCGGCCCTCATCACCCTCAGCGGGCCGGAAGATAGCCTCCTGTCAGGGTCGGTGCTGAGCAATGCGTCGGACGTGGATGCCACGGATGTTCTCCGCGTCGAGAGCTGGAACCTGCCGGGGGAAACGGCGCCGCACAGCGTCGGCACGCCGTACCTGATCCCGGGCCTCGGCACCTTTACCTTACAGGCCGGTGGCCAGTTCACCTTTGTACCGGTGGCGGACTGGAACGGCAGCGTTCCGACCATCACCTTTATAGTCAGCGACGGTCATCAGAACGGCCTGGTGGCCGGGCAGCTGGATCTGGTGGTTACACCGGTGGCGGATATCGCACCGGACAGCGTGGCGGTTCACGCCGGTA
This sequence comes from Leclercia sp. LTM14, assembly GCF_023736175.1. NCBI lineage: Bacteria > Pseudomonadati > Pseudomonadota > Gammaproteobacteria > Enterobacterales > Enterobacteriaceae > Leclercia > Leclercia sp. LTM14. The sequence goes on from NZ_JAIKTT010000010.1 coordinate 126,762, forward strand.
AACCGCTGATTATCGATGCGCTGAAAAACGACAGCTTTGAAAACTCCGATCGGCAGATTGTCTCGCTGGGCAACCCGCTCCACGGCCAGGCGTCGATTCAGAACGGGCAGGTGGTCTACCTCCCGGATGCGGGCTATGTTGGCGCGGACAGCTTTACCTATACGGTCATTAGCGGCGGTCGCAGCGAAACGGCCACGATCACCATCGACGTGCGCAATACCCCACCGCAAACCCAGCCGGACTGGGTGGTCACCGCTGAGGATACCGGCGTGTTGGGCAATGTCCTGACCAACGACCAGGATCTGGATGGCGATGCCCTGCGGGTGGTAGGTTTCACCATCCAGGGCACTGACTATCAGCCGGGAATGATTGTCACCCTCGCCGGGCTCGGGGTCTTCACGCTCCAGGCCGACGGCAAATACGCCTTTATGCCGCTGGAGGACTGGAACGGCACGGTGCCGGACATTACCTACCGGGTGACGGATGGCAACAGCAACGGCCAAGCCAGCAACCTGCTGCACATTACGGTGCAGCCAGTTCAGGATGCGATCAACGACAGTGTCACCACCCACGCGGGAGTGTCGGTACTCACCGATGTGCTGGCGAACGATACCTTCAGCAACCCGCAGCGCGCCATTGAATCCTTTACCCAGGGCGCGCACGGCATCGTGACCCTTGAAAACGGCCAGCTGCGTTACACCCCGACAGCCGGATACGTGGGGAGCGATACTTACACCTACACCGTCATCAGCAACGGGGTGCGCGAAAGCGCTACAGTGATGGTGACGATGCTCAACACGCCGCCCACCTCCGCGGACTTCTCCCTGACCACGGCGGAAGATACCCCGGTGAGCGGCAACGTCATGGCGCGCGTCAGCGACGGGGATAACGATCCCCTGACCCTGACGCAGTTTACGGTAGATAACACCACCTGGAGCGCGGGGCAAACCGCCTCGATGGCCGCGGGTACGCTGGTGATGAACAGCGACGGCAGCTGGACCTTTACGCCCGCCGCCGACTGGAACGGGCCAGTGCCAGCTATCCGCTTTACCATTGTCGACGGCAATGACGGCGGCATGACCCAAAGCGTACTGAACATTGGTGTGGTGCCGGTTAGCGATACCTTTAACGATTTTACTATCGTCCATTCGGATAATCCGGTGATCATCCCGGTCCTCGACAATGATACCTTCTCCACCCCGGATGCCAGCCTGACGCTCAGCGCCGGTACACCGGTGGCAGGATCGCTCTTCTCCCGTACCGATCAGGGCGGGCAGGTGCGGGTTCTGAGCGATAACACCGTCCAGTACCTGCCACCGCAGGGCTATACCGGCATCGACACCTTTAGCTACACCGTTACGACGCCAGACGGGCATCAGGAGATCGCTACCGTCACCATCGCGGTGTTGAACGGCACCCCGGCGTCGCAGCAGACCTCGCTCATCACGCCGGAAGACACGCCACAGCTGGTCGGCCAGTTCAACGCCGTGGATCCGGAAGGCGACGTGCTGAGCCTGGTGTCGATCACCGTCAATAACGTTACTACCGCGCTTGAGGGCGCGAATGAGAAGCTGGTGACAATTCCAGGCGTTGGCACGCTGCAGATCTTCGCCAACCGCGACTTTATTTTTTCCCCTGTGGCGGACTGGAACGGCGTGGTGCCGGAGATTAGCTACACCGTTACCGACGGTAATATCAACGGTTCGGTGGACGGGACGCTGTTTATTGTTGTCACCCCGGAGATCGACGCACATAACGATAGCTACAGCCTGCATGCCGGGCAGCCGTCAGTGCAAAGCCCGCTGGATAACGATACCTTCAGCAACGCCGATCGGATCATCAGCGCTGTTACTCAGGGGCAGCATGGTCGGGTGGATATCAGCCCGGACGGACAGCAGATTATTTATACGCCGGACCCGGCCTATGTCGGTCAGGACACTTACTCCTACACAGTAACCAGCGGCGGACGCACCGAAGTAGCCTTTGTCACCGTCACGGTCACCAACACCCGCCCGGTGTTGACGCCACTCGATCCGGTATCGGGCCCGGAAGACAGCGTGCTCGCCGGGAACGTCATTGCCAACGTGCAGGACACCGATCCGAGCGATACCCTGGCCGTGGTGAGCTGGTCCCTGCCGGGCGAAACGGCCGTGCATCTACCGGGCGTCGGGTACCGCATCCCGGGGATGGGCACCTTTACGCTGAACGCCGATGGCGGTTACACCTTCGTGCCCGTGGCGGACTGGAACGGCACGGTGCCGACCATCACCTTTACCGTCAGCGACGGTCATGACGGCGGTCAGGTAACGGGGGTTCTGGATCTGACCGTTACGCCGGTGGCCGATATTCAACCGGACTATCTGTGGGTGCATGCGGGCCAGCCACTGATTATCGATGCGCTCAGCAACGACGGCTTCAGTAACAGCGACAAACAGATCATCGCCACCGGCACGGCGCAGCACGGCCAGGTGCTGATCCAAAACGGGAAAATCACTTATCTCCCGGATGCAGGCTATGTCGGTCTCGATAGCTTCAGCTATACGGTAATGAGCGGCGGGGTGCTTGAGACCTCGACCATCACCATTGAGGTGCGGAACAATGCGCCGCAGCCTCAACCGGATCGCATTGTGGTAGCTGAGGATAACCCGGCCTCCGGCAATGTGCTTACCAACGACCAGGATAATGACAGCGACAGGTTACAGGTGGTCGATTTCCGCGTCGGTACGCTGCCGGGCGTGTTCATGCCGGGCACTACGGTGACGATCCCGGGGGTGGGGGACATTACCCTGCAGGCCAACGGGGAGTACCTGTTCCGCCCGGTAGCGGACTGGAACGGCGATGTGCCGCAAATTATCTACACCGTCTCCGACGGCAACCAGAACGGCCTGGCCTCGCAAACCCTGGACATCAGTGTCAGCCCGGTAGTGGATGCGAATCAGGACGAGGCCACAATTCACGCCAGCTTCCCGGGCACCCTTGATGTGCTGGCCAATGACACCTTTAGCAACCCGGATGCGACGCTTATCGGCGTCAGCACCCCGGCGGAAGGTACCGCCACCATCGTCAATGGCACGCTGGTCTATACACCGCGTCCGGGCTTTGTTGGCTATGACAGCTTCACCTACACCGTGCGCAGCGGCGGCGTGGAAGAGACCGCCACGGTGGTGGTGTGGGTCACCAACCAGGTACCGGTTGCCACCGACGTCACCGTGCGGATGGACGAAGATAGCGGCACCCTGCAAGGCACCCTGACGGTCACCGATGCCGATAACGACGCCCTGCGGGTGACGGGTTTTACCGTTGACGGCGATCCTGCTCGCTACGATGTGCCTGCCAACGGCAGTCGCACGGCGATCGTCCCCGGGATGGGAACCTTAACCCTCACCAGCGATCGCCAGTTCAGCTTCCGTCCGTTTGCCGACTGGAACGGCACCCTCCCGGTTATTACCTGGACAGTCACCGATGGCAACGAAAACGGTGATACCAGCGGTCGCCTGGCCATCATTGTTAATCCGGTGGCGGATGGGGTGGACGATCGCGGCGCGCTGCTGAAGGGTGGAGAACTGATTACGGATGTATTAGCGAACGATACCTTCGAAGACCCGAACCGTCAGATAATCGCGGTCAGCCAGGGACAGCACGGTAGCGTCACCCTGCTGCCTGATGGCCGCATTCGCTACGTCCCGCAACCGGATTACGTCGGGGCGGATCGCTACACCTACACGGTGACCAGCGGCGGCGTGACGGAGACCGTGACCGTACAGGTGCTGGTCAAACCGATACTGGAGCTGACGGTGGCGGAAGAGGGGCTGCGTAACGCCAGTGGCAGCAACATTGCCACCGGCACGCTACAGGTTACCGCCTTCGATCCGGCGCAAACCCTGACCCTCAACGGACGCACCTTTACCCTGGCCCAGTTGCAGCAGCTCTCTGCCCAACAACCGGGGATTGTGGATTTCGGCTTCGGACGTCTGGAGCTGATTAACTATCAAGTCAGTGATGGCACCCACGGCGTGCTGAGCTATCGCTACGTCCAGACCCAGGCGATGGTCCACCAGGACGCAGCGCCGCTGCATGTCACCGTTAGCTTTACGGTGAATGGCGAGATCGGCGGTGAACTCCAGCTGACGATTATCGATGATGCCCCGCAGGCGCAGCCGGATACCGCTGATATCTATCAGGATCGGGCGCAGTACAACCAGAGCGGCAATCTCTTTACTAACGACACGGCGGGCGCTGATGGCCCGGCTGCGAACGGTCCGGTGGTGGGGATTATGTCTGACAATACCGGCCGCTCGGGGCAAATCAACGGTCTCACCGCCGGGGCATACGGCGTGCTGCGCCTTGATGCCAGCGGTAACTGGCACTACGAGGTCAACCGCAGCGATCCGCGGGTCGCCAGTCTGGAAGCCAACGCCGCACTGCGGGAGGTCTTCATCTATATCCTTCAGGATGCAGACGGTAATACGAGCCAGTCGACGCTGACCATTGTGATCCATGGCATGACCGCCATGCCACAGATGACGGACGACGGTTGGCGTGACGATCTGTTTGGCACCCTGGATATGCCGCCATCGTCGCGCCTGAGCTTCACCCCGGGGCTGTTTATCCTGCCGATGATCTATGCGTTTGAGAGTCCGGAGCAGGCTCACGCCGTCAGGGCTAACAGTAAAATGGCGATGCTCGGCTACGGAGTTGAACAGGCCAATGCGCCGGTAATGGAGCAGGCCGTGCTGTTTGGCCGCTGGTACGCCAGCACCCGCGAGCAGCGGGACATTACCCAATCGGGAACCAATAGCCTCGGGCAAAATGCGCTGTGGGATGCGTTCAGCCCCTTCAGCGTGCGTCATACCGATGAACGTGAAACCCTCCAGGTGCCGGTCGTGCATGAGAAGGTCAGTCCGGTGGTAGTGACAAAAGAGACCGTCCACGGGGCGCCGTCGCTGTCGGCGCAGCTTGCCGCGCTACATCGTCCGCAACCAGAAAAAACAATCGTGCTGCCCGCTGCGGTGGTTAAGCAGGCCAAGTGATGAATTATAGGAATGTTGAAATGTTAAATGCTTCTGGGCCAGCGATGGCTCTCTCACCGCGTCGCTTTCCCCTCGCACCTCTGGGTCTACTGGTGGGGGCGCTGTTACTGGTCGGCTGCGGCTCCATCAAACCTACCCCGCTGACACAGGATGAAATTACCGCACGGGTTAATCAGGATCGGGCCGGGATGTATCGCGGCCAGGAGGCGATCTCGGGTGCGCTTACGCTCTCCGATGCGATGGCCCGGGCGCTGAAATATAACCTCGATTACCGCCTGAAGATGATGGAAACCACCCTGGCGCGCTCCCAGCTTGATCTCGCTTCACAGGATATGCTGCCGAAGCTGATGGCGGATGCGGGCTACCGCTGGCGAAACAATGACTCCGGCGGGACCAGCGTCGGCATCGACGATGGTGTGGTCAGTCTGCGGCCCTCCACCTCAGAGGAGCGGGAACACTATCTGGCCGATGCGACCTTCTCCTGGGACGTGCTCGATTTTGGCATGAGCTATTTCCGCGCGCAGCAACAGGCGGACGAAGTCAACATCGCCGAAGAGCGCCGACGCAAGGTGCTGCAAAATATCGTCCAGGAGGTGCGCGACGCCTACTGGCGCGCGCTGGGGGCTCAGCGTCTGCTGAAAGAGACCGAACCGCTGGCGGAACAGATCGCTTCCGCGCTGGCGAAAACCCGCGAAGCTGAACAGGCGGGGATCCTGCCGCCGATTGAGGGGCTGGAGTACCAGCGTGCGCTACTGGATGCGATGACGCAGTTAAACCAGAAGCGTCAGCAGATGGAGATGGCGAAAAGCGAGCTGTTGGCGCTGATGAACGTCCCGCCGGGTACCCAGGTGGTACTGGATGATAAACCGCTGCCGCTCTCTGCCGTACCGCAGGATGTAAACAAGCTGGAGCAGATGGCGCTGGAGCGGCGTCCTGAGCTGCGCGAGGAAGACTACAAGGCCCGTATCGACAGCTATGAAACCAAACGGCAGATTGCCTCCCTGCTGCCGAACCTTAACCTGTTCGCTGGGGTCAACTACGACTCCAATGACTACCTCTATAATGACAGCTGGGTGCAGGGCGGCGTGGGCGTCTCCATGAATCTGTTCAAACTGCTCAGCATTCCGGCGATTAACAATAACAACGATGCGCGCAAACAGACCGACGACGCCCGCCGGATGGCACTCAGCATGGCGGTATTAACCCAGGTGCGCGTGGCGCTGGAGCGCTACAAACTGGCGATCTACGACTTCCAGATTGCCGACCAGTCGGCGCAAGTCGATCAGCGGCTGGCGAGCATCTCCCGCGCCGGATCGGATAACTCCCTGACCAGCGATCTGGAGACACTGCGAACCCAGGCCCGTTCAATTGTCACCCGTTTCCAGATGGCCAGTTCCTATGCCGAAGCCCAGGCCGCCTACGGTCGGGTTCTGAACTCGGTCGGCATCGATCTGCTGCCGGATCAAGTGCAGCAGACCGACGTCGCAAGCCTGTCGCGGGCAATTGCGACCAGCCTGCGCCGTGAGGAGCAGACGGTCTTTGCCAGCACGGCGCTCCAGACCCGGCAGACCCAAAGCCTGCACGTAGAGGTGGGGCGCGTCCCTGGCGGCGTAAGCCGGGCAGCAATTGTCCAGTCGGTGAACCAGGTGCTGGCGGCGAACCAGATTGCGCTGGATGATTCTCCGCAGAGCCTGCGTTTACGGATGCAGTTCAACACCCTCAGCAGTAATACGACGCGCAAAGGCCAGTGGACGCTGGATCTCATCGACCGGGATGACAACGTTCGCCTGTCACGCCAGTATCAAAGTTATTTACCGGATGACACCAGCACCCGTACCCTAAGCGCCCTGGCCCAGGCGGCGGCGCTGTCGGTAACGGATGATATTCAGCGGATCAGCGGGGCGCGAATGGCCCCTCTGGCCCGTCCTTAATGGCTCCACAGGAATTCAGTATGAAGTCGATGTTAATGGTGTTATGCGCCCTGGTGGGTATCGCGGTGTTGCCGTTGCAGGCGGAAGAGGCCCCGACGAATAACAGCCCGGTGCGTTTTCTGGTTCAGGCCAATAAAGAGAGCCCGCTGTCGAGCGTGGTGGCGGGGCGCATCGCCAAAGTGAACGTTCAGCTTGGTGATAGCGTGGCCGCCGGCAAAGTGCTGGCGACGCTCGACTGTGCGGACTTAACGGCCCGGCGTAACGCCGCCCAGGCGGAATATCACGGCGCGCAGCTGCGCTACGAAGCGAAAGCCAAGCTGCAGGGGCTCAACTCTGCGGCCCAGCTGGAGGTTGGCCTGGCTGCGGCTGAGGTCAATCGCACCAAAGGTCAGATGGGGATCTTCAATGCCCAGCTCGCCCAGTGTCGGTTTGTCGCCCCCTTTGATGGCCGGGTGGCGCGGGTGTACGTCAAAGAGGGGCAGGGCGTGTCGGCTGGCGGCGGGGTGATTGACCTGGTGGGCAGTGGCACCCCGAAAGCGCGGCTGAACGTGCCGTCGGGCTGGATTGTCTGGCTGAAGCCGGGGGTCAAACTGGATGCCACCATCGGGGAAACGGGGAAACACTTTCTGCTGACGGTCACCAATATCAGCGCCAGGGTGGATGCCGTCAGCCAGACGGTAGAGATTGAAGCCGCGTTCCCGGATAAAGCCGAGGGCGTTCTGCCGGGCATGAGTGGAAAAGCCGTGCCGCAGTGTGCTGCGGATGATACCACCTGTCCGACGGCGGGAGCCGCCTCGTGATGGCAGGGGTCAATAGCTGGCGTCTGGCTGCCCGGATCGCCCGCATTAAGGACTACAGCGAGCTGGGATTTGTTATCTGCAATGAGACGCGCCAGCTGGTGGAATACCGCCAGGCGGCGCTGATGCGGGTGACGGGGGAAAAACGGGCCCGGCTGGTGGCTCATTCCGGCCTCAACGATGTGGATCGCAACACCCCTTACGCCTTATGGCTTGCCGAAGTCAGCGCGGAGATCGTTCCGCGCTGCCAGAAGCTGGCAGAGGGGGCGCGCTTAATGCCTCTGACCGCCCCGATGCTGAGTGAACCTTTGCAGGCGGCGTGGAGTGAATGGCTGCCGCAGTATGTCTGGGTCTTCCCGCTCACCGGCCCGGAGGGTGAACTCCTCGCCTTGCTGTTTCTCGGACGTGACGACCCCTGGCCTGGAACCTTAACCCCGGATTCGCCCGAGTTTGCGCTTCTGCAACTCTGCGGAATCTACGGCTACGCCTGCTGGGCGCTCACCGCCAGACCCTCGGCGCTACAGCGGATCTGGCGGCGTAGCGGCGGCAAACGCCTGCTGGTTGTGGCGCTGCTGCTGGGGCTAATCTGTTGTATTCCCGTCCGGGAATACACCCTGGTCCCGGCAGAAATAGTATCGCTGGAGAGCGAAGTTATCGCCTCCCCGGTGCAGGGGGTGATCCAGCGGATGGTGGCGCTGCCGAACATGACGGTGAAAAAGGGCGATGTCCTGGCAATGCTGGATGACATTACCCTGCGTAACCGACTGGCAGTCGCAGCCGCCGAGCTGGCGACCGCCAATATCACCCTGCAACAGGCCTCTCAGAAAGCCATAGAAGACCAACAGGCTAAATCGGAGCTGGCTATGGCAGAAGGGCGCTGGCGCGAGAAGCAGGTAGAGGTGGTCTCGCTCCAGCGCGAGCTGGATAAACTGACCATCCGCGCCCCGCGCAACGGGGTGTTTGTCTACTCCGATCCCGATGACTGGGCGGGGCGTCCGGTGCAGACCGGCGAGCGCATCGGTCTGCTCGCCGATCCCGACAAACCGGGCATCAGAGCGTGGGCGCCCGCCAGCGAATCAACAAACCTGAAACCGGGTGCGCCGATGACGGTGTTCCTGAAAGTCGCGCCGCTCAGCCCGTTAAGCGCTACCCTGGACTACGCAGGGTATCAAACCGTGGAAGCCCCGAACGGCGTGGCGAGCTACGTGCTGCGCGGCTCGCTTCAGGGCAGTACCGCCGAGGCGCGCATCGGTTTACAGGGCACCGCGCGTATTTCCGGTGACTGGAAAGCGCTGGGCTATCTGCTGTTACGTCGCCCGCTGGCGACCCTGCGCGCCTGGGTGGGCTGGTAATGGCTGATATTCCCGGCATGAGCCCGGTTTGGCCCTCGCTGCGCGAAGAACTGCACCTGCGGGAAGCGGGCTGCAACCGTGACGGCTCCCCGGCCTGGCATTTGAACGATCCGGTGAGGAATCTCTGGTTTCGGCTGGGCTGGCTGGAGATTGAGATCCTCAAGCGCTGGCCGCTGGGCAACGCAGAGGCCATTGCCGGGGCAATCAACGCCGACACCACGTTGCAGGTCGCGCCCCGGGATGTGGACGACTTTGTCGGTTTTTTGCAGCAGCACCAGCTGTTGAAAATCCCGCGTTACCGGCCTGAGAAGAGTCTCTGGAGCCATCTGCTCCACAGCTATCTGTTCATCCGCATTCCGCTGGTTCACCCCGCGAGGCTGCTGAACAAGCTGCTTCCCTGGGTGAACGTCTTTTTCTCGCGCACCTTTTTACTGCTGACGGCGCTGGCGGGGTTAACCGGACTGCTGTTTGCTGCCCGCCAGTGGGACTCTGTTGAAGCGACGCTGCGCACGGCGGTGAGCTGGCAGGGGGCGCTGGGCTTTATGCTGGCGCTGATCTTCTCGAAATGCTGGCATGAACTGGGCCATGCGTTCATGGCGACACGCTACGGTGTTCGGGTAGGGCATATGGGGGTGGCGCTGCTGGTGATGCTGCCAATGGCCTATACCGACACCGGCGAAAGCTGGAAGCTCAACCGCTCAATGCAGCGCTTGAGGATTGCCAGTGCGGGGATCATGGCCGAACTGGTGCTGGCGGCGTGGGCCACGCTGCTCTGGTCTTTTGCCCCAGAAGGCATGTTTAAAAATGCGTTGTTCTTTCTGGCTACCACCGCCTGGGTGATGACAGTGATGATCAATGCCAGCCCGTTTATGCGCTTCGACGGTTATTTTATCCTCTGCGACTGGCTCGATTTTCCTGGACTGCACGAACGGGCAGGGTTGTGGGCGAAGCGGGCGATGCGCAAGAGATTATTCGGTCTGGAAGATCCGCTTCCGGATAACGTCTCGCCGGGCTTTGCGCGCTTTCTGACGTTGTTTGCCTTCGCTACCTGGATCTACAGGCTGATGCTGTTTATCGGCATCGCCATCGTGGTCTACCACGCCTTCTTCAAGGCGTTGGGCGTTATCCTTTTTTGATTGAGATTATGACCTTTGTGGTGTTACCGATGATCCGAGAAATGAAAGTCTGGTGGCTGCGGCGCGTTGAAATTCGGCCGTTTCAGCGGATGCGTCTGATGTTGGTGCTGGCAACTGCGTTGGCGGTCATTCTGTTGCCCTGGTCGCGAAGCGTCTCCCTGTCGGGGGTGATCGACGCCGCACAGGTGCAGCCCCTGTACACCCCTTTTGCCGCGCAGATGGTCAGGGTAATGGTCAACGATGGCGACGCGGTGAAGAAAGGGCAGTTACTCTTCGAGCTGGCCGCCCCGCAGCCCGAAACCGATGAGCATAAAGCAGTCGCCATGCGCCAGGCCTGGGAGGCAAGCGCCCGAGGTGCGCAGGGGCTGGAAAAAGAGAGTGCGGCAAGGCAGGTGCTGGCCGAGCAGATGGCGCATCAGTTCGCACTGCAACAGCAGGCGGGCACGATGGAGATGCGTCGTCTTCAGCTGGTTTCCGCCATTGACGGTCGTCTTGAAGAACGAAACCAGACCTTCCGGGAGGGAAGCTGGATCTCACCAGGAGAGCGGATCGCCACCGTCATCGATCGCACCCGCTGGCACGTGGATGCCCTGGTCTCGGAGGATGATTTAGGGCGCATCAAACCCGGTGCCGGGGCAAAAGTGTTCCTGCCCGGACAGATAGAGCCGGTAGCCGGCACCGTGCTCTCCGTTGACCAGCACAGTCTGACGAAACTGCCGTCCCTCGCGCTGGCCAAAGCCTCTGGCGGAGAGATTGCCCTCGCCCCGGGCATTCCTGCAAAAGAGCTGAAGCCGGAAAAGGTCTGGTACCGGGTTTCGATTCAGGGCCAGGAAGGGAATGACAAAGTGATCCGGGAGATGCCCGTTCAGGTGACAGTGGAGAGCGACCGCCAAAGCCTGGCGCATCGCTGGATTAACAGTGCGATGCTGATGCTTATTCAGCAAAGCGGGTTGGGGAAAGAGGGGTAACTGGCCGTCTCACGTACCGCTGCAATACCGCCGGATCCGGGTTTTGCCTTACCCGGCGGGTAAACATTTTTCAAGTTCCTCCCTCATTACAAGATAATCTTCGGTCTCTAAATCCACACATAAACTTAACAAAAATGTGACAATAACAATATACATATAACTTATTATCTTTTATAAATTACCGGGTGTACTCTGCGCTTTACCTACAAATGAGAAACCTATATGGAACAGACACCTGCTAAAAAAGCTGAGCATAATCAGCCGGATAACAAAGAGCAATTCACACGATCTATCGGCCTTGTCTCCAATTTTGCATTGGGTTTTACGTACCTTTCACCTCTTACAGCCGTCTACTCGCTGTTTGCCCTGGCCATTACGCTAGCGGGGCCGCCGGCGGTATGGTGGATCCTGATCGTCGCCTGTGGACAGTTGCTGGTCGCGCTGGTTTTCGGTGAAGTCTCTTCACAATATCCCATCACCGGAGGGCTGTACCCCTGGGCCAGACGACTGTGGGGGAAAAAGTATGCATGGATAGCTGCCTGGATCTACCTCTGGGCGCTGGTCGTGACCATCACCTCTATTGCAGAGTACACCGCCACTTTTGTTGAATCCCTGTTCCACTATGGGCAAACACCCATGACGATGCTGCTGACCTCGGCGATTCTGCTGTTACTGATGATGGCTATCAATATGTCGGGTACCAAAAACCTGGCCCGTGTCGCCCGCATTGGTTTCTGGTGCGAAATCGTAAGCGTTATTGCGCTGGGGATCTATTTACTGATTTTCCATCGTGCGCAGCCCTTCTCCGTGGTTTTCGATTCCATGGGCGTGATGGCTCTGGATGGCAGCTACACCACCGCCTTTATGTCCGCCGCGCTGATGGGGCTGTTTATGTTCTTTGGCTTTGAAGCCTGCGGTAATGTGGCGGAAGAGGTGCAAAACCCAGGTAAGAAAATCCCGGTGGCAATGATCCTGAGTATTGTCTTCGGTGCAATTTCGGCAATTATTTCCGTACTAGGGTATCTGCTTTCCTCACCGAATCTGCTTAATATCGTTAACGGTAAAGTGGCAGATCCTATTCCGGCGATTTTAAATGAAGCCCTGGGTGAGACCGGTGCGACGATCTTTATCGTGATCGCCATTATCGCCATGCTCTCCTGCATTCTCTCCCTACAGGCAGCGTTAAGCCGACTTATCTTCTCATTTTCCCGCGACAAGATGTTACCGGGCAGCGAGTGGATGGCTAAAATTTCCAGGAATAATGTGCCGGATAACGCGATGATTGTGAGCTGTCTGCTGCCTGTGATCGTCTGCGTTTGTGTCTATTTCCAGCCTGACAATCTGGCGCGCATTACCGCCTTTGCGGTGATTGGGATTTATATCTCCTTCCAGATGGTGGTGCTGGCAGCGATGCGTCAACGTCTTAAGGGCTGGAAGCCGGCTGGCGAGTGGACTATCGGCGGTTGGGGTATGCTGGTCAACGGACTTGCGCTGGCATATGGCGTGGTCGCCATCTGGCTGCTGGCGCAACCTGCAGAAGGGAGTACCTTCCTCGATCGCTGGACGGTGCTGATTGGACTGGCGATTGTTCTGGGGGCCGGTTTACTCTATATGGCGATTGCCAGACCCTTTGGTCGCTCCAGCGCGCCGGAAAATGATGCTATCGTCTACGCGAATGGACTGAAAGAAAAAGAAAATTATTAAAACTTAAGGGCCTGCGGGCCCTTAATTATCACACTGATAAAGAAAGAAGTAGTCGCTTTGATAAAGCACTGTTGCCGGGGGAATGGTGAGGAGATTGCCCACCCGGTAATGGGGCCAGGTAGAAAAAATAATACGATTTTCGCGGTTTGTCAGCACCACTCTATCGGGATGACGGCAGGTAAGCAGTTCCTCTTCAATCTGACCCACCAGCATATCAATTGCCGCCACGCCAAGAAATTGTTGATCACTGAAGACCGGGACGGCGGAGGTGAGGGTATAGGCGGTGTTGCAGACATAATCGACGTAGGGGCCATGAATAAAGGCCTTACCACTCGATGAAGCGTGTTTAAACCATTCGAAGGTTCTGAAATCCAGGCGCTGCTGTGTGGCCTGGTCCAGATCGAGATTGACCTGCTGCAAACCGTTGGATTTTTTAAACCACCACTCCAACAGCCAGTACTCGCCGGTGGTAGGGCTGCTCTCTATATGGCTGGCAAAACCGGCCCCCGAGCAGTAGCGGTTATGCTTTAGCGTTTCCCGAATATGCTCCTGGATAATGGGCTTAACGGCGGGATCTAATAACGCTTCGGCCGATGCCTTCTGTCCATGTGTAATGCTTTCGCGAATGAGATTGGCCAGCGTGGCAGTGGATTCCACGGTTGAAACGGTAATATCGTCAATCTTATCTATTAAGTCGGTAAGGGATGCGGGCAAGGTCATTTTAGGATCAGCCTTCACTGAGAGTATATTTCATCTTCTGGTCGATTAGATGGAAGATAAACGTATCGATAAGCCGGTTGGCAAGCGTCATGGCATTTAGCTCATCGTGGCTTGCCAGGGCTTCTATTAAAGCCTCATACAAGGTGACCACGTGGGGGAAAACCTCATTCGAGCGGTAGAGCACTGCCACCAGTGAGGCCCATTCCGCCTGAAGTTGAAGCTCCTGATTGGCCAGCCTGGCGGAATGAGAGCTGGCGGCAAGGGCCAGTAGACAGCGCATATCAGACTGGGTTTTTTGCTCCGGCGTGGTAGCGTTTTTAAGAACGAGGACAAACTCCCGTAGCCTGGCAATATCTGCCTCAGTCACACGACGGGAGGCCAGCCTGGCGCTGTGGCTGATTATGGCGGAATGCATTTCTCCCAGGTCCGACAAATAATCCGTACTTATAGACTTAAACGGGTGCATGCCACTGCTTTTAGCACGCACATTTTCGCACACGAAGCTGCCGCCCTTTCTGCCGCGTACGGTATAGATCAGCTCATTGGCCCGGAGCGTATTCAGAGCCTCTCGGATCGTAATGTGCGAAACCCCCATCATTTTCGCCAAATCTGTCTCATTTGGCAGTTGCTCGTTGGGTTCCAGTAATCCGGTAATAATAGCATTGGCAAGGCGCTGGACAATCTGATCGGAACGACTGGCCTGTCCAATAGGCGCAAAGATAACTGCATGAGTAATCATAAACTTTTCTATTATTTTCCCTGAAAGAGCACCTTTCTTAACATAAGCCTGCCAGACAAGAAAGGAGATATTCACGTCAGTCGATGTCAGTATCAGAGACCCATTTCAATTCTGGATAAGGCCAACATAGCGTAATCCCATCATCAGACAACGCAACTCCTCTCGATCCTGAGCCTATAGCTTTGTGATCTAAATGTAATAAATAAGTTAAATTTGAGATGTATATCATGTTGTTGGCTTTGTAAGTTTGTATCAATCGCTCAATAAATATAATACATAAGATTCTTTATGTATTATTGCTGGAGTCATGCATGATTACGCTGAAGCATTTTATTAACGGACAGTACCGGTCCTCTCACTCGGATGATCTCTTTGAACTGGTTAGCCCGGTTGACGGGGAATGCTACGCTCTGAGCCCGAACGGCGGCAAAGTTGAAGTCGATCAGGCCTACGCCGCGGCAAAAGCCGCTTTCGGCATATGGAAAAAATCGACTCCGGCGCAGCGCCAGAAGGCGCTGCTGAACCTTGCGGATGCGATTGAGAGCAATGCCACGCGTCTGGCTGAAATTCAGAGTCAGGAGACAGGGCAGTTACGGCATTTTATCGAAAAAGAGGAGATTGCCTCCTCCTGTGATGCCATCCGCTTTTTCGCCGGGGCCGCACGTTGCCTTGAAGGGAAGGCCAGTGGGGAGTACGCCGAAGGATTTACCTCCACCATTCGCCGTGAGCCGCTGGGGATCGTGGGGCAGGTCACCCCGTGGAACTACCCTTTCATGATGGCGGTATGGAAAATTGCCCCGGCGCTGGCGGCAGGCAATACTGTGGTGTTGAAGCCCAGCGACACGACGCCCATCAGTACTCTGATGCTGGCAGAGCTAGCGGCACCGTTTTTCCCGGCAGGTGCCTTTAATGTGGTGCTGGGCAAGGCCTGTACCGGCTCTCTGGTCGTTTCAAACCCGACGGCCTCGCTGGTTTCTATTACCGGCTCTGTTCGTGCTGGTCTGCAGGTGGCAGCGTCTGCGGCCGCCAACCTCACCAAAGCGCACCTCGAGCTGGGCGGCAAAGCTCCGGTAGTGGTGTTTGCGGATGCCGATCTTGATAAAGCTGTGGATACCATCCTGACCGCCGGTTTCTTTAATGCCGGCCAGGATTGCACCGCAGCCACGCGCCTGCTGGTAGAGCAGTCGATCTATGACATTTTCCTGCAAAAACTGCTCTTGAAAGGGGAATCCATTCATTTTGGTCAACCTGACGACAAGTCCGCTCTTTACGGCGCCCTGAACAGTAAAAATCAATTGCAACAGGTGAAAGGCTTTATTGAGCGCCTTCCTTCACACGCCAGAATTGAGATGGGGGGGAATGCAGGGCCGGGGCCGGGTTTCTACTTCGAGCCAACTTTGATCTCTGGTCTGCACCAGCAGGATGAGGCGATCCAGCATGAAGTTTTCGGCCCGGTGATGACCATCCAACCCTTTTCCAGCGAAGAGGAGGCGCTGCACAAGGCCAACGATGTGGAGTATGGTCTGGCGGCCAGCGTCTGGACTGGCAATCATGGCCGTGCGCAGCGTTTCAGTATTGAGCTGGATTTCGGCACGGTCTGGATCAACAACCATATCCCTCTCTGCGCCGAAATGCCCCACGGCGGATTTAAAAAGTCCGGTTATGGCAAGGACCTCTCTTCATATTCACTCGATGAATACACAAGAGTGAAACACATCATGTGCGATATCAATGAGTAAAAAGGAAAAAAGATGAAAACCCTTAAAGTAGCCCTCTTTTCTGCCGTGCTGTTTTCCGGGCTGGCGCAGGCCAACAGCACCTCTCTGGAGGTCGTCAAAGCCTATATGGCGGCATGGAATGAACATAACGCGAGCAAGGCGGCTGCCTTGCTCGCCAGCGATGTCACCTATTACGACGCAGCAGCGGGTGAGCCTGTCACGGGCAGGAATAACGCGGAAAAAGAGGTGATCGGTGCCTTTATCAAGGCCGTTCCCAATTTGAAATGGACCATGACCGACAAGCCGGTTTACGACGATGACACCGTTGCCTTCCGTTGGGAATTTGCCGGTAAAAACAGTGGGGAGTGGGGCGGTAGTCCGGCCACTCACAATGCCATCAAATTTGAAGGGGTGAGCTATATCCGCGTGAAGGACGGAAAAATTACCTGGCAGGGAGATTATTACGACTCCAAAAAGCTGGATGAAGAGCTGGAACCCGAGAAGAAATAACCGCCACCCCCTTATAAAAAGGGGGGACGTTAACCTGGTATCCGCAACAGGATGTCAGTCATAAAAGACAGGATTATCAATGGCAATCACCAGACGTGATTTTCTTAACGGCGTGGCTATTACTGTTGCCGCAGGGCTGACCCCACTGGATTGGGCACGCGCAGCAGGCAAAGAGAACGAGCTTATCCATGGCGAAGCCTATCCTCCGGCGCTCACTGGGCTGCGCGGTAACCATCCAGGCTCGTTTGAGATGGCCCATGCTCTGGGACGTGAACATGAAAAGTTTGATTTTAGCAGGCTCTCATTTGAAGAAGAGTATGACCTGATTATTGTTGGCGGCGGGATCAGCGGGCTTGCCGCCGCCTGCTTCTGGCGCGAGAAGATGGGGCCTGACAGCAAGGTTTTGATACTCGATAACCACGACGATTTTGGCGGCCACGCCAAGCGAAATGAGTTCACCGTGGGTAAGAAAATGCTCATCGGCTATGGCGGCAGCGAGGCATTTCAGTCACCCACCCATAATTTTAGTGCGGAAGTGAATAACTTAATGCAGACCCTGGGGGTGAGCGTCACGCGCATGAAAGAGAGTTTCGACGTGAATTTTTATCCGGATCAACAGCTCAGCCGCGGCGTCTTTTTTGATAAGAAAAATTTTGGTGTGACGAAAATTGTCAGTGGCGATCCAGGGCGCGCGGTGGCGGATGATATTCCACCGGACAGACTGAATGGTCGTAGTATGGAGGATTTTATTCATGATTTTCCTCTTGAGGAGAGCGACAAAAAAGCGCTTCTCGATCTCTACCTGTATCCCCGGGACTATCTGCCCGGTATGAGCCAGGAGGAGAAAATTGCCTGGATGGACACCCACAGCTACAGCCAGTTTCTGAGTGAAAAGGTAGGACTGAGTAAGATGGCGCGCCTCTACTTTCAGCAGCGTTCCAACGATTTCTTCGCCATCGGTATCGAAGGCATTTCCGCCACCGATGCCCGGGCCTGTGCTCTACCGGGGATGGAGGCACTTGGGCTGCCACCGTTAGATGGCGAAACGCTGGCGGATCTGGAAGAGCCCTATGTTTATCACTTCCCGGATGGCAATGCCGGTCTCGCCCGTCTTATGGTGCGCTATCTTTTGCCCGAAGCGCTACCGGGCAGCACGATGGAAGATTCTGTTACCGCCAGACTGGCTTACGACAAGCTCGATCTGCAAAAAAACAGTACTCGTCTGCGGTTGAGCAGCATCGTGATCAACGCCGCTAACGTACAGGATGGGGTCAGCATCACTTATCTCAACGGCGGTAAAATCCATCGCGTACGGGGTCGTAACGCGGTGATGGCAGGCTACAACATGATGATCCCGTATCTGGTGCCCGAAATGCCAGAGGAACAAAAGGCCGACCTGCGGTTGAACGTGAAAGCACCGCTGATCTACACCAACGTCGCGGTTAAAAACTGGCAGGCATTTAAAACTTTGGGCGTACATGAGTTTTACTCCCCGGCAGCCCCCTATAGCCGGGTAAAACTTGATTATCCGGTGAGCATGGGCGGGTATGAGCACTCTCACTCTCCGGATGAGCCGATAGTGCTGCATATGGTCTCAGTGCCCACCTATCCCGGCAGCAATATGAGCGCGAGAGAACAATTCCGCAAAGGCCGGGCTTGGCTGCTTGGCTCCTCCTTCGCTGCGCACGAACAAATAATTCGCGATCAGCTTCAGGAGATGTTTGGTGCTACCGGTTTTGACCATCAACGGGATATCGCCGGGATCACCGTTAACCGTTGGGCACATGGCTACGCCTATTATGCCTGCACCCTGTTTGATGATATGGACAAAATTCCTGACATCATTACCCGGGCGAGAAAACCCATCGGGCGCATCACTATCGCCAACTCAGATGCAGACTGGAGCGCCTACGCCCATGCGGCGATTGACCAGGCCTGGCGCGCCGTCAATGAACTTATGGATATGGGGTAAACTATGCGCATCATTGCCATGTTGTTCACCTGGTTACTCACTGCCAGCGCCTCTGCGGTGCCGATGGCAGGAGAATACATCGCACGGGTGGCTGATTGTATGGCCTGCCACACCTCAGAAGGCGGCTCACCTCTTGCGGGAGGGAAGAAATTTCCCACTCCAGTCGGGGATATTTATTCCACCAACATCACCCCGGATAAAACTTACGGCATCGGCAATTACACCTATGCCGATTTTGAAAAAGCCGTGCGTCAGGGTATCGCCAGAGACGGTCATCCACTTTATCCGGCTATGCCTTACCCCTCATATGCCCGGATGAGCGATGAGGATATCCACGCCCTCTACGACTACTTTATGCAGGGCGTTGCTCCCTCGCCGAAGGTCAATCAGGAGAGTGATATCCCCTGGTTGTTCTCTGCCCGTTGGCCGCTGCACGTCTGGAACTGGCTTTTTCTGGACGATCCGGTGGCGAAGAATCCTCTGCTGACCGATCCCCAGCTTCAGCGGGGCGCTTATCTGGTTGAAGGGGCCGGACACTGCGGGGCGTGCCACACACCTCGAGGGATGGCCATGAATGAAAAGGCCTACAACAGTAGCGATGATACGTTCCTTAGCGGAGCCATGATTGACGGCTGGTATGCGCCATCGCTGCGTATGCTTACGTTACCAGAAAAGGAGTTAACATCACTGATCGTCACGGGAAGAAGCAAACATGCAGCCGTATCGGGCTCTATGTCTGAAGTGGTAAGCCAGAGCACTCAGTACCTGACGAATGACGATGCCACCGCCATTGCGCGTTATCTCCTGAGCCTTAATGGCAAGACGCCACCCGCGGTGCCCACTAATCATGTTGCTACTACTGCGTCTGTGTCTCTGGCAGCGGGTAAAACCCTTTATGGTCGGTTTTGCTCTACCTGTCACGGTACCGAGGGGAAGGGAACCGATGACAACGTCCCCTCGCTGGTGAATAACCCCATCGTCAGCACCAAAGAGGCAACGCCGCTTCTGCGCGTCGTAGCGTCAGGCGCAGAAACGCCCACTACCGTGGGCAATGTCTCGTTCAGAATGCCCGGCTATGCGGATGTGATGTCTGACGAAGAGATGCGAGACCTTGTGAATTATGTCCGAAAAAGCTGGGGAAACGGCGCGGGCGATGTCACCACCCACGATGTGGCTAAGGTGAAACAGTCTCACCCTTAAGGTAACGCTGGGTCAGCATAAGGCAGAGCATGGAAAACAAATTAGAAGCAGTAGGGCTGTACTGCGAGCGGGACGATCGGCATTTATTTCGCGATCTTTCATTTGTCGTGGCACCCGGGGAGTGGGTGCAGATCGCGGGCGGCAATGGTGCGGGGAAAACCACGCTACTGAGGATGTTGACGGGAATAATACGACCAGACCGTGGAGAGGTGCGCTGGCAGACGCAGCCCTTAAGTCGTAGCCGCGAGCGGTTACATACCGATTTATTATGGATCGGTCATCAGCCAGGCATCAAAACCAGCCTGACGGCGTTACAGAACCTGGCTTTTTTCCATCCTGACTCGACGGTTTCTCAGCGACTGGCGGCTCTGGGTCAGGTGGGGCTTGCCGGGTTTGAAGAGGTACCCGTGGTAACCCTCTCTGCCGGACAGCAGCGTAATGTGGCTATGGCACGGCTCTGGTTAACCTGCGCCGCGCTATGGATCCTTGATGAACCTTTTACCGCCATTGACGTTGTAGGTGTCGCCCGGCTGACACACAGAATGGCGCAGCATGTCACTGCGGGCGGGCGGATTGTAATGACCACGCACCAGCCGCTATTGGATCTGACCTTGCCCGTGCGCATGGTCTCGCTGACGGGAGGAGAGCAGAAATGATGTGGGCGCTTTTCACGCTTGAACTGCGGGTCGCCTTCAGGCGTCGAGCCGAGCTCGTCAACCCGCTGTGGTTTTTTTTCGTTATCCTCACACTTTTTCCCCTCGCCCTTGGCCCGGACAGTAAACAGCTGGCGCATATCGCACCCGGAGCAATCTGGATCGCTGCGCTGCTGGCCTCTCTGCTGGCGCAGGAACGGCTGTTACGCGAAGACTATCAGGACGGCACTCTCGAACAGCTCATGTTGCTGCCCGTACCGCTGCCCGCAGTAGTGCTGAACAAAATTGTCGCGCACTGGTGCGTGACGGGGTTACCGCTGCTGCTCTTCTCGCCGCTGGCTGCTTTATTAATGGGGCTAGATTTCGAGGTCTGGAAAGTGATGACGCTGACGTTATTGATGGGTACGCCGACCCTCAGTTTACTGGCCGCACCTGGCACAGGCTTGACGGTGGGGCTGCCCCGGGGCGGTGTACTGCTCAGTCTTCTGGTGCTGCCCTTCACCTTGCCACTGCTGATATTTGCTACCGCAGCGATTAATGCGGCAGCAGCCGGTCTGCCCGTGTCCGGTTATATGGCCATTCTGGCAGCACTATTAACCAGTAGCGCCATGCTCTGCCCCTTTGCCACTGCGGCAGCCTTACGTGTCAGCCTTCAGGGTTAGATCTCATTTCAATCATAATAAGAGTACGCGCTATGTGGAAAACACTGCATCAACTCGCCATCCCGGAACGCTTCTATTACCTGAGCGGCCGGGCTATCTCCTGGCTTGCTCTGGGGGCAATGGTCACGCTGGCGCTGGGCTGGATCTGGGGATTCGGCTTCGCCCCAGCTGATTATCAGCAGGGCGAGGGATATCGCATCATCTATCTCCATGTCCCCGCGGCAATGTGGTCGATGGGTATTTATGGCGCAATGGCGGTCGCGGCCTTCACTGGTCTCGTCTGGCAGATCAAGCTGGCGTCCCTGACGATCGCGGCGATGGCCCCGATTGGCGCAGTCTATACCTTTATTGCCCTGACCACCGGCGCGTTGTGGGGAAAACCGATGTGGGGCACCTGGTGGGTATGGGATGCCCGACTGACCTCTGAGTTGATCCTGTTGTTCCTTTATATGGGCATCATTGCACTCTGGAATGCTTACGATAGTCGCCGCATGGCGGGTCGGGCGGTGAGCATTCTGGTATTAATCGGGGTGGTTAATCTTCCGGTGATTCACTACTCCGTGGTCTGGTGGAACACCCTGCATCAGGGTTCAACCGGGCTGCAACAAAGTATCGACCCCGCGATGCGTCTGCCGCTGCGGCTGATCATTGCCGGTTTCCTGCTGCTGTTTATGACCCTGACGTTGATGCGTTTACGTAATCTGATCCTGCTTCAGGAGCGTCTTCGCCCGTGGGTACGAGATATCGCTTGCAAAGGAGAACAGCCATGACGCCAGCCTTTACCCACTGGAACGAATTCTTCGCAATGGGAGGATATGGCCTCTATATCTGGCTGGCTGTTGCTCTGGCATGGCTTCCGCTGGCGGTGCTCATTTTGCATACCCGCTGGCAGCAGCGCGCCATTCTGCTGACCATCCGCCGCCGTCACGCCAGGGGCCAACGGATGCGCAACGCGCCCGGACGTGAGGCTACCCTATGAATACACGCCGTAAAAATCGCCTCCTGGTAGCCTGTCTTCTGGTCAGTGGACTGGTCGTGACCGTGGGACTGATCCTTTACGCCCTGCGCGCCAATATCGATCTCTTTTACACTCCGGGGGAGGTTTTATATGGCAAAGGAGAAAACCGGGAGATACCGGTAGCCAGACAGCGGTTGCGGGTAGGGGGGCTGGTGCTGCCAGGGAGTATAAAACGCTCGGCTACCTCTATGCAGGTGAACTTTACACTCTATGACGACCGCGGCAGGGTGCAGGTAACGTTTGACGGACTCCTTCCGGATCTCTTTCGTGAAGGTCAGGGTATTGTGGTTCAGGGGGAGTTGGCTTCTGGCAACCATATTATCGCCCGGGAGGTGCTGGCGAAACATGATGAAAACTACACGCCACCGGGCGTGAAAAAGGGAGTGACATTCTCTTCTACCACAAGGACCCGCCGTAATGATGCCTGAACTCGGGAATCTGTTGCTCTGCCTGGCGCTGGGAACGGCATGCCTGCTTTCCAGCTTGCCGCTGTATGGCTCATGGCGGGGGCAGCGTCTTCTGATTGCCGCCGCGCCTGTGTTGGCCATGATGTTATTTGCCTGCCTTGCCGGCGCGTTCCTGATCCTGACGCAGGCGTTTATCAATAATGATTTCACCGTTGCTTATGTGGCGGCCAACTCCAATACGCAACTCCCGGTTATCTACAGAATGGCAGCCACCTGGGGTGCCCATGAGGGCTCAATGCTGCTGTGGGTGCTGATTATGAGTGGCTGGACGCTGGCGACGGCCTTAAGCCGGGCCATCCCGCTCTCTCTGCGCGCTCAGGTCCTTGCGGTAATGGGGATCATAAGCCTTGGATTTCTGCTGTTTATCATTTTTACCTCCAATCCTTTTGTCCGCACCTTGCCCGATTTTCCCGTTGAGGGGCGGGACCTGAATCCTATGCTGCAGGATCCAGGGCTGATATTTCACCCCCCGGCACTCTATATGGGTTATGTGGGTTTCTCCGTCGCTTTTGCCTTTGCTATCTCGGCGCTGCTGAATGGTTGTATGGACCGGGATTTCGCGCGGCTGGTGCGTCCCTGGACGCTGATGGCGTGGATCTTTTTAACCCTGGGAATTGTAATAGGTTCCCTGTGGGCTTACTACGAACTGGGCTGGGGAGGATGGTGGTTTTGGGATCCTGTGGAAAATGCCTCCCTTATGCCCTGGCTGGCTGGCACCGCACTACTGCATTCTCTTGCCGTCACCGGGGAGCGGGACACCTTCAGGGTCTGGAGCGTGCTGCTGGCTATCGCTGCCTTTTCCCTTTGCCTGCTTGGCACTTTTCTGGTGCGTTCTGGCGTACTGGTCTCGGTTCATGCCTTCGCCTCGGATCCAACACGAGGGATGTTTATTTTGATCTTTATGGCTCTGGTAGTGGGAGGATCGCTGCTGCTCTTTGCTTTACGTGGTCACCACATCCGCTCCCGCGTCAATAATGCCCTCTGGTCCAGAGAGTCATTGTTGCTGGGCAATAATGTCCTGCTGATGACCGCCATGCTGGTGGTACTGCTCGGCACATTGCTGCCGCTGGTACATAAAGCGCTTGGCCTGGGCGCCATTTCCATTGGTGAGCCCTTCTTCAACAGTATGTTCGTGGTTCTGATGGTGCCTATAGCGCTGCTGATGGGGTTGGCACCACTGGTACGGTGGGGGCGCGACCGTCCGGGTAAGCACCAGCGGTTTATCGTTGCAGCGCTGATCGTCACGCCTGTACTGGCTCTACTGTTGCCGTGGCTGTTACAGGATAAGATCGCTGCCCTGACGGTACTGGGGCTCAGCATGGCACTGTGGATTATGCTGCTTCACCTGACGGAAATTCTATTACGTCTGCGGCGTAGGGAGCCTGTGACTCGCCGTTTTTGCGGCATGATTATTGCGCATCTGGGTGTAGCGGTGACGCTAACAGGGATTGCCTTCCATCAAAATCACAATATCGAACGCGACGTGCGGATCGGCGTCGGCGATAGCATCCATCTCAGACAGTATCTTTTTACTTTCCGCGAAATGCGCAAAAGCCTCGGACCCAACTATCAGGCCCTGACGGCCGTGATCGATGTGCATACTCCTGGCAGTAAGACAGCGACGCTGTTTGCCGAGAAACGCTATTACAACGCCAGCCGGGCCATCATGACCGAAGCGGCGATCCAGGTGGGTGTTACCCGCGATCTCTATGCCGCGCTGGGGGAGCAGTTTCCCGACGGAACATGGGGCATGCGGCTCTACTATAAGCCCTTTATCCGCTGGATTTGGGCTGGAGGCATCCTGATGGCGCTGGGGGGTGGGATGTGTTTCCGCTCACGACGAATACCTGCGGTTAACGTTCAAAAGGAGACAGCATGACACGTAACACATATCTACTGCCACTGGCGATATTTGCCCTGCTGGCGGGCCTGCTTCTCTGGCAACTGGTGCGTATCGAACGGGGGGAGGATCCACACCAGCAGGCTTCGGCCCTTATCGGTCGTGCCTTGCCTGCGCTTGGTGTTACCACGCTGATACAACCCGAGGAAAAAAAGGATATCCGGGCGGTGATAAAGGGTCAGCCATTTTTGCTGAATGTCTGGGCTACCTGGTGCCCCACCTGTCGAGCTGAACACCGGTTTCTGACGACGCTGGCCGGACAAGGCATCGCCATCGCGGGCCTGAACTACAAAGACGATCGTCAGAAGGCGTTACGCTGGCTGAAGGATTTTGGCGATCCTTATCGTGAAAACCTGCGGGATGCGAATGGGATGGCCGGCATTGAACTGGGCGTATTTGGCGCACCGGAAACCTTCCTGATTGATGGGCAAGGGATCGTACGCTACCGACACACGGGGGAGCTGAACGCTGACGTGTGGCACAAAGAGATTGCGCCCATATGGGAAAAATACCGCAAAGAGGCCGGAGTATGACAAAAGGATTGCTGGCTCTGCTGGTGCTGATAATGAGTTTTACCGTCCAGGCAGTACCGGAGGTTATGACCTTTCAAAGTGAGGCACAGGAACAGCAGTATCGCCAGCTGACGGCCGAGCTACGCTGCCCCAAATGCCAGAACAACAGTATTGCCGACTCCGGATCGTTAATTGCGGCCGATCTGCGTCAGAAAGTCTATCAGCTTACTCAGCAGGGCAAGACGCGTCAGCAGATTGTCGATTTTATGGTGGCGCGCTACGGCACATTTATTACGTATGACCCGCCGCTTACCCCAGTAACACTACTGCTCTGGATGCTGCCGCTGCTGGCGATAACAGCAGGCGGGTATGCTATTTACGCCTGTAGCCGGGCGAGGGTGCAGGTCGCCGCGGCGACATCCGTTATACATTCCCCCCTTTCCAGCGAGACAAGTTCCAGGGGACTGGTGGCAGCTATCATCATGGCGCTGATGGTCAGCGGTGCGGCGTTTTACGCCACCAGTGGCTACCGTCAGGTGCTCGACTGGCGGCAGGCCACAAGACAGTTACCGGAGCTAATAAACCGGGCGATCGATCCCCGGGCCAGGCCGCTGAATGAGACAGAGCTGCAAGCTCTGGCGTTGGGCTTACGCACCCATTTAAGTCATGATGCCAACAGCCCGGAAGGGTGGTCGTTGCTGGGGCGCGTGGGAATAATGCTCAATAATGCCACGCTGGCAACACAGGCTTATGGCCGCGCCCATGCCATTGCGCCGGACGATCTTCCTGCGGCTTCGGGCTACGCTGATGTTCTGACCCGTACCGGCGAGCCTGAGATGCTTCAACAGGCCGCCGGGATACTGAATCATCTGCTGAATCTCCATCCGGATAATCTTCGCATCTTGCAGCTGGCGGCGATCAACGCTTATCAACTGGAGCGGTACGATCTGGCCATCGCCCGCTGGGATAAAATGCTGTCGCTGAAAGAGGGAAGCTCGCGCTGGCGCGCAGACATCGAACAGAAAATTGCGCTCGCTCGTCAACATCTGTCAGCCAAGGTGCATTAGGGGAGAAACTGTTTAACGATCTCTGCAAGACGGGTAAATGCTGGCTTCATCGCCTCTTCATCTATACTCGCAAACCCCAGCAGCAGACCGCTGCGCTTCGGCTCGCAGGCGAAATAGCGGGACAGGGGGCGCACCAGTAACGCCTGCTGGTTGGCCTGCAGGGCAATGGCGATATCATCTACCTCATCAGGAAACTGTAAAATCAGATGTAACCCGGCGTTACTGTTGAACTCTCCCAGATAGTGCCCCCCCAGTTGACGGGTAATTAACGCGACAAGGGCGAGGCGGCGGCGGCTATAAAGCTGGCGCATCTTGCGGATATGGGCTGCGTAGTAGCCCTCACGAATAAATTCTGCCAACGCGGCCTGCACCAGCAGATGACCACCCCGGTAGAGGTCGCTATGGACTTTCTTTAACGCCGCGGCCAGGGGAACCGGTAATACCATGTAGCCGAGCCGAAGAGCCGGATAAAGCGTTTTACTGAAGGTCCCGATGTAAATCACCGGGCTTGCCTCCTCAAGTCCTTGAAGGGAAGGGATGGGCTGCCCGGCAAAGCGGAACTCGCTGTCGTAATCATCTTCCACAATCCAGCTTTGCGTTTGACGCGCCAGCGCCAGCAATTGCTGGCGGCGACTCAGGCTCATCACCGAACCTAACGGATATTGATGTGAGGGTGTTACGAAAATCATCCTCGGCGAAACACCATATTCATGCGGGGGAGCCAGCCCCTCTTCATCCACCGCGATGGCGGAGAAATCGACCCCGTTCATGCGAAGTATATTTTTTATTCCCCAGTAACCGGGCTCTTCCACCCAGGCATGGTCTCCCGGATTGCATAAGGTTCGCGTCACCAGGTCGAGTGCCTGGTGAATCCCCTCAGTGATCAGAATTTGATCCGGGGAGCATCGCACACCCCGTGCGGTACGAAGGTAATCGGTAAGCGATGCTTTCAACTCATCGACGCCGCCGGAGACATCATAAGTGAGGTATTCCGGGTGCGGTTGACGGGCAAGGCGGTCCTGGATTTTTTTAGTGTGCGATGGGGAAAGAGGGCAACATCGGGTACACCCGGAACAAATGCTCCCCACTGGCGCGGACTGGCGCTGGCATGTCCGAGCAGTTCTTTGCCGCGCTCTGACAATGTGGCGATGATTTCCTGCTGCGGTGGCACAAAAGGATATGTTTTTCGCTGACCAAGGTTGTCCAGCACGCTTTCGCTGACAAAGGTGCCGCTGCTGGTACGGGCCGAAATATAGCCTTCCGCCTGCAACTGATCGTAAACACGCAGCACAGTATTGCGGGATAACGCGAGCTCACCGGCCAGATCGCGTGAGGGCGGCATCCGAATGGCAGGTTTCAGACTCCCTTCCAGAATACAGTTGCAAATTGCTGCATAAAGGCGTCGATGCAATTTCTCATCGAACTGTTGCGAAAAGGCTTGCGCGATCACATCTACAGCAAGAGAACGCATTTGGATCCTTAAAATAAAATGTTTTGGCTCTCGATTAGAGTACCAGATGGTGAATAAATGGAGGGGTCATGTATTCACAAATTGATAAAAAAGGATAAGGCGCAACTATGAACAATAAAAACCTGCATCAACGCCGTCTGGCTGCAACTCCACGTGGCGTGGGCGTGATGTGCGATTTCTTCGCCCATTCGGCGGAAAACAGCACACTGACGGACGTAGAAGGACGCCAGTATATTGATTTTGCTGCCGGGATCGCGGTACTTAACACGGGGCATCGTCATCCTAGGATGGTGCAGGCCGTCGAGGCGCAGCTCCAGGCCTTTACCCATACCGCCTATCAGATTGTGCCTTACGAAAGTTATGTCACCCTTGCTGAGAAGATCAATGCGGTGGCTCCCGTCGGGGGAGAAGCGAAAACAGCGTTCTTTACTACCGGTGCCGAAGCGGTAGAAAATGCAATAAAAATTGCCCGCGCCCACACTGGCCGCCCCGGAATCATCGCCTTTGGCGGCGGATTCCATGGACGGACCTATATGACCATGGCTCTGACGGGCAAAGTGGCACCTTACAAAAAAGGATTTGGTCCTTTCCCGGGCTCGGTATTCCACGCTCCTTATCCCTCTGCGCTTCACGGGATCACTACTGAGGACGCAGTAAAAGCCATTGAACGCCTGTTTAAATCGGACATTGATGCTGAGCAGGTGGCGGCAATTATTTTCGAGCCGGTTCAGGGAGAAGGGGGCTTCGTCGTCGCTCCGCCAGATTTTGTCGCAGCCATTCGCCGCATTTGCGATAAACACGGTATCGTGATGATTGCCGACGAAGTGCAAAGTGGCTTCGCCCGCACCGGTAAGCTTTTCGCCATGGATCATTATGCGGATAAACCGGATCTCATGACCGTGGCGAAAAGCCTTGCGGGTGGTATGCCCCTTTCAGGCGTCGTGGGAAAAGCTGAAATTATGGATGCGCCAGCGCCCGGCGGGCTTGGTGGCACCTATGCGGGCAATCCGCTGTCGGTGGCGGCGGCGCTGGCGGTCCTGGATATCATCGCGGACGAGAAGTTGTGCCAGCGCGCCGATGCTTTAGGCGAGCGCTTGCGGATCACCCTCAACGATGCCCGCGAAAATGCGCCAGGTCTGGCGGACGTACGCGGAGTGGGCTCGATGATTGCCGCTGAATTTAACGATCCCGTAAGCAGAGAGCCTTCTGCTGTACTCGCCCAGCGTGTGCAGCAAAAAGCGCTGGAACAAGGGTTGCTGCTGCTCACCTGTGGGCAGTATGGCAACGTGATTCGCTTCCTCTATCCATTAACCATCCCGGAAAACCAGTTCAGTCAGGCACTGAATATCATTAAAAATGCCCTGCAGAGCTAACGACCAGTAAATACCCTCATTTCTGCACATGGCGCACATCTTTAGTGCCGTAGTACTTTGCTCATCACGAGCGCCGACGATAGTGATCCCTGTCGTCGGTTTTTTTTATTAATAACTCTCTGTCCCTTTGAGGTAAATGATGAAAACGCTGTCATTTCTGAATGAAAATCCCGATTCTGCATGGAATATTTTTATTGCTCAGGTTGAAAGAGTTCTGCCTTTTTTAGGTGAACTGGAGTGTTGGGTCGAGACGCTGATACGACCTAAACGCGCGCTCATTGTCGATATTCCGCTGGAAATGGAGGATGGTACGGTGCGCCATTTTGAAGGCTATCGCGTGCAGCATAATCTCTCCCGCGGGCCAGGTAAGGGCGGAGTACGCTTCCATCCGGACGTCACATTAGAAGAGGTAATGGCGTTATCCGCATGGATGACCATCAAATGCGCGGCGCTTAATTTGCCTTTCGGCGGCGCAAAAGGCGGGATCCGCGTCGACCCCAGCGTGTTAAGTACCAAAGAGCTGGAACGCCTGACCCGCCGTTATACCAGCGAAATTGGTCTTATTATCGGGCCGCAGCAGGATATTCCGGCCCCGGACATTGGCACCAATGCGCAGGTCATGGCCTGGATGATGGATACTTATTCTATGAACGTCGGATCCACGACGACCGGCGTCGTGACCGGCAAACCCATTCACCTGGGGGGCTCCCTTGGGCGCGTTAAGGCAACCGGGAGAGGGGTCTTCGTTACCGGGATGGCTGCGGCAAAACACATTAATCTCGACATCGCCGGGGCGCGTATTGGCGTGCAGGGATTTGGTAATGTGGGCAGCGTGGCCGCGCAGCTATTTGCCAGTGAGGGGGCAAAAATTGTCTCTGTGCAGGATCACTCTGCAACGCTTTATGATCCAGCAGGAATGGATATCGAGGCGCTTATCGCGTGGCAAACCGTGCATGGGAAGATAAAGGGTTTCCCCTGCGCAGATGAAGTCAGCCCTGAAGCCTTCTGGCAGTTTGACTATGAGATTGTGATCCCGGCAGCGCTGGAGGGCCAAATTACGGCGCAACGCGCAGAACGTCTATCCTGCCGCCTGGTGCTTGAAGGGGCCAATGGCCCAACGGTACCGAAGGCGGATGACATCCTGCGCGAACGGGGCATTACCGTCTTACCTGACGTAATTTGTAACGCTGGCGGCGTGACGGTGAGCTATTTTGAGTGGGTTCAGGATTTTTCCAGTTTTTACTGGTCGGAAGACGAGATCTATCAGAAGCTGGATGACATCATCCTCAATGCTTTTGACGATGTCTGGATTAAATCGCAGCAGCTGGACATCTCCCTGAGAACGGCGGCCTATGCGATTGCCTGCGAGCGTATTCTTACTGCACGAAAGGAGCGCGGGATTTATCCATAATTTGCACCCGTAAACCACGCGGTATTGGCCCGATTGCGTTTCGCTTTTTGGGCCTTATGCAGCCAGAGTCTGAAGAGTAGTTATTGTTCTGCAGGATCTGGCATATTTAAACCTTAATCCATCGGACCACCACCCCGATCCCGATATTGCATTGGCGTGATCCTGGTATGCTGTTTAAAAAACCGTGAATAAACCGAGTGTGATGAAAATCCAAGGCGCTCGCTTATTTCCTGAATAGATAATCTGGATTGACGCAGCAAGCGCATCGATATTGCAAGCTGCTTCTGTGCCAGCAATTGCGAGAAAGTAACGGATTCTCCCTGTAAACGTCGATTCAATGTCCAGCGACTGATGCGAAGATTTTGACAAATCTCCTCCATAATTATTCCGGCGCTCAACTCCTTACCTGCTCTATAACACTGCTCAATCAGTGCGTTAACTGAGGCGGTCAGCGGAGGCTCACTGAATAGTTTATTTTTTAGCGCATCAATGTGATTTATTTGCAGACGGTTCAATAGGGCGTTGAATTTCTCATTCTCAATCGTAAGATAATGGTTTTCGATGATGATAGCGTTGTTTTCCTGTTGCAACTGACAGCAGCTATTAAAGAGATCGCTCAATAATGAATGGTGCTGTATTACGGAATCGGTAAGCTGCATTTGCATCCTGATAGCAGGGCAGTAACTTTTTATAATGCCGCCAATCAAGATCAGGTTAAACATGGCAGAAGGATTATTAATTTTTCGCGGCGCATTATTATGGTATTTAATGCGCGTGTGCGATGTACCCGTTTCAATAATGAGATCGTCACAGTTTCCCATTAAAAAACGGCTTTCAGCAAAACGCTGTAGCGCCGCTTCCGGCGTTGTTTCATTGAGGCACAGACCAATAAACTCTGGAAACATCGAGTGAGAAAGCTCAACGCTGTTAAGGTAAACATCCTCCGGAATGGTACTGCCAAACACGACCTTATTTACGTCACTCACCTTTTCCATTAATTGATAATGAAACTGCTCCGTAATACGTCCGTGAGGATTTTTCATTTCATAGGTAGAAAGGCCAATGCTAGATAATAAATTACAGGTATTAATTCCATTTGAATGTAAATTATCAAGACTTTTCCTATAGATTAAAGTCGACACGCTTCTAGTAAGCATCTGAAACCTTGCGCAATTTTGACGTTAGCTTTGTTTTTGTATTGTTACTGTATTGTAGCATTTCGTTTCATTTTGAGATAGATATCACAAAAAACAGTTCTGCTCCCGAAAGCACAGAATTAGCTTTTCAATGCAAAGTGATTGCTAAAATTTCGCGTTATTATCCCGCTGTTACTGATTTTTTAATTTTTCAGGATGGATTTACCCGATTGATACCTTACACAAACAAGGAAAATAACAATGCAACCCATAGTCATTAAAAGAAAAATGAATACCCTGACGATCTGCCTGACGCTGGCGCTGGCGGGAATGGTTTCTGGTTGTAATGACGACGATGACGATGTAGAAAATACTTCAATAAGTGAAGTGAAAGACGCCGATTATTATCAAAAGAAAGCCAAAGAAATTGCCGCCAAAATGAGCGTAGATGAGAAGATGAATATGCTCATGGGCCCGGGTATGGATATGGGTAATGGCGTCCCGCAAGTTATTAATTTAAAAAACGACGTATCGGGTGTTTCCGGTTACATCAACGGGGTTAAAAACGATAAGCTGGATATTCCGGCCACAAAATTAGCCGATGGTCCGGCAGGATTACGAATTAACAGTACCCGTGACGGCGATTCGGGTACCTATTATGCCACCGCGTGGCCGATTGGCTCGCTGCTGGCCTCCTCATGGGATACCCGTCTGGTGGCTGAAGTGGGTAAAGCCATGGGGGAAGAGATTAAAGAGTACGGCGTCGATATGATCCTGGCGCCGGGAATGAACATTCAGCGTAACCCCCTTAACGGTCGTAACTTTGAATATTATTCTGAGGATCCGCTGCTGAGCGGAAGAATTGCTGCGGCAATGGTGGACGGCGTCGAATCGAACCAGGTCGGCACCACTATTAAACACTACGTTGCCAACAACTCGGAAACCAACCGCAATTCCATCGACACCATCATCTCAGCGCGCGCCATGCGTGAGATCTATCTGCGTGGTTTCCAGATTGCAGTGGACGAATCCCAGCCCTGGGCGGTTATGTCGTCCTATAACAAAATTAACGGTACCTATGTCAATGAGCGTCGCGATCTGCTGACCGATATCCTGCGCAACGAGTGGGATTTCAAAGGGGTAGTGATGTCCGACTGGTTTGCCGGTACCCCGGAATCAACCGCCTGGAAGCAGTATAAAGCGGGTAACGATTTGATTGAGCCGGGTGGCCAGATTGAGTTCCTTAAGGCCTCATACAGCAAAGGCGAGATCACCGAGGCGGAGATGACCGTCAACGTCGAACACATCCTCGCCCAGGTCTTCCAGTCGCCTTCGTATAATAACTATGCTGCGTCCAACAAACCGGATCTCGTGCAGCACCGCGCCCTTGCGCGCCAGGCTGCAGCTGAAAGTATGGTGCTGTTGAAAAATGACAATCAGGCCCTGCCGTTAGCCCCGAGCCTGAAGCTGGCCAGCTTTGGCGTCAGCCAGATTGAAACCATCAAGGGCGGAACAGGGAGCGGTCAGGTTAATAACGAATCTACCACCATGCTCGCCGAAGGGTTGCAGCAACAATACAGCGTGGACGAATCACTGACCGCCTTCTATCGCGATTACTATGCCAACAATAAGGTGGAACATCCGGGGTTTGTCGCTGCCATCGGCACTTACTTTACCTGTGACGATCCGCTGCTTGATGCCAGCGTCATCGAAAGCGCCGCGCAAAATAACGATGCCGCGCTGATCACCATCGGCCGTATTGCCGGTGAAGGTTTTGATCGTACCAACACCCGCGGGGATTACCTGCTGACCGAAAATGAGCTCGGGATGATCCAGTCCACGGCGGATGCCTTCCATGCCGTGGGCAAGAAAGTGGTCGTGGTGCTGAACGTCTCCGCCATCGTTGATACCACCGAATGGGCGGATAAAGTGGATGCGATCCTGCTCTCTTATCTGCCGGGTCAGGAGGCGGGCCACGCCATTACCGACGTGCTTTCCGGTGCGGTCAACCCGGCCGGGAAACTCGCCCAGACCATCCCGCAATACTATGCTGATGTTCCTTCCGCCGACACCTTCCCGGGTAAAGATCTTAACGGCGATGGCCAGCCGGATGAGATCGCCTACAACGACGATATCTACGTGGGCTACCGCTACTACAGCACCTTCAGTAAACCGGTGGCCTGGCCATTTGGCTACGGACTCTCCTATACCACCTTTAATTATGACAGCCCGCGCGTTGAATCTTCTACCCTGGATCAGGGGGCAAAAGGCGCGGTAACGCTGAGCGTCTCCGTCACCAACACCGGTAGCGTGGCGGGTAAAGAAGCCGCTCAGGTCTATATCAGCGCACCAGAAGTGAAGCTGAAAAAGCCAACCTTTGAGCTGAAATCCTTCGATAAAACCGGGGAACTGCAGCCTGGCGGCAGTCAGAAACTGACCTTTACCGTCCCGGCTAAAATCCTCGCCAGCTTCGACCCGCAGAAAAACCAGTGGATTGTCGAGCCCGGCACGTACAAAGCCTGGGTTGCCCCCTCCTCAGACCTGAACGGACGCGAACCGGTCACCTTTAACGTCAGTCAGGAAATTGTCGTCAGCAATACCACCCCGGGCGCACTCGCGCTGCCAGCGGGGGTGAATAGCACCGACTTTATCACCGTCAGTCAGTAAGTAACCCGGGGCGAGTCTCTTCTCGCCCCGTTCATAAGGTCATCGCGGGTGATAAGTCAACGTATCGTCGGGCTTCGGGTAAACCAGCCATTCATAGCGCAGATAACCACCATGCTGCTGCTTGGCGGCCTGGGCTGCCAGCTTGGGGTGATGACCTGGCGTGTCGGTGAAATGGTGTTCCCCCCCGCACCGCCACGGGAACACAACGTCCGTCCGGCGTCGGCACCGCCTGCGCGGGTACTCAGCACGCTCTTCGTGCCGCGGCAGCAAGCGGAGCGCAGCGCAGTGACGCTCTCGTCGCTTAACGTGCGGCTGGCGGCGGTGATTGCCAGCAGCCAGCCGGAGAACGCACTGATCGTTCTCGAACAGGGCGGCCAGCAGACCAGCTATGGCATTAACGAGATGATTAGCGGCACGCAGGCGAGGGTGCAGGCGATTTATGCCGACCGGGTGGAGCTGAGCAACGGGGGGCATGTTGAGGCGCTCAGGCTGGATGACAATGCCGATGCCCGGCAGCCACAAGAACCTGCCGCCACTCGCGCTGAATTAGCAAAAAATCCCGCCAGGCTGCTGGATTTTGTTTCGGTATCGCCGGTGAACAAGGCCGGTACGCTTCAGGGCTACCGACTTAATCCCGGTAAAGAGGCCGCAATTTTTCAACAGAGCGGCCTGCAGCCTAATGACCTGGCGATTGCCATCAACGGCTTTGATCTGCGTATTCCCGAGCAGGCGGCAAAGTTTATGGCGCAGGCAGGCGACCTCACGCAGCTCAGCGTTACCGTCCTGCGCGATGATGCAGAGAAAAACATTTTTGTAGATCTATCAGTAAAAACAACGGAGTAGGGTGGGTATGTCATTATTTATAAGAAGAATTGCCCATGGACTCATACTCCTGGCGGGGCTGATGCCAGCCGCATGGGGAGCCAGCTACAGCGCCAGTTTCAAAAGTACGGATGTTCAGGAGTTCATCAACATCGTCAGTAAAAACCTGCACAAAACGATCATCATCGATCCCGCGGTGCGTGGAGTGGTCAATGTTCGCAGCTACGATGCCCTGAACGACGAGCAATATTTTCAGTTCTTCCTTAGCGTGCTGGACGTGTATGGTTTCGCCGTCGTGCCTGGCGCAAACGGCGTCCTGAAGGTGGTGAAATCCGCCGCCGCCAAAACGGGGGCCATTGCGCTGGCCGATGATTACCACGCCGGGACGGGGGATGAGGTGGTGACGCGGGTGATCTCCGTTGCCAACGTCGATGTGAAAGAGCTTGCCCCGCTGTTACGCCAGCTAAACGATAACGCCGGTGCCGGCAATGTGGTGCATTACGAATCGGCCAACGTCCTGCTGGTGACCGGACGAGCGGGCGTGGTTAACCGGCTGGCGGAAATTGTCCGTCGGGTCGACCGCGCCGGCAATCAGCAGTCCGATATCATCAAATTAAAATACGCTTCATCGCCTGAAATGGCGTCGATTCTCAACGGATTAAGCAAAAACGACCGCAGCGGAAAAGGGGCCAGCCTGGTGCCCGGCGTCGTGGCAGATCAGCGAACCAACAGCCTGGTGATCTCAGGCAGTGCGCAGGGGCGTCAGCGGCTAATCGCCATTGCCCGCCAGCTTGACCGGGAGGAGCAGAATCAGGGCAATACCCGCGTGTTTTACCTCAAGTTTGCTCAGGCCAAAAATCTGGTCTCGGTGCTGACCGGGGCAAATTCTTCCGTTCCTTCAAAGCCCGGCGGCGAAAAATCCTCAACGGCGCCAGGCGCCAGCAGCATGACCTTTAGTGGCAAAGAGGTCAGCATCGTGGCGGATGAACAGACTAACTCGCTGGTGATTACCACCCAACTGGACACCATGCAGGCGCTGGAACAAATTATCAACCGGCTCGATATCCGCCGGGCTCAGGTGCTCATTGAGGCGGTGATAGTTGAGATGCAGGACGGTGACGCGCTGAACTTTGGCGTGCAGTGGTTCAATAAAAACGGCGGCACCACGCAGTTCACCGGCACCGGGCTGCCAGTCAGCTCCGTGGTGGCGGCGGACGGCCAGCGCAACGCGGCGTCCTTACTCAGTAGTTTTAACGGCATCGCCGCCGGGTTTTATAGCGGTGACTGGGCCGGGCTGGTCACCGCCCTGGCGAACAACTCCCGCAGCAATATTCTGGCCACGCCAAGTATCGTCACCCTCGACAACAAAGAGGCTGCCATTAACGTCGGCCAGGAAGTGCCGGTGATCACCGGCAGCCAGGCCAGCTCCACGGGCAGCGTCTACAACACGGTCGAGCGCAAAACCGTCGGCACCCGGCTGAAGGTGGTCCCGCAGATTAACGACGGCGAAAGCGTGCTGCTCAACATTGAGCAGGAGGTCTCTAGCGTAGCCTCCGCCAGCTCGGCGGAGTCCTCTTCCGCGGGCAGCAACCTTGGCGCCACTTTCAACACCCGCACCATCAATAACGCGGTGATTGTCAGAAGTGGTGAAACGGTGGTGCTGGGTGGCCTGCTGAATAACCAGACCACCGAGAGCGTCAGCAAGGTGCCGATCCTTGGGGACATCCCCCTGCTCGGGTATCTGTTTCGCTACAACAGCACCTCCACAAGCAAGCAGAACCTGATGGTCTTTATCCATCCGGTGATCCTGCGTGATGGCGACAGCTATCGCGGTATCTCGAATGAAAAGTATCACCAGTTCCGGGACGAACAGCGAAGCGACCGACTCAGCCATGACCCGCTGGCGCTGCCCACCCCTGACCTGACGCTACCGGCCACGCCTGGCACCCGCCCACGGGGAGGTTTCTTTAATGACTGACGCGACCTTATCGCACAAGCTCCCCTTCAGTTTTGCCCGCGATCGCCGCGTGCTGGTGCAGTGGCAGGATGCCTCGCCGGTGGTGATCCATCATGGCGAGCTTGAACCTCATACCCTGCTGGAGATCCGCCGCGTGCTGCGTCAGCCGTTCAAAGTCTGCGCGGTAGATGAAGCGCGCTTCGGGCAGCACCTGCACAATGAATATCAGCGCGATGCCAGCGAGGCGCGCCAGCTGATGGAAGATCTGGGTAACGAGATGAGCCTCAGCGATCTGGCCGGACACCTGCCGGGCCAGCAGGATCTGCTGGACATGGAGGACGATGCGCCGATCATCCGTTTGATCAACGCCATGCTGGGGGAGGCTATCAAGCTCGGCGCCTCGGATATCCATATCGAAACCTATGAAACGCGCTTCACGATCCGTTTTCGCATCGACGGCATTCTGCGTGAGATCCTCCAGCCGCAGCGCCAGCTGGCAGCTGTCTTTATCTCGCGCATCAAGATCATGGCCCAACTGGATATCGCCGAAAAACGCATTCCGCAGGATGGCCGCATCAGCCTGCGCATAGGGGGCCGGGCGGTGGATGTTCGTGTTTCCACGCTGCCCTCCAGCCATGGCGAAAGAGTGGTGTTGCGCCTGCTGGATAAAAACACCGTGCGTCTGGCACTGTCCCATCTTGGGATGACTGATGCGCTGCAGGCCGCGATGGCTGAACTGGTGCGTAAGCCCTGGGGCATTATTCTGGTTACGGGCCCCACCGGTTCAGGAAAATCCACCACCCTGTACGCCGCGCTATCGGAAATCAACAGTCACGAGCGCAACATTCTTACGGTGGAAGATCCCGTTGAGTACGATCTGGACGGCATCGGCCAGACGCAGGTGAATACCAAAGTGGATATGACCTTTGCCCGCGGGCTGCGCGCCATTCTGCGCCAGGATCCGGACGTGGTGATGATCGGCGAAATCCGCGATACTGAGACGGCAAAAATCGCTGTTCAGGCCTCCCTCACGGGCCATCTGGTCTTTTCCACCCTGCACACCAACACCTCGATAGGTGCCATTGCGCGCCTGCGGGATATGGGCGTGGAGCCCTTTTTACTCGCCTCGTCGCTCACGGCGGTGCTGGCGCAGCGTCTGGTGCGTACCCTCTGTCCGCAGTGCAAAACCTGCCAGCCGCTGGATGATGCTCGGCGCCAGCGCTACGGTTTTGGACCAAAGACGACGCAGCTGTGGCAGGCCGCAGGGTGCGAACACTGTAATCACACGGGCTACCGGGGGCGCACGGCGCTACACGAGCTGGTAGTCGTGGATGAGGCGGTGCGAAAAGCCCTCAATAATGGTGCCAGCGAAGATGAACTGGAAACCCTGATCCGCTCCACCACCCCGGCCTTACGCGACGACGGTCTGGCAAAAGTCCTGCAGGGGATCACCACCCTTGAAGAAGTCATAAACGTCAGCCGGGAAGGGGCATGATGGCGAATTTCCGCTGGCAGGCGCTGGACAGCAAGGGGAGAGCCCGGCAAGGCCAAATCGAGGCGGACTCCCTGCGCCATGCCCGGCAGCAACTGCGCGAGAGGCACTTGCTGCCGGTCATGCTCCGTGAAGGCGGAACAACAGGGAGCGTATTCGCCTGGGCCCACCGCCGTTCGCCGGGGATGGGCAGCGGCGACTTAACCTTGTTTACCCGCCAGCTTGCGACGCTGCTTGCTTCGGGTATTCCGCTGGAAGAGGCGCTCAACGTGGTGGCGCAGCAGACGGAAAAAGCGCGGGTGCGAACGGCGATCGACGGGGTGCGACAACGTGTTCTCGAAGGACAGACTCTGGCAAAAAGCCTGGCGCAAAACCCGGCGGCGTTCAATGACCTGTACTGTGCGATGGTGGCGGCGGGGGAAAAGTCATCCCATCTCGATGACGTGTTGATGCGCCTGGCAGACTACACCGAACAGCGCCAGCAGATGAAGCAAAAAATCCGCCAGGCGATGGTCTACCCCTGCGTGCTCACGCTGGTGGCCATTGGGGTGATCGCCATTCTGCTGGTCACCGTGGTGCCCAACGTGGTGGAGCAGTTTGTGTCGATGAAACAGACCTTACCCCTCAGCACCCGGATCCTGATGGGATGCAGCGCCCTGCTGCAGCAGTATGGCGTGGCTATGATCGCCCTGATTGCCCTTGGTGGCTTGAGCGGACGGCGATGGTTAACAAAGCCGGCCAATCGTCTGCGCTATCACCGTCTGGTGCTGCGTCTGCCGGTGTCTGGCCGCGTGAGCCGGGCCACCCATACCGCACGCTTCGCCAGCACGCTGAGTATTCTCAATGCCAGCGCTGTCCCGCTGCTGGAGGCCATCCAAATCAGTGGCGACGTGCTGCAAAACACCGAGGCCCGCAGGCTGATCGCTCTCGCCCGGCAGTATGTTCGGGAGGGCAGCACCCTGCGCGCTGCGCTGGCGCAGACGCAGCTCTTCCCGCCGATGATGCTGCATATGATTGCCTCCGGTGAGCGCAGCGGCCAGCTCGACAGCATGTTGTCCCGCGCGGCTGACAATCAGGAGAGCGCGCTCCAGCAGGAGATATCCCTCGCCCTGAGCCTTTTTGAGCCGCTGCTGGTGGTCAGTATGGCCAGCGTAGTGCTGTTTATCGTGCTGGCGATCCTCCAGCCGATCCTGCAATTGAATAACATGATAAGTCATTGAAAAGGAGTGGTTATGTCTGGATCACAACAGCGAGGATTTACCCTGCTGGAGATCATGGTGGTGATTGTCATCCTCGGGATCCTGGCCAGTATCGTGGTGCCGAATCTGATGGGAAATAAAAAGCAGGCCGACCGCCAAAAAGCGGTAACCGACATTGTGGCGCTTGAAAACGCGCTGGATATGTACAGCCTCGATAACAGCCGCTACCCCACCACAGAGCAGGGGTTAGATGCGTTAATCAGCAAACCTGACGCGGAACCGGTGCCGGGAAACTACCGGCAGGACGGCTATATCAAGCGCCTGCCCGCCGATCCGTGGCAAAACGCCTACCAGCTGGTCTCTCCCGGCGAACACGGTTCTGTGGATGTCTTCTCGCCAGGTCCGGACGGACAGGCCGGTAATGA
This sequence comes from Leclercia sp. LTM14, assembly GCF_023736175.1. Lineage (NCBI taxonomy): Bacteria > Pseudomonadati > Pseudomonadota > Gammaproteobacteria > Enterobacterales > Enterobacteriaceae > Leclercia > Leclercia sp. LTM14. The sequence continues at coordinate 166,771 of NZ_JAIKTT010000010.1, forward strand.
TGACGATATTGGCAACTGGGACCTGGAGGGAAGCCAGGGATGAGCCGCACTTCCTGCCGCCAGCGGGGCTTTACCCTCATCGAAATGATGCTGGTGGTGGCGATTGTCGGCATCACCGCCAGCGTGGTGCTGATGGCGTTACCTGATATCTCCCCCCAACAACAGGGCCGGGAAGTGCTGGCTCGTCTGGCAGATACGCTTCCCGGACAGCGAAGGGAGGCTATGGCGCAGGGAAGAACGTTCGGCTTACTTATCCGTCCTCACGGCTATCAGTTTATGGTCCAGCAGGGCGCGGGTTGGCAGAAACTGCCTGCCGCGGAGGTGCGACTGATGAAGGAAATCGTCCTGACACTGAATCAACAGGATTTACCGATGGAGGAGGTCGCGCCCGGTGAAGATGACAACAGCCCGCAGGTGAGGATCTACCCGGGTGGCGAAGTGACTCCTTTTACCCTCAGCGCCTTTATCGGTAAGCAACTGGCTACAACCCTCAGCGTCAATGAAGCCGGTGAAACCGCTCTGCTGGAGCCCGCGCCATGAAGCAGCAGGGCATGACCTTACTGGAAGTGATGGTGGCGCTGGTGATTTTTGCCGGGGCAAGCCTGGCCCTGATGAACAGCGTGACCAGTCAGGTGAGGGCGCTGCAATCCATGGAGGAGAGCCTGTTTGCCAGCTGGGTAGCGAAAAACCAGATGGTGGCGCTGCGGCTGGCCGGAGGATGGCCCGCGCTTGACGCCACCTCCGGGCAGGCGCAGCTTGCCGGGCGAAGCTGGTACTGGCAGCAGCAGGGGGAAACCACGCGTGATCCGCTGCTGCGCGCCGCTGAAGTGCAGGTGAGAAGCGCCCCCGGCGATGACCCGCGCGTTCAGCTGCGCAGCTACTTTTTCCATCAACCATGAAGCGCATGCAGCGCGGCTTTACGCTGCTGGAGGTGCTGGTTGCGCTGGTCATTTTTGCCCTGCTGAGCCTGGCCGCGCAGGGCATTTTTCAGGGCGTGATGCGTAACAACACGGTGATGAAAACCAAAATGACCCGCCTGAACGAACTGAGCTTCGCCATGCAACGGCTGGAAGACGATTTTAGCCACGCCCTGGCGCGCGCGCCTCGCGAAAACGGCGACAGCCACCCGGCCCCCTTCACCGGTGGCGACGGCGTGCTGGCCAGCAGTGAGGATGGCGTGACGTTCACCCGCAGCGGCTGGATCAATCCCGATGCGCGGCTGCGACGTAGCGAACTGCAGCGCATGGGCTGGCGTTTGCAGGGCGCCGAGCTGGAAAGGCTCACGTGGCTCTATCCGGACAGCCTGCCGGGTACCCAGCCGCAACAGACGGTGCTCCTCAAAACAGTGCGGCACTTTCGCGTGCGTTACTACGGTGACGGGAAGTGGCACCCACGCTGGAAGGTGGAAAAGCAGATCCCGCAGGCCGTTGAGGTCACTCTCGAACTGGCTGATTACGGGACGATCACGCGCCGCTTTTTACTGCCCGGAGAGCGCCAGTGATGATCAAACAACAGCGCGGCATGGCGTTGCTGGTGGTACTGCTTTTACTGGCGGCGATGACGCTTGTGGCTTCACAGATGCTGGGTCGCTACCGGCAAACGTGGCAGCACAGCCATACGCTGCTCCGACAGGCGCAGCTGCGGGAATATTTTCTCGGCGGAGAAGCGTTTGTTGCCCGGGTGCTATATCAGGATCAGCTCGACAGCCCGCAAAAACCTCTCTGGCCCAGTACTGGGCCTCGCAGGGGAATGTCTGGCCGATCGGCGAAATCGAGTTGCAGGCTGAGGTCCGTGATGAGCAGGCCTGTTTTAATCTCAACAGTCTGCAAAACCATGACGAACGCGAGCCGGATAACCTCGCCCGCTATCGGGAGGGCGTGTTTATCGCCCTGCTGGAGGGGCTGGAGGTGGAGGGGATACGTGCGCGTCAGCTGGCGGCCAGGCTTGAAGACTGGCTGGACAGCAACCGGGACCCCCAGTTGCAGGGGGCGGAAGATAACGACTACATGGCGCTCATTCCCGCCTATTTACCGGCAAATCAGCCGATGCTTAACCGCAGCGAACTTCGCGCCGTGACAGGATTTGACCGGGCGCTGTATCAGGCCCTTGGCCCGTTTATCTGCGTCCTGCCGGAGCGGGATCTGGCGATAAATATCAATACCCTGCGCGACGATCAGGCTCCGCTGCTGGCGGCGCTTTTTCTGAACACCCTTCCCTTAAAGGATGCTCAGGCGCTGATTCAGCGTCGTCCTAAGGAGGGCTGGGACAGCGTCGATGCGTTTTTAACCCTTGTGCCTGGCGAGAGAGACCGGGCCGCCAGCCCGGAAATCGCCCGTTCTCTGACGGTGAAGAGTGACTATTTTGTCGCCACGTTCAGCGTCGACAATCAACCCGGAGCGCGGATGACAAGCCATTTTTATCGCACCAGCGATCGAAAAGTGATTGTCCGCGACAACAGGTTCGGAGAGTAACCATGCGTGAAACCCTGTTAATCCGGCTGGCCAGCCACGCCCACCAGACCCTGTACTGGTGGCGTTTTACCGCTGACAACCAGCTCAGCACCTCCGGCGAAATTCCCGATGCGGCAGGCCTGGCGGATTGGCCGTTCTGTGCGAGCGACACCCAGATTATTGCCCTGGTCCCGGCGTGTGATGTGCTGCTGCGGACGGTGACGATCCCCGGTCGGCTAAACCGAAAAACACGAAAGGCTCTGCCCTTTTTGCTCGAAGACGAGGCGGTGGACGAGGTGGAAAAGCTGCACATCACGGTGCTGGCTGCTGAATCCCCGCTTGTCCATCTGGCGGCGGTCGATCGGACGTTGATGCAGATGTGGCAGGCGTGGCTCGACAGCGCCGGCCTAAGCCCGGTGCAGATGCTGCCGGACGTTTTCGCCCTGCCGCGGGTGGAGGGCGGGTGTTACTGGCGCCTGGGAGAACAGCAGCTGATCCGTGAATCCCACTGGCAGGGGATGGTGCTGGAGGCCGGGCTACTGGCGGCGTTTCCCCCTGAGCGTGTGGCGCGCTGGCAGGCCTGTACCGCCGCCGTGCCGCTTAGCGTAACGCATCTGCCTGCGGCCAGCCTGTTACAGGGCGACGGCCAGCTGCCCCGGCAGCAAGCGCGCGGCCTGTGGCGCACCCCCGGCTACCTGCTGTCGCTCTGGCTGGTGCTGGCGCTTATCACCTGGGGCCTGGAGGGCTATCGCCAGTACCGCGAGGACGCAAAGGCCAATGCCCGCATGCAGGTGCTGTATCAAAAGGCTTTTCCTGGCAGTAAACCTGCGCAAGATCCGTGGCGAGAGTTCAACCGGAAAACGTCGCGCTACAGCGGGGCGTTTCTCCCCCTGCTGCGCGCGCTGGATGGGGCTCTGCCCGCAGCGGCTGCGGTAAAGGCGCTGGCGTTTGACATCGCCACACCAGGGCTGAAGGTGGAGCTGGCCGGAACCTCCCTGATGGCGATCAATTCGCTTAAACAACGGCTTCCACCCGGGTTCAGACTGAGCCAGACCGAGTCTGGCGAAGTGACCCTGATGGCTCCCCGTAAAGTGCCGGAGCCCCCCTTGTCCGTGGCGCAGCAGCTCCGGCAGATGACCCAGCAGGTCGCACAAAAACCGGCAGTTGAGGCGCGAACCGGCGATCCCGCGGCGCTACTGACCCGAACCGGGCAGTCGGCACAGCTTCCCGTCCTGACGGTTGCAGCACAGCGTGAAGCGCTGGCGGTTAATTTCGCTGGGGTCGTGCGTTTTACGCGCCTGGCCGAGTGGCTGCAGACGCTTGAATACCAGTTCGGGATCGTTGTGCAGCAGCTACGGCTGGCTGACAAAGGGCAGGGAGAGGTCGAGGTGAAACAGCTGACGCTCAGCTCAGGCGGCTTATGAAAAAGACCCTGATTCTGCTTCTTCCGCTGCTGCTGGGCTATTTCATCACCCTGCTGTTGATGTTACCGGCCCGCTTTGCGCTGGGCTGGCTGTCACTGCCCGCCGCCCTGCAGCTGGAAGAGATTGACGGCACGCTCTGGCAGGGGGAGGTGCAAAACGTTGTCTGGAACAAACGTCAGACGGGCCCGTTGAGCTGGTCGTGGCGCAGTAGTGCCCTGTTGAGGGGCGATATTGCCGCCGACATCGGGATTGCCGATCCCCGGGGCATTCGCGGGAGCGGCGTTGTCGCCTGGAACGGCGACTGGAATATAGATGATGCCCGTTTGCATCTGCCAGCGGCCCTGTCCGGCGAACTGCTGGGACTGGCGGTCGGCCTGGGCGGTGATGTCAACGCGACCCTGACGCAGCTGCGCTTTACTGCCCGAGGCTGCATTGCCGCCAGAGCAGATCTGACCTGGACGCAAGGCAGCGTGGAGACGCTCGCTGGCCGGTTAAACACCGGCGACACGCAGGTGCGGCTCAAATGTATCAACCAACAGTGGCGGGCTGACATCACTCAGCGCTCTCCACAGGTCAACAGCAAGGGGCAGTTCACCCTGACGGGCGGCGGGGACTATCGCTGGCAAAGTGAAGTCACCCCTGGGGCAGATTTCCCGTCGGCTCTGCTGAACCTGCTCAACCCTGGCGCCCGTCATCAGACGAACGGGCAGTTTACCGTCGACACAGCCGGGCGCTTGTAGCCACCGGCAAAAGGAACTCTGATCATGTATCAAGATTTTTTCTCCCTTAATGCGGCGCCGTTTACGCTGTCACCCGATCCGGGCTACCTCTATCTGAGCCCGGCGCATCGCGAAGCCCTGAATCAGATGCACAGCACCCTGGCGTCAGGCGGATTAATGACCCTGCTTGGCACACCGGGAACCGGCAAAACGACGCTGGGACGTCACGTCTGTCTGCACGCGGGCGTGGAGACAGAGATCGCCTGGTTAATTGCGCCGCTTAGTGAAAAACATACCCTTGCTGAGCAGGTGTGTCGGGCCTTTCATCTGCCGGATAACGCACGGCTGGACGCGTTTTTAATCCACACCTGGCAGGAGCGAAAGCAGGCAGTGTTGATTATCGACGAGGCGCAGCATCTTAGCGTGGCGCAGCTCGAGGCGCTGTGTGCCCTGACCAACATTGAAACCGATGACCGCAAGCTGCTGGCGATTATTCTGCTGGGCCAGCCCGCCCTTGACGACACGCTGCGTCACCAGAGCCTGGCGCAGGTCAGACAGCGTATTACCGCGCGCTATTATCTGAGGCCGCTGGCCGTTGAGGACGTGGATGCCGCCGTGCGGTTCCGCCTGCAAAAAGCCGGTTGCCTGCATCCCATCTTTAGCCGGAGCGCTATCGCGGCGATCGCCCGGATCAGCAGAGGGGTGCCGCGCGTGATCAACCAGCTTTGCGATCGCATGCTGTCGGAGGCCGCGCTGCAACGATGCTGGAAATCACCGCCTCCCACGCCAGGGCCGCCGGGCATCAGGTGTGCGGACGCGTCGATACCGGAGGCGTATTCGCGATCCTCTTTTTTGTCCTGATCTGCACCATGCTGGCTGCTGCGAGCGGACTGGCCTGGCATAAATGGGGATGGCTTCCAACGCCTGAGGTGAAAACCGTCACGGTGCCCGTTTTTGTGGCACCTGACAAAAAGGTGGAAGCGCAGTTTACTGCCGCAGTGAACAATGCCCGCGGCCAGCAGGCGGCTTTCGCTCTGTTGCTTGCCGCCTGGGGATATGAGTCTGCTGAAGACGACGCGCCCTGCGACGCCGTTCAGTCAGCCGGGCTGAAGTGCTATCGCTCGTTTGCCGATCTTGATCGGCTCGTAGGGCTGAATTACCCCGCCGTGGTGCAACTCAAAGATCACGCTATCGGAAGCTGGTTTGCCGTCCTCAGCCACGTCGGCAGCGGTAAGGCTTCACTGCTGTTCGATAACCAGGAGTGGGAGGTTTCTCTCGACTGGCTGAGGCCGCGCCTGCAAAAAGACGCCACGCTGCTGTGGCGGCTGCCGGACAGCGGGGTGCAGCGAGTGACTGCGGGTAGCCCTGAAGAAGATATTCAGTGGATCGCCCCCCGGCTGACGACAGCGTTAAAAATGCCGGTGCCAGCAAAACGGGCAAAGATTGACGTCGCTATCCGGGCTTATCAGGCGCAGCAGCATCTACCGGTTGATGGCATTGCCGGGGAGCAGACCCTGATCCGCCTGAGCAATCAGCCTGACCAGTCTCTCCCCACTCTCGATGGCACCATCCCGGCTCGTGAATCTGAAGCCGATCGCGCGCAGGAGGTGGCCCCATGAGTTTTACCTTGTCACTCCCTCTCAGACCGCACTCCCGACTGTCCGCCAGGCTGATCCTGGCTCTGGCTGGCGGCTGCGGCGTAATACTGGCGCTCCTGGCAGGAGCCGCGATCAGTTACGGCTGGCACAGCCTGCATAATCCGCCCGTGGTCAAAAAGGTGGAAGTAACTCACTCCACTCAACAGCCCTGGCGCAACCTTAGCCCAAAGGTGATCTTTAACGTGCAGCCCCTGACTGTCGAAACGGAAGAGTTTGTTCAGGAGGCGGAGCCAGAGGCTGAAGCGCCAGTTGCCGACGCTGAGTCTGAACACATAGCCGACCTTGCACAGCTTCCAGATGAGCTGCGCCGCCGCCTGCCTGTGATCAAGTACGAGGCGCATATCTATTCAAGCGAAACAGGTAGAAGTGTGATTAATCTTAACGGTACCGACTACTCAGAAGGAGCCGAAATCAGCGGCGGGGTGCGGGTGGAAAAAATTGAACCCGACAGCGCCATTTTCGCCTATGACGGACACCTCTTCCGTGTTGCTGCGCTGGCGGACTGGTGAACATGATGACACTAGTTGATATGGCGTACGCCTTTCCCGTCGGCTGGGTCGTTATGCTGGGTATTCTCGGGTTATTGGTCGGCAGCTTTTTAAATGTCGTTATCTGCCGTCTACCGGCGAGCCTTATGGCCCGCTGGCAGAATGAAGCCTGCCAGATCCTGAATATGCCGCAGCCTGTCCGGGCAACCTATAACCTCTGTTGGCCCCCTTCGGCCTGCGCGTCATGCCAGCGGCCTTTGCTGCGTCGCGATCTGGTTCCGGTGTTCAGCTGGTGCCTGTTGCGGGGGAAAAGCCGCTGCTGCTCGCAACCGATCTCCCGGCGTTACCCCCTGGTCGAGCTGGCCTGCGGGATACTGTTTGCCAGCGCCGGAATGCTCTGGCCCCCGGGTGTAAGGCTCGCGGCAATCCTGGTGTTACTTTCCATACTCCTGACGCTGGCGGTGATTGACGCCCGGACCCTGTTGTTGCCCGACGTCCTGACAATTCCGTTAATCTGGATCGGCCTGTTGGTAAATATTGACGGCAGCTTCGCCTCACTCCCTGATGCCGTTTGCGGCGCCGCCGTAAGCTATTTGATATTCAGCGGCCTGGCGCTGATGTTCCGGTACCTGACGGGTAAAGAGGGGCTGGGTGGCGGCGATGCCAAGCTGCTGGCGGCGTTTGGCGCCTGGTTTGGCTGGACGATACTTCCACACTTGGTGACAATTGCCGCTTGTGGCGCTTTAATCGCAGGGATCAGCATGCGCTTATTTTGGAGACGTTCTCTGACCCAGCCGATTCCCTTTGGGCCTTGGTTAATTATGGCGGGTGGGGTGTCTATATTTATGTCGTATGGATTCCCTGCATAATAATATTGTAACCTGGGAGATTATGGCAAAAAGAGGTAATCTCTTTGTTTGGAGTAAAAGAAATTTCTTTAAATGATTGATTATTATCATAATATTTTTTAATTTAACATAATCTTTGTTATGCGCATTGAAGGTGTAGCTCCCATATTCTAATGTCACTTTTAACCCATTTAGTGATGTCACTTTTTCTGGCATAAAGGATCTAATCCTCAGGCCATGGAGACATCAGGATGCTTGTGACCATGTCAGATAAAGAACTCAGCCGGATCAACGTCATTCAATCAGTTGTTGAAAAACGTATGCGCCGTCGTGATGCTGCTCATCAGCTTGCTTTGACCGAACGTCAGACACAGCGGTTAATGAACCGCTTTCGTGAGTCTGGCGCTGCAGGACTGGCAAATCTTCAGCGTGGACGCCCAGGTAATCACAGGCTTCCTGAGTCACTGAAGCTGCGAGTACTTTCGTTACTTCACGATCATTACAGCGACTTTGGACCAACGCTGGCCGCAGAAAAATTGCGCGAACGTCACGACATAACGGTGTCTGTTGAAACCCTCAGAAAATGGATGACGGCTGATGGGCTCTGGGTTCCTTACTCACGTCGCAGGCCTCGGGTTCATCAGCCCAGATACCGGCGTGACTGCCTCGGAGAACTGGTTCAGATTGATGGTTCCCCGCACGACTGGTTTGAAGGACGCGCCCCCAAATGCTGTCTGCTTGTCTTTATTGATGACGCAACCGGTCGCCAGATGCACCTCCGTTTTGGTGAGACTGAATCAGCCTTTGATTACATGATGGCCACCCGTGAGTATCTTGAGCAACACGGCAAGCCCCTGGCGTTCTACAGCGACAAGCACGGCATTTTCAGGGTCAACAATGGTGGTTCCACCACAACCGGTATCACACAGTTTGGTCGTGTACTTTCTGAACTTGGGATCGAGCTGATTTGTGCCAACAGTCCACAGGCTAAAGGTCGCGTGGAGCGAGCAAATCAGACACTTCAGGACCGGCTTATCAAGGAAATGCGTCTTGAAGGAATCAGTGGCATCGAAGCAGCGAACGCCTGGCTGGATACCTTTATCGCTGACTTCAATCGTCGCTTCGCAAGACCTGCAAAATACCCTAAAGATCTGCACCGATCCGTGGCTGAAAGCAACGAAGAGCTGGATGATATCTTTGCTTGGCAGGAACTGCGTAAGCTGTCTAAAACACTGACTTTCCGCTATGACAAGATGATATATCTGGTTGAACCTACAGAAGAAAACACCCGTATCGCTGGCGAAAAAATCACAGTCTACGACTATCCGGACGGTACACTGGCATTCAAATATGGTTACCGTTCACTCAAATATCAGGTGTTCGACAAACTGGAATGTGTCGACCAAGGGCAAATCGTTGATAACAAACGTCTTGGGGCTGTTTTAAAACTGGCGCAAAGCAAAATGGATGAACTCGAACGCGATGGTAAGCGTGATCGGAGCAAAAAGATGCCCAAGAGACGGGCTCAGGCAAGAGTTCAGGAACAACTCAGGGCGATTAATCCGGTTCTGATGGGGTCCGCTTGGAAAACGGAAAATATCCTACGCTAAGCCTGTTTTTTGTACAGACTGCTGTCTACTGAGCGTAACGAACGGTATTTCCCCTGTCCCAGCTTGAGGTTTGTTCGCCAAACGTAATCTCCGCTCAGGTTGATGTGTTCCCATCCCAGAGGGGACAGATGAGAAATCAGCTGGTCATTGAATGGGATCCCTTTTCGCTTCAGAGAATCTATAGCTCTTTCTATATATACCGTATTCCAGAGGGAGATCGCCGCAGTCAGCAAGGTGAGCCCACTTGCCCGATAACTCTGGTTTTCCAGTCCCCGATCTCTGATTTCACCCAGCCGGTGCATAAAGACTGCGCGCGCAAGGGCATTCCGCGCCTCACCTTTATTCAGCCCTGCCTGTACGCGTCGACGCAGGGAAGGATCCCGGAACCAGTCCAGCATAAACAATGACCTTTCGATGCGACCAATTTCCCTCAGCGCTTTTGCCAGACCATTTTGTTTCGGATAGCTGGCCAGCTTTTTCATCATCAGTGATGCTGTTACCGTTCCATGTTTTATAGAGCTCGCCAGACGTAGCACCTCACTCCAGTGGGTTTCAATGTCCTTTAGATTCAGGCTGGTTGTGGAAATAATTGACTGAAGCCCTGGATACAAATCGGATTTCCCATGAATAAACAGTCTCTTGTCATGAAGATCCCGGATCCTTGGCGCAAAAGCGAATCCGAGCAGATGCATCAGCGCGAAAACATGCTCAGTGAAACCTGCTGTGTCGGTGTAATGCTCTGTAATCTCCAGCTCGCTTTCGTGATACAGCAAGCCGTCAAGTACATGAGTAGAATCGCGCACGCGGCTGATGACTTTGGTGTAAAACGGGCTGTACTGGTCCGAAATATGTGTGTAAATCTGAACGCCTGGCTCCTGACCGTACTTCAGATTGACCTGACCCGCATAACGCCCATGACTGCCCACCCGAAAATTTTGCCCATCAGAAGAGGAGGTTGTCCCATCGCCCCATAATGCCGCCAGAGGCCGTTTTTTCTGGGCATTGACCAACTCAGCCAGTGCTGCTGAATAGGTTTCATCCCTGATGTACCAGGCCTGAGTGCCCTCAAGTGATGATTTGGTTGTTCCCGGACAGGATTCAGCCATTTTTGTCAGCCCAAGATTGATGCCATCAGCCAGGATGGTGGTCAGTAACAACTTTCTGTCTTTAGGTCTGACGTGATGATTTTTGAGATGAGTGAAATGGCGGGTAAAACCGGTCCAGCCATCCACTTCATCCAGCATTTCAGTAATTTTAGGATGAGGCAGCATGCCATAAACCAGATCGGCAAACGGGGATACTGCTGAAGGGACGCTGTTGTCCAGCGGGGTAATTTTCACGCCTTTGTCCGATATATCAACATCGGGCAAATCACCGGCCAATGCCATCGCATTAACTTCCTCCAGGCGCGATGCCAGAAGCGTCATACGGTTCTCGATGTATTCATTGCAGTCGGTCGGAATAGCAAGGGGTAGCTGGTTATTCAGGAGTGATTTTTCAAAATCACCAGATGGGATCAGATAATCATCGAAATTCCTGTAACGGCGAGATCCCTTTACCCAGATGTCACCAGAACGTAGGGCTCCCTTCAGCTCATTCAGCACGCAAAATTCATAATATTTTCGATCAATGCCGGAGGGCGTGATCACCACCTTTCTCCAGCTTTCCGGGATGAACCCGGTTGGCGCGGAAGGCGGTACTTTTCGGAGTTGTTTTCGATACATCTCTCTGACGATATCCAGCGCGTCACTGAGTTGCATTGCGGCGGGTGCCGCCATGAACTGCAACGCGGCCAGCATCCGGGGGGCGTATTTACGCAGCGTACTGTATTTTTCTGTGATCAGATGCAACGGGTCGAAGTTGTCCTTACGTGACAGGAACCGCGTCTCTTCCACGCTGTTGATGAACTCCTGCCAGGGAAGGACGTCTTCTATTGCGGCCCAGGGATCTTCACCGGATTCTCTGGCGTTCAGCAATGCCTGCCCGACGGTAACGTATTGCTTCAGCTTACTCTGAATCAGCTTTCCCGTTTGCTGAAGTCGCTCGGCCTGTGTGCGTTTTGCCCTGCTGAACAAACTGCCCAGAATACGCTCGTGCAGCTCAATAACTTCGTCTGTCAGGGTGGCCCTGGCTTCCGATATGACACAAACCAGCGTGGCATAACGGCGAACATCAGTGAATTTTGCCAGGTCACGGCTACTCATTTTCCTGCCTTCGCGTGCGAGTTTCAGGAGCCGGTTCTGGTGAACGGAAAACGCAATGCCGTCAGGCAGTGCCAGTGACTCAATCGAATTTAACCGGTCGATATGTTGCAGGACATTTTTACCATTAATTTTTCCCGGAGGCTGAAGCAGCCAGGCCAGCCGTGAAGATAGCTCACCCTCAGAGATCAGCAGACGATCCAGCGCCGCTTTATGTCTTGGCTCAAGTTGCGCGGTAAGCGCAGAAAAGACCGCTCTGTCTGCAAGAGTTGTTGCTTCGGCCAGGGTTCGCTCGACAACATCAACAGAAGGGAAAATCACCTTATTGAGTTGGAGCCAGGAGAGCATTTCCTCCGCAAGCAAAAAGCCTCTGTCTGTCCGCATAGCATGGGGATAAAGGTGGCGAATGCAGGTTTTTTGTAGCGCCCGGTTGAAGGGGGATAATTCCAGATAGCGGTAGAGTTCGGCCAGATGCTCCCAGCGGGTGACTTCTCTTGAGGCATACTCGGCCCACAAATCAGGCTGAATTTTCAAATGAGCCGCAAGCCGGGAAATAACTCCGCCGTGAGGGGACGTATTTTTGTCGGGAGGAAACCCTGGCCCTCGCAAATAGCAGAGTGAAACAGCAAAGCCCAGGCGGTTTGCGGGTCTGCGGTGTTTATTAATAAGCGCGAGGTCATGTTCACTCAAAAAGCACATACGTGTCAGAAGAACGTCATCATCCGGCACAACCAACAAGCGTTCTTTTTCTTCACTGCTGAGTATTTGTCTCCGTGGCATAGATGCTTCCTCTGCATATAATTTATTTTTGTTATCACTTTGCACTGACCGAAACTGGTCGGTTTCGTACACTACCTTGAGAATCTGTACGAAAATAGGGCAAAATGATTTCGTACATGCATTATAATTCGGACATCTATTTCGTACGGAAAGTTTCATATGTCACGAGTTTTTGCTTACTGCCGGGTCTCCACTCTGGAGCAAACAACTGAGAACCAGCGCAGAGAAATCGAAACAGCCGGTTTTGCTGTCAGACCACAGCGAATAATTGAGGAACACATCAGTGGGTCAGTCGCGGCCAGCGAAAGACCAGGATTTATCAGACTGCTTGATCGCATGGAAAATGGTGATGTACTGATTGTCACCAAACTTGACCGTCTTGGTCGTAATGCGATGGATATAAGAAAAACCGTCGAACAACTTGCAGTGTCTGACATTCGGGTACATTGCCTGGCGCTGGGTGGCGTGGACCTGACCAGTCCGGCAGGGAAAATGACCATGCAGGTGATTTCAGCCGTGGCTGAGTTTGAGCGAGATTTGCTGCTAGAACGTACGCACTCTGGTATTGTGCGGGCAAAAGCAGCCGGAAAGCGGTTTGGACGTCCTTCAGTGCTGAATGAAGAGCAGAAAACTACGGTGATTGAACGGATTAACGCTGGGATCAGCATCAGCGCCATTGCGCGGGAATTTAATACTACTCGGCAAACCATACTCAGAGTAAAGACTGGGCAGTCATGACCCTGAGTTCTCAACTGGACGGTCTGCTATGTACCAGGAGTGGACATTGGTCTAAAAAATTTACCTCAATAGCACTGGCTAGAACAAAGTCTGTCGATTTCATAATGCACGTCAATCATCTGCGGGACCATTAATTACAGTGTGTCAGAGGTAATAGATAGCGGCTTTCGCCATGTACGCTGTCGACCCTGAACTTATGTGGCGGCACGTCAAAATATTTTTTAAACATACGCGTAAGGGTTTGTTGCGATTCAAACCCATAACGTTCTGCCAGATACTGGACCGGCTCGTTGCTCTCTTTCAGCTTCTGAGCAATTACCGTTAGCTTACGACTGCGGATGTATTTCCCTAATGAAAAACCCGTCTCTTTTTTGAACATCCTTGCAGATGCCATTTTGAATAACCTGAACGCCTGGACACTTTTTCAAGGGAGAGCGGTGATTCCAGGTTATCTTCAATCCAGTCCAGAATGCTATGAATGGTAATGGCGTCATTATTGCGGTTGATCATCGCAACACCTCTTTCTGTTTATGACACTTCATGGAGTGAATATGCAAAAAACAATAACTAGATCTATTGATGAGTTTTTAGTATTTCAGCAGGGTATATCCAGTCCGGTCACGATATACCCATACGAAGTTTTAGAAATAACGGGTAGCGTGCTCGTTCATTATTTCAGAAACGGCAGGTGCCCAATATAATCCATTTTCCCGATCTGAACGCCTTTATGACGAAGGATCGCGTATGCGGTCACCACGTGGAAGTAAAAATTCGGGACTCCGTGCTGATAAAAGTAATCCTTTCCAATAAAGGCTCCGGCCCAGCCTGAAGGTGCAACGATTCTTTCCTCCCAGCCGTTAAAGTCGCCTTCTTTCATTGATGCTATATAGCCGATAGTCTTTTCAATGCGTACCTTAAGTTCCGGGATTGTTTTCTCAGTGTCTTCAAAAATGGTACTTGATTACCCGTCAGGACTGAGACGCTAAGCTTCGCCGTGTCACATGCCATTTGTACCTGGCGTATGAGCGGGAGCATATCCGGTGACAGACGGGCATTCAGAAGAGCTGCAGATTCAGATTTAGTTGCCTCAGCGTGCCTTTGTGCTTTATCAAGCAGGTGAGAAAGGGTGTGGAGCATTTTTATGAACTGTATGATCTGTTCGTACATCATATGGGCCCTTTTGTTAGGATCGTGGTTTACTGAAATTAAAATCTTTTCCGGCGACTATGCCATTGCCGGAATAAGGGAGTTCTAAAGAGTGTGAAGCGAACACAGGCTTACACAAAATTATTCCCACATACATCCATAGTTACGTGGGCTGCGGATCTCAAAAAGTACTTACGTTACTGATGAAATGTGACACTTTCCCCGAGGGAGGCTTTATTAATCCTGTATTGATTTGCAGGGTGAGTCATATCCGGATAACCGAGAGAGATACCGAATAGTAATTTCAATGACGGGTCTATACCGAGCTCTTTACGGATAGTTTCGCCATAAAAACCCAGACTGGTTTGCGGAACGCCACCTAAGCCATGAGCGGTCAGAGACAGCAGAAGAGTCTGGGCGTACATACCAATATCACCAGCCACACGAACGTTATCGCCCACTTCCGGCATAAAAAGCAGTGCAACATGGGGAGCACCAAAGAATTCCAGGTTACGGCGTGAAGCTTCACGACGCAGATCCTTGTCATCGCGTTTAACACCGATAGCCTGATAATAGGCTGCACCCTGTTCTTTATAACGTTCACGGTAGACGCCCGAAAAATCATTGATGCCAAAACTGAAGTCTGGCGTCAACTGCCCTGCATCATCCGCCGCGAGAATGGCCTTGCTAAGTGCATCCTTTTTTGAATCTGAGACAATATGCGTTTGCCAGGGTTGAGTATTACAGTTTGAAGGTGAATGCTGCGCATCCTCCAGTACCGAACGGAGAATGTCTTCCGGAACCGGATGAGGAAGAAAACTACGCATTGAATGTCGTTCACGCACGACATCCCGAAAAAGCATTGAATCAGACATTATGTGCCTCTTTTAGAATCTCTGTATCTGTCCGGAGACTGAAGATGCTGCCGGTCAAATGGATTTGAAAACAAAAATACCCGTATCTGTCGACATGACGAGCGGTGTAAGACCGTCGTACCTCATGGCCAGGTAGCCGTCATGAGATTAAATCGGTGCACTGCCCATCTGGCGAATGTTTACGATTTTGATGACACGGTTTTCATTTTCAGAGTCTGCAGAAAATGACTTAGTAGAAATTTAATTCTTTGCGAAATGGAATGGAATCGACAAAAATAAGAAATTGATTCTCAATAATGGAAATCATCATGGATTTTAACGCCACGAAATTGTTCATCGCAGTAGTGAATGCCGGTAGCTTTTCTGCGGCAAGTGACAGAACGGGGGTACCGATTGCCACGATAAGCCGGAAAGTGAATGAGCTCGAGCAGGGGTTAAACGTACTGCTACTGGAGCGTTCGCGGCAGGGGGTTAAACCCACCTATAAAGGGCAACAGTTCTTTGAACAGGCCCGTTTGGGTATTGAGTTACTGGAGGATGCACAAAAGTCCGTCACCTCTGCCCACACGCTACAGGGCAAATTACGTCTGTCTGTTCCGCCTAATTTCTCGCTTTGGTGGGATTTATTGATCGAGTTCCAGCAACAGTACCCTGATATCACTGTATTTTGTCATTCCGGTGAAAGGGTCGTTGATTTATTCGCGGATGGAATCGATGTGGCACTCAGACTGGGTGATCTGAATACGGATGACGTTATTGCTAAACCTCTTATAACTTTGAATACGTTGTTTGTCGCCAGCCCAGAGTTATTAGCACATTATGATACGCCTGAGACGCTGACAGAAATGGCTCGGCTCCCGGTTGCTGCCTGGGAGAGCCTGAATCAGGGGCTTTTTGAATGGAATTCGGGAACCGAACAAGTTAAATACAAACCTGTCTTTTCCTCTAACAATTTACAGGGACTCATGCATTACGCCCTGAGGGGTAAGGCGGTTGTCGAGTTGCTCGATTTTTCAGCCAGACCCTGGCTTGAAAGCGGAGAGCTGGTACAGCTTTTACCTCATCTTCCCCCGAAAAAAGTCACTTTACACCAGGTTTATGCACGGCATAAATATCCTTCAGCACTGGTGCGGGCATACCTGGAATTTTGTACAAAATGGGTGAAAAACCTGCGTTAAAATTGCGACAGCAACGTCTGCTGTTCACTCATAGCTGCCCGTCATGCCTGCTCAAAAAACAGGCTTAACGTAGGATATTTTCCGTTTTCCAAGCGGACCCCTCTGATCAATCCAGAGGAGTTCAGGGCCAGCTTAAAACGCTAGTCCCCTGCTCTTTTGGGTTTAAGAATTGAATTTATCTTGAGCGATTCACTGGTTACTATTTCCACCTTTGCTCTTCCAGTGAATCGAATTTCTCAATCACTTCCCATGGAACCAATTTCAACTTGTCCAATTCCTCTAAAATTTCTAACGCCTGAGATGTTGGAGGGGTAATGCACGGAAGCGTACTTTTAACCCAGTCAATTACGCGACACTTTAGCTCATCATTACTGGCTAAAAGCCGGTTCTGATATGCTCGGATATCACCGAGAATCACGTGCTCTGCCTGAGACTGGAAGGTGGTTCCAGCTTTGGGGTCATCCAGTTGTTCAAGCAACTCACAAAGCGCTTGTCGCGCACAACTTTCGCTCACTGGAGGGCGAGTTGTAAACCATAGTTCGCATATGGAATCAGGCAGAATGATTGTAGTTCTTTTTCCACTTTGCTTACGGAAGTAGTTAATTTTCACGTGTTTCTACCAGATAATTGATGATGAGTTAATATATACTCAAGTTGATATTTTGAGTCAATATATACTCATTGTCATGCCGTAGAAATCACCCATTCCAGTCATCCGGTGCCTAGCCTCATTATCTCCTCGCCTTTACCTCACTTAAGGTGACATTTCAAAACTGGGGAAATCGGGTGACTTTTTAAGCTTGCAATAACATGCACTGTAATAGCTAAATTGAGATGTCCGTATCTGACCAGATAGACATGTACGCGCTATAGTCTCACCACAGCGATCGCCGCTTTCTGAGGATGAGACCAATGACGGCATACGGAGTTTTTCTCGATGAACGATGAAACCGACTCCGGATACTGCAGGACGAGATTGACCGGCGTCTTACTACTCGTCTTGCCGATCTTGAAAGGCTTATAGAGCGGATTAACATGTATGGGGAAACTCGTACTTCAATCGTAATGTCAACACCAATAGCCGCCCAGGGTCTGCCGCCCTTTCACGCGCATAAGTTGACCGAAGGTATTAGCATGTAAGCATATGCGTGATGTAATGACACCAAGATCGTTGAACGCCAATTTTTATGCCTTCATCATTCGGGATATTTAGCATACAAGTCGTTAAATAAATTCGAATTTTTAATTAAAATTGAAGACATAACTATTTGAACAAGAAACTATGGCAGGAGGTCACGAACATCACATTGAAGCACCTCAGAAAATTGATACAGCTTCTCAAGCGTAATATTAACCTCACCACGCTCAATCCTTCCCACATAACTTCTATCTATTTCAGTAAGCAAAGCCAACTTTTCTTGAGATATTCCAAGAGCTTTGCGTTTTGCTCGAAGTTTTCTTCCAAAAAGAACAGATAAGTCTTTCATCTTCATCTCGTTAAAGAGAAGACTATCCAGGGTTGAGGATTTTAGTTCCACGGATTATAATCCGTTTTTATTACCTCAAGTCACTAATGTCGAGTTACTAATGTCCCAACTGAAGCACAAAAACTACTTTCAGATACAATTCGCATTATCTACCGATGACTTTGATGGCTTTACGGTTAAATCACTAAGAAACAAGCTATTACATCAAAATGATGAGGCCAGGCTTTATGCAGAAGATCGTAGAGCAATCTACAGAACCCTCATAGCTATGGTTAACAGTGGTGAACTACATAAGAAGGTAGCGCCGAATCCACAACAATCTACATTTCATAAAACGTCGCTCTTTATCCCAGAGCATACTATGGCTATAAAAGAACCTGTAATATTGTCAGACAAAAAGATTGATGAAAACTCGTCAGCTAATTTTGATACTTGTTCAGATAGAAGCTCAATCAAATACCTTGAGTCTCAGCTGAAGGAATATCAAATTTCATTGATAATAAGCGTTGGTGAATCGGAAGAATACAAATCCCTTTTCGCTCATCTCCCTGACATGCGATCTGAACTCGAAATGCTCTATATGAAATCACGAGAAAAAAGCTCCACGCTAATGGGGCAGATTACTGCTATCAATAATGTACTATCTTATTGTAAAAGCAGTTCTTTATGAAATTAAGACAATGGCAGCAAGATTGTGTCAACGATGCACTTAAAATTTACCAGAATGCGCGACATTTTTTGTGCCTGGCAACACCCGGCGCAGGCAAAACACGCATGGCAGCAGAACTGGCGTTTCGACTATATAAATCAGGAAAAATTGATTTTGTTCTCTGCTTTTCTCCTTCAGTTTCAGTGTCGAAGTCTATTCACGATACTTTCAGCCAACGTTTCGGTGCGCGTTTCGATGGTGTCATCGGCGCAGTGGGTTGTTCTTACACTTATCAAAGTCTGCTTTTCTTCAATGAAGATTTCTGGAGTCTGTTGAAGCTGAACCGCGTGCTGGTTATTTTTGACGAAGTTCACCATTGCTCTGGAACCTCTGTTGAAAACGCAAATAGCTGGGGCGAAGAGATTATCCTGAACATCCAGAAGCATGCTGCATTCACGCTGGCATTAACAGGCACGCCTTGGCGTTCTGATAAGGCCCCTATTGTCATGGCGCGCTACAGCGATCCTGAAGGACGAATTCAGTGTGACTTTGCCTATGGCCTGAAAGAAGCAACTCGCGACCAGGTCTGCCGAGTACCTAATATTGTTCTGGTTGATAATGAGCAATTAGTTGTCTCTGACAACGATGAAGAACAAAAAGCATTCAAAAATTTACAGGAATTACTGAGCCATTCCGACATCACTTATCAAGATGTCATTACTAATGACATGGCAATGAAACATGTACTCAATCTGGCGATTTCCCGGCTTGAATCTATCCGCGAAAAAAATCCGGAAGCCGGTGGGTTGATAGTGGCGTCATCAGTGCAACATGCTTTGCTCATCTTGCATATCCTCAAGGGCACCTTTAACCAGTCAGCAGTGCTTGTATCCTATAAAGACCCTAGGGCAGCAAAAACGATTGAACACTTCAGGACTAACTCGATACAGTGGATTGTCAGTGTAGGGATGGTTAGTGAAGGTACTGATATTCCAAGACTACAGGTTTGTTGCCATTTGAGTAGAGTTAAAACCGAGCTCTATTTCCGTCAAGTCTTGGGCCGAATTTTAAGAATCAGCAAATCGGCTAACCAGGAAGCGTGGTTATATACTTTTGCTGAACCAAAATTGACTGAATTTGCAAAGCGACTTAAAAATGATGTCCCTGAATGTGAAGTGATTTTTGAAGCTGTTGAGAAAAAAGATGATCATAATGTTCAAGGCCTCCCTCTTAACCGTCCCAGCTTAACACCATCTCACAACAGAGATTCTCAGCAGCTTATCTTCTCCTATAGTGACTCCAAAAACGACACAGTTATGGCAACTTCTCTTACGCTTTCCGAGCATTCAAATACTGAGGTGTTACAGTTCTTGGGGCGTTTCAGAGAAAAAATGGTAAATGTGTTTGATTCTCCATTTCAGACTTAATTAGCTTAAAGATGCCAATGAAGGCATACGGAACGGAGCTTTTCTCTAAAATCGATGTTAAGCGACTCAGGATCCTGCGCGACTTGATTAACCGTCGCTGCGGGCAACCCGGTAATCGCCATCTGATGCCTGGCCTCGCAGCTCGTGCACTACGCATTATCTTCGAATGTTACGCCGCTTTTTGTCCGACATTAGCCTGCATGAAGCTTGCAGAGGTTCATGATCTTTATCTGCCTAAAGAGACCGTGCGTCCGTTGATGACCCGGGCCGGTTTATGGATCTCTCGCAAGCTACGACCACCTCGTGTGCATCTGCCACGTCTGCGGCGTGCCTGCACAGGAGAGCTGATTAATGTTTTGGTTTATTGAACAAAAAGCCATTAACGTATGTAACCGTTCCGTTGAGCGTCAAACCCCATGCAAGTATCGCCAAATAGCGATAACGTTACGCCATCAAGCAACCTTTGCACCGGGGCGCGGAAGCTCCCCAACAGGACATAGCATGAGAACTAAAGCCATCATAGCTGCAACGATTCTCACCGCAGCAAGTACCGCAACAGCAACTCCTATAGCAACCAGCTATCTGTGCAATGACGGTACGTTCGTCCACATCAGCGAGCAGAACGGCAGACTGAACATTACATGGCGCGGGGAGAGCTATCCTATAACCCAGATCGAAACAATGATCGACGGTGCACGTCTTATGGGCGGCACGCCAGGGAAAATAGCAGTCGATTTCACTCCCCCGTGGCTTGATGGGGACACAACCGCAACGGCCACTATCGACGTGTCGAAGGTCGACAGCCCGTCAACCAGCCAGGATTGCCGACCAGACAAGCAATCCAGACATATGGACCTGTAACGCAAGGAGAGATGAAAACATCGACCGTCGGTTTGATGTTTGATGTTGGTTTTCCTGATACCAGCTTACGGTATGGAGGCGCCAGTCATTGCTGAATATGGCATAATCGTTAAGTGACGTCGTGACCCAGCGAAGTTGGCGGGCTGATATAAAATCCCCCCTCCCTGATAAGCCAAAACCCATTATCAGCAATACAGAACCTTCTGTACGCGGTCGGAGTGGTCACAACAAGGCGAAGCCGCAGTTGTGGCGTATCTCCGCGTTAGCGGCCCTTTGGGGCGCTTACGAGTGAGTACTCAAATTTCCCAGCGACACAGCGTACAGCAAAGAAGAATCTAGTTACAACATCCATAATTAATAACGACACAACTCCCGGGCTTCGCCCGGGGGCGGCGGCGCTTTTCAGGGTGAGCTTGGCTCAGGAGTTCCCGCTGTGCACGGAATGTGTCTGGGGTAAGGGATGGGCATTGTGGTTCAGGCCTACGCTGAAGTTTCAGGTATGAGAAGTACTAATATTTATTTGTATGTTGTAACTATTTTGAATCATTAACAGGTCTTTTAGGGGTCCGGTTGAACACTTCAACGGCTGCAGCTTTCAATAGAATGTTCTCTTCGCTAAGGGGATCAGGCTGTCGCTGGTCCTGTACACTACGCCCGCACTCACCAGTGGCGCAAGCCGTCGTTCGTCGGCAAGTACTAGTTCACGTTCTCCGGGTGCAAATACTGCTGGCCGTTCTGGCCTTGCCGCCATTTAATTTCATCAAATTTAATATTGATGCAATTAAATCTTTAGCGTGTTTTGTGGGTGAGAGCAAAAATGATAGTTTTTGTTAAAACTTACTTTCATTCGGTGCTATCATCCGCCTATCGACTGCAAACAAATTCCTGTGTCTGTGGTTGTGTGACTCTCCACGCGTCGCGGCGTGGGGAGTTTTTTATGGGCGCTATTCTGCAGCTGCGCGGTGCTCTCGGATTATAGCGCGGGTAGTGGTTAGCCTACGCGATCTCCGCCTGGGTGGACTCGTCGCGCTCGTAAAGCTTGATGACCTTCGCGTGCTTCCACGCCTGCGCCGCTCGGCCAGCGTAAAATCCTTTACTCTTCGCGACGTCTATTCCATGGCGTTGCTGTTGTGCTCGATGTAGTCCGGGTCGAAGTCTTCAGCCAGTACAACGGCGTGCGAATTGTTCTCCTTGATAAGCTCGATAGTCGCTACCGTTACGCCCATTTTTGCACGTAGGGTGTGGGGTCGGTGGGGGCTATTGCTGATGGTTGACTACATAAAACTCCGCCGGATTAATCCGGTCGGTTATACGTAAAAACCAGTGGGGACATTCACTACGTCACGTAGTGACAGGGTGGCCCTTGCGAGGAAAAATCGCCGCGTACCTCACGCGAAAAGCCTTTTTCGTCCTGCCATTGCGCATCATATCCCGTCGGCTGCGTTTTGGATGTGTTTCAACGCGGCCAGAAGATAGCTTCAAAGATGTGCCCTTTCGGGCACTGGAATTTTGTTTTGGCCTTCCTTGATATGTACTCGTCAACAAGAGCAATCCCGCGCCCGTCGGCCTTCAGCCTGGCCGCTTCGGGCGGGCAGTGATTCTTTTGGTCATGCGTTGACCTGCATTACTTCGACAATATCCAGGCCCCGTAGAAGCGCCATGCGTAGGGCTTCCAGCAAGTCGCGGGGCGCTGCGCCTTAGTCGCCTGCTGCTCAGCCTGCGTGATCTCGAGCCAATCTAAAACGTCGTGTTGATAGCAGTTAACTAAATGCGTTTTGAAGATGTCGCATACGGTATCACGGTCTGCCGTGAGGCGGCTTTGATCACGGCCAATCAGGGCCAGAAACGCGCGGGCGGCTGGCGTTGATAGCGCGAAGGGCAGGCAATGAAATATCTTTCTTTCTCAGTTCGTGGCGTACAGTACTGGCAATCATGGATACGGCTTCAACTTCTGCTTAAGTCATTGCAGCCGGGCCTGCGGCCTGCGGTTCCACCGACGAGCCTCCTCTTCATAGGTGTTGTAGTTGAAGACCTGCACGTCATATTTATCGCGGCTGGCTGCCATGGCCTGCGCTTCGCGAAAAGAGTTTGCGCGATTTAATGCGGTGTTGTTGTGCTCAAAGCGCCCGATCTCGTAAGGGGCTGAATGGGCAAGCTCTTTCCAGCATTTCCTAGCCTAAGCCGGCACGTTTGGTATTTTTCAGATCGGTAGGTGGATAGTCATTGTCGCGGTTACCTCTATCTGTATCCTTTCGATGAAGGCAAGATAACCGACATCGGATTTAATTGCGTTGATATTTTTAAAATTTGTGCAATTAAATTTATGAAGGGTACAAAAAAGCCCGCGCGGCGGCGGGCTTCAGGCGTGTTAGCTTTTGGTTACTGCTTCGGGCTGGCCGCCCGCACACTGGTAGACCTTCGAAAATACCGCCGTTACACATCTCATATATGGATCAGCTTTCAAGCATTGGATATTAACCATATTCGCGTCCAACTCTTGCGCGCTGGTATAGCCCCATACCTTGCAAGCCTGCTCTGCTTTCGGGTTGCCCGCTACAAAACTCGGCTGGTGATTATCCGCGCCGATCCCCATGACTTTATATCCCAGTGTTACCGTACCATCTGCGCGACTGGCATGCATGGTTCCCAGGGGGGATACCTTAGGGGCGCAACCGGCAAGTAATACGGCGGCTGCAATGATGGCGGCATTTAATATTTTTTTCATTTACTCGCGTTCTCTGACAATTCTATTTAGAAGCGCCAGCCAGCGCCGAGCACAAAAGTATTAATGTCTGACTCAAATACTTTTGTATGTTCATATGAGGTGTCGATAGTAAAGCCAGCAAACGGAGTAAATTGAATGCCTGCGCCATAAACAAAGCCGTTTTCATTCTCTTCCGCGTCGCCGTAATAGGTCGCCGCTTTAATTGTGCCTTTACCGCTGCCGATCATCACGTAAGGTTTCGCCCAATCGGTCACGGCATATGACGCGCCCAAGGCTGCGGAGAAGTATTCCCCCTTAACCTTCACCGGAATATAGCCGTTTATTGTTTCTTCATGCTCAGTCGCCGTGACTGACGCGATCAGGCCAAAAGGCGAATTATCAAAGGTGTAATTGTATTTAACGTTCACACCTTTTAAATCTGTATCCAGAGTTTTAACGTTAGTATTTGCGTAACCGCCTGTTATGGTGTGCTGTGCGGCTGCGGCAGTGAAAGAGGCGGCGGCAAATATTGCTGCTATAGTCAGAGATATAATTTTCATAAATCATTTCCTTATATAAAAAACCCGCTAACTGGCGGAAAAAAATAAATACTTTCACAAATAGTTAATGCAATAACGATTTCAATTTTTGGAGAGTTGGCACTAGAGGTAATAAATTCTTGCGGCGAAAAGGTTCAATACCGGCACGCTTGCAGTCGTGGCGGTATCCTTCCAGCGCATCGCGGGCGGCGATCTTCAGTTCTTTGCAGTCGCTGGCCATAAATCGCGCTTCGCCTTTGGTATTCAGGAAAACGCCACGCATCATTCCTATAATCGGATCATAGCGCACAGTTGCTTTGTGACCATCGATGTAAAGAGTGCTGTTTTTCATGTAGCGTTTTCCTTTTAAATTTTGCCGTCCATGGTGGCAATTCGTTACCTGCTATTTGGTCACACTTATACAAGTCACTTTCGTAACGGTAGTGATCCTACTCCCTACGGATTATTCTGAAAAGGTGTTTTTAAATTAAAGAAACTACGTTCCTTGTCAGGGTTTATTTACATGATGTAATAATATGTAACCACGAAAACGATTAACTGTGGGAAATAAAGCACGTACTGTGGCGGGCTTGAGAATTAATAACTTTCTTCACCTGACGCGTTATCAGCCTGTGCACATGCATACGGTTATCGGGTAATCGCGATCAGCCATACGCCGGATGAGCGCTTACAGTGCTGCCGTGTAAGCAGATCACCAGCGCACTTATCCCGAACGGCGGGCAGCGCTTCAGGGTTGCGGCAGTGCCTTAGCTATTAACTAGCCAGGCAACGTTAACGGCTAAGGCGGCGGCCGCTTCTATCTGTGAAAGCCAGACTTTAATGCGTGAGACGATCCCCATTACTTCACCAATTGCCCTAACATGATTTAGAAGCCAGCGCCGATGACCGCGCCCCCAGGATGCAAGTCCAGGTAGCAGGGTGGTCTAACGTTGCCGGTGATTGAAGAGTGTTTAACAGCTGTTTGCCATAATCCTTTTCGCGCCTGTTGTACATTTGCAAACGGCGCGAGGTGGCTTCAGCTGCTTTGACGTTTGCCAGCTCGTCACCTTCTAACAGCTTGAGCCCGCAACGCGCGGCCAGGTTGGCACGCATGACACTGCGCATCGGTTCAAAATAAAGGTGCTCCGACTGCCAGTAGTTGCCCTCGCTGTACAGCGTTTCGTGGTGTACTTCGTGAGAGTTCAGTTCCAGGGTCGCTAACACTTCGTGGCCCAGCGTGACTCCTTTGTGGCGCTCGGTGGCATCAATCGCGGCGATCATTGGCATCGGGTCGGCTTGGATAATCAGCACATCCCGCCGTCCATCTATATCGTCGTATTCTTTGACTGTGACAAAGTTTGCCTGTGCGTGAAGCATGCTATAGAACGCTTTCACTCTGGCTCGCCTCCGATAGCCTCATAAATGAGTTGCGCTTCTTCGTTCGCGCGGGGTGCACACGCCGTGATCTTGAACGTGTGCAACAAAGGCGCCCCAGTTAGCGGCGATGAAGCGATACACGCTACGACATAGCCCAGAATGAGCCAGCTAAAAAAGACTGATGATAATTCACCTATGATTGTTTAGTTACAGCGCGTTGTGCCAGAAGAGTCAGTGCGGCAAGTACAGGCTTGCGCTGCGGCTGCCATCATAAGTGCGGCTACTGCGCTAATGATTTTACGCTTCATTGCTTATGTTCCTGTGTCTGGTTAGCGTGTCCACTAGTGTTAAGGGTTACTCGTAGTCGTCGTCTTCTTCGCTGTCGTTGATCGCATTGCCTTGCAGGTCTTCGCCTTTCAGGCTGGCTTTGCCAACGTCGCAACCATAAGCGTAAGCGGCGTTATTCTCCGCGAATACGTCATGATCCTGGCCGATGTGGCTCAGTTGCTCTTTCGTGTAGCTCTCCAGGCGGCGGGTGCATAATTCCTCACCGTGCTTTTTGAGCGCGTCGCGTACGCCAATCTTGCACATCTTCAACGCGGCTTCTTCAGACGTGTTGTGTACGTTCGCCGCGAACATGCCGCACTCTTTTTTGAGGTGCGGGCTAAGCGCCGGTGCCGGTTTGGTTTCGGCCTTGCCGCCTGGCAAAGATAAGCCCGCGCCCAGACCTAAACCCCCGCCCGTACCGGTGCCGATATCCACGTCACCATTAGCTGCACAACTTGCCAGCACAAGCACTGCGGCGATAACTGCTAATCTCTTCATCTTCGGTTTCCTGTGTCTATGGTGTTGCGTTTCAAATATCCATTACATACACATTAGATATCTATTGTATATACAAAAGATATCCATGGCATATCTTTATTATTTCCGCCAGGCGTAAAACATATCGTGCATTAACACAGCTCCGGCGGCGGCTCGGAGGATGAACAACGGCAACAATGCGCCGAAAAGCGCCAGCCATGCCGCACCGAAAGCGCGGGTAAATTGGTTCTTGCTGCGGATCATGCGCACGCCTGGTTTGTTTATCGCCTTAATAGTCGCGGCGGCGATACCGGTCAGCGCGTCAAACATTGCCGATCCGGGGCGTAACAATAGCGGCGCTTTGTGCGCCGTCATTTTTGGTTTTTTCATAGTCTTCACATACTTTTTCAGGAGTTCTAACTTCTTCTCGGCTTCGCTCTCATCGTCTTGCGCGTCAGATAAAGATTGCGGTAAGACTCTTTATCCCTTTTAAGCCGCCTGGCCTCGGCTAACAGCTTGGCCGCCTTCTGCTGGCTCATGTTGGCGCCCTGGGGTAAAGTCGGCATGGTTGCCGCATCGTTTCCCTATGCAATGGATATATAACAGGCGCTGCACGTCGGCGGGGATATCCGCCCAGGCAACAAGGGTGATCCCCAGGCTTTCGTATGTCGCATCCTTCTGGCTAAGTGCGGCATTCTCCAGGCGGGTAGCGATGTTCACCGTGCTAAGGCGTCTTACTTCCCGCTCGAAAGCGTCGTAGTCGTTCAGCACATTATCGCGTACCCAATCCGTTAAGCCTCGTTGCATCTTCTCCGGGTGCTCAACAATTAACGTATGCCCCACGTATTCGCCCCGCATCGTGCGTGCGGCTTCAATGGCAGCTGCGGTAACGTTGCCGCTGAAGATGGTATAAGGCTTTAACAGGCGGGCGTTCGCGTGCGTCAGAATCCCGCGAGTGGCCGTCGGGGTAAAGCCGTTCGCTTGCGCGTATGCCATAACATCAAAAACTGTCTTCAGGTTCACCGGCGTTGCTCCGATTTGATTTCGTTATGCGCTTCACACATCAGCAATATGGCGGCGTGTTTCATTTCGCCCAGCTTGGCCGCTGCGGCGTTCGCCTGCCGTGAGATACCGTCCATAAGCTCGGGGCGGGTATCGAAAAAGTCGTAATGCTGGCGCATATACAAATTGCCTTCGAAGTTTGAAGGCGCGCCGATGGCGGCCAGGCGTAAGCCCTGCGGCGTTTCGCGACGTACCTCGCGAGGCTGCGTCAGCTGGTCAATGGTTGGGATCTCGCCAGGCTTAACGGCGGTTTTCTTCAGGGGGTAAATGATTTTCATTCTGTAAGCTCCTGCGTTAAGTGGCGCTGAATATCTGCCATTACGGCGGCGGCGTTCTGGCGCTGCTGCTCTATTTCATCAAGCCGGGTTTGAATTACTTCGACGGCATACTCCAGCGCATCGACATAGCTCAAAAAAACTTCATGCGCGGAGAAGGTGCAAAACACGCCCTCGCCGGTGAAGTCCTTCACGCCCGGCCCCATTACGATTACGCGGATTCCGTTCAGCTGCACGCGGCGCGTATAGCATTTGCTGATAAGCGCGGGCAACTCTGGCACACAGTTGGGGCGGGTCAGCTGTTTACGGATCACGTAAACCGTTTCGCCCGGAACGGGGCGGCGTGGCCGTGCTGCCGCCTGTAAAATATCGTCGGCGAGGCTCATTATTTTTTACGCTCAAAAATCACGACGAAAGGCACGCCCTGAAAAGTGCGTTCTACCGGTTTTGTTTTGTCGCCAATCTTCATTGAAAGGCCGCCGTTGTCTTTGATGATCTGCGAACGGATAACCGGGGCGACTTTGTGCCCGGTTTGCCGCTCGAATGCGCCTGCGCTTTCGTAGCGTGTGAAGGTCTTGCCGCCGTCGCGGCTGGCGTGCATGTAATTGGCGCGTCGAGCCATGATTTCCCCATCTTTCAGGGTGTAAAGTGCTTTAGTCATATGCCCGCCCTCTCCGCTTCCAGCACTGTCAGTGTCATTTCGTCGTCCAGGTGCTCCATTTCGTCAAGCTGCTTATATAGGCGGTTGGCTAACGCGTCAGACGCGTTTAATTTTCTAAGCGCATTTTCCGTCGCGCCGCCACGCGCGCCCAGCGATAGCACACTGCCTGCCGCCCTTATTAAGCGCCCCGCTTCTTGATCAGTCGCATACGGCTTGATAATGTCCAGTAAATTACCGACGGTATACACCGCATCCGAAGGGGCGTGGGTGATGGTTCCTTTTGTGCCGTCGGGGTCGGCGTTGGGATTGGCGGCGTACTCAAAGCTATCAAGCTGCGTTTGCATGTTAGATAGGCGGGCTTTCCATTCGGTAATTTGCTTTGTGTACTGGTGCGCCTGCGCGCCGGTGCTGATCAGAAGTGCGGCGACCAGCGCCGCTAGGGTGAAGCGGTTCATATTTATTTTCCTGTGTCTGTGTTAATTGCCCGCGTCGCGTGCGGGGTGTTACTTACTAGCCAAACAATTTTTTAAACGCGTTATCTTTGGGCTTTCCCAGTTCGATTTGCAACGCGTCGCGGTCGCTGCAAAATGTGGCTATCTCTCTGGCCTGCCCGCTTATGGTCGCGCGTAATGTCAGGCATTCAGCCAGGGTGGCGGTCAAGGCTTCCGCCGTCGCAATTCTGAGTGCGGTCACGTTTCCAGGCGGTCAACTGGCGGGCTAACTCCACTTTATCCTTCTCCTGTTGTAACAGGCGGTCATGTTGCTTGCCGTTTTCGCTGCTCAACTGGCGACGGCGGGTCGTCATTTCTATTAGTTCCGCGCGGGTCTTCCCCAGGTCTGCATACTTGGCGCGCTCGCGCTCTTCCGAACATGAAAGGCGCATTCTCATCTTATAATCGCCGTCGTTTTTGCTGCCACTTATCTTCTGTTTAAGGCGTGCGATCTCATTCAGAGCAGCTTTATGCAATGCTGGGGATACGCTGTTTGCTCGGTAGCTGCGTAATTCAGCTAACTGCCGTTCTAAGTATTCGACGTGCGCTGTGGCCTCGTCTGTACGCTCAAGATATTCGCCCGCCACGCTAAAATATTCCTCCCTGCGATTTTCAGCTGTCGCCAGTTTCGCCGCTAACTCCTTCCCACACTTTAACGTGGCTTTGTACTTGTCGATTAACTCGCACTCGCGCTTCGGGTCGATACTGCCGCCGCTTTTAACTTCGACTATTTCGACGCGGTGAATCGTGGAAAGGCGAATACCTGCGCGTTCTGCATAGGTAAACGCCATGCCAAACGAGTTATCGCTTCTTCTTTGCTGCTGTTATCCAGCGCTTTCGCTAAGAGTTTATCAGCCTTTGCGTTGCTCATTTTTCGCCCTTCCTGCGGAGTGGTGATATCTAACGTATATACCTATGATATCTTTTGTGTATATTTATCTGTGGTGATACTTAATATTTAGCGTGCTGGCATGCTTCAAATATGCGTAGCGCTTCGCTCGCTTCGTCGTGTACCACCAGTATCTCAGCGCGGCGGCGCTCCAGCTCGGCGGCGATTTGCGCTGCCTGCTGCACGACGTGGGCTAGTGCTTTGTCTTTGCCGCTAAAGAAGTAATACCGGCTGTTTGGAAGGGTTCTAACTTTGCCGTCAGGGCATAACAGGCGCATCCCTTTTGCGGTCGCGCCTAAACCGCCACATATGCTGATAAGGTCAGCGAAACGGGGCGGGAAGTCTTTATTGATAGGATTGCGGAGAACTACAAAAACCGGGGACGGCTCGACGTTATAAATGATCGCCGTGTCGTGGGTAGCCGTCTTGCTCATATTGGTAAGCCTCTTACTTTAAAAACCGCCTTCCGGCGGTCTTGTTACTTCTTCTCGTTCTGCTCCAGCTTCTCGCGAATGGCTTCAACGATGAAAGAAGAAAAGTCCAGGGTAGTTAAACCCGCTTTGCGCAATGATTCGTGACGGTAGAAAAAGTCAGCCGGTAGGTTGCGAAGAAGTTTAGGACGCATCGTAACGCCTTCTCTGCTCCTCGCGGTCTTCAACGGTGCGCCGTTGTCTACGCCCTGCGCTGCGGCGAAAATATCTACAGGTGGTTTTCTCATGTTGGGTACTCCAAAGATCTAATAATGCGGACCAGGTGGATATACATTATATACCTTTTATATATCTACATTATATCTTTTATACTTTTAAGCGCGCGGATTTTTTTGGCCAGCGCGGCTATCTATTTGCCCGCTTCGGTGTGCCGGGTCGTCAATCTCTTTGTTACGCCGCGCCCTTAGTCGTGGCTGTTAAAGTGATCCATGCCGTTGGCGATCACCGCGTTTAAGCGCTTTATGTGCCGCAAACATTCTAGAATCGTGTCGATTTTCGCGAGGTGCTTTTTACTGTGGTGCATATTGCACATGAGTAAATGCGCGCTCAGCTAGCGCCCGATTTTCTCGCTAACGTCGGTCAGCGACTGGTCAAAGATGGCCAGTTCGATCCGCTCGGTCGGCGTGCCTGCCGCCGGTACGATTATGACATCGGCAACGCGCCGCCTAGGCGTGGAATACACGCTACTACATGGCAAAGCTTCAATACCGAAGGCGTAATAAAAAATACCTGGGCTCGGCGGATAATCAGCTTTCATCGTTACGGTCGTATTGTGTGCTTCTTACATCAATCTTTGCGGGCCAGCGCCTTGTATATCTCTTTGCGGGTGGGTTCGTCTAAACCGTCCAGCGCGGCGGTAAGTTTCCGCAGTTGCTGGGTTATCGACTCAAGTTGGGCGAATCCGATTAGGGCGCACGCGCCACTGTTGCCGCTCCTAATAATCTTCACTGCCTGGCCTGAATCCGCAACGTATCGCATCAGTTCAGGCAGTGAGCGCCCCGCGTCTTGGTGGGTTAGTGTGCGCATTTAACTATCTAGTTTATGGGGTTTTATCGTTTCGCTGACGTCGGAGTCGTATATATTCACGCTTTGCGTGTCCGGCTTCAGCTTGCCGCTTCGGACTCCCTGCATAATATCGCCGATCATCGGGAAAAGGTTCTCTATGATCTCGAACATTTTAGGCGGTGTTTCCTGCGCGTGCGCGGCATCCATGTCGGTAAAAATTACGCCATGATCTGCGATCGTTCCTGTTACAGATACCTGCACTAACGCGCGGGTCTTCATCGGCATCAGATTATTCTCATGATCCGGGTCTACAAGGTTCACGCTGAAAACAAGTTTCATCGGCTTAGAGGCATGGCGCATCATCACGATTACTCCTGCTCTAACGGGATAACTTCGCCATCATTCAGCCAGCCAACGTGGCACGCTTTCGGATTTACTTCGAACTTGTCACCGGTGGCTGCGGTAACTAATACCTTGCCGTGCTTGCGCTCGAAACGCTTCGGCACAAAGCCGTTGATCCGCATTACCTTGCACTGGCTATCGGTGATTACCTCAAACATGTTGTTATCGCCGCCGGTGAATTTCTTCCCGGTGCGGTCTGCGGGGTGGCGGTTCGCGTCGTCAATATCGCTCAGCTCTGTTTTGTGCTCAAGCTGTAGCTGGCGGCGGTAGGCTTCGCTGATAGCGTGCGCAGGGGATACCATCGCTACGATAAGCGCGAATGTTGCTGCGGTGGTGGCTATCTTAAAAATCTTGCTCATGTTCTATTGTCTCATCGGGAATGCTCAGGGCTTCGCAAAGCTGCCGCCATGTATCGATACTGATCAATACAGCACGATGGCGGCCAGGGTCGACAATCTGCACCGGCGCGCCGGTCTTATCGACGCTCGCCAGTAACGCTGCGATCATGCGCGCGGCGGTCGCGTGGTTGACTGTCTGCACGGTCGATTACTCGTCGTCGTAATCGTCTTCGTGGTGCTTGCGGTGTTTGTGTGTTTCGGTGCCTTTCGGCCCGTAAAGCCCTGCGGCGTTTTCAAGCGCCTGTTTTTCAGCTGCGCCGTTGATCGTGGCCTTGCGGTTCTGCTCTGCCACGTAGCACGCATCGCGGCTTACGCCTTGCGATTCGCATTCATACATTCTTTCCGCCGATGAAGTACAACCGGCCAGCGCCATTACAGCACCTACAACTAACAATTTTTTCATAGCCCTGGTTCCTGTGTCTGTGGTTATTGGGTCATTAGCACGCAAGCCGCTTTGCCTTTTCGTGTTTTCCGGATAAGCCGTCGCGGTGGCTTCGCCGTGAAAAGGTAATGCGCCCTTGTTTAGCCAGAAGAGTACTTGAAGCCGATAAGGCTCCAGCGGTACACGCTCACGCGTCAGCGTTGTAGACGACTGCCCAGTTAATGCGCATATCTCAAGCCTAAAAAACGCCATCTTCGGCGGGCAGTTAAATAACAAAGCAATGAAAAAGTATGACTCTCACAACCTGAATAAATCGCAGTCATCGTCAAATCATCCGGGTCTGATACTGGGGCACGATTTGGAACAGTGTTTTGATCGCGATCACAAAAAATTTAGCTCTGCGTACTGTCGCTTTTTCGCAAGCCAGTCGCGGCGCGGCTTAGGTCCATATCCGCCTCCATACCTGGCCGAGTGGTTTAGGAGGATTCCGACGCCTCCGCCGGGCAGTCAGCACCTGAAGATGTAACACCAGTTTGCTCCCACGATATACCCGGTTGAACCGTTCGCATTGGGTGACGAACTGATGTCGGAAGGCATAGATTTTGCCCGACATTGTTTGCCCTGCTCGTTCCCTGGTTCCCACTGCATTTATGTGTACGCAAAACCATTATCAGAATATATTATCGTCAAGCCCCTGAAAAAATAAAATTATTGGCATGAAAACTATCAGGTAATGCATCATTCAGCTAAAGCCAACCGTTAATCGGTTCTCCTGTGTATCAAATGATGATCTGGGATCAAGATTGAAAGTACTGTAAAGCTAAGTTTGAAACAAGTAACCCTTTAGATGTGGGACTAAGGTTTCCATCTTTTTTCAGGCCATTCAATCCCTTGCCATATTTGAATAAGCTTAGCGTCTTTCGCTGTATCGGCGTATGTATTTACCATACTGAAGATCAACGCGTTATAGCCATGGTTGCTTAGTTCAGACGTGGACTCATGTTTAAGTTAGACTGATACTTTTCTTTGATGATAGAAACTGGATATATTTTTATACAAATTCCATAGGAATAAATTACCTGAGAAAATAAAGATACATCCGAGCCGGTGGTAATATTGGTTTTCATATTCAGTCAGTGGCATTAGATCACTCGAACCGAGTCGACGTCTAAAGCTATAAGACATCTCAATTTCATCAAAAACATCGCTAAGTACTTCTTTTCATATTCCGTTATGTCTTATTCTTTATCCGTTTACGTTTCAGTAGATGCAGAAACCCTGCAACCGCATTGTAGTGACAGTTACCGCGACGACTCATGCTACCTTCCATACCGTCTGATTTAATGAATGACTACGAACCATTGCTTGTATATTGACACTGTTGGACGCCGTTCTAAAAGTCAATTCGTTATCTGAGTACTTTTATTATTGCGTAGCTGTGCATAATCCCAGGAGGGATATAGCACTATATGAAACGAATCGCTTTCATTTTTGATATAACTCACCGACATAACTGACTACATATTTCTGTGATTTTGTATCGGTACATAATCATCCTATCGCCTAATAAAAAGAACTCTTTACAAATTAGTATTTCCACTTGCACTTTGAGGATGTGTAAAAAATACCTTTAGTAGTTAGTTTTAGTTAAACTTTACTTTTAAATTTATTTCTTCTATCACATAAATGAAGTTGAACAAATAAGAATCAACTCCCTGTTGCGAACCGGAAACCTGATAATAATAACGAAGCAGTTCAGGCATGTATTTCTATACACATATTGTGGAGACATTAAATAATATCTTATAGACCTAAGTGGAAAACTTTCGGACTGACACACCAGATCATCAGACATTATAACCTGCAGATGAACGATGCTAAAAACAGTACTCAACAATGAAGGTTCACCAAAGACAGTATATTCTATTTTTGAACACAGGTAATATTCCACATAGAACCGCCACATATAAGAATGTAAATCTTGAAAATAACCGGACATAATAATAAGTTTAATCAGACGAATAATTTGAGTCTCAATGATTTGCTCATGGAACAACCTAATCTTTGTAAGTTATAATCAATCAATAACTCACTAAATAATTTATCCCTATCGACTTCATTGAAGTTTAACCTAATAAAACCATCTACACCAGCGAGGTGTTTTAATATTTAACGGACCAGGAAAGATATTAACACGAAATCTGGCGCTGCCCTGCATAAGAATTGAGTATGTTGCAAAATTTTATCAAGCCGTGAATAATTATTTTACGACTACCTAGACTCAATGTGATTAACTGAGTTTGAGAAGAACTGGACTCGAGAAGATTATACAAACATCGAATCACTAACACTTCAACCTGTAAAACTTGGTTGAGTGTCTGTGGTAAATCGTGTTTTGATTCAGAAATCAACCTATATACACTCGACTTTTAGATTTGCATACTTAAGGAAACTCAAATGTGAGATAAACATTTTTTCAAGAAAAATATAGTTTAAAGACCCAAGACTTATTATTTTAAGTGAATTTTTAAGCCTTATCTTTTAACACTTTTAACCAATTAGTCAGATCAGTTGATTATGAGTAATCTCATTGCATGCAACACTCTTCTATTTCAACAAATACATGTGCTCAGAATACCTTTTATATGCCCATTTTTTAAATGAAAGTTATAAATCATTCACACTTACCATGTTCAACTTTTCATGAAAAAGTCGAACATGGTAACGTTATATTATGTTTAACTTTACCTCGAAAAGTCAAACATAAATACAGTGCTTATGTTTAGCTTTTAGCAAAAAAGTTGAACATGGACAAAATGCTTTTGTTTAACTTTTACCTAAAAAGTCGAACATGAAGAAATTTTCCATGTTCGACTTTTCGAGTAAAAGTGTTACAAGTATTAATCAAACTTTGATAGATATGCAGGGTGCTTAAAAAACTCACTTTTTAAATGCCACCATACACGCGCCACGCTTTCTCTACCATCACCATTGTCTAGCTGGTATCGACGATGAGCCTGAACTCTTCAAAATCATTTTTTAACCCATACAAAACACGTCTGGGCGAACTCCAAAACACCCTATACTCTATTAAAGCCGAAATCCTTAGTTTAAACTATTCAAATGCATTAATAATTCGTTGTAAATGTGGTACGGAGCATCAAGCAGAGAACATCAAAAGCATTGACAGCATGACAGATGAAGCTAGAAGAAAGTTCGACAATTTCTGGAAAATCAGTCAGGTTCTTAACAAAATCATAATTTCAGCCTCAGGTGTACAAAAACAATACGTAGTAAAGCAGAAAACTGGTGCGCTATGCTCCTCGAATTATACAAGTTGGAAACTCCAAAATAACTATCTACTGGGATCAATATGCATCGAAGTTTTCACGTACATCCAACTAAAATGAGTTTATATTCTATCAGTTGTTTTAAAAAATGTGCAGAGTGATAATGGTACTTATTTATTTAGCTTAACCAAACTCTGCCTTTTCAGATAGTCAATTGAGTATTTTCATAAACACAGTATCGAGAAAATTCAGAAAACTTAAAAAAATCGAAGGTGAGGATATCAAGTATGACTGCTTAGGCCCGAAAAAAAAGATGTTCTAAGGCTGTGAATAATATCAGCTATAAAATGGACACCCTTAACATTCTGATAATTATCATCTCTTAATAATTTAAAATCCCGATCCATTGAGATGAAAAGCAAATTAACCAGATTACTTCCAAGAAATATCCATTGAGAAAAGCCCTCATATAGATCCGTTCATGATCACTACAATACAGACGTAAAATCCGAATTAAAAAGATTATTTAAACCCATGGGTTTCAGAAAACCTCTCGGCAGATAAAGGTATTTATCCCTAATATTATGGAATATAATAATGGTGAAGATGAACAAGCTTAAAATGAGCTGGAGACGTTTTATACTTATGCTAATAAAAGATCAGGCGAGGGTTCCCTGAATTGCATACATTACCCTTCACACGATTAAACGTATACAGTCATTCAATAAATTAGTAATTTTATATCCTCATTGTGAAAAAAGTCTGATGCACAGATGCGCTTGGTTATTCCTGCGTCTATTAATAGTGATATCAAACCATCACTTATAAACTTTGAACTTACACCAACAAGAGAATTATTCGCTGAATCCAATTTATTCCGACTCCTGCAAACCATCATCTCAACAGCATTTTCTGTTTACTGTCATACTGGATTGATGTATGTACTGCGCTCTCCTATAAAAGATAGTTAATGTAGATCGCCGATCCGGATAAAAGCCTGCACGTGAAAGGTTTACCTATACACCGCATTTATATACACTCTTGTTTGCCATATATGGGACACTCTGACATTGGCATTATAATAAACTCCTCAACAAAAAAACCAGATTGTCCTGTCAAAATGAAATTTGAGTGGATGAAAATAATCTTAAATATTCAGTTAATATAGATTTATGGCGTAAATAGCACGTTCGTCTAGAAATACTGAGATTGGTTCATCAAGAGTGGAGCCTTGATAATATGCTAAGGGTTATACCCACTATACTTGGGTACGATTAAATTTTTGCTTACAGCGGTTAAGAGCTATAACAATCCAATTTAAGAGTATGGCACTTTCACCCTCGTAAAATACAAGCATCTCGTGTTCCGGTTGGAACACCCGGCCCACTTATGACCAAAAAACCATCAAAAGAGTTATTTATTTTTTCTTATAATGACATATGAAAAACTTTTATTATATCAACCTCTATTTAAACCTAGGCCTGGCCTTTAATACGCATTTAGCCTCATCAATTTGACGATTACTACAGTCAAGTATAAAGTAATAGTCAAACAGAGGTAATTTATGAAAAGATCCACAAAAGTAGGTCAAGAGCTGATCTCTACAGCACACCTAACCGGTTATCAGCAAAATCTTCTAAAAAGGATTAACAATATTGCCGTTTCGTTAATGCCCGAATTTGAGGATAAAAAACAGGCAATGGACGCCGTCACGCTGGATGATGGTTCCCTGATGCAACTCATTTGCTCCATTCAGATGGAAAAGAAAACGCGGGCGTCAGACCTTAAAATTTGTGAAGTGCGCCGTCGTCGTGAAAATCTGGAGGCATTTTACAATAGTCTGCAGGAACTCGGTGGCATCCTGAAAGTCTACGACGTGGCCCATAAACTGGGTGTTACACGTCAGGAAGTAATTTTCCGAGTGAAAAAGAAGCAACTCATTGCGTTTAAGCAGAATGCTGATTACATCTTTCCTGTTTTCCAATTCACTGATGACGGGTTAATACCAGGATTTAAGGAGATGATGAGTGCGTTTGATGCTAATACTCATTCACTGCTGCGTTTCGGTGTGCTTAAGGCCCCCATTCAACTCAGTGAATGCGTGTCTAAAACCCCGATTCAGATTATGCAGGATGGTGCAAAACCTGAGGAACTGGAACTTGCCATACGTTCGGCCAGATTATGCGGTAATCATGCTGCCAACTAAACTGATGCTGTGTAAGTGTAACACTCTGCCCGTCTTTTATACTATCTGTCTGAAGAAGCGCCCAACCATTATTGGATGCAGCCCAGATTGCTTACCATAGCCATGCTGAAGAAACGCTCAATATTTAATAAAGTCTTTCTCGAAGTATAGTCCATTTACCCGGGGAAATGCCTTTAAAACAGCACGTACCATCGATTAACGCCGGTATCAGCCCAGTCGGTCCGAAAGCTCATCATATGTCGGATATACAATAGAATATGAACTATGATAGTGGATAGTTAGGCCGAAACCTGGCACTTATCCACAGTAACAGGGTGGGATTAATAGCGATGAGTAATGAGGTAGGTATTAGCACGAATATCATCTGACTAGATTATGGTTCACAATCCATTTAGTTCGGTTTTCCGTCCATCTTTTACCAGAGCCATTTTTACGATTGGCTTCCACGTTCTGATCCGAATGAGAATCAAACCCAGTAGCGAGACCTGCTTCATTTCACGGTAAGGTACCATCCTTTTCGGTTAACGCTAGGTCGGACTGGAGCGGCTTAAGCACTTAATTAAATTCGAAGGGCTGGGAAATTTATCATTCTTTTGTAGTTGTTTTTTACTTCAACGAAACAGAATTTCTAACAGTCCCCGGTCTACTGTCTATCTTTAATGGTTTACTGCCCATTAATTACGGTCTACTGTCCATCTTTAATAGTTAACCGCCCAGTAATTACAGTTTACTGTTGACCTCTGATGTTTGACTGCCCCGAAGTTACGGTCCACAGTCCATCTTTGATAGTTTTCCGTCTATTTATTACGGCTCAAAGTCCATATTGGACATTACTGCATAGGATTAACAATAGCCCTCATATCCTTGTTTTACTGCAGCTTATAGGTTATTCTGTAGGTGTCTAGTCAAGCAGATGGTCTCGAGTTGGTTAATGTGCTGGCCACCAACAGTTGGATAGAATAATCGAGGCATCTTAGAAAGAGCCCATGGTATACATGGGCTCTTTCTTTCTTTTAAAAAATAACTAACCTATTTCACAGAAAATTCATCTATTATGCTGCTTCCGACTTCATGCGCTTCACAGTGTCATCAATAGTCTGCCTTCCGTTTTTACTCGTTAAGAAAATTTGCTACTAAATCAGTCTCTAAAGTTTTTCCTTCAGAGCGATTTCAAAGCCCCCAGCACTTTTTTGAGAAACAGTCGACTCTGATTACTCAGGCCTCAGATGAAGAAAAAATTAATTAAGGTATGCAAAGCATATTTGTGTGTCTCTTATGTGCATGTTTCAACGTTCCGTGAATATCACATTTACATGTATGCCCCACATCTGCACATACTTAACAAGTGCTTTTAAGCCAGCCATTCAGGAGAAATAATATGAGAACCGTATCAATATTCGAAAACGGCAATAATCGCGTCATTCGGCTGCCCCACGAATTGGATTTTGAGCGGGGTGCGTTAACTGGAAATCGTCCGTGAAGGTTAAAACATAATCCTTCGTCCCGTTCGCCCAACATGGGGTTCGCTTACTCAGCTCGAAAAGCCTACCAGGACTTTATGGTCAAGCGTAGTGATGTTGTCAGCGATGAAGATCGGTTTGACCTGTAATCAAGACCTATATGTTGGACACCAACATTTGCTCGTTCATCATGCGTGAGTACCCGTAAGCTGTCATTCAACGGCTAGAGCAGGTAGTACTGCGCAATCATCGCATCGTGATTTCGGCCATCATCTATGCCGAAGTGCGTTAAGGTGCGATCGGAAAGAAGGTATCCCTCCGCCACAGCCTGCTTGTCAAAGCTTTCTGTGGCCGTCTCGATGCAATCCTCGCAGGCATCGCGACGCGGTGGTTGCCGGACATGCCATCGCTGCCAGCGCCGAACTCGTGCCAAATATTCTGTGACAGTTTGAGCGTATGCCTGGCTTGTCTCTGGAAGACTCGAGTAACTGACGGCGGAAAGAATCTTAAAGATCGAAATGTCCGCTATGTGCTGTGGGTTCAACGGGTAGATGCAACGCTATTCTTAATCAGGGAGAACATTGCCATGAAACGAAGAACCCGGATTAACTACTCACCGGAACAGTAAGCGATTATCCGGGACAGATATAGGCAAGGTGATTCTATGCATGATATCGCCAGAATGTTCGACAGATAGTATTCTTCTATCATGCCCACTATCCCTCAGAGTGGTGCATACCGTGTCCCTGTTCAGAAGTGACACCCGCTAATGTTCAGTGCTTTCAACATCTCTGACCTTCAAGGTGAAGCGCGGCTCACTTTGCTTCAGTGGTGGTAGTTGATTACCACTAACTGTTAGATACAAGAGTGAAGTTTTTAGCTCTATGCCGCCGAAGTTAAAGAACGATGCTTCGTATGCGACGCAACTTGCCCTGCCCTTTCGGTAGGGACCTTTCCGCATATAGGCGATTACCCAGAACTGGATACTAAACCGTGGGATGTTATAGCCTCCAGTTACAGAGGCGGCAAAGATTCATCGGCGATAAAGTCAACGAAGGGCAGCGAGGCCCCGAACACTTGTAGCCAGTGGGAAATCAGGATCGACTGCGCCATACGACCTGCTGCGCGGTGTTCCGGAACCCGCCGTCTTTGATAACGCTTTCATAAAGGGCAATTATTTTTGCCCATGATTATCCTCTGGCAAGTAAACCCCGAAGGATAAGCCAGTCGATATCGATGATCGTAAACAATCAGGCGGGAACCACTTTTCGTAGAATGCTAACTTGCAGGCATGTTTCTGGCTACTTAGCCCTTACTTATTAATGATTAGATAAGTCTTAAACGAGAGTAATAGTTAACTAAAAGCGTTAAACGTGACGGATATCAAAATTACTGATCCTATAAAATTGGATATTCACGTCATTAACAACGAAGACAACGAGCAACTATGGCCAGCACGCCGGAGAAGGTACAAAAACGCGGAAAACCGTGGCGCAGGGGGGCCACCCTGACCTCTGAGGACATCGCCGCACGACAAGCGTCACCTTAATAATTGATTTCGCAAGAAAGGTTACCGCCAACTTCCACGAGGAATGCGGGCATCTCTGGCGCGTCATTGCAGGGGCAATTATTAAATCATCGAGCACATGCACGATATCCGCTGCAACCGCGCTACTTTGAAGCGCTTCACGTCGGTTGATGTCAAGCAGGGGTATCTCCAATACTCATGGAAAGATACGATATAAATTACTGTTTTAAAGGGTTTAGATATGGGGTATCTGGTTATCTCACGCTTAGTGCTTCTTTTAGCGTGGATTATTCCACCTGCGTTTGGTGCGTTTGTCCATGTTTGCCGCATCAATAAGCGCCGGGCCGCTGCGTATTGTGAACTGGACAAGCGTCTTAAGGCCAGCGGCGACTTACGCACGGTGAATCAGATTCTGTCTGCGTACGACAGAGCGCCGCATGGCGAGGACGAAGAAAACCGCTATTTGATCGAGAAGATAAATGTGGCAAAGACTAAGGGTCTTGTGAAAGATTGGTTCTTCACCTGGTCTGTCTTCCTGATGTTTTGTCTGGTCTTCCTTAGTTTCGAGCCAGACTTCTAATATGCAGAACGAAAAAGAACTGGAGCAAGAACTAGCGCGACTGCGTGAACAGGTAGAGCAGTTAACTGCAGATCGTGACTTCTGGGCCTTCGCTTATAAGGTTGCCGATTACCATCTAAAGCAGGAAGAAGCGGCGACGCTCAGCCGAAGCAAGACACGTCGAGAACCGCTCAAAGAATAACAGCATGCGGTGCGAGTTTTTCTTTCCAAAAGGAAACCATAAGAAGGAATACCATGATTACTAATGCCCTCGCATTAGAGGGTTGTGGCATTAAACATGCCATCACCCGTGCTGAGTCGATGAAGATTGCCCGACACGGAATTATTTTTATGGGATACCCTCAAGACATACATGATGAATAGGGACGATGTTATAAACGCCTGAGCAGTACGCCGGGCAAATTAGCACAATTCACATGCAACGCGACAATAAAGTATTAGATACCCATATCGAAAGCGGCAATGTGGAGTTTAACCAGGCGTTATGCGAAGATCTCACCAGCGCCGAGCGATTTGATTTACGAGTCGTTTAGAAATGCCCCGATAGATTTTAAATACTGAGGACTGAGCATAACCGTTAAAGACCCCGCTATGTTAAGGTAATCATGACGCTGAGCCACCCGCAGGCAATGGTGCAGGACCAGTTCGTGAAACGCATCTGCACACATTGACTGCGCAGAAGCGCGCCACCATAGCAGAAACAGTGCACTTTTCTATTGTTCTTCCCGCCGCATCAACCGGCGTTTTTTTAATGCCCATCGGAAAGGTATGTCTTAATCGGGATGTATCCTGTGATGCAACCGGAGGGTTCCGGTTAAACGAGCAGCACGTATTACCAGTTCCAGCTCTTGAGGTTTTACCCCACTCTGCATAATCTGGAAGGCGAAGGGCAAGCATCGCTAATAGTGATGGTCTCACGCAGGTGGCCCTGCCGGGGGCTTATTCCTTCGTTACCAGTACAGCCTGCAACAGCGCATAAAACCTAAGTGTAAGCAGAAACATAAAAAACCTTGCCATAACTGGATAAGGCTTGTTGCCGTTGAAGGGGATTAATCAGGTATCACAGACATAAGCTCGGCTTCTTTATCGGCCTACTGCAACGTGCGATCGAGCCGTACATGGTACGGTTGAACTCTACGTTTAGCCTACTGCGGATATAAATATTTTTGGCCTTTGTTGCCTAATTTCATAAGATATTGAGAATATGACAAGCCCTATATCCCCCTTTTCACGCCACTAGCTCAGTTAAAGCATTGCTCTGTGCAAGTCGAAACTTACGCTTATAACGTGCTTACTTAGGTTCAGGCAAAAGCCGGGTAAGAGGGAATATTATTGTCCCAAATATCACCCAATTTTTAAATCTCTGTTCGGGTTAGGGCCTGCCGATCACGCTCGCGTTGATCCAGTTTCTGAATACGATCGTATAATTCTTCGTTGCGGTTCGCCAGTTTCACAACAACGACGCATAGTCCGCTCACAGTAAAGCATAAGGTGATAATAAGTGCGATCATTTGCTGTCCACCAGTTCTGCCTGTGCTGCCGGAGCCATAAATGTTACCTGGGCTGCGGCTAAAAGAATGCGTTTCATCGTTCGTTTCCTGTGCCTATATTGGTTAATAATGACCTTTCTCGTCATAGATTTCGTCGTCGTCACCGTTCGGCTCAATATAGCCGCGGCCTATCACCTGCCCCGCGTCGTAAGCGTCAAGGAATAACTGGGCACGGTTGGCAGCTGGCTGGTCGGTAGCCTGCTCCACATCTTCCGCCAGAGTGTTCCGCTGGTAGGCTTCAATTAACTCGCTATTGTTTATCGCGTGTTCCGCTCCGTTCACGCACAACATCGCCGCGTGGGTTAAATCCGCCTCCGGCGTGTCCGCTGGAGTGCGGGTTGCCGCGATGTACATGCAACGGTTTGCGATCTGCTCATAAAGTGCTGTTGCTGACCGGTGCACATTGGCTTGTGCTGACAGTGCTAATAATGCTGCTACTGAGGCAATAATGAATGCCTTCATCTTAGGTGTTCCTGTGTCTGCTGCTTTGTTTATATCCCGCCGTAGGTGTCGCGTACCTTTGGTGGGTGGTGTATTTATATTGGATCGTCAATAAAGATCGATTTCAAAAAAGGCCATGGCGCATGCCGCGCTTCTGGTATGTGATAGAGTGTATCTTTCTGTTTACATTTTTTTACTTTACACTAATGGGATTGTGGAGCTTTGACTGATGTCATAATATCATTAACTATTTGCTGGCTACTGCTTGAGTTATAGTTGGTTGATGTAATTCTATTTACTGAGAGCTTGATATCATTCCAATCAAAATTTCGCATATTCTGCTTACTATGCGCTGTGTTCTGATGTCTGAGCGTCGCGATTTATACCAAAGCAGGTGCGAAGATCTGGTCGGCATAGCGTAACGATGCGTGCTGGCGAACTATCGTGCGGCGCTGGTCCAGGAACTGGCGCTCCTCTGCCGTCATCGGTCTTGTACGCTCACCGGCGGCGACTCTTCTCCTGGATTCGAGGGCGAAGGACTCCGGAAGGCTGGCGCGAAAGAGACTTATTGTGGACTTTATTCCTTTAAAAATGTACTAACCCAAATGTTGGATAGTTCAGCAGGTCCTGTTCGTTTAGTGCGCTCGTCTATTGTCTGCTCACGCTTCGCCGGTTGCCTAGGCTGTTCTTCGTCTGTCTTGATCTTCGGTATCATTAGAGCGAATTGCGCCCTATCATCCCTACTCTCTGCCGTTTCTATACCTGCTCCGGTGATAATCTGTGAGCGGCCTCAATTGCTACGACATCTTCAGCGTCATTCTTCTCCTCATATAGTCTTTAAGATCTGTGTGCGTTCATGTGTAAGACGCCTGGAATCGCTAACATCGGTAATGTTGATATGGAATCAAGAAATAAAGCCTTCTTTGTTGCAAAGTAACCGTCATTTCGACTGCCTGCTATGGCTAGTATATTTTCGATGTGCTCAATATCGCTTCATCAAAATTCATTCTGAAGAGTGTTTATAATACCTATGCACTTATTTTTATGGAGGGATCTTGCGGAAGAGAGCAAAAATGATCGTTTTTGTTAAAACTTAATTTCATTCAGTGATATCATTTGTACATCGACTGCAAACAAATTCCTGTGTCTGTGGTTGTGTGGCCCTCCATGCGTCGCGGCATGGAGGGCTTTTTATGGGCGTTATTCTGCCGCCTGGTTACTGTTCTTATTAAAGGTATGCACGTTCCTACCTTAGCATTCAGCTGTGACCTTATGTGAGCACTTAACGCTATTCCCGTCTTTAAGTAGTTCAAGCCAATCATACGGGGTCAGCTTGTCGGTGATTGACTTCAGTTGCTCCACACGGTGCGCTTCCGTGTCCGGATAAATGTTCACGGCGACGGCGGCAATTGCAAGCTCTGCCGCTTCGCGGATCTTACGGCGTAAGTTTTCGGTTTCGTATGCCATGCTGGTAGCTCCTCAAAGCTGAAAATCTAACGGCGCGTTGCGGAAATCGTCACTCCTGGTATGGGCCGCCGTGGCCGGGCTGCCGTCTGCAATATATCGTCGGCAAAGCCCACTCTACTCTTCTCCTAAACTAGTTGACCCGAGCTCGTAGCTCAGGCGCATAAGCT
This sequence comes from Leclercia sp. LTM14, assembly GCF_023736175.1. Classification (NCBI taxonomy): domain Bacteria; kingdom Pseudomonadati; phylum Pseudomonadota; class Gammaproteobacteria; order Enterobacterales; family Enterobacteriaceae; genus Leclercia; species Leclercia sp. LTM14. Next base: position 211,479 of record NZ_JAIKTT010000010.1, read on the forward strand.
CGTTTAAGCCCCGGTTTAACGCAGCCTCTTTCATCGGTGTGCTATTCTCCGGGGTTAGCTCGGCATACATGCGCTTATAATCTTCTTCGTCGTCGGTCAGGCTCATAACCTTATCGGCGATTTTAAACATTTCTCGCGCATCTGCATCGCTGGCATCGGGCTTTATAGTGGCCAGAAGGCGGGCAACTGCTTGAGCCGTGTTCGCCGGTTTGCAAGTCGTCAGATGGTCAAGGTCGTTTAGGCTGCATTGCACATCGCGAATAGTTTTTTCCGCGCTCTTGAGGCGTGTTGTCCAGCTGACGATCTGCTCAGTGTACTGGTGCGCATGCGCGCCAGTGCTTATCAGAAGGACGACGGCCAGCACTGTCTGCTTGATAGTTGGTTTAATGCTCATTTTCCTGTGCCTATGTTAATTACCCCGCATTCGCGGCGTCGATGCCTGCCCCTCCGGCACGCTTATTCCGCCGCGCTATAACCTAATCTCGCGCAATTGGAGGGCTTGAATTCGCCTTTGCGGCCTGGTATAGATGGCTCTCAGCTTTATACTCTGCGTGCTCCTGGTTTACCGCTACTCTTTTGCGCGCTTAATATGGCGTTGTACTTATTAACTATCAAACCAGGTTAATGTCGCCGCTCTTCTTCACTTCGACAAACTCGATAGGGTAAGTTGTGGAAAGGCGAATGGCCTGTATGAGACAGTCGTCTTTATCGCTTCTTCTTTGCTGCTGCCATCCAGTGCTTTCACTAAGAGTTTCCAATCTTTTGCGATAATCATTTCTTCATTATTCTTGAAGATAGATATTTTTTGAATATATAAGATAATTTTTATATATCTTTATTTATGCTGAAACTTAATATTTAGCATCCTGGCCCGCTTCGATAATCCATAACGCTACGCTCGCTTGGTAGTATACTGTCATGACCATAGAGCGGCATACGGTAAAAAGATCAGCAAAGCGGGGCGGAAGGTCTGGGCTGATAAGGTTGCGGAGAAGTTTGGGACGCATTGTGATTCCTTTTCTGCTCGTGTTGTCTTTAATGGCGCGCCGTTACCTTTGTCCTGTATTGCGGTTAAAACTACAGGCGGTTTGCTCAAATTGGGAGCTCAAGGGATATCATAATGCGGGCCTGTCTGTCGCATGTGAATATCATGTCGACAACATACTACACGAAGCATGTGTCGTCATAGCTCAATAGCTATAACGGCAAACGCTCCAATCCCCAAAAACGCACTAAAACTTAAATACTTTTATGAATATTCTAATCCTACACAGGAAACATCATAACCAAATTCGTGGTTGTAAGCCTTCATAGTTTACTAACGTCATCCTTTTCATGCGCTATCGCATATAAAGCCATCGTTAAACTCTTGATTGATATCTATGGTATATACTATGCATATCCGTTGTTATTAAAATAATATATTTCAAGAATTCAATAACCAGAGCGGATTTTCTGATAAACGTGCTCTGCAGGCACAACATCTTTCATTGTTTACATCTCATTACGTGCATCTTATATCAATCTTTACGGGCTAACGCTTTGTATATCTCTCTACGGGTGGGTTCGTCTAAGCCGTCCAGCGCGGCGGTAAGTTTCCGTAGTTGCTGGGTTATCGACTCAAGTCGGGCGAATCCGATTAGGACGCACGCGCCATCCTGATAATCTTCACTGCCTGACCTGAATCGGCAACGTATTGCATTAATGCAGGCAGTGAGCGCCCCGCGTCGTGGTGGGTGAGTGTGCGCATTCAACTATATAAATTATGGGTGTGACCATTTTGCCGGTTTCTGGGCCGCATAATTTCATACTGCCATTACCGACCCCAGCTTGCCGCTTCTTGCGCATTAAATCATCATGCAGTGCATCAATAGACCAGTACATGAAAAATTTAAACATTCTGGCGGTACGTTCTGCACATGTGCGGTATCCATGTACGTATAGTTCACTCCTGCTCTAGCGGTGGGGCCGGGCAAATCGCATGTGCGGGCGACACCATCGCTACGATAAGCGCAAATGTCGCAGCAGTAGTAACAACTTTAAAAATCGTACTCATGTTCTTGTGTCTCGTCGGGAATGTTCAGGGCTTCACACAGTTGCCGCCAGGTATCAATATTGATCAACACAGCACGGTGGCGGCCAGGGTTTACAATTTGCACAGGTACGCCGTATTTATCGACGTTCGCAAGCAGCGCCGCGATTACACGCGCGGCAGTTGCGTGATTGACTGTTTGCACGGTAAATTACTCGTCGCCGTAATTGTCATAGTAGTGTTTGTGATGCTTGTTCGTTTCGGTACCTTTCGGCCCATAGCACGCATCACGACTAATACCCTGTAATTCGCATTCGTACATTCTTGCCGACGATTAAGTACAGCTGGCTAGCGCCATTACCACGCCTATCACCAACAATATTTTCATAGCCCTCGTTCCTGTGTCTGTGGTTATTTGCTCATAAACATGCAAGCCATTTGCCTATTAGCGCTCTCAATTTAAGCCGTCGCGGTGGCTTCACCATGAAAAGATAGGGCATCTATTGGTACTTGATGCCGATTAGGTTCCAGCGGTGCATGCTCACAGCGTCAGCGTTATAGACAACTGTCCAGCTTATGCGCATGTTGCAATCCTAAAAACCCGCCATCAACGGTGGGTTGATAAAACGTTAACAAAGCAATGAAAAAAATGTTTTGCACAATCAAAATGCTGTTTCAATTATTCGTTACTAATATTGAGGCACGATTTGAGCTAATGTTTTGATCACGATCACAAAAAAATAGCTCTATAAATAGCTATATTTATGCTACCCAAGCACAGTGCGGCTTAGCGGTCATTTTCGCCAACATACACGCTACATGCTTTAGGAGAAATCCGATGCCTCGGTGGGCGGGCCAGTTCAGAAATGTAACACTTCTCGCGCGCGATACATGCAACTACAAAGCCTGTATGCCGAGGACTGGTTGAAGCGCTAATTTGCGTACGTTGATAGTATAATTGCAACCCTTGACAGAATAACATTTCAGCCTGGTTAACATGAAACAACGAAGCACGCCCGGATACTGGGCCGCAGGCTGAGAAAAATGATAGTGACTAGCCCGGAGCGAAAATATGTTTTAGAAAGCTTCCTGAAACGGTTATGCGGCACGATATCAGCAATGTGCCGAAACCAAACTGCCCTAAAGCGATAATAAATATGGCTGCGTTCAGTTTTTACAACAACATCAGCACAGAGAGTGTAGGTATCGTAACCATAGGAAAAAAAGCATCTTACTCAATTGGCTCTAAACCAGTCCTAAAACCCAGTACTCTTAAATACTTAAAGTTGCCACGCAAATGAAAAGGCCCCGCACAAATGCGGGGCCTCTACACAAGCCAGTAACCGACAAGGAACCAACGCATGCGGGGCAAACTATAGCGTAAAATACAATCCCAGGAAACCCACCTGAAGCGATTACTCTGTTTTTTGGGAATGTGTATTCCTATGGCGTGCATTGTATAGGATCCTGACTTTGAATTAATTTATGTTCCTCGATTATCCTTTCCTACTTGTAACTCGCCCCCTTTATCCTGCTTCGTCTGCACGATCGAAACAGCGCAAATTCGTAGGCACCTACTGACATGCGATTGCACACTTAGTAGGCAATAAACTTATCTTTGCGGGTCCTTTTAACTACGAAAGTGTAACCTTCCTGCCTGTTTACATTTAGTTCATTAATTTGGTTAATGATGTGCCATAGGTATAGCTTTCAGGCGGTTCTGTGATGTCTGATAACACCATCACGTCATGGAAAACAGGAAATTTCACCTTGAAAATTCTGCCTTACATTCTGATAATTAATTGCGTAGTTCATACTTCTGTGCTCCAGACATCAATTAAAACAACAACACTGACTCTATCAATAAAAGCAGTGACATACTTAATTATTTATAAGATTAATTATAATAAACGGGGATGAAAAGGCAAATCAGAAAAGGATAGAGACACTAAAATGTATCAAGTTAATAAGTAACACCCGAATATTAACTCTTAATGATATATCAGAAGCGGAGGAAACATGACTAATTATCATATATGCGATTATCAACAGTTTTAAAACCAATTTACGACCGTATGATCAGTATTTCGGATTGCGCTTTTGAGTTCTAGCGAAGTGTCTAAGCGTCAGATTGGTAAATTCTCTTAAAACAGCGACCTGATGTATTTAACTCCGACTTACGAATGCGTAATAAGAATAATTTGAGAGAGTTTTAGCCAGAATAGCATGTCTTACTTTGACATCATATCAGTAGTAAAGGCAACGCAGTCCTGTTGTAATGGGTAATAAAAATGCAATTGATATAATGAACAAAAATATCGATTATTTCATTCTAGAATTACATTCCTCGAATAAGTCTCTGTCAGAGCTCAAGACTTAAAAAAAGCGGCCTTTAGACCGCTTTGACTACATCGTCCCTCAATCAGGGCATTTCGTGGAGTCGTTATTGCGCTTTCAGGATGCCAGAATTGTTGTCCTTATCCATCCAGGTCATGTCGCAGGAACCATCCGGGTTTTTCAACACGGAAATTGTCGCGCCCATAGCGGTCTTGACTTCTGCCATATCGGACTTAACGTGCTTGATTCCTTTCGGAGCAAAACCATTCACCTTCTTAACGTTACATTTCGCGTCGGCCTGAACTTCGATAATGCTGTCAGAATAAGTGTGCAGACCTTTATTATTACCCTTTGTCGGCGCGGTATGGTTACTGTTCACGTCATCCTGCTGGGTTTTGTGCTCGCGTTGCAATTGGCGGCGGTATGCTTCGCTGATCGCATGTGCTGGAGAAATTGCGGTGATGGTCAGCGCTGCAGCGAAGCAAGTCATAATATATTTAGCTTTCATATGGATTCCCCTAGTTACCATTGATCGTTATCGTTATCGTAGTTGTCATCATCATTCGCCTGGCGATGTTGGTGATGCTCTCGCTGTTGCTGTTTCTTTCCGTAAGTTTCAGTGCCTTTCGGTCCGTAAAGGTCAGAAGCGTTTTCCATGGCCTGTTTCTCTGCAGCACTGTTAATGTTGGCCTTCCGGTTTTGTTCCGCAACATAGCAGGCGTCACGACTCACGCCTTGCGCTTCGCATTCATACATACGTTCAGCAGAGGAAGTACAGCCAGCCAGCAGCACTATGGCCACCAGTGGGGCAAATTTGCATTTCATTGTGGTTCCTGTTTGTCGGTTTGTGACCGCTGCAATGTAAGTCAGCGCTCATCAGGGAAAGTTGATATTAGTCAAAAAAGCTGATCAGATTAATCCACTATTAACCATATCTAACCAACACAAGAGAAAAACAGGCATTGAAAAGGATAATAAAAAATGTTTAGACGGCCATTGGATTTTTTAGCGCCCAGATTGAATCATTAACCTCTTTCTCGCCAGCAATCACGCTTTCATCATTAATTTTTGAGAGGATGTGAGAAATGTATAAATTTCTCAACTCAACTCATTAACATGACAGTATTTTGCATCATTATTTTGTTCCTTAACCTACTTCAGCGAATTTTGTTTACCCTTTCAACAACCATTGAAACGGTTGCAACTTCCCGCAGTTCAGACATTTCCGTTACATATCCTGACTATTTATAAAGAAATAGATAAGATTTATTTATGCCAATTAAGAGGTAGCAAACATCTATTGATATACCAACGCCCTTTATTCCTCTTTAAAAACAGAGGCATTTCTATAACCTAATATTTTAAACATATTTAATTGATATAAAATTCCTCATCTTTTCTCGTGACAACGGCACCAATCAAAAAATATTTTTACAGAAAATTAACCTATATCACTAGATAAAATGCAGCAAAAATGGTAAAAAAGGAATCGACCAACCAAGAGGAATAAGACACCATGGAAAGCACCCCTGGGGATGACACCACCTTTGAGGCGGAGTTTTATCGCCGTGTCGAGTCGATTAAGCAGCGAGCCAAAGAAGCGGGTACAAATATTACCCAACTTTGCAGGATTGCTGGCGTTAGCCGCACCACACCTGAGCGCTGGGAAAAGCGAGTTCCTAAATCCATTGGCATCCTTGATCTCATGTATCAGGCGCTGAAAGATATAGAAGTTGCAAAGCAGGCAGAGGATGAAGCATTTCAGAATCTACCAATCCGCGAACGACAACGGATCAAGGCACAAGAAGAAGAAAAACAGCGAGAAGAAGAAAGACTGCGCCGCGAGCGACGAAATGAATCCAGGCGCCTGAACAGACATCGTGGAAAGGATGCTATCAGTATGGAAGACGAAGACTAAGTTACGAAACGCAACGAATTTCTGTCCCCTGCTCAATTTTCAGAGTGCTAAAGAGAAGTTCTAATTGACGCGCACTACTCGATTATCAGGATGATGCCGTAGTCTGGCAACATCCATAACGATAGCGTGGGTACTGAATTTTAGCGCTCGTTAAGAGTTCTTTGAATATCTTTTTGAGAGGGCAATATCATCCGCCGAGAACATAATTATGTTCTCCAGCGGATTGATAGCAAGCATTACATCCCGCGCACTTCCGGCGATTTCAGTGGACGACGGGGACTGTATACAACGTCTCGAACCACGATGAAATTTTCCTTGATCCAGCGAGTAACCGCTTGCGGGTTAGTCCCTTGAGCCTTGGCAAACAGGGACTGATTGCCACCATAATGAATGGCAATATAATCTTTAACGGGCATGATTATCCTCCATTAATAAAGCACTATTGCGTTTTCAAGATACAGTGAGCTTTTGACAGACATATCTATACGCCATTCGAGTAAATCCGGCAGTCCAGTTTCCTGCTGGAACTGCTCGAATGACTTAAAAAAAGGCACGACCTGCCTGCCATTACCCTGCTTACGGTATTCACCCGCCTCAGCACGCATCTGTTCAAGTAAAGAAGTCCGCCGCTGTAATAACCCCTGCATCTTTGATTGAATAGCTACAGGGATGCCACTGCGACCCGATTCATAGTACCGCCAGGTGCGCGCTTCAACATTGCCTATCAACTTCGCAGCTTCATTCACTTCAAGGAATAGAAGCTTGCGACAGGCCAATAATTCTAAATTGTTCATTGTTCCCTCATTTCATCCCACAATTTTGATTAAGCGCGCTGGGACCATTTGTCTAAAGAGTAGCATTAAAATGTACTCGTTAGATGATACCACCAGAGAACAAAGCATAAAAGTAATAAAGTAAGGGATGTAATGCCCCATTCTATGGGGCATGTCACAATATCTTTACTCAACCTGTAAATACCACCCATGCTAATTATCGCATGCGTTAACGTTCCCCATAGGGAACAACACTTTAAGTAAACAATATTGACATTCACATAAATTAAAAAGTTCTTTTCATCTATCGAAAAACACAATGAATTTCGTTAATCTAACCCCTAACATATACTGCATAAAAGCAGCTGATATTATGTTGAGTTCGTACGCGGTTGCAGTGGCCAACCGCTTGTGGCGTTTCAGAAAAGGCTGGGGGATTCTTGAATCGCTTACCACTCCCCACCCCTGCAATGACAGGCTATCTGGTGTCATGAAGGACGGGTGAGTTTGTGGTTCAAGGTGACTGTAATACTGTTCCTGAAACATCGGTTACTGCACTGATCAGCACCAGGAAGACTATTTGAGCGGCTGACCTAAGAATAAACAATAGGTTTTTAAGGGAACATGTAGGAATGGATGTTTGATATGGAAACACTGCGTATGGAAGCCACCTGTGGCATCGTAGCGAAGCTGGCTAATGAGGGTATTACTTACCGTCATTACCGCATCTCCCAACATGCTATACAGCGGTTTACAGAACGTCTTCGGGTGACCATTGACAAAATTTTTCCGGCGCTGGATCGCGCTGTTATCGCAGACGCGAGGCAAGCGAAGGATCACCGAGTGATGGACCAGATTAAGCGCGCAGAGCGCCAGGGCGGATACTGCTTACTCGATCCAGATACTGAAACATACTTTTTCATCGCGCTGGGGGCTGGTAAGTACCACACCATTTCGACGGTAATGACTTTTGCGTTATTGACCTACACAGAGAGAAAATGAAGCCCCAGACTTTTGGAACTACTGGGCTCAAGTAGAACGTGTCTTACTTCCCGGTGAGGCCTTGTCGCAGGCCCCCAGATTGACGCCGTCAGACCACCATCAGTAGCGCATCCAGTACCAGCTCGCACGACAGTGTTTGTGTCATCGAACATCCCACCACATTACGAGCCAATGGATCCATTACCACTTCCAGACAGACCCATCAGATTCTTCAGAGCATGGCCCATTAATCTTATCCAACTCAAACGCATTAGTGTTTTAGTAACATATTTTATTGACGTAGAAGAACACTCCCTTTTACTATGTTCCAATAAAGACGCATTATAAATGACATTTCAATGCAATACATGGAACATTGCTATTTTTAAATTCGAACTTTTCCCCGGTAAGATTACTGAAACTTAATTTTTTACGCTCGCGCCGAATTAATCAACACACTGATAATTAAAGAATAAAAATTTCATATGGCAAATAATTGTTACTACGCTGTTAAAAATACAAAAACATTGAAAAATACTTGTTAAATATATAGGAAATAACATGGCGGGCATTAATCATCATGGATAACCAGTTTACGTCAAATGAAAGCATCTTTTTTGATAAACAAAGAAAGGATAAATCATGAAAAACATTATCTACACTCGTTTAAGCACTTATGCGAGTTACGGCAAGATGCAAACTATAAGTCACTATGTGGGCGATAATGCGGTCGTTCCACCGTGCATGAAATATGGCAACTGACGACCCGCAACTAATGAATATCGGCGAACTTATTACAACTTACATTATCTTGACAATCATGTGGTTAGTGTGTTGTTGGATTATGCACGGGCATAAAACCACTTCGTTCTTTATTGCGGCGTCTATTGTGTCCCTTTACTGGCTATTCGAATTACTTTGTAAGCCAATACTCAGCCACGGCGTTGATATCGTTTATACGTGGATGGAATTCTAAATGTCTTTACTCACTCATGAAGCAAGTCAGGCCATCGAATGGCTGCGTGTGCACATACCCAACTGTTACTGGGAGCAATTTCGGGATGAAATGGAAATGGCTATGAGCGAAGTGCTCAAGCGTTATGGATTAGATAAAGAACTTTTTGAAGGCCTTTCTGTAGATCGTTTGATTGCACGCCGCTTGCCCCTGATCCCAAACAACCTTCCGGCGCCAGCATTCACAAGTGTGCGCGCGACAGTTTATCAGGGTGATTCTGGCGTGTGGGCCCTGGATGGAAAGGGTAATACCTGGGAGCAGAATGGGTTCGGAGGATGGTTACCTTCCTCGCTTACGCTGGAACAGGTGAAAATTAAAAGTACAACATACAACACCGAAGTCATCAAAGTAATGACCCGCGATAGCGACTGATAAGCTGGACTGATTTATGAGGCATAACACCAGTGACCGACAAAAGGAACAATAATGACTTTAATATTTAATAAACGCTACACCATCGGGAGTCTGCTAATAGCACTCCTGCTTTATAAGTGCAGCGGAGCGAATGAAGATGAAAGGTATCAGAATGACCGTTACAGGCGCGCGGCTATGATGCGCGTTACCAGGCGAACCAGGACGCAGTAAGTCGGGGCCAGCCTGCACCTTATTCGTCTGTGGTACAGTTGCCTGCAAATCAGCCGATTAGCGCCAACATCACGCAGTCAACTGCAGTTCGAGATGATAGTGGTTTCTGGCAAAACTTGCTGATGGGTCAACTGTTCAGCAATATTCTTACCCGCGATCCGCACAGCTATGTACGGCGTTATAATAATGATAGCAACGAAAAGTACCTTACTAATACGACGAAAGTGCTGGCCGAAGATAATCTTCACAAATCAGATATCAAATCTACGCCTGCGCCACTAAATATTTCGCATCCGTCAGTGACTGCTCGTAGCTACAACCTCGCACCACCTGCATCCAGCGCCATGAAACAGCGCAAATGGACCTCCAACCTAAAAAAGGGCTGGGGCAGCTCCAAACCTAAACCCTCAAGCTACAGCTATAAATCTACTGGCTACCCCTCCAATAGAAGCCGTCACTGATATACCCGGGGGCAAAAGCCCCTGTTTAAAGTCCCTGCATCGCGCTGTAAAGATGCTGGAAGTGAGTTCTTGTTTAGAAGCCCACGCCTGCCTCTATTATTGCCAATGTCAGGTGTGACGCTGGGATGATCCTCCCTCCCCTCATGCATCATGTTTATCCGCCCTTATGGTGCAATGTGTGAATCCAGACCTAACCTCAAAGATAGAAGTTTATAAACTTTATAAAATAAGTCAGCTCAATCTTATTGACTGAACGTGCTTGGACATGCGTGTGGGTTGTAAAAGACATGCTGGCTACTACGCTATGCCAACAAACATCAGTTCCCTGTCTTATGACACAGGCAGACATATATTCGTCGTGCCATTATTCAGGCGTGAGCAGAATTCACACCTCCACCCCCTCATTTTCAATGCACGAAATCCGTATCATCTTAAAGAATATTATTCATATGTATCAAACACATGAATGAAAAATCAGATGCGCAGTAGTTACCCCCCTTAAACGATAGAATGAATCTGCCCGAGGATGGCTTGCTTTCGTACTGCAAGATTGAGCCATTACTCGTCTGTTGAACTCATCTCCGCACGAAATGATCAAATCGTTTTCAACCTGTAAACATCATTGTTCCATTAATGCAATCTATACTAAAAAACATAAATTAAACCAACATTTCAATTCTTCTCTTAATAGCCATTTAATCCATATTTTTAACAAAATTATCTATACGAGCTTTCATTTGAAATCCGCTTACATCAATAACTTACGTTAGTTTGTATAAAAATTTAAAGTTTTTTTTAAGCAAAAATAATGGCTTATTAAGGAATGCATTGTTTATGCAAAAAAGCCGCTTGATGACATTACAACGTTACGCGTAATATTTATTTCGCTCCATAAAAGAATACCCACCCGAACCAACGAGGCATTTATGAGTAATGCAAGCGCAGCAAGGGCGGGCTTATCGGCAAACGCTTCCAGTGAATGGGTCGTGTTTACCGGGAAACTGCCACAAGAGTTAAAAACGAAGCTGAAAGTGGCTTCGGCCGCCCTGGGGCGTAGACAGCAGGAGATCGTCGCCGAAGCCGTTGAAAAGTGGCTGGCGAAGCAAGGACTTTAGAAGTTAGTAACCGACAAACAAAAAACCGACAATAAACCTTTGAGGATTGTATGAAACAGAACGTAATTGCTGCGCTGGTACTTTCAGCGCTAACTGCCCCAGCCTTCGCTACACCTGTTAGCAATGCGCAGCAAGCGGTTGATAAGGCACAGGCAACTTTCGATAAAGCCACCGGTGCTGAAAAAGACTATGCAGGCCGCAAACTCCAGCAGGCGTTGGACCGATTGCAAAATCTGTCTATCGAAGCCGCTGTACGTGATGCCGCTCACCGCATTACGGCTGTTCCAGCTCCCGCTTTAGCTCCCGAGGCAGTTCCAGCCGCGCCGATTGCTACTCCAACCAAAACACCTGAAGCGACTCCGGCTGCTATCCCAACCAAATTGATCGCGCCGACTGTTGTTACACAGTCTACCCCGTTCAAATCACCAAGCGCACCAGCTGCACAGCTGGTACCACAAATTCCGACGGCTGTTGCACAGGCAACTCCGACTAAGGTCCCGACTTTTGTTAAGCCTGAATACGTAGCGCCTAAAGCGCCGGTTCAACAGACCCCGGCCAAAGCGCCAAGCGCACCGGTTATCAACACCCCGGATCCGCTGACCAAAGCTGGTTACGTTGCACCTGCGTCCAAAGCGCCAAATGCTCCGGTTATCAGTGCGCCTGCGCCACTGACCAAAGCAACCTCCGCGACGCCAGCTCCGCTGACCAAAGCCGCATATGCTGCGCCGGTGGCCCCTTCTCACCTGACTGAGCAGGCCACTCCAGCAAAAGCCTCTGATGTGGTGGCTCCGGCAACCCTG
>NZ_JAIKTT010000011.1:0-176251 GCF_023736175.1 Leclercia sp. LTM14
TCCCACCTGACCCCATGCCGAACTCAGAAGTGAAACGCCGTAGCGCCGATGGTAGTGTGGGGTCTCCCCATGCGAGAGTAGGGAACTGCCAGGCATCAATTAAAGAAACCCCGTACCGCAAGGTGCGGGGTTTTTTGCCATATGCGCGGAAAAGCCGGGTGGCGGCTCCGCCTTACCCGGCCTACATGTCCCGATTCCAGCCGACAAAGATCCCCCGATGGGGTAAACTATCCCGGTTTTTGCATCTGGATAGCCTCTATGAATCACTCCCTTAAGCCCTGGAATACCTTCGGTATTGACCGAAATGCCCGACAGATCGTGCGGGCCGACGATGCGCAGCAACTGCTGGCCGCATGGAATCACGCGACGCAACACCAACAGCCTGTTCTTATTCTGGGCGAAGGCAGCAACGTTCTTTTTCTGGAAGACTTTTCTGGCACAGTGATCGTTAACCGCATCAGCGGGATCGAGGTTGAAGAGACGCAGGATTGCTGGCGTCTGCACGTGGGCGCCGGAGAGAACTGGCATAACCTGGTGCAGTTTACCCTTGAAAACAACATGCCGGGGCTGGAAAACCTCGCCCTGATCCCCGGTTGCGCGGGTTCATCTCCTATTCAGAACATAGGTGCCTATGGCATCGAACTCAAACACGTCTGCGACTATGTCGATTGCATCGAGCTTGCAACGGGCAACGCGCTGCGTTTAAGCGCAGAACAGTGCCGTTTTGGCTATCGTGACAGCATTTTCAAACATGAGTATCAGGATAAATATGTCATCGTCGCGGTTGGCCTGCGCCTGACAAAAAACTGGCAGCCTGTTCTCACCTACGGCGATCTCACCCGGCTGGACCCTGCAACCGTCACTGCGAAAGACATTTTCGATTCGGTTTGCCACATGCGCATGAGTAAACTGCCCGACCCGAAAGTGAACGGCAATGCCGGGAGTTTCTTTAAAAACCCGGTGATCTCCGGCGAAAAAGCTGATGCCTTAATCGCACAGTGGCCGAATGCACCGCACTATCCCCAGGCCGACGGCAGCGTCAAGCTGGCTGCGGGCTGGCTGATCGATCAGTGTCAGCTTAAAGGCACAACCTGTGGCGGCGCGGCGGTACATCGCCAGCAGGCACTGGTACTGATCAATGAAAACAATGCGACCAGCGACGATGTCGTACAGCTGGCTCATCAGGTGCGTCAGCGCGTAGGTGATAAATTTGATGTCTGGCTGGAGCCAGAGGTGCGCTTTATCGGCCATCATGGCGAAGTGAATGCGGTGGAGGCCATTGCATGAAAGATCATACCGTCCCCCTGAAGCTGATCTCTATTCTGGCCGACGGCGATTTTCATTCCGGTGAGCAGCTGGGTGAACAGCTCGGCATGAGCCGCGCCGCCATCAATAAACACATCCAGACCCTGCGTGACTGGGGAGTGGATGTCTTTACCGTACCGGGCAAGGGCTACAGCCTGCCGGAGCCAATCCAGCTGTTGGATGAAGGCTTTATCCACAGTCAAATTACCGACAACAGCGTCGCCGTTCTGCCGGTGATTGACTCTACCAACCAGTATCTGCTCAACAGGCTCAACGAGCTAAAGTCCGGTGACTGCTGCGTAGCAGAGTACCAGCAGGCGGGTCGTGGCCGTCGGGGACGTAAATGGTTTTCGCCGTTTGGCGCTAACCTTTATCTCTCTATGTACTGGCGTCTGGAACAAGGGCCTGCCGCGGCGATCGGCCTGAGTCTGGTGATTGGCATTGTGCTGGCAGAAGTTCTGCAGTCGCTGGGCGCCGATAAAGTGCGCGTGAAGTGGCCAAACGATCTCTATCTGAACGATCGTAAACTGGCCGGTATCCTCGTAGAACTGACGGGGAAAACCGGTGATGCTGCGCAGATCGTCATGGGAGCCGGGATCAACCTGGTAATGCGCAACGTGCAGGCCGAAGACATCAATCAGGGCTGGATCAACCTGCAGGAAGCGGGGATCGCTATCGATCGTAATGTCCTCGCCGTGCGAGTGATCAATGAGCTGCGCCACTCGCTGAAAATCTTCGAACAGGAGGGGTTAACGCCGTTCCTGCCTCGCTGGGAAAAGCTGGATAACTTTGCCCACCGTGCGGTAAAACTGATCATCGGCGACAAAGAGATTTACGGTACATCGCGCGGTATCAACGAGCAGGGCGCGTTGTTACTTGAGCAGGATGGGGTGATTAAACCCTGGGTCGGCGGCGAGATTTCGCTGCGCAGCGCCGAATAAATTACCGGGAGCCGCTGGCTCCCGCGTTCTGAAGCTATACCGCCGCCAGCCTCTGTGCGAAGCGGCAACCAGAATAATCCCTAAACACCTGGTTACACTCTCTTAATCAGTTCCCGATAAGGTATACTCTCAAAGCAGCAGGGCACTCGTAGATTAACCTGCCTTTCGCGTTTCTGGAGATACATTTTGCGTGTCAGCCGCTCTTTAACTATCAAACAAATGGCGATGGTCACCGCCGTCACCATGGTGTTTGTTTTCGTCTTTTGCGTCATTTTGCTGTTTCATGCCATTCAGCAGAATCGCTACAACACGGCTACACAACTCGAGAGCATCGCCCGCTCAATCCGTGAGCCCCTTTCTGCCGCCATTCTGAAGGGTGATATCCCCCAGGCGGAGTCCATTATTAAAAGCATCAAGCCGGCAGGCGTCGTCAGCCAGGCGGATGTCGTACTGCCGAACCAGTTTCAGGCGCTGCGCATGAACTTTATCCCGGAGCGTCCGGTACCGGTGATGATGAAACGCCTGTTTGAAATGCCGGTGCAAATCTCTTTGCCGGTCTATTCGCTGCAACGGCCGGCCAACCCGCAGCCGCTGGCCTATCTGGTGCTGCAGTCTGACTCCTGGCGGATGTACAAATTCGTTATCAGTTGGGTCTCCACGTTGGTAACCACTTACTTATTATTGACGCTGATGCTGACCGTGGCGCTGACCTGGTGCATTAACCGGTTGATTGTCCACCCGTTACGTCGAATTGCCCGCGAGCTCGACTCCCTCTCGCCGCAGCAACAGATGGGGCACCAGCTGCCCCTGCAGCGCCTGCACCATGATGACGAAATCGGCATGCTGGTACGCAGCTACAACCTCAATCAGCAGCGCATGATGCGCCAGAATGATGAGCTCAACCACAATGCCACCCGCTTCCCGGTGTCGGAGCTGCCCAACAAGGCGTTTCTGATGGTGCTGCTGGAGCAGGCGGTGAAGCGTCAGCACACCATGGCGCTGATGGTGGTGGCCTGCGAAACCCTGCAGGATACCGCCGGCGTGCTGAAAGAGAGCCAGCGGGAAATGGTGTTACTGACGCTGGTCGAAAAGCTGAAAACTGTGCTGGCGCCCCGCATGGTGCTGACCCAGGTAAGCGGCTATGACTTCGTCATTATTGCCAATGGCGTTAAGGAGCCGTGGCACGCCATCACATTAGGTCAGCAAGTGCTCACTGTTATTAATGAGCGGTTGCCGGTGCAGGGGATCCAGCTGCGTCCGAGCGCCAGTATTGGTATCGCGATGTTTTACGGCAACCTGACCGCAGAACAACTTTACCGC
The DNA here is from genome assembly GCF_023736175.1 of Leclercia sp. LTM14. Lineage (NCBI taxonomy): Bacteria > Pseudomonadati > Pseudomonadota > Gammaproteobacteria > Enterobacterales > Enterobacteriaceae > Leclercia > Leclercia sp. LTM14. The sequence continues at coordinate 3,567 of NZ_JAIKTT010000011.1, forward strand.
CGGGCGTTTTCCGCCGCGTTTACCGCTCGCCAGAAGGGTAAAAATCAGATTCAGTTCTTCGAGCCTGAGCAGATGGAGAAGGCTCAGCAGCGGCTGTCAGAAGAGAACGACATCCTCACCGCGCTGGACAGCAACCATTTCGCCATCTGGCTACAGCCGCAGGTTGATCTGCGTACCGGCAAGGTTCATAGCGCCGAAGCGCTGCTGCGGGTGCGGCAGGCCGATGGCAGCTGGGCGCTTCCGGAAGGGCTGATCGACCGTATTGAGAACTGTGGCCTGATTGTGACCGTGGGTCACTGGGTGCTGGAAGAATCCTGCCGATTGCTGTCAGCCTGGCAGTCGCGGGGGGTGATGATGCCGCTGTCGGTCAACCTGTCGGCACTGCAGCTGATGCATCCGAACATGGTCCCGGACCTGCTGGCGCTGATTCACCGCTACCAGATCAAGCCCGATACCCTGATTCTTGAGGTCACCGAGAGCCGCCGGATTGACGATCCTAACGAAGCCGTGGCCATTCTCCGCCCGCTGCGCAATGCCGGGGTACGTATCGCACTGGATGACTTTGGCATGGGATACGCCGGGCTGCGTCAGCTGCAGCATATGAAAACCCTGCCGGTAGACGTGCTGAAGATTGATAAGGCCTTCGTGGAGGGGCTGCCGGACGACAGTAGTATGGTCGAGGCGATTATCCAGCTGGCGCGTAGCCTGAAGCTGAGGATTATCGCGGAAGGTATCGAAACCGAAGCCCAGCGTCGCTGGCTGGCCGATGCCGGGGTTGAATGCGGACAAGGATACCTGTTCGACAAAGCCGTGCCGGGCGATATTTTTGAAAGTCGTTATCTGAAACAGGATGACAATAGCGCTGATGACTGAAATGTTGCTGGCTTGTGCGAGCCAGCTCAAAATTCTTAACATTTTCGTTTCAAATTCAGCCTGAACTCCTATCTGTCCTGATTTATGGGTGGTATTTTAAGGCCGCAGGTGAGCAGCAACCCTACAAAACCTGTGGCTTTTCTTCCCAAGGACACCTTATGAAAACCTCTCTCTTCAAAAGTCTTTATTTTCAGGTCTTAACCGCGATTGCCATCGGTATTCTGCTTGGTCATTACTACCCTGAATTAGGCGCCCAGATGAAACCGCTTGGTGATGCCTTCGTTAAGCTGATTAAGATGGTTATCGCGCCGGTTATTTTCTGTACCGTTGTGACCGGCATCGCAGGCATGGAAAGCATGAAAGCCGTTGGCCGCACCGGTGCGGTAGCGCTGCTCTATTTCGAAGTGGTCAGTACTCTGGCGCTTATCATTGGTCTGGTGATTGTTAACGTCGTGCAGCCCGGCGCGGGCATGAACGTTGACCCCTCGACGCTGGATGCAAAAGCAGTCGCGGTCTACGCCGATCAGGCAAAAGATCAGGGCGTGGTCGCCTTCCTGCTGGATGTGATCCCCGGCAGCGTGATTGGTGCCTTCGCCAGCGGGAATATCCTGCAGGTGCTGCTGTTTGCCGTGATGTTTGGTTTTGCCCTGCATCGTCTCGGCAGCAAAGGCCAGCTGATTTTCAACGTCATTGAGAGCTTCTCGCAGGTGATCTTCGGCATCATCAATATGATCATGCGTCTGGCACCTATTGGCGCCTTCGGGGCGATGGCATTTACTATCGGTAAATATGGCGTTGGTACCCTGGTGCAGCTGGGCCAGCTGATTATCTGTTTCTACATCACCTGTATTCTGTTTGTGGTGGTGGTACTGGGAAGCATTGCGCGCGCGACCGGCTTCAGCATCTTCAAGTTCATCCGCTACATCCGTGAAGAGCTGCTGATTGTGCTGGGCACCTCCTCGTCCGAGTCGGCGCTGCCGCGCATGCTCGACAAGATGGAGAAGCTGGGCTGCCGTAAATCGGTGGTGGGACTGGTTATTCCGACCGGGTACTCTTTTAACCTCGACGGGACGTCCATCTACCTGACGATGGCGGCGGTCTTTATTGCCCAGGCCACCAACAGCCATATGGATATCTTCCATCAAATCACGCTGCTGGTGGTGCTGTTGCTCTCCTCGAAAGGGGCGGCAGGGGTGACGGGAAGCGGCTTTATCGTGCTGGCGGCAACGATCTCCGCCGTGGGGCATCTGCCGGTAGCCGGACTGGCGCTGATCCTCGGTATCGACCGCTTTATGTCTGAAGCCCGTGCCCTGACTAACCTGGTCGGCAACGGTGTGGCGACGGTGGTTGTGGCGAAGTGGGTGAAAGAGCTGGACCACAAAAAGCTCGACGATACGCTGAATAATCGTGCGCCAGACGGCAAAACACACGGTTTGTCCTCCTAAAATCTTCCCTCTGGCCCGCATTCCCTTGTCGGGGTGCGGGCTCCTGCGCATAATGGCCCTGATTACTTGTCATAATTCGATAAGATTTATTTCGGGTAAATTTCACTTCATGCCGTGACGTTTCGCTTCATGCGCGGTCTAATCGGAGTGTTTTGAACATCATCTTTAGAGTGCGACAGGGCGTGTGGCACTCTTTGTAACCAGGAATGTTGATCAGGGGTTCACATGCAGGGCACAAAAATTCGACTCTTAACCGGCGGTTTGCTCATGATGGCAGCAGCCAGTTACGTGCAGGCTGACGCGCTCCAGCCGGACCCGGCCTGGCAACAGGGAACGCTGGCGAATGGGTTTCAGTGGCAGGTATTAGCCACCCCACAACGCCCCAGCGACCGCATTGAAATCCGCCTTTCCGTCAATACCGGCTCCCTGACCGAGAGCACGCAACAGAGCGGTTTCAGCCACTTTCTGCCCCGCCTGGCGCTGACGCAAAGCGGCAGCCTGCAGGCCGTGCAGGCCCGTTCATTATGGCAACAGGGCATCGATCCAAAGCGCCCGCTGCCGCCTGCAGTCGTCTCCTACGACTACACCATGTTTAACCTCAGCCTGCCAAACAACCGCAACGATCTGCTTAAAGAGGCGCTGACCTGGCTTTCCGATACCGCCGGTAGTGTCTCCATTACCCCTGAAACGGTGAATTACGCCCTGAGCAACAGCGATATGGTGGCGACCTGGCCGGCGGATACCAAAGAGGGCTGGTGGCGTTATCGCCTGAAAGGGTCGGCGCTGCTCGGCCACGACCCGGCAGAGCCGCTAAAGCAGCCGGTTGATATTGAGCAGGTGAAGTCCTTCTACCAGACCTGGTACACCCCGGATGCCATGACCCTGATTGTGGTCGGCAACGTAGATAGCCGCGCGGTGATTGAGCAAATCAGCAAAACCTTTGGCGAGCTGAAGGGCAAACGCAGCACGCCTGCACCGGTGCCAACGCTTTCGCCTCTGCGCGCAGAGCCGGTGAGCATCATGACCGATGCCGTGCGTCAGGATCGTCTCTCTATTATGTGGGACAGCCCGTGGCAGCCGATTCGTGAGTCCGCCGCGCTGCTGCGCTACTGGCGCGCCGATCTGGCCCGTGAAGCGCTGTTCTGGCATGTTCAGCAAACCCTGAGTAAGAACAACGCCAAAGACATTGGTCTGGGCTTTGATTGCCGGGTGCTGTTCCAGCGTGCCCAGTGCGCCATTAACGTTGAGTCGCCGGGCGACAAGCTGAACGCCAATATGGCGGTGGTGGCGAAAGAGCTGGCGAAAGTGCGCGACAACGGCCTGAGCGAAGAGGAGTTCAACGCGCTGGTGGCGCAGAAAAACCTCGAGTTGCAAAAACTGTTCGCCACCTACGCCCGCACCGATACCGATATCCTGATCAGCCAGCGTATTCGCTCCCTGCAAAATCAGGTGGTGGATATCGCGCCGGAGCAGTATCAGAAGCTGCGCCAGGATTTCCTTAACAGCCTGACCGCGGATATGCTGAGCCAGGATCTGCGTCAGCAGCTTTCTCAGGATATGTCGCTGATTCTAATGCAGCCGAAAGGTGAGCCGGAATACGACATGAAGGATCTGCAGGCGACGTGGGACGGAATTATGGCGCCAGTGCAGTCGGCTACAGCGGCGCAGTAAGATAAGGGGAGTGCGTACTGATGCCCTCACCCTGACCCTCTCCCACAGGGAGAGGGAACAAACACTAAAAACGGCAACCTCAGGGTTGCCGTTTTGCTTTTACTCCGGCATTGCTTCGCGCGGAATAATGGCCCCGCGATACTGGATCACCGTGCTGGCGGTGAGGTGGCCGCGCTGGGCTGCTGCCTGTGGCGTACCGCCCGTCAGACGCACTGCCAGATATCCGGCGCTGAAGGAGTCACCCGCCGCGGTGGTATCAATCACTTTCTCTTTCGCCAGCTTCACTGCAGGCACTTCGATAACCGCTTCACCGATAATCGCCACCAGGCAGGAATCCGCGCCGCGCTTAATCACCACTTCGCTGACACCGGCGGCCTGCGTGCGGGCAATCACCTCATCAACCGGCTTCTCGCCCCACAGCGCATCTTCGTCGTCGAGGGTCAGGAAGGCGATATCGGTGCACTCCAGCATCTGGCTATAGACCTGCTGCGTCTCTTCGCGGCTGGCCCACAGGCGTGGACGGTAGTTATTGTCAAAAATCACCTTCCCGCCGTTGGCGCGACATTCGCGCAGCAGGGAGAGCAGTTTTTCGCGGCTGCTCTGGCTGAGGATCGCCAGGCTGATGCCGCTCAGGTAGATATAGTCGAAGTGGGCCAGCGTTTCGCAGATCTGCGCCGCGCTGTCGCTCTCCAGCCAGAATTTGGCGGCAGCCTCGTTACGCCAGTAGTAGAAGGTACGCTCGCCGGTGCTGTCGGTTTCGATGTAATAGAGACCCGGCAGGCGGTTCTCCATCCGCTGGGTCAGCGAGGTATCGACGTTCTCACTCTGCCATGCGTCCAGCATCTGCTGGCTGAAGTTATCTGTGCCCAGGGCAGTAACATAGTTTACCGCCAGCGCGTCAGCATCGACCTGACGGGCAATATACACCGAGGTGTTTAAGGTATCGCCGCCGAAACCGCGGCTGACTTCCGCCCCTTTCTGGGACAGTTCGATCATACATTCGCCGATCACGGCAATTTTCTTGGACATAGTCGTGAACCTGGATAATTAAACTGCGGTTAGTTTGCGCTGGAGGCCGGGAGCGGTCAACTGTATTAAAACGACGTTCCATTATTTTTTTGAACTCGGACAAGTTCCTGGCGGGTAAGAGATCCCAGATTTTCATTTTCGTCCGCAACCGGACATAAAGTTCTCTTGCCTGGGGCCGATAATCCTTTGACCAGTCCCGACAGGCTATTCCCCATTCAACAGGATATGTGAAATGAAGTTAAGGCAGGACATCCAGCTGCTGAGCATCCCTGAAGCGAGTATTGAGAACTTACAGGAACATCGCTACTGGCTGCAATGTGAGCGCGCTTACACTTATCAGCCGATCTACCGCACCGACGGTAAGCTGATGGCGATTGAGATCCTGACCGTCGTGACTCATCCTTCAAATCCGGCTCAGCGGATCGCCCCGGATCGCTACTTCGCGGAAGTACCCGTGCGCCATCGTCTGGATATTCTGGAAGAGCAGCTCACCATGCTGGCGGCCAGGCAGGCGTTTTTCGCCGACAATAACATTCTGGCTTCGGTTAACGTCGATGGTCCAACCCTGCTGGCGGTGCGTCAGGATGAGAGTCTGCAGAAGCTGATCCAGCGGCTGCCGTGGCTGCGCTTTGAGCTGGTGGAACATGTTCGTCTGCCGCAGGACTCCTCGTTTGCCACCATGTGCGAGTTTGGCCCACTGTGGCTGGACGATTTCGGCACCGGCATGGCTAACTTCTCCGCCCTGAGTGAAGTGCGTTACGACTACATCAAAGTGGCGCGTGACCTGTTCATCATGCTGCGCCAGACCCCGGAAGGCCGTAATCTGTTCACGCTCCTGCTGCAGCTGATGAACCGCTACTGCCAGGGCGTGATCGTCGAAGGCGTCGAGACGCTGGAAGAGTGGCGCGATGTTCAGAACTCACCAGCCGCCGCCGCGCAGGGCTATTTCCTCTCCCGTCCGGTGTCGATGGAGACGCTCGACAACGTTATCATCACCCTCTGAATTCCGGCAGCTTCCCATAATAGCGCGTGCTTAACGCGTTATTACCGGACGCTGCCGCCCCTTTCCCCTTGTCTGGACTATATTCATGAAAGGCAAGTGATTACTGAAAGGGAGAATGGAATGACAAAAACAACAAAGATTATCACCTGGATCCTGGGGGTCTTCTTGTTGTTGATTGTGGTGGCAATCGTCATCATTGCGACGTTTGACTGGAACCGCCTCAAACCGACCATCAACCAGAAAGTCTCAACCGAACTTAACCGACCTTTCGCCATTCGCGGCGATCTGGGCGTCGTGTGGGAGCGCCAGAAGGGCGAAACGGGCTGGCGCAGCTGGATCCCCTGGCCGCACGTTCATGCTAACGATGTCCTCCTTGGCAATCCGCCGGAGATACCCGATATCACGATGGTCCATCTGCCGCGCGTTGAAGCCACGCTGGCGCCGCTGGCGCTGCTCACCAAAACGGTCTATCTGCCGTGGATCAAACTGCAACAGCCCGATGCCCGGCTGATCCGCCTGTCGGAAAAAACCAACAACTGGACCTTTGATCTCGCTGATAGCAAAGACAAAGAGGAAAACGCGCAGCCTTCGGCCTGGTCGTTCCGGCTCGACAACATTATTTTCGATCGCGGCCGCGTCGCCATTGATGATGCGGTGAGCAAAGCCGACCTCGAGATCTTTGTCGATCCGCTCGGTAAACCGCTGCCGTTCAGCGAAGTGACCGGCGCGAAGGGGAAAGATGAGAAGGGCAAGGTGGGGGATTACGTCTTTGGCCTGAAGGCCGAAGGGCGCTATAACGATCAGCCGTTACGTGGCACCGGTAAAATTGGCGGCATGCTGGCGCTGCGCAGCGAAGGCACGCCGTTCCCGGTGCAGGCCGACTTCCGCTCCGGTAATACCCGGGTGGCCTTTGTCGGCACGGTGAACGACCCGATGAAAATGGGGGGCGTTGACCTGCGGCTTAAATTCGCCGGGGATTCACTGGGTGAACTCTATAAGCTGACCGGCGTTCTGCTGCCGGATACCCCGCCGTTTGAAACGGACGGCCATCTGGTGGCGAAAATCGATACGGAAAAATCCTCGGTCTACGATTACCGCGACTTTAATGGCCGGATCGGTGACAGCGATATTCACGGCTCGCTGACCTACAGCACCGGTAAACCGCGACCGAAGCTGGAAGGCGACGTGGAATCACGTCAGCTGCGCCTTGCCGATTTAGGGCCGCTGATTGGCGTCGATTCCGGTAAAGGCACGAAAGCGCAGAAGGTCAGAAAGGAGGCACCGCCGTCGGGCAAAGTGCTGCCGAATGACCGCTTCGAAACCGATAAGTGGGACGTGATGGATGCCGACGTGCGCTTCAAGGGGCGTCGAATCGAGCATGGCAGCAGCCTGCCCATCAGCAACCTCTCTACCCATATCATTCTGAAAAATGCCGATCTGCGCCTGGAGCCGCTGAAGTTCGGCCTGGCCGGGGGGACCATCTCGTCAAATATTCATCTGGAAGGGGATAAAAACCCGATGCGGGGTCAGGCGGATATTCAGGCGCGACGGCTGAAGCTGAAAGAGCTGATGCCGGATGTGGAACTGATGCAGAAAACCCTCGGCGAAATGAACGGCGATGCCAAAATTCGCGGCACCGGCAACTCGGTGGCGGCCCTGCTGGGCAACGGCAACGGCAATCTGAAGCTGCTGATGAATGACGGGCTGGTGAGCCGTAACCTGATGGAGATCCTCGGTCTGAACGTCGGCAACTTTATTATCGGGCAGATCTTTGGCGATGATGAAGTGCGGGTGAACTGTGCCGCCGCCAATATCGACCTGGTGAACGGCGTGGCGCGTCCGCAAATCTTTGCCTTTGATACCGAAAATGCGGTGATCAACATTACCGGCACGGCCAGTATGGCCTCGGAGCAGCTGGATCTCACCATCAACCCGGAAAGCAAAGGGATTCGCATCGTGACGCTGCGCTCGCCGCTGTACGTGCGCGGTAGCTTTAAAGATCCGGATGCGGGGGTGAAAGCAGGGCCGTTGATTGCTCGCGGCGCGGTGGCTGCGGCGCTGGCGACGCTGGTGACGCCGGCGGCGGCACTGCTGGCGCTGATCTCGCCGTCAGAAGGGCAGGCTAACCAGTGTCAGACCATTCTGTCGCAGATGAAGAAATAGTGCGGGAGTTGTTGCCCGGCGGCGCGATGCTTGCCGGGCCTTGAGTTTTACAGGCCGGGTAAGGCGTAGCCGCCACCCGGCCTTGTCATATTACAGCGACTGGTGACGGGTTTCGTGGGTCAGCAGCAGCGCAATCAGCGTCAGTGCCGCCATCGCTGCCAGGTAGAATCCCACATACTGCAGACCATAATTCGCCTGTAACCAGGTGGCGATATACGGCGCCACGGACGCGCCCAGAATCGAGGAGACGTTATAGGAGAAGGATGCTCCGGTATAACGCACTTCGGTCGGGAACAGCTCTGGCAGCAGCGCGCCCATCGGGCCGAACGTCAGCCCCATCAGGCTCAGACCAATCAGCAGATACGCCATCACCAGGGCCGGGTTACCGGAACCGAGCAGCGGCGGGAAAACGAACAGCGCAAACACGATAATCAGCGAGGTGATGACGATCATGCTCGGGCGACGGCCAAAGCGGTCGGCCAGCAGGCCCGCGATCGGCACCATCACACCAAAACCGATTACCGCCATCATCAGCATCCACAGCACTTCGTTACGCGGCAGACCCAGACCCACCGGCGCTGCCGTGGTGCTGAAGGTCATGGAGTAGACGGTCATGATGTAGAACAGCGTATAGGTCGCCAGCATGATGAAGGTGCCCAGCACGGTCACGCGAACGTGTTTGGTCAGCAGCGTGCCCAGCGGAACTTTTACCTGTTTCTTCGCAGCGGCCACTTTGGCAAACACCGGCGTTTCGTGCAGGGAGACGCGCACATACAGGCCGATCAGCACCAGCACCGCCGAGAAGATAAACGGAATACGCCAGCCCCAGGTCATGAACTGCTCGTCGGTCAGCAGCCAGGAGAGCAGCAGGAAGGTGCCGTTGGCAAAGAAGAAGCCAATCGGCGCGCCCAGCTGCGGGAAGGAGCCATACAGCGCACGCTTGCGCGGCGGCGCGTTTTCGGTGGCCAGCAGCGCCGCGCCACCCCATTCACCACCCAGCCCCAGACCCTGACCAAAACGGGCCAGCGCCAGCAGCAGCGGTGCCAGAATACCGATGGTTTCATAGGTCGGCAGCAGGCCGATGGCAACGGTGGAGATCCCCATGGTCAGCAGCGAGGCGACAAGGGTCACCTTACGTCCGACGCGATCGCCGAAGTGACCGAACAGCGCAGAGCCGATAGGACGCGCGACGAAGGCGATGGCGAAGGTCGCCAGCGACTGCAGCGTTGCCGCCGTCGGGTCGCCCTGCGGGAAGAAGATATGCGGGAAAACGATAACCGCAGCGGTAGCGTAAATATAGAAGTCGAAGAATTCGATGGCGGTGCCAATCAGTGACGCGACGACGACTTTATTGCGCGAGTTAACCGGGACGTTTTCCTGCTCTGAATTGAGTGTTGTGGCTGTGGCTTGCATAAACTTTTCTTATTTTTGGCGAACGAAAGGCCATATTACGCACAGCAAAAGCGACATTTCAATCTGTAACAAACGCAGCGGGCGGTGAAAAAGGCAGCAAAAAGCGGATAATTTTCAGACCAGGAAAATAACATCTATGAAATGCTTCACAGAAATTAAAAGTTAGAGGATAAAACTGGTTTTCGGTTAAATAAAAGTTACAGGCTGGATTTATATGCTGAAATGATGAATCGGGCTGATATATTTCATTCTTATTCAGCCCGATGGGGTATTTAACGGTGCGTTTTGCCGGGCATTCGCCGGTCATCCGGGTACTCGGCGGTGGCGATCCAGGCCGCGCAGAACAGGGTCAGTCTGGCGAAGAAGTAGAAGAAGGCCATCAGCCCCAGCACGGAGCCAAACGCCGCCCCGGACGGGGAGGTCATCAGCGATGGCAGGGTGTACGTCATCACGATTTTGATCACCTCAAAGCCGATAGCGGCAATGAACGTCCCGCGGATCAGCGCCTTGCGGCGAGGCCGGTGACGCGGCAGACGCCAGAAGATCCAGAAGAACAGCAGATAGTTCGCCAGCATCGAGATACCTAACCCCACCAGATGCCAGACGGGTTTCAGCCACTCAATGGTGTCGAGATAGAGCGCGGAGATGATCATCTGCTGCGCCGAGCCCGCCACGGAGGTGATGGTGAGGGTGATAACCAGCGCCACCAGCAGCCCAATCAGCGAGACGAAGTCGCGGAAATATTTGGTCCAGATCTTCTCCTCATCCTGCGGCTTACGTTCCCAGACGTCGCGCGACTGGGCGCGGATCGCCTCCCGCAGGTTACCCATCCAGTTAACGCCGGAGTAGAGCGCCACAAACAGCCCGACAATCCCCACGGTAGTACGCTGCTGGACGGCGGTACTGATGGTGCTTTTCAGGGTGGTGGCCAGCGTCGGATCGCTGACGTTCTGCAGGATTTTAGTGAAGATGTCCTGCAGCAGCGTCGGATGCGACACCAGCACAAAACCTGCTGCGGCAAAGGAGAGCATCAGGATGGGGATCATCGACAGAAATGAGAAGTAGGTGATCGCCGCGCCAAACTGATTGCCCAGCCGATCGTTAAACCGCTCGGTCGCGCGCAGCAGGTGGGCAATCATCGGCCTTTGCTGAATCAGCTGAATGACGTCTTTCGCCTTGTCGAGCAGACTGCCCGTTTTACGCACGGCGGTAATTTTGGCTTCAGCTGGCTTCGGGGGCGGGCTGTTTTCCAGTTTCTTAATCGGCTCGTAATCCAGATCCTGGGTGGGACGTTGCGGGTTGCTATCCGGCATCAGTCACGTTTTCCTTATCGTTTAGCGAGTAGTCCCTGCAATTATAGCCTGCGCTCAGTCAACGTAGGTTTTCATGATTTCCGTGAGCCAGGCCATAAACAGATGCACCCGGCGGGAGAGATTGCGGCGATGGGGATAAATGAGCGACACCGGCATCGGTCTGGCGCGGTACTGCGGCAGGATCTCCAGCAGCTTTTTGGCGCGCAGCGCGTCACGCACGCCGACCCTTGGAACCTGAATAATCCCGAGTCCAGCGAGGGCCGAGGCGTGGTAGGTTTCGGTGCTGTTGACCGTCAGGACGCCGCCGGTCTTGATCCAGTGGCTAATGTCGCCATCAAAATATTCGAACCCCTGAGGCCGGGTGCCGAGATGCGTCGCGTAGTGCACCACTGCATGGGAGGCTAAATCATCCAGCCCGTCCGGATAGCCAAAACGCGACAGATAATCGGGGCTGGCGCAGTTAATCACCGACAGCCTGCCGAGCGGGCGGGCGATTAAGCCGGAGTCCTTCAGGGTGCCGACGCGCACCACGCAGTCAAATCCTTCGCGGATCACATCCACCAGCCGGTCGCTGCTGCTCAGCTCCAGTTCAATCCCGGGATACTGCTGTAAAAAAAGCGGCAGTTTGGGGATGACTAAATTTCGCGCAACGCCTGCCGGCATATCCACTCGGATCCTTCCGCTGACGCTGGCAGGGTCGTGCAAAAAAAGACCATCCAGTTCATCCATGTTTGCCAGCAGATCTTTGGCCCGCTCGTAATAGACCATGCCGTCCTGCGTCAGGCTGACGCGCCGCGTGGTCCGGTGCAGCAACTGCGTGCCAAGCCCGTTCTCCAGCGCCTGAATCTGGCGCGATACGCTACCTTTAGGAAGGCCCATTGAGTCCGCTGCGCGGGAAAAACTCTCCAGTTCAGCGACGCGAATGAACAGCTGCATTGCGTGAATTTTATCCATAGGGAGCGCTCATTGTTGTTGAGTTTGAAACAGTGAAGCGTTGCAGAGCGTATTTATTGATTTTCTATCACCTAATAAGCTCTTTCTCAATCACCACAACAGCCGAAACGAGGTTTCTTATGACTGAACGTATTGCAATAGTGACTGGCGGCAGCCGCGGGCTCGGTAAAAACGCGGCATTGAAGCTGGCAGCGAAAGGTGTCGGGATCCTGCTCACCTTCAACCGCAGCGAGCAGGAAGCGCTTGATGTTGTACGCGAAATTGAGCAAAAAGGGGTGAAAGCGGCAGCATTGCAGCTGAACGTCGGCGATGTCCCCAGCTTTGAGCGTTTCGTTACTCAGGTGACCGAAAAACTGCATTCGGTATGGCAGCGTAACACCTTCGATTATTTGTTGAACAACGCCGGCGTGGGTTTATACGCCCCTTATGTGGAGACCACGGAAGCCCAGTTTGATGAAGTGATGAACATCCATTTCAAAGGACCCTTCTTTCTGACCCAGGGCCTGTTACCGCTGATGAAAAACGGCGGGCGGATCCTCAACGTCTCATCCGGTCTGGCCCGTTTTGCCCTGCCGGGCTCCAGCACCTATGCGGCGATGAAAGGGGCGATGGAAGTGCTCACCCGCTATCAGGCCAAAGAGCTGGGCGCGCGTGGCATCACCGCCAATATTATCGCCCCCGGGGCCATCGAAACCGATTTTGGTGGCGGTCGCGTGCGTGATAATAAAGAGATCAATCAGCAGATTGCCTCCCAGACGGCGCTGGGACGCGTCGGGCTGCCGGACGATATCGGCGATGCGATTGCAGCGCTGCTCAGCGACGAACTCGGCTGGATGAATGCCCAGCGCATTGAAGTTTCCGGAGGGATGTTCCTGTAAGCAGGTGCCGGGGAGGGATCCCCGCGGCACGTTTAGTCGTACTCTTTTCTTAACAGCCCAAACAGCCAGTCGTTATGCCACTCGCCTGCCAGCCAGTAGCTTTCGCGCAGTTCACCTTCCAGCACAAACCCCACTTTTTCCAGCAGGCGTTTCGAGGCCACGTTGCCCGCCGTTACCGTGGCGGTTAAGCGGCGGATGCCCCCCTGAGTAAAGGCGTAATCGCACACTCCCTGTAAAGACTCAAAGCCGTAGCCTTTTCCCTGTGCCTGCGGAGCAAACAGAAAGCCCACTTCGGCGCAGTCATCATCATGATGGATATAGCCCGTGACCCCGAGCGGCGTCTGGCTGGCGTTATCGCGCACTACCAGGCACAACCAGTGGGCGCTGCCCGGCGTCCACGCGGGCAGACGCGCCGTAAAGGCTTGGCGGATGGCCTCTTCCGGGCGGGCTTCGGCGACGTAGCGCATCACATCGGGGTGTTGCTGCAGCGAGAGAAAAAAGGGCCAGTCTTCTTCCTGTAACGGGGAGCAAGTTAAACGCGGGGTGTGCAACACAGGCATGCCAGATCTCCGGGAGCTTTTGTAAATGATTTTAACATTATCACTGAAATAGTAGCGGTTATCGGTTATGTTTAATCTGGTATAACCACTTAAAAAATAAACGCTCTCCGTTAGCTGCGCCTGAATCTTTGCGCGGCATTTAAAGGAAAATGATGACCCTCAGTAATTCGCACGTGATCCGCGAGCAGTTTGAACGCTGTCTGGGAATTATTCGTCAGGCCTCCGTGGAGATCCTGCTCCTGTTAAAGGTGCATGTTGCCGAAGGCAAAGATCCCCGTTGGTTCCTTGAGCAGCTGGATTCCGCCAGGCTGGCGTTGGGCGGCTGGGCGAGCGTGGCGAAACGGCTGAACCTCAACGATGCCGAGCTGTCGCAGTTCACCCTGCAGCTGCGGCTTTTACAGCAGCGGGTTCCGCAGTATGAGAGCGGGCAGGAGGTGAGCGATAACCAGCTGATTGCCGCGATGCGCTTCGTCACGGCGCTGGAACATCTGCGTTTGCAGCAGCCGCTGCTGACCTACAGTACGGAATTGAGTCCCGGCGATGAGCTTCGCCAGCAGCACGCCCAGAAACAGGTGCGGGTGCTGGAGCTGATGATGAAAGGGCTGATCGTGCAGGCCTGGCCGGACCCGACGCGCCTGAACAATCATCTGAAAACCTTGTTTGGTGCCGATCGGGTTCGTCGCTGGCTGCAGCAGGGCGAACGCAACGACGCCCTCGGCGGCATGATGTTTAGCGAGCTGGCGCTGATGCTGGTGGACAAAAAAGAGTACTCCCGCTCTTATTCGGCGCTGTTCAGCGATCCGGCCCTGCTGACGTTAATGGTGGAGCCGCGTAAAACGCTCCAGTCCTTTCTTGATGATATCCGCCTGATCCGCAATAACATTATTGCCCGGCAGCCGCTGACCTCCGCGCAACTCCTTCTGCTGGATAACTATTACGCCCAGATCGCCAGCCCTGTTCAGCGCGCCTTTAACGAGGGCCGCACCACCGTGAACCCGACGGGGCTGATGGCAGAGGGCACCCACGAGCTGGATCTCTTTTGGGAGAACGCGAGGAAAAAAATCAGCTCACAGGCGACGACATCTTTGAGGTGCGCGACACCATCGATAAACCGAACCGTCGGCCTGCGCGTACCCCGGAGCAGCGCGATTATCTGATCTCGGTTGTGCTGTGGGGCGCGGTCGGGGTGATGGTGATGGGCATGCTGATGATGGGCACCTGGCTGTTAATAGAGAGCAGCGGCCCGACCCAGGCGGCCAGCACCGTGGCACCCCCTGTGAAGACGGTGGCAACGGAAGAGATGCGCGAGACGCCTTCCTCCCGCGAAACGCTGACGCGTATGGGCGTCACCTGGGATGAGAATAACTTCCGCGCGGCAATCGACAGAAACGACACCCGCGTGGCGAAGCTGTTCCTGAAGGCGGGAATGGAGTGGAAACTCTCCTGGACCGAGCATGCGCTCTCCATGAACCATCGCGAGGTGCTGGATCTGCTGATGCGCTACCGTCTGCAAATGGGGCAGGAGAAGCCCTGCCGGCAATTTATCAATACCCTCGGGCACGCTATGGCAGGCGGAGAGCCGCTGACGGATCTGCGTAAAGAGTATCTCCAGGCCTTCTGCACCGTTCCGGCGGTGGTTGAGCGCCAGCGGCACGATATGGACCAGGCGAAGCGGCGGGCGCAGGCCCAGCCGGACGCCAGCACCAAAAAATGGCAGACCATTCAGACGGCCATTTATGAGGTCATCCGCTGACACGGCGGGGAGTTACGGCTCCCCGTACAGGCCAATCAGTCTGCGCACCACGCCGTTAGTCCAGCCAAACCCATCCTGCAGGGGATACTCACCCCCGCCGCCTTCCCGGGGCTGGCTGCTGGCGATGTGATACTTCTCAATCAGCTTGTGATGCGTTTTGTAGAAGTGGTTTACCGTGTGCAGCCAGCTCCAGGCAATTTCATCCCCCAGGGAGTCGTTACCGTATTGCTTGAACCCCTGGATCGCCATCCACTGCAGCGGTGCCCAGCCGTTGGGTTTATCCCACTGTTCGCCGGTTTCGTACTCGGTGGCAAGAATACCGCCCGGCGTCAGGAGCCGCGCTTTTACCGCATCGGACAGGCGTTCAGCCTGTTCATGGGTGCACATGCCGACGTACAGCGGCACGATGCTGGCCGCGGAGAACAGCGCCAGCTGCTCACGACGCCAGTCGTAATCGCGATAGCAGCCGTTCTCGTCATCCCACAGATAGCGGTTAACCGCCGCGCGGCGATCGCTAGCCTTCTGGCGGAAGAGTTCTGCGGTCTCTTTATCCCCTTTCGATGCCGAAATATTGGCGATGGCGCTCTCCAGCTTGAACAGGAAGGCGTTGAGATCGATAGGGATAAACTGGGTGGTGCGAATACTTGCCAGCCGGCTCGGATCCCGCAGCCAGCGGGAGGAGTAGTCCCAGCCGGAAGCGGCCCCGGCGCGCAGGTCGCGGTAGACCTCGTTAGGCGGACGACCGGAGTGGCGGGCGGTTTCGACGTCCTCTATCCAGGATTCGTCACGCGGCGTGTCACGGTCATCCCAGTAGCGGTTGAGCAGAGAGCCGTCCGGCATACGTACCGCGCTACGGTAGGCCTGGTTGAGCAGCAGCGACTCCGCGCCGTCCATCCAGAAGGCGTACTCCATTTTCAGGTGATCCAGATAGCGCTTGGCGCCGCGCACGCCATCCTCTTCAAACAGCTCCACCATCAGGGCAAACACCGGCGGCTGGGAGCGGCTCAGGTAGTAGGTGCGGTTCCCGTTAGGAATATGGCCGTACCTTTCGATCATCCACGCAAAGTTATCCGCCATGCATTTAAGCATGTCGTGGCGGCCGCTCTCGGCCAGCCCCAGCATGGTGAAGTAAGAGTCCCAGTAATAGGTTTCGCTGAATCGCCCGCCGGGCACAATGTAGGCCTGCGGCAGCGCCAGCAGCGATGACCAGGGGATGTGATCCTGCGGCTCGCGGGTCAGCACCGGCCACAGGGTGTCGATATGGTCTTTGAGCGAGAACGAAGGATCCGAAACATATTCGCTCGACATGACTTCCGGCAGCCAGAAGTGGTTTTCCACGAACTGGCGCAGGTCAAAGTCCCGGTGGCGTCTCACCTTCCGGTAACGGATGAGAATATCCAGCGGATCCATCTTCGGCGCGCAGTCGGGGAAAGTTTTGCTGTCGGCAAAGAGTCGCGACGACTGCACATGCTCGAAGAGCTCAAGGTAGCGATCGGCAGGGGTGAGCGCATCGGATGCGGGCAGCCCTTCAATCATTTCGGGTTCCGGTTCCGCCTCGAGCATTTCATCCAGTTTTAACTCGCAGGGATCGATTTCGTAGAGAAGTTCTTGTTCTATGTCGAACTCTACGGTCTCTACAGTGCGTATATTCTGGTTGAACATGGTGGTCAGGACCTCCGGTTTACGTTGTCTCAGGTCTGGTTTTATCCGGTTGCCTACTAATCTTAGACATTCGCTTCGGTCTGTGGTGAGGGAAATGTGCGGTAGATCACGTTTTGTAATTGAGGGAAATAAGAGGTTGCTGGAGCCATGTTGATGTTTTTAGGGCAGTAAACAGGGCATCCAGCAGTAAAAAGGGCAGATAAAATTCGGATCTTTCGCTATGCATTAGCGCGCTTATGAGGAGGCCGTTTCCGTCTCTTCATTCAAGCGATACCCTAGCGCCCGTTCAAACACGTTGTTTGATGAGCACTGCGCGCGAAAGCCTCTGCCTTCCGGCTGTATAACAAACTGTAGGGAGTCAGACAGCGCCACATCTTCATCTTTCGCGTTTGAGCCGATGACCGCATTTGGGGCGAATGGCGCGACCGCAGCGGCAAAAGTCTCTTCCATCTCTTCACGCGTTTTATATTGTTCGTCTTCAATATTGAGCGCGCTATGAATGATGGCGCAGTCAAGCATCGTTCCCTGAAGCCAGTAACATGAAGATGAATAGCCTGCGCACCAGGTCAGTTTACTGCCTTCGATAAAAGCTTCCAGGTGTTCGATTTTACTGCCCGCAAAGCATGAGCCAAGCATCAGGCCTTTGATATTAAATTTCTTCGATTTTTCATTAATGGCATAGAGGAGATGGTCCAGGGAAACATCTCCAATATGAGTTCTACTGCCATGCGCCGCCACATAAACGATGGTGTTGTCGAACTTCTGACGACACAGGCACTCCAGCGCAACATCAAAGCTGCTTTTGTTGTAGAAGTTCAGGCAATAGACCTCGGTATTGCCATGCATCTTCGCGATCCCTTGCACAAACGGCAATACCGACGAGCGATGGGCATCGTGATCGTCGAGCTTCCACGGAGATTCCAGAACCAGAATGGCATTCTTATTGCTGTTAATTGGCATAAAATAGACACCTAAGTGAAATTAATTATTTATTGGATTAATAACGCTATGTATTTGAACTTTTATCTCATCGGCCAACTCTGCAAATAATTGTCCAAAATCGATATTGTTTCGCCACGCTGAAATAAGTAATTAAGAGATTCCACTCCGTCGTCATCGTTTCAGATGACAACTTCAAACCAGGGATCCTTATGAACCTTAACGCGAAGCGTCAGGGCGTTACGCCTTTTTCTTTTGAAAAACCTGAAGAATATAAATCCACTATAACAGAACTGGTAGGGCTGCTGGAAAGCCGCCATTTTGCGTGGCTGGATATTTGTGAAGGAGAGAACAAAGCGATTATTTTTCGCAGCAATCTGAAGAAAAGTGTATTCCGCAATATTCAGTTTGGTAGTTTAATAATTAACCGCTGTTATATCGACGGACTCTGTTTTGAGAATTGTGATTTGCGCAATGTCTTTTTCTCAAATAGTACCGTGACGCAGCCCATTCATTTACGTCACTGTGATGTTGCGGGGATGCGTCTGTTGAATATGCCGTTAAGGATGTTTATTTTTGAGGAGTGTACCGGCGTCGGGCAGATTGTGATTGCCTGACACCGGTCGCTATGCGTGATTAACGCATGGTCACAAACTCTTCTGCCGCCGTCGGGTGAATAGCCACGGTATTATCAAAGTCTTTCTTAGTCGCACCCATTTTCAGCGCCACCGCAAAGCCCTGCAGGATCTCATCCATACCAAAGCCGATACCATGAATGCCGACGATCTTCTCGTCCGGGCCGACGCAGACTAATTTCATGCGGCAAGGCTGGCGGTGAGAGGTCACTGCGGTATACATGGCGGTGAAGGCGGATTTATACACTTTCACCTGGTCGTCGCCATAGTGCGCGCGCGCCTGCGGTTCGGTTAAACCGACGGTGCCGATTGGCGGGTGGCTGAAGACCACGGTCGGGATGTTGCTGTAATCCAGGTGCTCTTCCGGTTTGTTGTTAAACAGACGCTCGGAAAGACGACGACCCGCGGCCACGGCCACCGGGGTCAGTTCGACTGCGCCGGTGTTATCGCCCACGGCGTAGATGCCTGATACGCTGGTGTTCTGGAACTTATCGACAACGATATAGCCTTTCTCGTTGGTTTCAACGCCCGTGACGGCCAGGTTGAAGTTGTCGTTTGCCGGTTCACGACCAATGGCCCAGATCAGGCAATCCACGGTCTGGCTGCGGCCATCTTCCAGCTCCAGGGTCAGGCTGCCGTCGGCGTTTTTCACTACCGCCTTCGGAATCGCTTCGGTGTGCAGATGCGGGCCTTCGGCATTCATCACTTCTACCAGGGTATCTACAATCAGCGGGTCGAAGTTGCGCAGCGGGGCATGTTTACGCACAAACAGGTGCGCTTCAGCGCCCAGGCCGTTAATCACGCCCGCCAGCTCTACGGCGATATAACCCGCGCCCACGATAGCGACGCGTTTCGGCAGGGCAGGCAGTTCGAAGAAACCGTCAGAGTCGATGCCGTATTCCGCACCCGGAATAGCCGGGTGGCTCGGACGGCCACCGGTAGCGATCAGGATATGATCGGCGGTGATCGTCTCGCCGTTGACTTCGATCGTCTTCGCATCCACAAAGCGGGCAAAACCACGGATCACGTCGACGTTGTTCTTGCCCAGCACGTTATCGTAGGAGGTGTGAATACGATCGATGTAGGCGGTACGGCTGGCGATCAGGCGATCCCAGTCGAAGTTGTTGATGGTGGTGTCAAAACCGTAATCCGGGCCATAAAGATGGATAGCCTCGCGGATCTGCGCCGCATGCCACATCACCTTTTTCGGTACACAACCGACGTTGACGCAGGTGCCGCCGAGGTCTTTCGCTTCAATCAGCGCGCACTTCTGGCCATACATGGCCGCACGGTTAATCGAGGCGATGCCGCCGCTGCCGCCACCGATAGCGATGTAGTCATAATGCTTAGTCATGGTCTTATCCTTAATCGTTAATTGCCGCGATTGTATACCTGAAATCAATAGTTTCCATCGATGGCTGCGATTACTCTGGCACGATCCAGCTGACGGTCGTGTGGCCCGTTCCGGCCGGAACCAGCTTTTTGTGCAGCCACGGCAGAACGTTATTCATCTGCGCTTCGAGCTTCCACGGCGGGTTAACCACGATCATGCCGGAGGCAGTCATGCCGCGTCGATCGCTATCCGGAAGAACCGCCAGTTCAATTTGCAGGATCTTACGGATGCCGGTGGCTTCCAGGTCTTTGATCATGCGCTTGATCTGCGAACGCAGCACCACCGGATACCACAGGGCATAGGTGCCGGTGGCAAAGCGTTTATAACCCTCGTTGATGCCCGCAACCACCGCCTGATAGTCGCTTTTGATCTCGTATGGCGGGTCGATCAGCACCAGGCCGCGACGGGAAACCGGCGGCAGCTTCGCTTTCAGCTGCTGGTAGCCGTCCGATTTCTCCACGCGCGCGCGGCTGTCTTTCTGGAATTCGGATCGCAGCAGCGGATAATCGCTCGGGTGCAGTTCGGTGAGCTGAATGCTGTCCTGCTCGCGCAGCAGCTGGCGGGCAATCAGCGGCGAGCCCGGGTAGTAGCGTAACTGGCCGCTGCGGTTGAAGTGGTTGATCACGCTGATGTAGGGCTCAAGCTCTGCCGGCAGGTCGTCCTGCTGCCAGATACGGGCGATACCTTCCAGATACTCCCCGGTGCGCTCGGCGTGTTCGCCGCTCAGCTGATAGCGGCCCGCGCCAGCATGGGTGTCCAGATAGAGAAACGGCTTATCTTTCTCTTTCAGCGCTTCGATAATCAGGCTCTGAACGGTATGTTTAAGGACGTCGGCGTGGTTGCCCGCGTGAAAGCTGTGGCGATAACTGAGCATGGGTAGATAAATTCCAGATAATGTCGATTGGCCACAGTTTACAGCAGAACGGCACAGATTACCCGCAGGCCCGGCACGCGGCGTCGCAGCGGCTGCTTTTCTGTCACCGCAGCCATTGAAATTCACTACACTTAACCCCATCCTGGAACAATATGCTCGCGCAGGATGCGCGCTTCATTCACTCATTTAACAGGACAGTGTTTATGACCAACCCATTACTGACGCCTTTTTCGTTGCCACCGTTCTCCTCCATTCTGCCTGAACATGTTGTCCCCGCGGTCACTAAAGCACTGGACGATTGCCGTACCGCAGTCGAGAGCGTGGTTGCGCAAGGCGCGCCCTATAGCTGGGAAAACCTGTGTCAGCCGCTGGCGGAAGTGGATGATGTGCTTGGCCGCATCTTCTCCCCGGTCAGCCACCTGAACTCGGTGAAAAACAGCCCGGAACTGCGTGAAGCCTACGAACAAACCCTGCCGCTGCTGTCGGAATACAGCACCTGGGTCGGGCAGCACGAGGGGCTGTACAAAGCGTACCGCGACCTGCGCGATGGCGATCACTATGCGACGCTGAACATCGCCCAGAAAAAGTCTGTCGATAACGCCCTGCGTGACTTTGAACTGTCGGGCATCGGCCTCGCGAAAGAGAAACAGCAGCGCTACGGCGAAATCGCCACCCGCCTGTCTGAGCTTGGCAACCAGTACAGCAATAATGTCCTGGATGCCACCATGGGCTGGACGAAGCTGATTACCGACGAAGCGGAGCTGGCGGGCATGCCGGAGAGCGCGTTGGCGGCGGCAAAAGCCCAGGCCGAAGCAAAAGAGCAGGAAGGCTACCTGTTGACCCTGGATATCCCGAGCTATCTGCCGGTGATGACCTACTGCGACAACCAGGCTCTGCGTGAAGAGATGTACCGCGCCTACAGCACCCGTGCCTCCGATCAGGGCCCGAACGCCGGTAAATGGGACAACAGCCCGGTAATGGCCGAAATCCTCGCCCTGCGTCACGAGCTGGCGCAGCTGCTGGGCTTTGACAGCTACGCGGATAAATCCCTCGCCACCAAAATGGCCGAGAACCCACAGCAGGTGCTCGAATTCTTAACCGATCTTGCAAAACGCGCCCGTCCACAGGGTGAGAAAGAGCTGGCCCAGCTGCGCGCCTTCGCGAAAGCGGAGTTCGGCGTGGATGAGCTGCAGCCGTGGGATATCGCGTACTACAGCGAGAAGCAGAAACAGCACCTCTACAGCATCAGCGATGAGCAGCTGCGTCCGTACTTCCCGGAAAACAAAGCCGTTAACGGCCTGTTCGAAGTGGTCAAACGCATTTACGGCATCACCGCGAAAGAGCGTAACGATGTGGACGTATGGCACGACGACGTGCGTTTCTTCGAGCTGTATGACGACAAAAACGAACTGCGCGGCAGCTTCTATCTCGACCTGTACGCCCGCGAAAATAAACGCGGCGGCGCGTGGATGGACGACTGCGTGGGCCAGATGCGTAAAGCCGACGGCTCGCTGCAGAAGCCGGTGGCCTACCTGACCTGTAACTTCAACCGTCCGGTAAACGGCAAGCCTGCGCTGTTCACCCATGACGAAGTGATCACCCTGTTCCACGAGTTTGGTCACGGCCTGCACCATATGCTGACCCGCATTGAAGCGGCAGGCGTTGCCGGTATCAGCGGTGTGCCGTGGGATGCCGTCGAGCTGCCGAGCCAGTTTATGGAAAACTGGTGCTGGGAGCCGGACGCGCTGGCGTTTATCTCCGGCCACTATGAGACCGGCGAGCCGCTGCCAAAAGCGCTGCTGGATAAGATGCTGGAAGCGAAAAACTACCAGGCGGCGATGTTTATCCTGCGCCAGCTGGAGTTCGGCCTGTTCGATTTCCGCCTGCATGCCGAGTTCAGCCCGGAGCAGGGCGCGAAGGTGCTCGAAACCCTCGCGGAGATCAAAAAGCAGGTTGCCCTTATTCCAGGCCCGGCCTGGGGTCGCTTCCCACACGCGTTCAGCCACATCTTTGCTGGCGGTTATGCGGCAGGGTACTACAGCTACCTGTGGGCGGACGTGCTGGCGGCAGACGCTTACTCCCGCTTCGAAGAAGAGGGGATTTTCAACCGCGAAACCGGTCAGTCGTTCCTGGATAACATCCTGACCCGCGGCGGTTCCGAAGAGCCAATGGAGCTGTTCAAACGCTTCCGTGGCCGCGAACCGCAGCTGGATGCGATGCTGGAGCATTACGGCATCAAGGGTTAATTGATTCGTGAAGATTCATTTAGTAGATGAAACAGGCGCCGGAGACGGCGCCTTATCTGTTCTGGCGGCCCGCTGGGGGCTGGAACACGATGAAGAGAACCTGATGGCGCTGGTGATGACTACAGCGCATCTGGAATTACGCAAACGCGACGAGCCCAAACTCGGCGGCATTTTTGTCGATTTCGTCGGCGGGGCGATGGCGCACCGGCGTAAGTTCGGCGGCGGCCGCGGTGAAGCGGTGGCAAAAGCCGTGGGGATTAAGGGCAGCTATCTGCCGGATGTGGTGGATGCCACGGCGGGACTCGGGCGCGATGCCTTTGTGCTGGCCTCGGTGGGCTGTCGGGTGCGGATGCTGGAGCGTAACCCGGTTGTGGCTGCGTTACTGGATGATGGCCTGGCGCGCGGCTATGCGGACCCGGAAATCGGCGGCTGGCTCCAGGAGCGGCTGCAGCTGATCCACGCCTCAAGCCTGACGGCGCTGACCGACATCACTCCGCGTCCGCAGGTGGTCTATCTCGACCCGATGTTCCCGCACAAGCAGAAAAGCGCGCTGGTGAAAAAGGAGATGCGGGTATTTCAGTCGCTGGTGGGGCCGGATCTGGATGCGGACGGCTTGCTGGAGCCTGCCCGTCTGCTGGCAACGAAGCGCGTGGTGGTGAAGCGCCCGGATTACGCACCGCCGCTGGCGGATGTTGCGACGACCAATGCGGTGGTGACCAAAGGCCACCGGTTTGATATTTACTCCGGCACGCCGGAGGAGGGTGCGGCCTGATGCCCCTCACCCCAACCCCTCTCCCCATAGGGGCGAGGGGCTCGATCGTTCCCTCTCCCCTATGGGGAGAGGGCCAGGGTGAGGGGTATTTCCCACTTACTCGTCGTCTTCGTCGCGCAGCGGCACAATCAACATATCAACGTGCACGGTGTTAATCAGCTGGCGGGCTGACGACATCAGCTTGCTCCAGAAGTCCTGATGGTGGCCGCAGACCACCAGATCCATATCGTATTTCTTGATGGCATCAACCAGCACCTGGCCCAGATCGCCGCTGCCGCTCAGGGTTTCGGTGATCGGATAGCCGGCATTGGTGGAGAGTTCGGTCAGCGCCTGGTGGGTCTCTTCGGAGATACGCTTCTGCATATCCCCCAGATTCACGTCAATCAGGCCGGTATAGAGATCGGAGTAATTCACGTCCACGTGAATCAAGGAAACTTTCGCATTGTACGGACGCGCCATGGATACCGCTTTATCAACCAGCACTTTGCTCTCCGGGGAGAGGTCAACAGCGATCAGAATATGTTTATAAGCCATAGTGTTACTCCTTCCTTAAGTTATCGATGACCAATGCGTGTAGCAGTCGTCTACCTGCTTTCATTACGGCCCAGTTAAACAAAATTATCAAGCATTGGTGTTGATAACGATTAACCTTGTGGCAAAAAAATTAACGGATCTCCTACACTATTGAATAAGCCGTTCGGATAATAAAATGTGAAGCCGATCCGCTTTTGAGTCTCTCTTTCACTGAACCGTCTGTCAGGGCATGGGTGCGGTAGTCCCGAAGCGTTGCTTCGTGGGCGGACGCCGGGGAGGAAGTATGATTAGCACCGTCGCATTGTTTTGGGCGTTATGTGTGGTTTGCATTGTGAATATGGCGCGTTATTTCTCATCCTTGCGCGCGCTGTTAGTGGTACTGCGTGGCTGCGATCCGTTGCTTTATCAATATGTGGACGGCGGGGGCTTCTTCACCTCGCACGGGCAGCCCAGCAAACAGATGCGCCTGGTGTGGTATATCTACGCCCAGCGCTATCGCGATCATCATGATGATGAGTTTATCCGTCGCTGTGAACGCCTGCGTCGTCAGTTCATTCTGACCAGCGCGCTGTGCGGCCTGGTGGTGGTGAGCATGATTGCTCTCCTCATCTGGCATTGAGCGCAAAAAAAAGCGGGCCAGTTACCTGACCCGCTCTTATCGTTATCTGCCTGCGATTAGATGAATTGCAGGGAGATCCAGTACAGACCGCCAGACAGCAGAATCGATGCCGGCAGGGTAAATACCCAGGCCATCAGAATGCTGGTTACGGTTTTGCGTTGCAGACCGCCGCCATCAACCAGCATGGTACCCGCCACGGATGAAGAGAGAACGTGGGTTGTGGATACCGGCATACCGGTGTAGCTGGCCAGACCGATAGAGACTGCCGCCGTCATCTGAGCGGACATCCCCTGGGCATAGGTCATGCCTTTCTTACCGATCTTCTCGCCAATGGTTGTCGCCACGCGACGCCAGCCAACCATCGTACCCAGACCCAGCGCCAGTGCGACCGCCATGATGATCCAGATAGGTGCGTACTCGATGGTGTTCAGCATGTCCACTTTCAGTTTCTTCAGCAGACGTTGGTCGTCAGAAGAGACTTCAGGCAGCTTAGACACTTTATCAGTCACGTCGGAGATGCACAGCATGATGCGACGCATCTGGCCACGCTGCTCTGGAGTGAGCTTGTCGTAGCTTTCGACGTCCGTCAGCATGCCTTTAGCGCGCTCCAGGGCATTGATCGCATTGGCCGGGTGGCAGTGGAACTCGCCTGGGGCGGTGGTTGCACCTGCTTCCGGAGAAGGGATCAGCTGATCAACGCCGGTCGCTTTTTTCAACAGATCAGGACGCTGCTGGAAATAGGTTTCAACGTTGTTAATGGCGTCACGGGTACGGGTAATTTCGTAACCGGTAGCATTCATATTCACCACGAAGCCAGCAGGTGCCACGCCAATCAGCACCAGCATCACCAGACCGATGCCTTTCTGACCGTCGTTAGCGCCGTGAGAGAAGGCCACGCCGATAGCAGAGATGATCAGGGCGATACGCGTCCAGAATGGCGGCTTTTTCTTACCGTCTTTCTTTTCACGCTCGGCTGGCGTCAGGTGGATACGGGCACGTTTTTTGGTGCCGCTCCAGTAACGACGCAGCAGGAAGATTAAACCACCCGCCACAACCAGACCGACAATCGGGGAGATAATCAGTGAACCGAAAATACCCAGAACTTTAGGGATGTTCAGCGCGTCCACCACAGACGTACCGGTCATCAGCGCATTGGTTAAACCAATCCCGATGATAGCGCCGATCAGCGTGTGAGAACTGGATGCTGGCAGGCCGAAATACCAGGTACCGAGGTTCCAGATAATTGCAGCAAACAGCAGAGAGAACACCATAGCAAGGCCATGGCCGGAGCTGACATTCAACAGCAGATCCGTTGGCAGCATATGCACAATCGCGTAGGCTACGCTCAGACCCCCCAGAAGAACGCCAAAGAAGTTAAACACCGCAGCCATCACTACCGCAACCTGCGATCGTAATGCCCGAGTGTAGATAACCGTTGCGACTGCGTTCGCAGTGTCATGGAAGCCGTTAATCGCTTCGTAGAACAATACAAAGGCCAGAGCAAGCAAGAGTAAAAGCCCGGTATGTAAATCCAGGCCGGCAAACAAATGTAGCATAGGACGTTACGCCATCTTGAGGACATGAACGCGGCGCATTATCCAGGACAAATGCGCAACGGGCAAAGTGAAATATAGCTTTTTTTTGATTTGCCTACTGACATAAGCGTAGCAGTAAAAGAATTATTTTTTAGATTTCAATTAAATGAATGAAATTGCAGATCTTTGCGCTGGTGCGTTTCTTGAGGAAACTTTACAATTCGCGCCCCCAAAACAGGAGGATCGAGACGTGGAAAAGTATGATGCCATCATTATTGGCGCCGGTGCGGCAGGTTTATTCTGTGCGGCGATGGCCGGACAGGCAGGGCGCCGGGTTCTGCTGCTCGATAACGGCAAAAAACCAGGCCGAAAAATCCTGATGTCGGGCGGCGGGCGCTGCAACTTTACTAACCTTTATATCGAGCCTGCGGCTTATCTGAGCCAGAACCGTCATTTTTGCAAATCTGCGCTGGCACGTTATACCCAGTGGGACTTCATTGACCTCGTAGGGAAACACGGCATCGCCTGGCATGAGAAAACGCTGGGGCAACTTTTTGCGACGATTCTGCGCAACAAATCGTCGATATGCTGGTGGCGGAGTGTGAAAAAGGCGAGGTTACCCTACGACTGCGCAGCGAAGTGCTGGAAGTGGCGCGAGACGATGCGGGATATACCCTGCAACTGAACGGTGAAACCGTGAGCGCCGAAAAGCTGGTGATCGCCAGCGGCGGGCTCTCGATGCCGGGACTGGGTGCGACGCCGTTTGGCTATAAAATTGCCGAACAGTTTGGCCTGAAGGTTTTGCCCACCCGCGCCGGGCTGGTGCCCTTCACCCTGCACAAACCGCTGCTGGAACAGCTGCAGACGCTGTCCGGGGTCTCTGTACCTTCGGTTATCACTGCCGAAGACGGGACGGTGTTCCGTGAGAATCTGCTGTTCACCCATCGCGGCCTCTCTGGTCCGGCGGTGCTGCAAATCTCCAGCTACTGGCAGCCGGGCGAGTTCGTCACCATCAATTTAGTACCGGATTGCGATCTGGAGAGTTTCCTCGACGAGCAGCGCGCGGCACACCCTAATCAGAGCCTCAAAAACACCCTGGCGATGCAGCTGCCGAAGCGGCTGGTGGAGTGTCTGCAACTGCTGGGGCAGATCCCTGACGTATCCCTGAAGCAGCTCAACACCCGCGAGCAGCAGGCGCTGGTCGACACCTTAACCGCCTGGCGCGTACAGCCGAACGGCACCGAAGGCTACCGCACCGCGGAAGTGACGCTGGGCGGGGTGGACACCAACGAGCTCTCCTCGCGCACCATGGAAGCGCGCAACGTGCCGGGACTCTACTTTATCGGCGAAGTGATGGACGTGACAGGCTGGCTGGGCGGCTATAACTTCCAGTGGGCGTGGGCCAGCGCCTGGGCCTGCGCAGAAGCGCTGGCGGAGAAGTAGTCCCCCGGCGCAACTATTGCCCCTTTTGTTTCATCCACATCCGCTACACTGCATCTCAAACGTGCCTTTATCCTGCGCCCTGTTCTGCTGAACAGGGCGTATTTCGTTGCCAGCAGAGAGTGTGATATGCAGCTTGTCAGCATCATTATCCTGATTAACCTGACGGTAATCATTCATTCCATATGGATGTTTTTTGTCCTGAAAGTCATCAACCTGAATGTGGAATCGGTTATCCGCATTGTGTTTCGCAATATCGCCATCATCATGACCGCGCTATTCGCCCATCTGCTTGAAGCCGGCCTGTTTGCCGCCTTTTATCGCTATGTGGAGGCGTTTTCTGACTGGAATACCAGCCTCTATTTCTCGCTGGTCAGCTACGCTACGGTGGGGTACGGCGACGTCACCTTGCCGGAGCACTGGCGGCTGATCGGCGGGATAGAAGGACTGACTGGCGCGCTGATGGTTGGCTGGTCGGTGGCGGTGCTGGTGGCCGTCCTGCAGCGGCTGCGCGGCATGAGCCAGTAAAGCGCCGATGGCAGAACCTCCGCATTGTGAGGTAAAGTACACTCCCTCACGCAGGGTTATGCGTTTTAAGGGAGAAGCCGGTAAACGGTCCCCCTTTTTCTTCACTGGCCTCGCCAGTCTGCATGGTGTGTATTTTGTCTTCAAAAAGGGTTGTCTATGTCATCTGCTCATCTCGTTTCCCGACGGAAACCGTTGTTGTTTTTGTGGTGATGGCTGTCGGGGCGATGTTTATCGACCTCTTCATGCATCGCCATGACAAACCAATTTCACTAAAAAGTGCCTCGTTGTGGTCCCTGTTCTGGGTGATGATGGCGATGGCGTTCGCCGGGTTCCTCTACGTTCATCACGGTGCCGAAGTGGCGAGCCTGTTCCTCACCGGTTATGCGCTGGAAGAGGTGCTCTCCGTTGATAACCTGTTCGTGATGATGGCGATCTTCGCCTGGTTTGGCGTGCCGGATCAGTATCGTCACCGGGTGCTTTACTGGGGGGTGATCGGCGCTATCGTCTTCCGCGGTATTTTCGTTGCCATCGGTACCAGCCTGCTGAGTCTCGGGCCTTACGTCGAAGTGGTCTTTGCCCTGATTGTGGCCTGGACGGCGGTGATGATGCTCAAGCGCGGCGAAGAGCAGGACGAGATCGAGGATTACTCCCAGCATCTGGCCTATCGCGCGGTAAAACGCTTCTATCCGATCTGGCCAAAAATCACCGGTAATGCCTTCCTGCTGAGCCAGAAAGAGGTGGACGCCGAGCTGGAAAAACCCGAGAACCAGGACGTGATGGTTGGACGGGTGAAGAAGGCGAAGCGCTACGCCACGCCGCTGCTGCTTTGTGTGGCGGTGGTTGAGCTTTCAGACGTGATGTTCGCCTTTGACTCCGTACCGGCGATCATCGCCGTCAGCCGCGAGCCGCTGATTATCTACAGCGCCATGATGTTCGCCATCCTCGGCCTGCGTACCCTCTATTTCGTGCTGGAAGCGCTGAAGCAGTATCTGGTGCATCTGGAGAAAGCGGTGATCGCGCTGCTGTTCTTCGTGGCCTTTAAGCTCGGCCTGAACGCGACGGATCACTTCTGGCATCACGGCTACGGCATCGGTGCCACGGCGAGTCTGCTGGTGGTGTTGGGCGTACTGGCAGCGGGGATCGTGGCGAGCCTGCTGTTCCCGGGGAAACGGGAAGCCTGAGTTTTTTGCCCGGCGGCGCTGCGCTTGCCGGGCCTACGGAGGGTGGTTTTGCCCGGCGGCGCTGCGCTTGCCGGGCCTACGACGGGATATGCAGTTGTAGGCCGGGTAAGGCGAAGCCGCCACCCGGCATGGTTTACGGCTTGATAGGTGAATTACGACGCGCGCGCGGCGGATGGAAATGACGCCAGTGCGGATCCTGCGCCGCTGCCAGCAGCTCGTGATCGCCACGGGTGTCGCCCCAGGCGCGCACGTGATAGTTGGTCAGGCTGCCGTAGACGTGCTCAAGCCGCGCCACCTTCTGCGCACAGCGGCAGTTATGGCCGGTGATCCGCCCGGTCAGCTTGCCGTTTTTCACTTCCAGCTGGGTGCCAATCAGTTTAATGCCGAGCTTGTCGGCCCACGGCTGCAGCACCAGCGCCGGGGAAGCGGAACAGATCGTCACTTCCGCACCGGAGTTCACCTCCGCCGCGACCGCCAGCACGCCCTGCGGGCGCATCAGTCTGTCCCAGTACTTTTCGCAGAACCGCTCGGCCTGCTCGCGCAGCCAGTGCTCATCCACGCCGGTCAGGAAGGTTTTGATCAGCACCTCTTTCAGCTCGTCGCGGGTCAGCTTGCGGCGCACGCAGTGAATGGTAGGCAGGGCCATCCGCACCAGGCGACCGGCAAAATAGCGTTTACCGAACGCAAAGCGTAAAAACGGAATAAAGCTGTCGTGATGGGTCAGCGTACCATCAAAGTCGAACACGGAGAGGACGCGGGATTTCGCCACGGCCTCATCGGCAATCATATTGGTCATAACAGGGTCTTAGCGTAAAGAGACATTCTGCCCTCAGTTTACCTGCTTTAGCGGCAGATGCCACCCGCCAGCGGACGGGCGGCCTCTGGCGGGCTAGATGATGTCGTCCACCACGCCGCCATCCACGCGCAGCGCCGCGCCGGAGGTGGCGGATGCCTGCTGGGAACAGACGTAAACCACCATGTTCGCCACTTCGTCCACCGTGGCGGCCCGCTGGATCACCGAGCTTGGGCGGTTGGCCATCACGAACTCTTTCGCCAGCGTCTCCAGCGACTTGCCGGTTTTCTCTATCTCTTCTTTCATCATCTCCGCAAAGCCGTCCGACATCGTCGGGCCAGGCAGGACACTGTTGACGGTGACGCCGCTGCCGGCGACAAATTTTGCCAGCCCGCGCGCCAGCGACAGCTGCGCGGTTTTGGTCACGCCGTAGTGGATCATGTCTGCGGGAATATTGCAGGCCGACTCTGAGGAGATAAACACCACCCGGCCCCAGCCTTTTTGCACCATGCCGGGCAGCAGGGCGCGTGAGAGGCGCACGCCGGACATCACGTTGGTTTGCCAGTAGTTATTCCAGGTCTCATCGTCGGTGGCGTAGAAATCCTGGGGTCCGTAGATCCCGGCATTATTGACGAGGATATCAACCCCCGAAGCCACCTTCAGCAGCGCGTCCACCCCCTCAGCCGTACTGAGATCGGCAATCGCCGCCCGCACCTGAACGCCGGGGATCTGCTGTTGTAGCTGCTGGATGCCCCGGTTGACCGAGTCGATGCTGCGTCCGTTAACAATCACCTCTGCGCCACTTTCCGCCAGCCCTCTGGCGATGGCGAAGCCAATGCCGCCGGTGGAGGCGGTCACTAACGCCACTTTCCCCGTAAGATCGATTTTCACGGTCTGCTCCTTGTCATATTTGAAGTTCAGACCGTTAAGCGTAGCAGTTCACCTCTACGACGGCTGTCTGAAGAGGTGCAGTAAGGTTTCAACCTGTTCGTCGAGCGGGGCGAGCGTGCGTTTTACAATCAGATGCAGCGGTGTCGCACGGCGCGTGCCATGGGTCAGGGGCACTGTTTTCAGCACACCGCTTTCCAGCTGCTGCTGAATTCGCTCTTCCGGTAGCCAGCCATACCCCACCTGATACATCACCGCATCGATAGCGGCATCAATGGTGGAGAAGGTCCAGGCTTCGCCGCCGGGAGGCGCGGCGTAATCCTGCCCGGCGATCTGGATGAGTGGCCAGGGGCGTAGCATTTCATCAGTGAGCGGCGTGCCGTGTTCAAACAGTGGATGCTCCCGATGCGCCACGGCGACAAAATCGATATTCATCAGCCATTCGCCGCGCCCGGTCACATCCTGGCGGCGGGTTAGCACCATCACGTCGGCTTCGCTCTGGTTCAGCGCCTCACCGGTGTTCTCAAGTATTTCAGTCAGATGCACCTCGGTTTGCGGATAGCGCTGTTGAAACTGGCGCAGAATGGCAAACAGATGACGGCGAGGGAAAATGCTGTCCACCACCACATCCAGTCGGGTACGCATCCCGTTGCGCAGCGTCGCGGCGCGAGTCTCCAGCAGGGTAAAAGCGTTCAGCAGCGGTTTAACCTGATTTAACAGCAGCTCCCCTTCCGGGGTCAGCACCGCCTTACGCCCCACCTGAACCAGCAGCGACACGCCCAGCCGCTCCTGTAACAACGCCAGGTTATAACTGACGGAGGACTGGCTGCGATGCGTCTCCTCTGCGGCGCGGGCAAAGCTGCCCAACTCAACGACGCGTTCAAGCAGTGACCACTGCTCAAGGGTAGTTTTGTGCATAACTCATCTGATTTTTGAATGAATTTGATTAAATCATAGCGTTATTCATCCATTTTTTGCAGGCGTAAGATGGGCTCATTGAAATAGAGGAGAAAAACTATGAGCCATTTTGATAAACATGATTTGAGCGGTTTCGTCGGCAAACATCTGGTCTACACCTACGACAACGGCTGGAACTACGAGATTTATGTCAAAAACGAGCAGACCCTCGACTACCGTATCCACAGCGGGATCGTGGCAAACCGTTGGGTAAAAGATCAGCAGGCTTATATCGTTCGCGTGGGCGAGAGTATTTATAAAATTTCGTGGACTGAACCGACCGGTACCGATGTGAGCCTGATTGTGAACCTCGGCGACAGGCTGTTCCACGGCACTATCTTCTTCCCGCGCTGGGTGATGAATAACCCGGAAAAAACCGTCTGCTTCCAGAACGATCATATTCCGCTGATGGTCTCTTATCGCGAGGCGGGCCCGGCCTACCCAACCGAGGTCATTGATGAGTTCGCCACCATTACTTTTGTGCGCGACTGCGGTGCCAATAACGATGCTGTCATTGACTGTGCTGCCAGCGAGCTGCCGGCAGACTTTCCGAATAATTTGAAATAAGCAGGTTACAGAACCCGCAGCGCGTCGTTATGCAGGGTGAAGGGGGTCGGGGTACAGACCGCGAGACTCAGTTCGCCGTACTGAAAATGGCTGACGCTGAGCGCTGAAGGAAAGGTGCTGTCGATACTGACAATCTGCCAGGCGCTGCCGCCGCGCTGTTTGACGATAGCCTCTTTGCGCGTCCAGATGCGCCAGAAGGCCGACAGTTTTGCCTCAGGCAACTCCCGCTCCAGCTCGTCATGTTCGGCGACGCTAAAGACGGCATTGGCCAGCGCCTGCCAGTTATCCCGCGGGCGGATCACTTCGATATCGCAGCCCACTTCGCCCTCGTCGCTTAGCAGCAGGGCAATATCATCCCCGCTGTGGCTCAGGTTGAACCAGTATGGCCTGGCATCGACAAACGCCGGTTTGCCCTGTTCACCAAAGACAATTTCCGGTACCGGGGCGGGGGATAAGGCCCGGGCGAGCAGCGTCCGCCCGGCCAGCCAGGGGATGCGGCGCGCGCCTTCGGCGCCTGCTCAGAAAGCGCTGACGCCAGAGGGTCAGCGCTGAGGGTAGAAATCTTTCCCAGAAGGAACTGGTACATAGTCACGCCCAGCGTTTAATGATGATGGAGGTATTAATGCCGCCGAACGCGAAGTTATTGCTTTGAAGGTATTCGCAGTCAAGGTGACGGACTTCCCCCATAATATAATCTAACGCGCCGCATTGCTCATCCGGTTGTCTTAAATTGACGGTGGGCGCGAACCAGCCCTCGCGCATCATCTGCAGACTCATCCACGCCTCCAGCGCGCCGCAGGCCCCCAGGGTATGGCCGAAATAGCTCTTTAATGACGAGATCGGCACGCTGTTGCCAAACACCGCGGCGGTGGCCTGGCTTTCGGCGATATCCCCCCGGTCGGTGGCGGTGCCGTGCGCCGAAATATAGCCGATATCCTGCGGGCTTAGCCCGGCTGACGTCAGCGACTTCTCCATGCAGATCTGCATGGTTTCCCGCTGCGGCTGGGTGATATGCGCCGCGTCGCAGTTGGTGGCGAAGCCCACTATCTCGCCGTAGATGGTGGCACCACGCGCCTTCGCATGCTCCAGCTCCTCCAGGATCAGGGTGCCCGCCCCCTCGCCAATCACCAGCCCGTCGCGCTGGATATCGAAGGGCGACGGCGTGGATTGCGGGGCATCGTTACGCTGGCTGGTGGCGAACAGGGTATCGAATACCGCCGCTTCCGACGGGCAGAGCTCTTCGGCCCCGCCTGCCACCATCACCGTCTGATAGCCGTGGCGGATGGCCTCCCACGCATAGCCAATCGCCTGGCTACCGGAGGTACAGGCGCTGGAGGTGGGGATCACCCGCCCGCGCAGGCCGAAGAACAGGCCGGTATTCACCGCCGTGGTGTGCGGCATCATCTGCACGTAGGTGGTGCCGGTGATGTTGTTGGTGTGCTTCTCGGTGAGCATGGTGGCAAATTCGCTGACCGGGCCGGTGCTGCCGGTGGACGAACCGTAGGCAATGCCGGTTTCACCCTGGGTGAGGATCGGATCGTCAATCAGCCCCGCCTGCTCCAGGGCCAGTTCGGTGGCGCGGGTCGACAGCAAAGAGACGCGGCCCATGGCGCGGATGCGCTTGCGGGTGTAGTGCTCCGGCAGGGTAAAATCATCGATCGGTGCGGCCAGCAGGGTGTGCAGACCCTCATAGATCGTCCACTCCGGCATCCTGCGTACCGCGTTTTTATACTCCCGTAAGCGGGCCGCCACCGACCCCCACGACTCCCCGAAGGCGGTGACGCCGCCCATGCCCGTGATCACCACCCGACGCGTCATAACATTCCCCCGTTAATGGAGATAACCTGGCGGGTCACATAGCCCGCGATATCCGACATCAGGTAGCTGGCAAGGCCGGCCACCTCGTCCGCCTGACCCATCCGTTTCATGGGGATGCTGGCCATCGCCTCTTTCAGCGCGGCCTCTTCCATCTCGATCATCCCGGTATCAATCAGACCGGGCGCGATGCAGTTTACGGTGATTTTTCGCTTCGCCAGCTCAACCGCCAGGGCTTTGGTGGCCCCGATAATGCCCGCTTTTGCCGCGCTGTAGTTCACCTGGCCGCGATTGCCCATCACCCCGGACACCGACGACAGGGTGATGATCCGCCCGCCCTGACGCGCGCCAATCATCGGCATCATGCAGGGGTGAATGACGTTGTAAAAGCTGTCGAGGTTGGTGTGGATCACGCTGTCCCAGTCATCTTCGCTGAGCGCCGGGAAAGCACCGTCCCGGGCGATCCCGGCGTTGCTCACCACGCCATACCAGGGGCCGTTGGCCGCCATATCCTGCTCCAGCACCTCGCGACACTGCGCCCGGTTGCCCACGTCAAACGCCAGCAGACGCCCGCTGCCGCCAGCCTGCTTGATAGCTTCAAGGGTGGCCTCTGCGCCTTCAGCGTCGCGGTGGTAGTGCACGCCGAGGGTAAACCCGTCCGCGGCAAGTTTCAGGGCGATAGCCCGGCCAATGCCTTTGCTGGCGCCGGTAACCAGAACGGAACGACTCATTGACTCACTCCCGTCTTAAACAGTGAAGCTAACTCCTGCTGGCTGGGCTGGAAGGTGTTCACCCGCCCGGTGGCCAGGGTGGAATCATCAAGGGTGATGGCGCACTCGAAGCTGCTGAAGCGCTCATCCTCCATCAGCAGGGTGGCGGTGACGGTTAACGCGCTGCTGGCCGGAAAAAGCCCGGCGGCGCAGACCAGTTCCCGCGCCCCCAGCACCATGCCCAGCGTGCTGCTCTGCAGGCCCTTCTGCTCACGGTGCCAGCCAGACCAGATGCCCACCGTCTGGGCCATCAGCTCAAGGGCGTACCAGCCGGGCAGATCGCCTGCGGTATTTAAAAACGGCGCCAGTACCCCCTGCGGGCTGACGGTAACGCGGCAGACGGCGGATTCAGCGGTGACGCTCTCCACCGACTCCAGCAGCAGCATGGGGGCATCGTGGGGCAGGTACGCTGCCGGGGCTAAATAACTCATCACACTCTCCCCAGCAGGATGCTGGCGTTATTGCCGCCAAAGGCGAACGAATTAGACAAAATCACCCCTTTTTTCAGCGCGGTGGGCTGATGCAGTACGCCGCACGCGGCGAGGGTCGGGTCCGGCGCATAGCGGCTGAAATCCTGGGCGGGCAGGGGGAGATCGCGGGTCAGGATGAGCCAGCTTAGCGCCGCCTCGGTGATCCCCGCCGCCCCCAGGGTATGCCCGGTTAAATGCTTGGTGGAACTGCAGGGCACCGCCTCGCCAAACAGGTCGTGGATCACCTGAGATTCAATCTGGTCATTGAGCGGCGTTGCCGTGCCGTGCAGATTGATATAGCCCACGTCATCCGGCTTCAGCCCGGCTTCGTTCAGCGCCTGGCGGATGGCGCTGATGGCCCCTTCGCCCTGGGGATGCGGGGCAGAGATATGGTACGCATCGCTCGACTCGCCGCTGCCCAGCAGCGCCACGGGCTGCGGCTCCCGGGTGAGCAGCATCAGGGCCGCCGCTTCGCCAATGGTGATCCCCCGGCGCTCAAGGCCAAAGGGCTCGCACAGCGTGGTGGAGAGCGATTCGAGGCTGTTAAAACCATTCACCGGCATCCTGCTCAGCGTATCTGCGCCGCCAACGATAGCGACATCCACCAGCCCGGCGTCAATCAGCCGACGCCCGCTGATGATGGCCCGCGCGCTGGAGGAGCAGGCGGTGGACAGGGTAAAGGCCGGGCCGTCCAGACCGAGCCAGTTCGCCAGAAAGCGCGACGGATCGCCCAGCTCCTGCTGCGCGTACCGCCAGTGGCTACTCTCTTCGCCGCTGTGCGACATGCGCACGTGCGCGTCGCCCTCGTCGAGCCCGGAGGTGCTGGTGCCCATCACCACCGCCACCCGGTCGCGACCGTAGCGGGCAATGGCCTCGTCAACGGCAGGCTGGATCTGCGCCAGCGCCGCCAGCAGCAGCTGATTGTTACGCGAGCGATGGGTGGCAAAGCTGTCCGGGATCGCGGACAGCTCGCCGTCGACGCCCCCCAGCACCGCATCCTGCCCCTGCAGCCAGCCGCTGCGCGGGCGCATGCCGGGGGCGACGCCGCGCGTCAGGTTAGCGGCAATCTCGTCGGGAGAGTTGCCCAGGGCGTTGATCAGGCCAACGGCAGAAATGTAGATCATCTCAGTCATCCAGATATTGAATGGTGATGTGGTAATGGAACACATGCTGTTCGATGCTGATCGGCTCGCGCTTGCCTTTGCGCTGCAGGTAGACAATCTCCGTCACCAGCCTGCCGTCGGCATTGCGCAGCTCACGCCGGTCGCCTTGATCCTTTAACGTCCAGCCTTGTGGCAACTGCGGCAGCCAGGCGCTGACCGGCCAGTGGCTCAGCATCACGTCCGCAAGCACCTGGCTGGCCGGAGGCAGTTCTGGCGCAACAATCGACTGTTCAGTATGGATGCCCGTTTCATTATAGGTGGCGAGGAACAGACGGATACCCACCGACGACAGCCCGGCCAGCGTGACCTTCTGCGCGTCGGCATTCAGCATCACCAGCAGCGACTGGGTTTTGCCATTAACGCTGGCGGTCAGCAGCTGCTGGGAGCTTAGCGCCGGGGTAATGCCCGGCGGCGGCAGCGTGACCCGGGTGCCCGGCTGGAGCCAGGCCTGCGGGCGGGTATCGTCACGCTCTTGCGAATTATGGCTGCAACCGGCCAGCAGCAGCGCGCCGATCAGGAGGGCGGCGCGGTAAAAAGGGGTGATCATCATGTTCTCTCTTTTTTGTCTGGCATCGCCAGCGGGGCCAGCAGAAAGGCGGTGAAAATCCCGCTGACCAGCACGATCCCGAAACTGCTGATGGCCTGCGTGGCGCTGAAGACCAGCATGCCGAGGGTCAACAGGGTGGTCATCATCGCCAGGGTGATGGCCAGCATCGAGGTCAACGGCGTGCCGCGCGGGTTGTTGAAGAATAGCGTGTAGTTGATGCCGATGCCGAGGACCAGCACCAGCGCCAGAAGCGAAAACAGGTTAACCGGATGGCCCGTTAGCGCC
This sequence comes from Leclercia sp. LTM14, assembly GCF_023736175.1. Classification (NCBI taxonomy): domain Bacteria; kingdom Pseudomonadati; phylum Pseudomonadota; class Gammaproteobacteria; order Enterobacterales; family Enterobacteriaceae; genus Leclercia; species Leclercia sp. LTM14. The sequence goes on from NZ_JAIKTT010000011.1 coordinate 41,235, forward strand.
AGCGCGGCCAGGCCGCAGCCCAGCGACAGCAGGGAGGGCACCAGGGTGATTAGCCCCTTGCGCCAGCCGAGTCGCAGCATCGCGCCACAGGCAATCACTCCCAGCGCGACGGCCAGCAGGCCGGTCAGCACGTTGCGGTAGAGGGCAAACAGGCTGTCGAAACTCGCCTTGCGATCCACCCACACCACCCCCGGATGCTGCTCTGCCAGCTTGCCCAGCGCCGGGCTGTTTTTCACCCCATCCACCGGCACCAGCACGCCGCTTTCGCCGTTGGGCAGGGTGAGCCACAGCAGACGCCAGCCTTCACTGGCGGGGCTGGCAAGCCAGGTTTTGACGTCCACCGGCATCGGGCGCAGATCTGGCGATACGGCGGTCAGCCCGGCGCTTTGCAGTACCTTGATGACCGCCGGGGCCGCCTGACGCAGCAGGGCCAGATCGCGCGCCTGCTGCGCCCGCGAGTTCAGCGGCAGGCTGCGCCAGGATTTAAGCTCACCCGCCTGCTGCGCCCGGGCCAGCGCCGGGGTAAAGGCCTCCAGCCGCTCCAGCGTCTGCTGGGCCGAGTCGCCATGCACCACGAACCATTTTTGATCGACGCCCTGGCCGGTAAGCGCCGTGATGGCTTTCTCCTGGGCGAGGATATCCTGCGGCAGGGCCTGAAGCTGGGCGATATCATCATCGATGTGCAGCGTAGCGATCCCTGCTACCGCGACAAGCGTAAGCGCCACCGGCAACCCTACCGACAGACGTCGGTCGCGCCATGCCGCCAGCCAGCGCCGCATCGGGGTTTCCAGCGGCACCGGGCGCACCGGTAAGCCGCGACAGAGCCACGGATGCCAGAAGATCGCCGTCAGGCATGAGGCACTCAGCCCCGCGGCGGCAAACACCGCCATCTGGCGAATGCCCGGGAACGGCGCCAGCATCATAATGAGATAGGCCGCCACGGTGGTAAGCAGCGCCAGCAGCAGGGCGTTGCGCACCTTTACCAGGCTCTGCCAGGGTGAATGTTGATCTCCGTGAACCATCCGCTCGGTCAGGTAATAAAGGGTGTAATCCGCCGAGATGCCGATGATGCTCATGCTCATCACCAGGGTCATCAGATGCAGCTCGCCAGAGAGCAGCAGGGTCGCCACCGTCCCCGCCAGCGCGCCAATCGCGATGGAGAGCAGGCACAGCAGGAGCGGGCGCAGGGAGCGGAACACCGCCACAATCAGCAGGATCACCCCGAGGATAGTGGCTACGCCGAGCGTGGAGATGTCCCGTTTCGCCTGCTGGCTGGCGTAGTCGCTGTAAAACGCCGTCCCGCGCGACAGCAGCTGCGCCTGCGGGTAGTGCGTTTTGAGCTGGCCTTCGAGGTCGTGGAGAGTGGTCACCAGCTGGTGGGTTTGCTGCATATCGAACGACGAACCGGCCAGCTCGCCGTGCAGCAGATACCAGTAATTTCCGGCCTCGTCTTTGGTCACCAGCCAGCCGTCCATCAGCCGCAGCTTCTGGCTGTTTTGTGAAAGCGAAAGCTGCGAGCCGCGCATCAGCATCAGCGGGTCGTTTTGCAGCTCTTTGCCGCTCACCCCGGAGAAAGCCGAATACAGCTGGGACAAAATCCACTGGGCCTGCGCTTCGCCGCCGTTTTGCAGCCGCGCGCGGGTGGCGGGGTCGATCAGGCCGTTACGGTGCTGCCAGAAGAACTCGCCCCAGGCCTTCTGCCCGGCGGCGTCCATCGGCCCTTTCACCTCGCGCAGGGAACCTGACTGCTGCAACAGGCTCAGCCACTGCTGGGCCACCTGCGGGTCGGGCCGTTTGCCGGGGCTGACCAGCCACACCAGCTGCCTGTCGAGGCGTTCGATAAAGCCGTCGTTCAGGGCCGGGGGGATCGCCCCGAGGCTCTGTTTGGGCAGCATCGCCAGCACGCTGCTGTTGAGCCGCGCCCCGGGCAACAGCGTGAGCAGCACCCCCAGCAGCGCCAGGCAGATCAGCGCCCACGCCAGCGCCGGGCGACGGGAATTACGGTGCGGCAAAGCGTTGGCGTTCGGCATCGGTCAGGCTGGCGGGCGTGAGCTGGTGGCGGGATAGGGTGATATCGGTGCGGTCGCCCTGCTTGTCGTTCAGCACAATGGACTCGAGGTAGGTCGCGCCACCCAGATCCATCGAGGCGAAAATCTTGTCCAGCGGCGTGGTGGTGGGGGTCAGCACTAGCGACCAGCGACCGTTGCCAGCGTCTTTAAAGTCGATGCGGAAGTTCTCCTCCAGCACCTTGCGATCGGCCTGGAACAGGGCGCGCAGCAGGTGGTTGAACTGGAACATCTGCGGGTTATTGTCGGCGGTGATGGTCTGCGGCGGCTGTCCATTGATGGTCTGCACCATCCGTTTATCGTCCAGCAGCAGCGTCATCGGAAAGGGCGCTTTTTGATCCCACAGCAGGCCGTTATCCCGGGCGATCAGCAGCTCGCCGCTGGAGCGCAGCGGCTGGGGCAGGTCCTTGATGGTGCGGGTCTGCTCAAAGTGGGCGCGGACCACCGGCTGTTCGGTAAAGCGTTGCTGCAGCTCATCCAGCGTCACGGCGCTGACCCACGGGCTGACCAGCAGGGCAAGCAGGGGTAACCACTTCATGGCGTCACTCCCATGCGCTCGAACAGCACGGCCGGGCTGACAAAGCAGAGCTCGCGGCTCTTCTCCTCCACCGCCACCTGAATGGTGTAGCCGGTGGTGGTTCGCTTGCCACTGGCGGCGTCAAAAATCTGATAGACAATGCGCAGGCGGTTCTCGAACTCGTCGATATGGGCCCGGACGCGAATACGTTGCTCAAAGGTCAGGACATCGCGGTATTTCACCCGGGTATCCACCACCGGCCAGAGATAGCCGGACGCTTTCATCTGGCGATAGCCATAATCGAACTGGTTGAGCAGGGCCTCGCGGGCGACCTCAAAATAGCGGAAATAGTTGCCGTGCCACACCACGCCCATCATATCGACGTCGTGAAACGGTATGGTCAGCTCTACTTCAGTGGTAAAGCGGGGATCGGTCAGCACCCTTTACTCCTTCTCTTTGGCATCCGGCAGACGCCAGAAATCGAAAAAATTAAACCAGTCGAGCGGGGCCTGCAGGGCATAGTGCTCCAGCCGCTTAGCATAGCGGTCGACGGTCTGCTGTAGCGCCTGCTGGCGCTCGCCGCGCGGTAACAGCAGCGGATCGGCAAAGTCTTCGCAGTGGATATGCAGCTTCTGCTGCTGGCGCAGGGCGAAGATCAGCACCACCGGGCAGCGCATCAGCGAGGCGAGGATAAACGGCCCCTCGGGGAACGGCGCGGGCTGGCCCATGAATTCGCTCCACACCACGCGCCAGTTGCCGCCGCGCTGCGGATCGACGGCGATCCGATCCCCGACGATCGTTACCCACTCCCCGCGATCGATCTTCTCTTTCAGCAGGATGGCGGTTTCCGGGCCGATGTCGGTCACCGGGATCAGGTTCAGTCCGGCCTGGGGGGCCATCTCCTGCATGATCTGTTTGAAACGCTGGGCGTTATCGCTGAACACCAGCGCATTGACGGTTTTGCCCCCTTTGATCTGGGCCAGGGCGCGGCACGCCTCGACATCCCCGAGATGGGAGGCCAGCAGCAGCTTGCCCTGCGGCACGGTCAAATCGAGCTTTTCCCGGGCGCCCGGCGCAAAAAGTATGTCCCGGTCCAGTTTGAGTTCGCCCTGCCAGCTGGCGACTTTGTCCAGCATCGCATTGCCAAAGCGCATGAAGTGGAAAAAGCTGTTCAGGCGTGCGGGCTTTGGCTGCTGGCGCTGGGCCAGCGTCTCGCTCACCCGGGCGATCCACTGCTGCGAGGCCTCGCGCGCCGGACGGGCGGTAAGCCAGTAGACGGCAATCACCGGCCACAGCAGAAGGGTAAAGGCCCGGCGGCCCAGCAGCTGCCAGACCCGCAGCATCAGGCGCATGCCGTACAGCCCTTTCACCTCCTGCTGCTTCGCCCAGTGCTGAGTGCGGCGGCGGAACAGCAGAGAAGGGATGCGCGGCAGCATGCCGCAGAACAGCCGGGTGTGCATCCACGAGATACGCAGGTTGTCGTGCAGGGCATCGAAATGGGAGACGCCATTCTCGGGGTAGGTCACCCGGGTGGGCAGGAAGTAGCTGGTATTGCCCTGCCAGTAGAGGCGGACCATCACTTCGGTGTCAAAATCCATCCGCTTGCCAAGGGGCACGCTGTTTACCAGCTGTAGCGTGGGGGCCACCGGGTAGACCCGAAAGCCGCACATGCTGTCCTTAAGCTGCAATGACAGGGTTTCGATCCACACCCAGACGTGGGTGACCCAGCGGCCATACAGGCGCGAGCGGGGGATCGAGTCATCAAAGATTGGCTGGCCGGAGATCAGCGCCGTCGGGTGGCGTTCGGCCAGCGCCAGCAGCCGGGGAATATCCTCCAGCGCGTGCTGTCCGTCGGCATCCACCTGCACCGCATGGGTAAAACCGGCCCCGGCGCAGACCTTCAGGCCGCGGATCACCGCCGCGCCTTTGCCGCTGTTGTGCGTCAGTCGCACCAGCGTCATCTGCGGATCTTCGGCGGCCAGCCTGTCCAGTTCCTGACGGGTGCTGAGGTCGCTGCCGTCATCCACCACAATCACCGGCAGCTGATAGGGCGCCAGGCAGGCCAGCACGCTCGCCATTGTCGCCCCGTGGTTGTAGCAGGGGATCAGGATGCAGGGGCGGAAGGTTAACGGCACAGGCGAATCTTCCCGCTGCTGGCCGTGTGGCGCGCGTCGCCGTCATGGCGCTGATAGCTGAAGGTGAGCATCTGGCGCTCCGCGTTCCAGTCGAGGAGCAGCGTCACGGTGGCGTCAGGCAGCAGCGGTGCCTGGAACTTCACGTTCTGAATGCTGTGAAAACGGTACTCCGGAGCCAGCAGGGTGGTGGCGTAGTGCATCACCCAGTCGAGCTGGGCCACGCCCGGCAGCAGCGGCTGCACGGCAAAATGGCCCTGGAACCAGAACAGCGCCGGGTCGAGGTGCAGGACGATCTCAAGATGCTGAGGTTGTGCCTGATGGCGCCCGATTTCATGGATCTTCATGAAATAACTCCTGTAACTGCGCATAGACACGCTTGTTCATACTGTTCACCGGCATCTCATCAACAATGCGCCAGTAGCGGGGGATGGCGACCGGCTCAAGCCACGGCCGCAGGGCGCGTCGCCAGGCGAGGATCTGTGCTTTACTGCTGCGCTGGCGAGCGGCGTCGCTCAGGACCAGCAGCACGCCAATCCCCTGTCGTCCGCCGCGGGTCACCGGCAGCGCCGCCGCCTCGCGGATGCCGTCCAGCGCCAGCAGACGCTGCTCGATCTCATTGAGCGAAATGCGCTTCTCTTCGATTTTCACCACCCGGCCCCGGCGGCCGACAATGCTGAACTGGCCATTATCGGCAAACTGCAACCTGTCGTCGAGCAGCACGCCGTCCGCATCAATCAGCGGGGAGGTGATGCGCAGGGCGTCATTATCGCGGGTAAATATGACACCCGGAAAAGGCTGCCAGAGATCCGCCTCCGCCTGACGATAGCGCCAGGCGAGAACCCCGGTTTCGCTGCTGCCGTAAATTTCATCCGGCCACAGCCCCAGCCAGCGCTGGGTTTCGCAGGCTGCTGCCCATTCCAGCACGCCCCCGGCCGAAACCAGCACCGCGACCGGCGGCGGAGCAAGCTGTGGATCAAGCCGCTTCAGAAACGCCGGACTGCTGATGAACAGGTAGCGCTTATCGCCCTCCAGCGCCGCCAGCTGCTCGGCGTAGGCGAGCATCCCTGTGTGTAGTACCAGCCCCAGCGCCATCGGCAGCACGATACGAAACGTCAGGCCGTAAAGATGCTGCGGCACCACCGAGGAGACAACAGAGCAGCCCTGAATTCGCTCCCCGAAGCGGGCCGCCAGCAGGCGGGCTTCCTGGTCAAGCTGGGCGATGGTTTTGCCGATCCGCTCGGGCACCCCGGTCGAGCCAGAGGTGAACAGTTCGATAACGCGGGCGTCATCAATAAGCGGCAGCGGCGTGAAGGTGGTGGCACGGCGACAGGCAGAGCTGACCACCAGCAGGGGACCACTGACGTTAAGCGTTCTGTCGCTCAGCACGCCGCTGAACAGCGCCTTTTGTTCGTCGAGCTGCGATTCGCGGCTGTGGCCGGGCAGCACCGGGGTTTTGCCCGCGTGCAGGGTCGCCAGCAGGGCGACGATAAACAGATAGCTGTCGTCAAAGCAGAGCGCCCAGCGCTCGCCTTCCTGCTGCTGTAAACGAGCCATCAGGGCGTGGACGTCGTAGCGCAGCTCCCCCAGCGTCCAGCGACGCTCGCCGGACCAGGCGACAGGGGTGTCGTCCGGGCGGGGGGCGTTCAGCCACTGGTTCAAAGGCAGAGGGTTATGCATCTTTTTTGATCCGCTGACGTACCAGCCACTCGCATGCCATTAAGGTTCCCATCAGGATGTAGGCGATCATGCCGTTCCACAGCGTCCAGAGCCGCATATCCCCGTGCAATACGGTGAACAGCGCCACGCTGCCGTTAAAGATGAAAAAGCCGCACCATACCCGGGTCACAACGCGGGTATAGCGCACCCCGGCAGGGGGTAAGTTGGGTTCACGCAGGCGCGCCAGCCGCTCGACCAGCGGCATCGCCGTCCACAGCGAGCCGCCAAACACCGCCAGCATCGCGAGGTTCACCACCACCGGATAGAGCAGCAGCCAGTGGTGCGCCTTCAGCAGGTAGCTGGCCGCGCACAGGGCGATGCCCACCAGCGCCACGCTCTGGATGACATAGCGCAGCGGCCCGGCGTTGCGCCGCGCCTGGTAAAAACGGCACAGCAGCAGGATGGCCATCAGCGGTAACAGCCAGTGCAGGTTGTTGTGCGTCAGCCCAAAGCCCACCAGAAAGGGCCAGCCGAGCAGCATCAGCCCCGTCAGCAGCGGGATCGCCGGAAATGACTTGCCGCCACGCATGAGGTATCAGGCTTCGCGCAGCAGTTTTTCTACCGCATCCACCACGTCCTGCACGGTACGCACCGACTTGAAGGTTTCCGGTTTGATGCGGGCACCGGTGCGCTTCTGCAGGTGCACCACCATGTCGACGGCGTCGATGCTGTCCAGCTCAAGATCTTCGTACAGGCGCGCCTCAGGGGTGATGTCATCGGGCGCAACTTCAAACAGGGTGATCAGCAGGGAGGTCACTTCCTGATAAACGGATTTTTGTTCAGTCGTCATGTTCAGTTCAATCTCAGGCGCGTTGGGCAGTAATGAAAGAGGCCAGGGTGGCAACGGAATAGAAGTGCTGACGCATCTCTTCGCTTTCGGCAGATAACACCACGCCGTACTGGTTTTTTACCGCCAGACCCAGCTCAAGGGCATCGATCGAGTCGAGCCCCAACCCATCGCCAAACAACGGGGCATCCGTATCGATATCCTCTGCGGTCAATTCGTCCAGATTCAGGGTCGTAATAATAAGATTTTTAATTTCCAGGTAGAGCGCTTGCATCATTAATTCCTGACAAAGATTGAAGACCGGCTGTTAAGCGATGCTGCAGGTGCCGGTTGAGCTGTCTGGCCGCCAGAGCGGGCTCCTGAACTGCTGCATCGTAAAAATCATTAATATTCACCCGTTCACGGACATCGACCGTGAAAAAGGGTTTGTTCGGCGGTATGTCATACCACCGGCTCTGTTTATCGAGCAGATGCTCGCTGCAGTGGATCAGTACCAGCCGCAGGTCGCTGGCGCACCGCACCGCAATGTTCGCCGCGCCGCGCTGCAGGGTAATGGCTTTTCCCGCCTGCGTGCGCGTCCCTTCCGGGAAGATCAGCAGGGTGTCGCCCTGGCTCAGCCGCTGCTGACAGGCGCTTAAGAGCGTGTCGGCCTCGCTGTTGATCAGGTAATCCGACGCCCGGATCGCCCCGCTGAGAAAGGGGTTGCGCAGCAGGGCGCCTTTCACCAGGCAGTCGGTTTCCGGCATCACCGAGGCGATAAGCACGTAGTCGATCAGCGTCGGATGGTTCGCCACCACCAGACAGCCGCGCTCCTGGCGCAGCACGTCGAGATTGTCGAAGCGGTAATCCAGCACGCCGAGCGCGCGCGCCACGGTTAAAAACGTCCGGAAGCTGGCGGCAATGCTGCGTCGGGCGAGGCGACGACGACGGGCGCGATCCCGCTGGACCAGGTTCAGCAGGTTGAACCACACCAGGGACAGCAGCAGCCCGCCCACGCCAAACAGCACGAAGCACAGACCGGTCATCACCAGCCGCCAGCCGCGGCTCAGCGCCGCCCGGACGGCGTTCATGCCCGCGTCCACTGCCACCGCAGGCGCTCGCCGGGCACCGCAAACTGCGCATCGTCACCCAGGTAGTGGCGCAGGAACAGCAGGCTCTGCGGCAGGGGGAGCTCTTCGTCGCAGCGGGCAGGGCGGGTTTCGCAGCTCAGGTCGTTACCGGCCTCGATAACCAGCGCCAGGGCATAGGGCCAGGCGGGCATTTGCTCTGGAAGCGAAGGGCGGTAAAAGTCGGGCAGGGCACCGTCGAAATCCACCATCAGCACTCGCTTATACCCGGCATGCAGCAGGCTCAGCACCTCGCACAGCCCCTGCTGGAAGGTGTCCATTCCGGCGGAGAGCGACGAGGAGACAATCGGCTGATGCGCGGCAATGGTGAGATTGCCCACCGCGGAGTTGTGCACTGACATGGCGAAGTCGGTGGGGGAGACATCCTGCCCGGTCGCCAGGGCGTGCAGGAGACGATAGTTACGCTCCAGCTCGCCATGACGGCTGGTGTAGACCACGGCGTCGATAGCGTGCTTTCGCACCATCGCCATCCCGCACTCCACCGCCAGCTTGCTGCCTGAACTCAGGCGGCGGGCGGTCATCATCGGCAGTTCGGACAGTTTGGCCTGCGGCGCAGCAGGATCGATGGCGTGCAGACCCTGTGACCATGCCTGCCACTGACTGGCATCACAAAGGCCTGGCGCTCTGGCTTGCCAGTCGAGAATGTTAAGTGCAAATTTCATCTGCGCGCGTCCGCGAAAACCCGTCATCCGGTAGCGCCGCCAGGATCAGGCGGCGTTATTAGTCATTTTTCTGGCAAATCAACAGGGTGTGGCCCACCCCGAGATTGTCATGCCGCTCTTCTACCCGGAATCCTGCTTGTTCCAGATAGTGATAAAATTTCTCTGCGCTGTAAAAACGGCTGTTGCCGTTCGCCATACAGGTGAAATAGAGCGAGGTGGCGTTCAGGCTGAAGGCGGCCGCTTCGAATCGCTGCACATCCCAGAACAGTTCCAGAATGCACAGGCGGGCACCCGGCTTCATCACCTTCGCCACGTTGCTCAGCAGGGTCACAATCCGATCGGGAGAGAAGCAGTCCAGAAACTGGCTCATCCACCAGACATCAGCGTCATCCGGCAGAGCAGCGTCGCTAAGCATATCGACAGGATGGAACCCAATACGATGAGATAATCCTGCTTTTGCGATATTTTCCTGGGCCAGTGCAATTTGCTGCGGCAGATCGAGCAGCGTAACGGCGACATTTTCATCGTATCTACAGCAGCGTAGCGCCCATTTACCCGTATTGCCGCCGACATCGTACAATTTTGTCGGCTTGCTTGCGAATATAAGGGGCAACGCGGCGTCGAATGCGCCGTCGGAATAGAAGTGATCGAACGCAAACCAGCTCCGCCGCGCCTGGTCGGGCAGGGCAGAGAGCGCCGGATAAATGGTCGGCCAGTCGCCAAAGACCGCAAGCCCCGCCGGTCTCTCCGCTTTCAGGGAGTCGGCAAGGTGAAACAGCCCCTGGTAGCAAACGTCCTGGGTGAAATCCATGTTTACGCGGGTCATGCTGTCGTGCAGCAGATAGTGGCCGATTTTCGCCAGATAGTAGCGGCCGTCGCTGTGGGTCACTATCCGCCCGCTTAACCCCATATCCAGCAGAACCCCGACGCCATAGTCGCCGAGGGTGCTGTTGGCCACGATCTCCTCAAGCGTCGCGCCGCGCTGGCCCTGTTGGTCCAGCCAGGCGAGTACCCCGGAATTACGCAAGCAGAGCGCGGTCTGGAACAGCATCGGGGCAAAGGCGATACGTTGCGCTTCAGTGATAGCCTCAAGCGCGCTGAGGCTGTCTTTTTCGTACATGAATGTTATCCCGGTAGCCTGCTTTTCGGTCTGCCTGGCCCGAGCAGGATCGCCAGTTTGCTCCCGCCCTTGGTGGTCTCCATCCAGATCTTACAGACGCTGGTGAGCGGCACGGACAGTAACATTCCTACCGGGCCGAGTAACCAGCCCCAGATCAATAACGACAGAAATACTACCAGAGTGGACATCCCCAGCCGGTGGCCCATCATGCGCGGCTCGACGATATTGCCCAGTACCATGTGGACCACCAGGAACAGCGCGCCCACCATCATGCATTCGTAAAAACCGTTAAACAGAAACGCCTGAATCATCGGCGGCACGGCGGAAATCACCGCCCCGATGTTGGGAACATAGTTAAGCAGGAAGGCCAGCACGCCCCACATCAGGGCAAACTGTACCCCCAGCAGCGCCAGCCCCAGCCAGACGATGGCCCCGGTCCACAGGCTTAACAGCGTTTTCAGCGCCAGATAGTGGGAAACGCCCTTCAGCGCGCGGTGTAAACCGGCGATATGGATCTGCGGATTATTGAGGGCGAAACGCATTTTGTACGGCACGTGGCGCACTTCAAACAGCATAAACACCACGGTCATCACCAGCAGCAGGATGCTGGCCATCGCCCCGGACAGCTGGGTCATCAGCGCCGTGGCAAAGGTCATCACCTTTTCCGAGTCCATCCGTCTCAGCATGCGCTCCGGGGAGATATGCAGGTTGAGGAACGGGAACATCTGCTGCAGATCGACAATCTTGCGCGTCAGCTCTTTGTTGTATTTCGGCAGCATGGCGGCAAATTCATTGAGCGAGGCCGCCAGCACCCCAAACAGCGCCGTCAGGCCAATCAGCATCACCAGCACCACAATGGTGATGGCGACAGGGCGGCTCACCCCCCGGCGCAAAAACCAGGTGACGAGAGGGTTAAGGACGATGGCGAAAAAGAGCGCCAGCAAGAGCTGTACGAGAATATCTGCTGCGGCGTGAATGCCTGCCAGGATAATGACCAGACAGGCCAGCTTCATCAAAATATGGAGACCCGCTTTATCAGTGGGCGGAAGACCCGTTTTATCGGGTGGTGTGATGATCATGGTTTTCCTCTTATAAGATGCTCATAAGTGTAGTGCGCGCGCGGCGCTTCGGCTGACGCTGTTATTCTTAAAGTCGCTGCTGCATTTCTGCCCCTGGCATGGTAATAGTGAAACACTGTTGTAAAAATTCTGGTGAACCTGATGCCCGAACCTGCCGCCGAACCGGCACTGAGTGGATTACGCCTCAACCTGCGTATTGTTTCCGTCGTTATTTTCAACTTTGCCAGCTACCTGACCATCGGCCTGCCGCTGGCCGTCCTGCCGGGCTATGTGCATGACATCATGGGCTTTAGCGCCTTCTGGGCGGGCCTGGTAATCAGCCTGCAATACTTCGCGACCCTGCTAAGCCGCCCCTATGCCGGGCGCTATGCCGACCTGTTCGGGCCAAAAAGCATTGTGGTGCTGGGGCTGTGCGGCTGCTTCCTGAGCGGGGTGAGCTATTTTCTCGCCGGACTCACCAGCGGCTGGCCGGTGGTCAGCCTCGCGCTGCTCTGTTTTGGTCGGGTGATTTTAGGCGTCGGGCAGAGCCTTGCCGGCACCGGCTCCACCCTGTGGGGCGTGGGCGTGGTGGGAGCCTCGCACATCGGGCGGGTGATCTCCTGGAACGGGATTGTCACCTACGGGGCGATGGCGATGGGGGCCCCACTGGGCGTACTTTGCTATCGCTACACCGGCCTGAACGGGCTGGCGCTGACCATCATGCTGGTGGCGCTGCTGGCGATTTTGTTCGCCCTGCCGCGCCCGAAAGTCAAAGCCAGCAAGGGCAAGCCGATGCCGTTTCGCGCGGTGCTGGGGCGCGTCTGGCCCTACGGCATGGCGCTGGCCCTCGGCTCGGCGGGCTTTGGGGTGATCGCCACCTTCATTACGCTGTTCTACGCCGATAAAGGCTGGGACGGGGCGGCCTTTGCGCTGACGCTGTTTAGCTGCGCCTTCGTCGGTACGCGTCTGCTGTTCCCGAACGGCATCAACCGGCTGGGCGGGCTGAATGTGGCGATGATCTGCTTTGGCGTCGAGATTATCGGCCTGCTGCTGACCGGCATCGCCGGGGAGCCGTGGGTGGCGCGGATCGGGGTGTTCCTCGCCGGGGCGGGTTTCTCGCTGGTCTTCCCGGCGCTGGGCGTGGTGGCAGTAAAGGCCGTGCCGCAGCAGAATCAGGGCGCGGCGCTGGCGACCTATACGGTGTTTATGGATATGTCGCTGGGGATCACCGGGCCGCTGGCCGGGCTGGTAATGGCGTGGGCCGGCGTGCCGGTTATCTATCTGGCAGCGGCGGGGCTGGTGGCGGTGGCGTTACTGCTGACGTGGCGGCTAAAAAAATGGCCTCCGGAGGAGGCCATTGCATCGTGATAACTTACTGAATCACGAGGGTATTGATGATGTTCTCTGCGGCGGTCTGCGCTTTCTGCTGATCGTCAGCAGGCAGCGTGATCTGCAGGGTCAGCAGCTTGTTGTCCACTTTTCCCAGCACCACGGAAGAGTAGGCGGTCTGGCCTTTGGCAGAGATGATGCTGTCCAGCTGCTGCAGGTTGTGGCCTTTCAGCTCGATGGTTTTGTTGGTGACCACCTGCAGCTGCGGGTCGCGGCTGCGCTGCTGATCTTCCAGACGTTTCGCCAGCACGCCCAGGTCTTCGCTGGTGTCGTCGCCGACAATCACAATCACCGCTTTTTGCCCGGTGGCATCGGAGTAGACGTGCATGTTATTCGACTGGGTGCCCAGCTTGCCGCTCTGATCGGTCATATCCGCAGGCAGCGAGAAGCTAAGTTTGCCATCCATCAGGCTGACCGGCTGACCCGTAGCATTGCTTTCAGCAGACGCACCCTGAGCAGGCGTTTTGGTGTCGCTGTTGTCACAAGCAGCAAGCCCCATCACCAGCAGGCCAATCCCGACATATTTAACCAGATTGCGCATTGAATTCTTCCTTTCGATAAACGGCCATAACGGCGCATCTGCTCATCTTAACACAACTGTTCAGGGGAACCCTTAACCTGCCCGCAATGCTGAGATTTCAGATTTATCCGCGAATCTTTTCAGCAACATATTCAGCAGCACGCCGTACATCGGCAGGAAGAAGACCAGGCTGATAAGCACCTTAAAGGCGTAATCCACCAGCGCGATTTCCATCCAGTGTTCGGCCATAAAGGCATCCGGGCTGCGCCAGAAAGCAATAAAGAAGAAGGCCAGCGTATCGCTGACGTTGCCAAACAGCGTGGAGGCGGTCGGTGCCATCCACCAGCGATGGTTCTGGCGCAGGCGGTTAAACACATGCACGTCGAGGATCTGCCCCAGCGCGTAGGCCATAAAGCTGGCGGCGGCGATACGGGCGACAAACAGGTTGAAGTGCGCCAGCGCCCCGAAGCCCTGCCAGCTTCCCATGTAGAACAGCGAGGAGATCACGTACGAGACAAACAGCGCCGGCAGCATGACGGCAAAAATAATGCGTCGGGCCAGCGGTGCGCCAAAGATACGGACGGTGAGGTCGGTCGCGAGGAAGATAAACGGGAAACTGAACGCGCCCCAGGTGGTATGAAAACCAAAAATGGAGATCGGGAGCTGCACAAGGTAGTTACTGGAGGTGATCACCAGCAGATGAAAAAGCGAAAGCCAGAACAACGCTTTTACGCGCTGCGATTGAGAGAACTGCGTCATATTGTGACCTTTTTGATTAAAAATTTGGGGTGAGGGAACCCAATAAAACCGCCGCATCATACTGCTTTCACTATGCTTTGCAACGGCTAATTTTTACGCAATCGTTAACCTGGTTTGCATTGCCCTGTCCGGGGCGTAAACTACTGCCGTTTTTATCTGGACGAGACGACGATGACCGATCTGTTTACCCACCCGGACCACACCCTTGATGCACAGGGCCTGCGCTGCCCGGAACCCGTCATGATGGTGCGCAAAACCGTGCGCACGATGCAAACCGGCGAAACGCTGTTAATTATTGCCGACGATCCGGCTACCACCCGCGATATTCCCGGCTTCTGTACCTTTATGGAACATGAGCTGCTGGCGCAGGAGACCGCGTCGCTGCCGTATCGGTATCTTATCCGCAAAGGCTAATGCCATTTTGCCCGGCGGCGCTTCGCTTGCACGGGCCTACGCGTAGGCCGGGTAAGGCGCAGCCGCCACCCGGCATGACCGCCGCCACAAATTTAAACCACCATTCATTTTTTAGCGCTTTTTGTGAAGTGCTTCACCCACGTTTTCCAGGCAGTAGGCTAGTTTTGAAGCGTTAATAATTAAAACAACGTTCCGATACTCACCCTCACTACCCTGGAGTTGACTCAATGAAAACGACCCTCAAGCCGTTGCTGGCTGCTCTGTGCCTGTCAGCTTTTGCTGCCTCCGTCTCTGCGCAAACCATTAAAGCCGCTGATGTGCATCCCGAAGGCTACCCCAACGTGGTGGCGGTACAGCATATGGGTGAAAAACTCAAACAACAAACCGACGGCAAGCTGGATATCAAAGTCTTCCCGGGCGGCGTGCTGGGTGATGAAAAGCAGATGATCGAGCAGGCGCAGATGGGCGCCATCGACATGATCCGCGTCTCTATGGCGCCGGTTGCGGCGATTCTGCCGGATATCGAAGTCTTTACCCTGCCCTACGTTTTCCGCGATGAAGACCATATGCACAAAGTGATCGACGGCGATATCGGCAAATCCATCGGCGAGAAGCTCACGAATAACCCGAAATCCCGTCTCGTCTTCCTCGGCTGGATGGACTCCGGCACCCGTAACCTGATCACCAAGAACCCGGTGGTGAAACCTGAAGATCTGAAAGGGATGAAGATCCGCGTTCAGGGTAGCCCGGTGGCGCTGGCCACGCTGAAAGATATGGGCGCCAACTCGGTCGCGATGGGGGTCAGTGAAGTGTACAGCGGCATGCAGACCGGCGTTATCGACGGCGCAGAGAATAACCCACCGACCTTTATCGCCCACAACTACATGCCGGTTGCCAAAAACTACACCCTCAGCGGCCACTTTATCACCCCGGAAATGCTGCTCTACTCCAAAGTGAAGTGGGACAAGCTGAGCGCCGACGAGCAGGAGAAGATTAAGACTCTGGCCCGTGAAGCCCAGATGGAGCAACGCAAACTGTGGCAGGAATACAACGCCCAGGCGCTGGAAAAAATGAAGGCCGGCGGCGTGCAGTTCCATGACATCGACAAGGCCGTCTTTATCAAAGCGACAGAGCCGGTGCGCGCCCAGTATGGCGAGAAGCATCAGGATCTGATGAAAGCGATCGCTGACGTTCAGTAAGCCGGAGTCTCTATGTCCGAACTTTATCTAAAGTGGATGGACCGTCTCTACCTGCTGGCGATGGCCGTAGCCGGGCTGTCGCTGCTGGTGATGACTATCGTTATCCCCATTGGCATCTTTTCGCGCTACGTACTCAACCGCGGTGAGTCGTGGCCGGAGCCGATTGCCATTATCTGCATGGTGACGTTCACCTTTATCGGCGCGGCGGTGAGCTACCGCGCCGGCTCGCATATTGCGGTGAATATGCTCACTGACAGATTACCGGTTTCACTGAAAACGCTCTGCGCGCGCACGGTGGATCTGCTGATGCTGGCGATCTCGGGGATCATGTTCTGGTACAGCTACCTGCTGTGCATTGAACTCTGGGAGCAGCCGGTGGCGGAGTTCCCGATCCTGACCTCCGGCGAAAGCTATCTGCCGCTGCCGATCGGATCGGCAGTGTTAATCCTGTTTGTGCTTGAGCGTCTGATGTTTGGCTCTCAGGAACATCGCCCGGTCGTGCTGATCGGCAACCACAGTTAAGGGGTGAACAATGGATGCATTTGTTTTGTTATTCACCCTCGCCATTCTGCTGGCGCTGGGGATGCCGGTGGCCTTTGCCGTCGGCTTAAGCGCCGTGGCCGGGGCGCTGTGGATTGACTTGCCGCTGGAAGCGCTGATGATCCAGATAACCAGCGGGGTGAATAAGTTCACCCTGCTGGCGATCCCGTTCTTTATCCTCGCCGGGGCGATCATGGCGGAAGGGGGCATTGCCCGCCGTCTGGTGAACTTTGCCTATATCTTCGTCGGCTTTATTCGCGGCGGGCTGTCGCTGGTGAATATCGTCGCCTCGACCTTCTTCGGCGCGATTTCCGGCTCCTCGGTGGCGGATACCGCCTCCATCGGGACAGTGATGATCCCGGAGATGGAGAAGAAGGGCTATCCGCGCGAATACGCGGCGGCGGTGACGGCCAGCGGTTCGGTGCAGGCGATTTTGATCCCGCCCAGCCACAACTCGGTGATTTACTCGCTGGCGGCCGGAGGCACCGTCTCCATCGCCACGCTGTTTATCGCGGGCGTGCTGCCGGGGCTGATCCTCGGGTTAAGCCTGATGGTGCTGTGCCTGGGCTTGCGCGCAACGGGGTTATCCAAAAGGCGAAAGGGTGCCTTTCAAACAGGCGCTGAAGATCTTCTTCGATGCCCTGTGGGGGCTGATGACGGTGGTGATTATCCTTGGCGGTATCTTGTCGGGGATCTTTACCGCCACGGAATCTGCGGCGGTCGCCTGTCTGTGGGCGTTCTTTGTCACCATGTTTATCTATCGCGACTACAAGTGGAACGAACTGCCGAAGCTGATGTGCCGCACGGTGAAGACGGTAACCATCGTGATGATCCTGATCGGCTTCGCGGCGGCGTTTGGCGCGGTGATGACCTACATGCAGCTGCCGATGCGGATCACCGAGTTCTTTACCTCGCTCTCAGATAACAAGTACGTGATCCTGATGTACCTCAACATCATGCTGCTGCTGATTGGCACCCTGATGGACATGGCGCCGATCATCCTGATCCTGACCCCTGTCCTGCTGCCGGTGACCAATTCGCTGGGCATCGATCCGGTGCATTTCGGCATGATCATGATGGTAAACCTTGGGATCGGCCTGATTACCCCGCCGGTAGGATCGGTGCTGTTTGTTGCCAGTGCGGTGAGCAAGCAGAAGATTGAAGCGGTGGTGCGGGAGATGCTGCCATTCTACGGCATGTTGCTGGTGGTGCTGGGGATGGTGACCTACATTCCGGCGATATCGTTGTGGTTGCCGAGGATGTTGGGTATGCAGTAGTGAAAATGCCGGGCGGCGCTGCGCTTGCCCGGCCTACGGTTCGAGGACGTTGTAGGCCCGGTAAGGCGCAGCCGCCACCGGGCGTTTTACGGCCAGTGCACATGTTTTGTAGGCCCGGTAAGGCGCAGCCGCCACCGGGCGTTTTCTTACCGGCCACGCAACAACCGCAACGCGTTCGCCGTCACTAATACCGTCGCCCCGGTATCCGCCAGCACCGCCAGCCACAATCCCGTTATTCCCAGTAGCGTGGTCACCAGGAAAATCCCCTTTAACCCCAGCGCGATAGCGATGTTCTGCCGGATATTGGCCCGGGTGGCGCGGGCAAGAGCAATCATCTGCGCCAGCCCGGTCAGGCGGTTGTGGGTGAGCGCCGCATCGGCGGTCTCCAGCGCCACGTCGGTGCCGCTGCCCATCGCGATCCCAATCGTAGCTGCCTTCATCGCCGGGGCATCGTTGATCCCGTCCCCGACCATCGCCAGCGGCGCTTGCGCATTCAGCGCCGTCACCGCCTGCACTTTATCGGCGGGCAGCAGGCCAGCGCGGAAGTCCAGCCCCAGCTCCCCGGCAATGGCGGCGGCGGCGCGCGGGTTATCCCCGGTCAAAATCACCCCGTTGACCCCAAGCTGGTGCAGGGCCTGAACCGCCTCCTTCGCATCCTCACGCAAAGTGTCGCGCAGGGTAATCAGCCCTTTTGCCACGCCATCCTGCACGAGCATGACCACAGTTTGTCCGGCCTGCTCGAGGGACGCGATTTGCCCGGACAGCTGCGGAGCAGGGAATTTATCCGCCGCACAAATCAGGATCGTGCTGTCCGCTACCCTGGCCTCGATGCCCGAACCCATCAGCGCGCGCTGGGCACTCGCTGCCGCAATCGTCAGACTCCGGGCTTTTGCTTCACGCACAATCGCCTGCGCCAGCGGGTGGGTGGAACCTTGCTCCACCGCCGCCGCCAGCGCCAGCAGATCGTTTTCGCTGATGTCGAGAGGATAAACGCCCGTCACCTGCGGCTTGCCGACCGTCAGAGTGCCGGTTTTATCGAAGGCCACCTGATGCACCTGCGCCAGCTGCTCCAGCGCCGCGCCGCCCTTAATCAACGCGCCACGTCGCGCCGCCGCCGCCAGCCCGGAGGTGATGGCCGCCGGGGTGGAGATCACCAGCGCGCACGGACAGCCAATCAGCAGCAGGGTCAGCCCCTTATAGATCCAGCCCTCCCACGGGGCGCTGAACAGCAGCGGCGGCATTACGGCCACCAGCAGGGCAACCAGCATAATCACCGGGGTATAGATGCGGCTGAAACGGTCGATGAAACGCTCCACCGGGGCGCGGCGCTCTTCGGCCTCTTCGATCAGCTTCAGGATGCGATCGATGGCGCTGTCGCCGGGTTCGGACAACACCCTCAGCTCGACCAGCCGATCGACGCTGGTGGCGCCCGCCGGGACTTTTTCACCCGCTGCACGGTCGACCGGGATGGATTCGCCGGTCAGCGCGCTTTCGTCAAAGCTGGCCGCGGCGGTAAGCAGCGTTCCGTCAGCGGGCAGACGGCCCCCGGCGGCGACTTCGATCACATCCCCCGGACGCAGCGCGGCAATGGGCACGGTTTTGCGCTCGCCGTTAATCACCTGGGTGGCGGTCTCGGGCTTCAGCGCCATCAGCGCACTCACCCCTTTACGCGCCCGGCTCGCCGCCCAGCCTTCGAGCCGCTCGCCAATCAGAAACAGCAGCAGCACCATCGCCGCTTCCGCCGTGGCGCCGATAAACAGCGCTCCGATGGCGGCCACGCTCATCAGCGTTTCGATGGCGAACCAGCTGCCGCTTTTCATCAGGCGCAGCGCCTGACGGGCTACCGGCCATAGCCCGACGAGGGTGGTGGCGATAAAGGCAAGGTTGCCGAGCGGGTGGTTGAACTGCGTAAGGATCCAGCTCAGCGCCATCAGCACCACCAGCGTGATGAGCGGCAGGTTATCGCGCAGCAGAGAGGTTTTTTCAGCCGGGGCGTTTTCGTTGCGCAGGGTGTAGCCCGCTTTCACCACCGCGGCCTCGACCTGGGCGCTGACGTTGCTTGCCGCATCAACCAGCAGTTTTTCCGTGGCAAACAGCACCTGAACATGATTCACGCCCGGCACCTGGCGAACGGCGGTTTCCACTTTGCGGGCGCAGGCGGCGCAGTCCATGCCGTTGACCACCCAGCTGTAACGCTGGCCTTCTACGGGCGGCACGGTTTCGGCCTGCGGCGCAGCGTGATCCACGGCGCAACAGGCGTCTTTAGCGGGAAGGGGGGCAAGTTTAAGCGCCGAGAACTGCGGCACTTTTTTCGGTGTTTCTGGAGTCGACATGGCACTCTCCGGCAATGATAATTTTCTCATTAACCGCAGTATGCACTCTGGAGTCGACTCCAGAGTCAAGCGTTAAATATAGAGCGAACGCACAATCAGGAAGTGCCCGGCAAAGTAGCACGCGGCGGCAATGGCGTTATCGGCGCGGAAACGGCGACGATAGTGGCTACCCAGCCAGACGATATTGCCCAGCAGCAGGAGCGTAGCGCCGATGAAGGCCGACAGCGCCGGAGCCGTTGGACGGAAGAACCACAGCTCGCCCGCAAGCCACACCATCACCAGGGTCATGGCGATAAAGGTACACACCGCCCAGCGCAGCTCTTCCAGACGCGACCAGATCACCGCGATCAGCAGTGCGCCAATCACCAGCAGCGCCAGCGGCAGCGGCCAGAAGAAGGAGAGTGTCATCTGGCTGGCAAAGTAGATGGTGTAGAGCAGGTGGGATAAGAAGAAGGCCCCCACGGCATACAGCAGACGCTGGCGCGGCAGCAGGGTCAGAGCATCGCCTGCCAGCGACGCGCAGAGCCCGGCGAGAACCAGGTAGCTGATCGCGTTAAACATCGGTGCCTGCCAGGCCAGCAGCAGCAGGAGCAACAGGGTGACGGGTTTAAAGAGCCAGCGCTGCCAGGCTGGGCCGCGGTAGGACGCATCGACATACAGCCATGCGGAGAAACAGACAGCGATAAATGACCAAAGCATATTAAGTCCCTGTATCTGTTATTGTTGAATAAACAGTTTCACTTCAGTGTAGTGGTGCAGACGGGCCAATAGCAATGCCTGACGCGGCACGCTATTCTGATTTCAGCCTGGTCTTATAGGATGGTCTAATGAGCAAGATACCGCTCTTTTTTATTATCGTGCTGGCGATTATCGTCGTTGCAGCGTCATTTCGCTTTGTGCAGCAGCGCCGGGAAAAGGCCGATAACGACGCCGCGCCGCTGCTGCAAAAGCGGGTGGTGGTGAGCAATAAACGGGAAAAAGCCCTCAACGACAGGCGCTCGCGCCAGCAGCAGGTGACGCCTGCCGGCACCACCATGCGCTATGAAGCGAGCTTTAAGCCGGAAAGCGGCGGCCTGGAGATGACCTTTCGCCTCGACGAGAAGCAGTACCATCAGCTGACGGTGGGGGATAAAGGGGTGCTGAGCTACAAGGGATCGCGGTTTGAGGGGTTTGATCCGGCGCCGTGATGTGCGGCGAACCCGTAGGCCCGGTAAGCGAAGCGCCACCGGGCAACAGCGCGCACGTTACTTCTTCGCCTGCGCCTTAAACTTATTCATCCATACCAGCAGCTCAAACACGCCAAAAACAAAGACCCGGAACTGCTGCCAGCCGGTCATTTTTGGGCCATCTTTCGGCATCCCGTTTTTCAGCATCACCATCTGCAGGGCGTGCATGAATGAGGTAAAAATCAGCGCCACGTTGACGAAAATGTTCATTGGGCGCGGGAACGGGTGGACGAGGTTGAGCAGTAAAAATGCCCAGACCCCAATCATCAGCAAACGACCCAGATTAATCAGTACCGGCATCAGTCTCTCCTTGTGATTGTCGGTGATAAAGACGATAGGCGACCTGTCCGGCCACTTTTTCCCGGTGCAGATCCCAGTGGGCAGGCACCGGCGGTAAACCGTTTTCTACCTCGCTCTCGACGTAGATTAGCGCATCATTCGCCAGCCAGCCGTTGTTTTCCAGCAGCGTTAACGTCTCTTCCAGCAGCCCTTTACGAAACGGCGGATCGACAAACACCACATCGTGCGGCGTGCCCGCCTGGGCCAGAAACGCGAGGGAGTTGGTGTTAACGACGCGGGCGTGCGCCGCTTTTAACATAACGAGATTTTGCTGCAGCTGCTGGGCGACGCTGCGATCCATCTCCAGCAGCGTGGCGCTGGCGGCGTAGCGCGACAGGGCTTCGATGCCGAGCGCGCCGCTTCCGGCGAAGCAGTCCAGGCAGCGGGCATCTACCATTGAAGGTGCCAGCCAGTTAAACAGCGTCTCGCGGACGCGGTCGGTGGTCGGGCGCAGGCCGGGGCTGTCCGGTACGGGAAGTTTACGGCCTCGCCACTGGCCGCCGATAATGCGGATCTGGCCAGCGGCGGCACGGTTGGGTTTCTTCATATTGTTGCTCAGGTCACTCGTACGGCCTGCGCTTGCAGGCGGTGATGTGCGTTAAGTTAAGTGATAAACTATTTCATCATTTTTTTAGCTTCCATGTATATAGCGCCAGTAATTAACCGCGAGGGGTGTAGTCGCAGATGGCAAAAGAGAAAAAACGTGGCTTCTTTTCCTGGCTGGGATTTGGTCAAAAAGAGCAGGAAACCGAGCAGCAGAACGAAGAACAACAGGTCGCAGAGCAGCCGGCGGTTGTTGAACAGCCGCAGCCTGAAACCCCTGTTGAAACCGTCGCTGACGTAGAAGCAGAAGAACACGCCCACAGCCAGCAAGAGACTGAAGCCTTTGCTGAAGAGGTGGTTGAGGTTACTGAGCAGGTTCAGGAGAGCGAAAAACCGCAGCCGGTCGAGCCGGAGCCTGTCGCCGTAGAACCAGAACCGGTTGTCGAGCCCGAGCCTGAAGCCGAGCCGGTGCAGGCGGTTGAGCATGAGGAGCTGCCGCTGCCGGAAGAGATCGCCGAACAGATTGAAGAAGTCATTCCGGAAGAGTATCTGCCAGAGTCTGAAGAAGAGGTAATCAGCGACGAAGAGCTGGAAGCTCAGGCGCTGGCGGCCGAGGCGGCAGAAGAGGCGGTGATCGTTGTTCCGGTCGCTGAAGAAGACGAGCCGGTCGAAGAGATCGCTCAGGAGCAGGAAAAACCGACCAAAGAAGGGTTCTTCGCCCGCCTGAAACGCAGCCTGATCAAGACCAAAGAGAACCTCGGTTCCGGATTTATCAGCCTGTTCCGCGGCAAGAAAATCGACGATGATCTCTTTGAAGAGCTGGAAGAACAGCTCCTGATTGCCGACGTTGGTGTGGAAACTACCCGCAAAATCATCAGCAGCCTGACCGAGAGCGCCAGCCGTAAGCAGCTGCGCGACGCCGAAGCGCTGTACGGACTGCTGAAAGAAGAGATGGGCGAAATCCTCGCAAAAGTTGACGAACCGCTTAATATTGAAGGCAAAATGCCTTTTGTTATTCTGATGGTCGGCGTTAACGGCGTGGGTAAAACCACCACCATCGGCAAGCTGGCGCGTCAGTTTGAGCAGCAGGGCAAATCGGTGATGCTGGCCGCGGGGGATACCTTCCGTGCTGCCGCCGTTGAGCAGCTGCAGGTGTGGGGCCAGCGCAACAATATTCCGGTGATTGCCCAGCACACTGGCGCAGACTCCGCATCGGTAATTTTCGATGCCATTCAGGCGGCGAAAGCGCGTAATGTGGATGTCCTGATTGCCGATACCGCAGGGCGTTTGCAGAATAAATCGCACCTGATGGAAGAACTGAAGAAGATCGTCCGCGTCATGAAGAAGCTGGACGAAGATGCACCGCATGAAATTATGCTGACTATTGATGCCAGCACCGGGCAGAACGCCATCAGCCAGGCGAAGCTGTTCCATGAAGCGGTAGGGCTGACCGGGATCACGTTGACCAAGCTGGATGGCACCGCGAAAGGCGGGGTGATCTTCTCGGTGGCGGACCAGTTTGGTATTCCTATCCGTTACATCGGTGTTGGCGAACGTATCGAGGATTTACGTCCGTTTAAATCGGGCGACTTTATTGAGGCACTTTTTGCCCGAGAGGATTAACAATGATTCGCTTTGAACACGTCAGCAAGGCCTATCTCGGTGGGAGACAAGCGCTGCAGGGGGTTAATTTCCACCTGCAGCCGGGCGAGATGGCATTTCTGACCGGCCACTCCGGCGCGGGGAAAAGTACCCTGCTCAAGCTTATCTGCGGGATCGAACGGCCCAGCGCCGGGAAAATCTGGTTCAGCGGCCATGACATCAGCCGCCTGAAAAACCGCGAAGTGCCGTTCCTGCGTCGGCAGATCGGCATGATTTTCCAGGATCACCATCTGCTGATGGACCGCACGGTATTCGACAACGTGGCGATCCCGCTGATTATCGCGGGCGCCAGCGGGGATGATATTCGTCGTCGCGTGTCGGCAGCGCTGGATAAGGTCGGGCTGCTGGACAAAGCGAAGAACTTCCCTATCCAGCTCTCCGGCGGTGAACAGCAGCGCGTCGGCATTGCCCGTGCGGTGGTGAACAAACCGGCGGTGCTGCTGGCGGATGAACCGACCGGTAATCTGGACGACGCCCTTTCCGAAGGGATCCTGCGTCTGTTTGAGGAGTTTAACCGCGTGGGAGTGACAGTACTGATGGCGACGCACGACATGGGGCTTATCTCCCGCCGTTCGTACCGCATGCTGACGCTCAGCGACGGGCATTTGCACGGAGGCCTCGGTGAATAAGCGTGACGCAATGAACCATATGCGGCAGTTTGGCAGCAAACTCGACCGTTTTCGCAAATCGGCAGGCGGCCCGGGTGACGGCAACCGCAACGTACCGAAGCGCAGCAAATCCTCGCCAAAACCCAACTCGCGCAAGACGAACGTCTTTAACGAGCAGGTGCGTTACGCCTTCCAGGGCGCGCTGCAGGATCTGAAAAGCAAACCCTTCGCCACCTTCCTGACGGTGATGGTTATCGCCATCTCCCTGACCCTGCCCAGCGTCTGCTACATGGTTTACAAAAACGTCAATGAGGCGGCATCGCAGTACTATCCTTCCCCGCAGATCACCGTCTATCTCGATAAATCCCTCGACGATAACGCCGCTGCGCAGGTCGTAGGGCAGCTGCAGGCCGAGCAGGGCGTCGAGAAGGTGAACTACCTGTCGCGGGAAGACGCCCTGGGCGAGTTCCGTAACTGGTCCGGGTTTGGCGGCGCGCTGGATATGCTGGAAGAGAACCCTCTCCCTGCGGTGGCGGTGGTGATCCCGAAACTGGATTTCCAGGGCACCGAGTCGCTGAACACCCTGCGCGATCGCGTTTCCCGTATTCACGGGATTGATGAAGTGCGGATGGACGACAGCTGGTTCGCCCGCCTCACGGCGTTAACCGGTCTGGTCGGGCGCGTGGCGGCGATGATCGGCGTGCTGATGGTGGCGGCGGTGTTCCTGGTGATCGGTAACAGCGTGCGTCTGAGCATCTTCGCCCGTCGCGACACCATCAACGTGCAGAAGCTGATTGGCGCCACCGATGGTTTCATCCTACGTCCGTTCCTTTATGGCGGCGCACTGCTCGGTTTTGCCGGCGCATTTCTTTCACTGATTTTGTCAGAAATTTTGGTGATGCGTCTTTCCGCTGCGGTGACCGATGTGGCGCAGGTTTTCGGAACCAAGTTTAATATCAGTGGCTTATCCTTCGATGAGTGCCTGTTACTGCTGCTGGTTTGCTCGATGATTGGCTGGATAGCCGCCTGGTTAGCAACTGTGCAACATTTACGTCACTTTACCCCTGACTAAAAAATCTCTGGTATAATCTTTCCCTGCATTGAGAATCACCGTGCAGGGAAAGAGTCCCCCTGTTGTCTCTGACCCGCATTATCATCCCCGTGTCACATTTTGTGCGTAATTTATTCACAGTTACATACGGAACTTGTGGATAAAATCACTGTCTGATAAAAGAGTGAATGATATTCTCGTTGCTCATTAATTCTGGCATGTTCGTTGCCTGATGGGGACAAACCGCCGCCAGAAAGAATAGATTGAGAGGAATGAATGACCAAAGAAATGCAAACTTTAGCTTTAGCCCCTGTTGGTAACCTGGAATCTTACATCCGGGCCGCTAACACCTGGCCGATGTTGACGGCTGAGGAAGAAAAGGAGCTTGCTGAAAAGCTGCATTACCAGGGCGATCTGGAAGCAGCTAAGACGCTGATCCTGTCTCACCTGCGCTTTGTTGTTCACGTTGCTCGTAACTACGCGGGCTACGGCCTGCCGCAGGCAGACCTGATCCAGGAAGGTAACATCGGCCTGATGAAGGCGGTGCGTCGCTTTAACCCGGAAGTGGGTGTGCGTCTGGTCTCCTTTGCCGTGCACTGGATCAAAGCGGAAATTCACGAATACGTGCTGCGTAACTGGCGTATCGTGAAGGTCGCGACCACCAAAGCACAGCGTAAGCTGTTCTTTAACCTGCGTAAAACCAAGCAGCGTCTGGGCTGGTTCAACCAGGATGAAGTTGAAATGGTTGCCCGCGAGCTGGGCGTTTCCAGCAAAGACGTGCGTGAAATGGAATCGCGGATGGCCGCGCAGGACATGACCTTTGATATGTCCTCCGACGACGATGCCTCCGACAGCCAGCCGATGGCCCCGGTCCTGTATCTGCAGGATAAATCGTCCAACTTTGCTGACGGCATTGAAGACGACAACTGGGAAGAGCAGGCCGCTAACAAGCTGACCTATGCAATGGAAGGCCTCGACGAGCGTAGTCAGGATATTATCCGTGCCCGCTGGCTGGACGAAGACAACAAGTCCACCCTGCAGGAGCTGGCCGACCGCTACGGCGTCTCCGCTGAACGTGTACGTCAGCTGGAAAAGAACGCCATGAAAAAACTTCGCGCCGCTATCGAAGCCTAATCCTCGCGAAGTGCCCCGATAACCCTCGAATGCAAATTCGGGGGTTTTGTTTTTTTAGCCCCCCTCCTGGCGAATTCTCCCTCCTTCGCAAACACTTATCGCAGCGTTGTGTGCTGACTCGTTAAAGCCTCGCTTACCTTATATACATTTCAAAATAGCTATTCCAAATAGATAAAAATGGGGTATGTTTTAGCAGAGTATGCTGAAAAGGCGCGCACGGCAGACACATAATCGAAATAAAGCGCCATAAAACAACATCACAACAAACACAATAACCATCACAATGGGGATTCTCAGGATGAATATGAAGGGTAAAGCCTTACTGGCAGGATGTATCGCGCTGGCATTCAGCACTATGGCTCAGGCGGATATCAAAGTGGCCGTGGTTGGCGCCATGTCCGGTCCGGTAGCGCAATACGGCGACCAGGAATTTACAGGTGCAGAGCAGGCGGTTGCCGACATTAATGCCAAGGGCGGTATCAAAGGCGAAAAGCTGCAGATCGTAAAATATGATGATGCCTGTGACCCGAAACAAGCGGTTGCGGTTGCCAACAAAGTGGTGAATGACGGCATCAAATATGTTATCGGCCACCTGTGCTCCTCTTCCACACAGCCAGCGTCTGACATCTACGAAGACGAAGGCATTCTGATGATCACCCCTGCCGCCACCGCGCCGGAGCTGACTTCCCGTGGCTATAAGATGGTGATGCGTACCACCGGTCTGGACTCCGACCAGGGCCCAACTGCGGCGAAATACATCGTCGATAAAGTGAAGCCGAAGCGTATCGCAATCGTTCATGACAAACAGCAGTACGGTGAAGGCCTGGCGCGTTCCGTGCAGGACAACCTGAAAAAATCTAACGCCAACGTAGTGTTCTTCGACGGTATCACCGCCGGTGAGAAAGACTTCTCTACCCTGGTGGCGCGCCTGAAGAAAGAGAACATCGATTTCGTTTACTACGGTGGCTACCACCCGGAGATGGGCCAGATCCTGCGTCAGTCTCGTGCGGCCGGTCTGAAAACCCAGTTCATGGGCCCGGAAGGCGTTGCGAACGTCTCCCTGTCTAACATCGCCGGTGAATCTGCTGAAGGTCTGCTGGTGACCAAGCCGAAGAACTACGACCAGGTTCCTGCGAACAAACCTATCGTAGATGCCATCAAGGCGAAGAAACAGGATCCAAGCGGTGCTTTCGTATGGACCACCTACGCTGCGCTGCAAACCCTGCAGGCGGGCCTGAATCAGTCAGCAGAACCGGCTGAAATCGCCACCTGGCTGAAAGCGAACTCCGTTGAAACCGTAATGGGGCCGCTGTCCTGGGATGAGAAGGGCGATCTGAAAGGCTTCGAGTTTGGTGTATTCGACTGGCATGCTAACGGTACAGCGACCGACGCCAAATAATTTTCCCGTCGCCTTTCGCGCCGCAGGTGCGTTGGCTGCGTTATTCAACCCCGGTCACTTACTTATGTAAGCTCCCGGGGATTTCATAACTTGCCGCCTTCCTGCAACACGAAATTCTTGGGAAAATGCTGCGGAGCATGTAGGCCGGGTAAGCGTAGCGCCACCCGGCTTTTTTAACGCTTCTCCCAACCATTACTTTGCGCCGTGAACCCCAGCGCCTGCATAAAGGCCGCCATCACGCCCCTGTCTTCCACGCCGACGTCCGCCATCCACCACGAGGCCACGCTCGGGTTGTCGCGAATCACTTCCTCAATCAAATATTGCCCCACGCCGCGACGGCGGGTGACTTCGCGCACGCGCAGGGAATCCAGCGCCCCTTGCGTCCCGCTCAGCGTTACCCGCACCGCGCCTAACAGCCGCTCGTTAAAGCGCGCAGCATAAATACGGTGGGTGTCGTCAACGTTGAGGGAGGAGGGGGAATATTCCGGCCAGATCTTGTTGAGGTCGATATGATCCTGGTCGCTAAAGTTCTCCAGACGGTGGATGGTCAGTTTCATTAGCCGCTTGTCCAAATCAAAAAGAGTGCAGGCAGTGTACTCAATTTATTCTGTCAGACGCTTCCACTTTTTAAACCCATTACCTAGCTGATTACTTTTTTAGCGTTGCGTTGCGTAGTTTTAAAACGCAGGGATCGAAAAATAAGCAGAATTTTAACCTAAAAGGCAGCGTTTTATTCGGCGCATTGTACCGTTATTTTATGCTGCAATTCGTGCTTTTATTTGTTTATCTCTGCCTGATTTCAGAATATTATCTTTGCTTAATCGCCTGAAATATAGAGATTTTAGTCTGATTTTTGTGAAAAAACTGCGCTAAACCATTAAAGGCAATAGCAAAAGTTGCGTTGTTTATTAAAAGTACAGAATGCTTTTTAACCATAATAAAACAAAATATATACATCACGTCACGAATGGGGATTCACCGATGAAAAGGAACGCGAAAGCATTACTCGCGGGAATGGTTGCACTGGCAGTTTCACAGGCAGCCATGGCGGAAGATATTAAAGTTGCCGTAGTAGGTGCGTTGTCCGGCCCTGTTGCCCAATGGGGTGATATGGAGTTCAATGGCGCGCGCAGGCAATTAAAGACATCAACGCCAAAGGCGGCATCAAAGGCGACAAACTGGTTGCCGTGGAATATGACGATGCCTGCGACCCGAAACAGGCCGTTGCCGTTGCCAACAAAATTGTTAACGATGGCATTCAGTATGTGATTGGCCATCTCTGCTCCTCCTCCACCCAGCCAGCGTCCGATATCTACGAGGACGAAGGCATTCTGATGATCACGCCGGGCGCCACTAACCCGGAACTGACCCAGCGCGGCTATCAGTACATCATGCGCACCGCCGGGCTCGACTCGTCTCAGGGGCCGACCGCGGCGAAGTACATCCTCGAAAGCGTTAAGCCGCAGCGTATTGCCATCATTCACGATAAGCAGCAGTACGGCGAAGGGCTGGCCCGCTCCGTCCAGGACGGCCTGAAGAAAGGCGGCGCTAACGTGGTCTTCTTCGACGGCATTACCGCAGGCGAAAAAGACTTCTCCGCGCTGCTGGCGCGTCTGCAAAAAGAGAATATCGACTTCGTTTACTACGGCGGCTACTACCCGGAAATGGGCCAGATGCTGCGCCAGGCGCGTTCTATCGGCCTGAAAACCCAGTTTATGGGGCCGGAAGGGGTGGGTAACGCCTCGCTGTCGAACATTGCGGGCGATGCGGGCGAAGGCATGCTGGTGACGATGCCAAAACGCTATGACCAGGATCCGGCGAACAGCGCTATCGTGAACGCGCTGAAAGCCGAGAAGAAAGACGCAAGTGGTCCGTACGTCTGGATCACCTATGCCGCCGTACAGTCTCTGGCCACCGCCATGGATCGTACCGGCAGCAAAGCGCCGCAGGATCTGATTAAAGATTTAAAAGCACACGGGGCAGATACCGTGATTGGGCCGCTGAACTGGGATGAGAAAGGCGATCTGAAGGGATTTGAGTTTGGTGTCTTTAAGTGGCACGCCGACGGTTCGTCCTCGGTCGCCAAATAATCATGATCCCACCGCCCGGCAGGTCCGGGCGGGAATAGAAAGGTTACCTTATGTCCGAGCAGTTTCTCTATTTTCTGCAGCAGATGTTTAACGGCGTTACGCTGGGAAGCACCTATGCACTGATCGCCATCGGCTACACGATGGTGTATGGCATTATCGGCATGATCAACTTCGCCCACGGCGAGGTGTATATGATCGGCAGTTATGTCTCCTTTATGATTATCGCCGCACTGATGATGATGGGGATCGACAGCAGCTGGCTGCTGGTGGCCGCCGGATTTGTCGGGGCGATTGTCATTGCCAGCGCCTACGGCTGGAGTATCGAACGGGTGGCCTATCGCCCGGTGCGAAGCTCCAAGCGTCTGATTGCGCTGATCTCCGCGATTGGTATGTCCATCTTCCTGCAGAACTATGTTAGCCTGACCGAAGGGTCCCGCGACGTGGCGCTGCCAAGCCTGTTTAACGGCCAGTGGATTGTGGGTGCCAGCGAGAACTTCTCGGCGTCGATTACCACCATGCAGCTGGTGATCTGGATTGTGACCTTCCTCGCCATGCTGGCGCTGACCCTGTTTATCCGCTACTCCCGTATGGGCCGCGCCTGCCGCGCCTGTGCGGAAGACCTGAAAATGGCGAGCCTGCTCGGCATCAACACCGACCGCGTGATCGCCCTGACCTTCGTGATTGGTGCGGCGATGGCGGCCGTTGCTGGTGTTCTGCTCGGCCAGTTCTACGGCGTGATCAACCCGTACATCGGCTTTATGGCCGGGATGAAAGCCTTCACCGCGGCGGTACTGGGCGGTATCGGCAGCATTCCGGGCGCGATGATCGGCGGCCTGATTCTGGGCGTGGCCGAAGCGCTCTCCTCTGCTTACCTGAGTACCGAATATAAAGATGTGGTGTCGTTTGCCCTGCTGATTCTGGTTCTGCTGGTTATGCCTACCGGTATTCTGGGTCGTCCGGAGGTAGAGAAAGTATGAAACCGATGCATTTTGCGATGGCGCTGCTTTCTGCGGCGATGTTCTTCCTGCTGGCGGGCGTCTTTATGGGCGTGCAGCTGCAGCTGAGCGGCACAAAGCTGGTGGTGGATTCCGCCTCTGATATCCGCTGGCAGTGGGTGTTTGTCGGCACCGCAGTGGTCTTCTTCTTCCAGCTGCTGCGTCCGCTGTTCCAGAAGGCGCTGAAAAACGTCTCCGGGCCGAAGTTTGTTCTGCCGGCCATCGACGGCTCGACCGTTAAACAGAAGCTGTTCCTGGTGGCGCTGCTGGTGGCTGCCGTGGCGTGGCCGTTCGTGGTCTCGCGCGGGACGGTGGATATCGCCACCCTGACCATGATTTACGTCATTCTGGGCCTCGGCCTGAACGTGGTGGTGGGCCTGTCTGGCCTGCTGGTGCTGGGCTACGGCGGCTTCTACGCCATCGGCGCGTACACCTTTGCCCTGCTGAACCACTATTACGGTCTCGGCTTCTGGACCTGTCTGCCGCTGGCGGGGCTGGTCTCTGCGGCGGCGGGCTTCCTGCTCGGCTTCCCGGTGCTGCGCCTGCGCGGTGACTATCTGGCGATTGTGACCTTAGGCTTCGGCGAAATTGTCCGTATCCTGCTGCTCAACAATACCGAAGTGACCGGCGGCCCGAACGGCATCAGCCAGATCCCAAAACCGACCTTCTTCGGTCTGGAGTTCAGCCGTTCCGCCCGTGAAGGCGGCTGGGACACCTTCAGCAACTTCTTCGGCGTGAAGTACGATCCGTCCGACCGCGTGATCTGGCTCTACCTGGTGGCGCTGCTGCTGGTGGTCATCACCCTGTTCGTGATTAACCGTCTGCTGCGCATGCCGCTGGGACGTGCGTGGGAAGCGCTGCGTGAAGATGAGATCGCCTGTCGCTCCCTGGGCCTGAACCCGACCCGCATCAAGCTGACCGCCTTTACCATCAGCGCCGCGTTTGCCGGTTTCGCCGGAACGCTGTTTGCCGCGCGCCAGGGCTTCGTCAGCCCGGAATCCTTTACCTTTGCGGAATCCGCGTTCGTGCTGGCTATCGTGGTGCTCGGCGGGATGGGTTCGCAGTTTGCCGTTATTCTCGCGGCCATCCTGCTGGTGGTCTCCCGTGAGCTGATGCGCGACTTTAACGAATACAGCATGCTGATGCTCGGTGGTTTGATGGTACTGATGATGATCTGGCGTCCGCAGGGCTTGCTGCCGATGACCCGTCCACAGCTGAAACTGAAAAACGGGCAAGCGAAAGGAGAGCAGGCATGAGTCAGCCATTATTATCCGTTAACGGCCTGATGATGCGTTTTGGCGGCCTGCTGGCGGTCAACAATGTGTCTCTGGATCTGCATCAGAAAGAGATTGTTTCGCTGATCGGCCCGAACGGTGCCGGTAAAACCACGGTCTTTAACTGTCTGACCGGTTTCTACAAACCGACGGGCGGCACCATCATGCTGCGCGACCAGCACCTGGAAGGGCTGCCGGGCCAGCAGATTGCCCGCATGGGCGTGGTGCGTACCTTCCAGCACGTGCGTCTGTTCCGCGAGATGACGGTGATCGAGAACCTGCTGGTGGCGCAACATCAGCAGCTGAAAACCGGGCTCTTCTCCGGCCTGCTGAAAACCCCGGCGTTTCGCCGTGCCCAGGATGAAGCTTTAGATCGCGCCGCCACCTGGCTCGACCGTATCGGTCTGTTGCAGCACGCTAACCGTCAGGCCAGCAACCTGGCCTACGGTGACCAGCGTCGTCTGGAGATTATCCGCTGCATGGTGACTCAGCCGGAGATCCTGATGCTCGACGAACCGGCGGCAGGGCTTAATCCGAAAGAGACCAAAGAGCTGGACGAGCTGATTGTCGAGCTGCGTAACCATCACGACACCACCATCCTGCTGATTGAGCATGATATGAAGCTGGTGATGGGCATTTCGGATCGTATTTACGTGGTGAACCAGGGCACGCCGCTGGCGAACGGGACGCCGGAAGAGATCCGCAACAACCCGGACGTGATCCGCGCTTATCTGGGTGAGGCATAAGATGGAAAAAGCGATGTTATCTTTTGACAAGGTTAATGCCCACTACGGCAAGATCCAGGCGCTGCACGACGTCAGCCTGCACATCAACCAGGGGGAGATCGTCACCCTGATTGGGGCCAACGGCGCGGGGAAAACCACCCTGCTCGGCACCCTGTGCGGCGATCCGCGCGCCACCAGCGGGCGTATCGTTTTTGACGGTAAAGACATTACCGACTGGCAGACTGCCAGAATCATGCGTGAAGCGGTGGCGATTGTCCCGGAAGGGCGTCGCGTCTTCTCGCGCATGACGGTGGAAGAGAACCTGGCGATGGGCGGCTTCTTTGCCGAGCGCGAGCAGTTCCAGACCCGCATCAAGCGCGTGTATGACCTGTTCCCGCGTCTGTTTGAGCGTCGTATTCAGCGAGCGGGCACCATGTCCGGCGGTGAACAGCAGATGCTGGCGATTGGCCGTGCGCTGATGAGCCAGCCGCGCCTGCTGCTGCTCGACGAACCGTCCCTCGGGCTGGCGCCGATCATCATTCAGCAGATCTTCGACACCATCGAGCAGTTGCGTAGCGAAGGGATGACCATCTTCCTCGTGGAGCAGAACGCCAATCAGGCGCTGAAGCTCGCGGATCGCGGCTACGTGCTGGAGAACGGTCGCGTGGTGCTGGAAGACACCGGCGACGCGCTGCTGGCGAACGAAGCGGTTCGGAGTGCGTACCTGGGCGGGTAGGTAAAAGCAAAAAGGCAACGCAAGTTGCCTTTTTTAATGTTTGCACCCTCTCCCTGTGGGAGAGGGCCGGGGTGAGGGCAACCGACCGCACCCAACTTTTTCATATTTCCATCATCCCCCTGACGCCTTGCTGTCATCTCTCTGTAAACAAAAAGTTATTTTTCTGTAATTCGAGCATGTCATGTTACCTCGCGAGCACAAAACGCGTGATATCGCGCATCCGGCACAATAAGAGAGATGACAATGACATCGTTACGACACACAGCTTTGGGTCTGGCAATGGGTCTGGCGTTTGCGACTAACGCAATGGCCGTCACCACTATTCCGTTCTGGCATTCCATGGAAGGGGAGTTGGGTAAAGAAGTTGACTCCCTGGCGCAACGTTTCAACGACAGCCACCCGGACTACAAGATTGTGCCGGTGTATAAAGGCAACTACGAGCAGAGCCTGAGCGCGGGCATTGCCGCATTCCGTACCGGCAACGCCCCTGCGCTGCTGCAGGTTTACGAAGTGGGCACCGCCACCATGATGGCCTCCAAAGCCATCAAGCCGGTGTATGAAGTGTTTAAAGATGCGGGTATCAACTTCGACGAGTCCCAGTTCGTGCCGACCGTCTCCGGTTACTACACCGACTCCAAATCCGGCCATCTGCTCTCCCAGCCGTTTAACAGCTCCACCCCGGTGCTGTACTACAACAAAGACGCCTTCAAAAAAGCCGGTTTAGATCCGGAGCAGCCGCCGAAAACCTGGCAGGATCTGGCGGCGTACACCGCCAAACTGAAAGCGGCCGGCATGAAGTGTGGCTACGCGAGCGGCTGGCAGGGCTGGATCCAGATCGAGAACTTCAGCGCCTGGCACGGCAAGCCGGTGGCGACTGAAAACAACGGTTTCAACGGCACTAATGCGGTACTGGAATTCAACAAGCCGGAGCAGGTGAAGCACATCGCCCTGCTGGAAGAACTGAACAAGAAGGGTGATTTCAGCTACTTCGGGCGTAAAGACGAATCCACCGAGAAGTTCTACAGCGGCGACTGCGCCATCACCACCGCCTCGTCCGGCTCGCTGGCGGATATTCGCCACTACGCCAAATTCAACTACGGCGTGGGGATGATGCCGTACGACGCTGATTCTGAAGGCGCGCCGCAGAACGCCATCATCGGCGGGGCGAGCCTGTGGGTGATGCAGGGCAAAGACAAGGAGACCTACAAAGGCGTAGCCGAGTTCCTCGACTTCCTGGCGAAACCAGAAAACGCGGCGGAATGGCATCAGAAGACCGGCTACCTGCCGATCACCAAAGCCGCCTATGACCTGACCCGCGAGCAGGGCTTCTACGACAAGAACCCGGGGGCGGATATCGCCACGCGCCAGATGCTGAACAAGCCGCCGTTGCCGTACACCAAAGGCCTGCGCCTGGGCAACATGCCGCAGATCCGTACCATCGTGGATGAAGAGCTTGAGAGCGTGTGGACCGGTAAGAAAACCCCACAGCAGGCGCTGGATGCGGCCGTCGAGCGTGGCAACCAGCTACTGCGCCGCTTTGAGCAGTCGACTAAATCGTAAAAAATGCCCGGTGGCGCTGCGCTTACCGGGCCTACGATGTGCCCCATGTAGGCCGGGTAAGGCGTAGCCGCCACCCGGCACTGTTCAGGAATCCAATCTCCATGTCCTCATCCCGTCCGGTGTTTCGTTCCCGTTGGCTGCCGTACCTGCTGGTCGCGCCGCAACTGGTCATCACCGTTATCTTCTTTATCTGGCCTGCGGGCGAAGCGCTGTGGTACTCGGTGCAGAGCGTCGATCCGTTCGGGCTCTCCAGCCAGTTTGTTGGCCTGGATAATTTCGCTGCCCTGTGGCACGACAGCTACTACATCGACGCCTTCTGGACGACGATCAAGTTCAGCACCCTGGTTACCTTCAGCGGCCTGATCGCCTCGCTGTTTTTCGCCGCGCTGGTGGATTACGTGGTGCGCGGCAGCCGTCTCTATCAGACCCTGATGCTGCTGCCCTACGCCGTGGCGCCCGCCGTCGCCGCCGTGCTGTGGATCTTCCTCTTCAACCCCGGGCGCGGGCTGATCACCCATTTCCTCGGTGAATTCGGCTATGACTGGAACCACGCCCAGAACAGCGGCCAGGCGATGTTCCTGGTCGTGTTCGCCTCGGTATGGAAGCAGATCAGCTACAACTTCCTGTTCTTCTTTGCCGCGCTGCAGTCCATCCCGCGCTCGCTGGTGGAAGCCGCCGCGATTGACGGCGCAGGCCCGATCCGCCGCTTCTTTAAACTGGCGCTGCCGCTGATCGCCCCGGTGAGTTTCTTCCTGCTGGTGGTCAACCTGGTCTACGCCTTCTTCGACACCTTCCCGGTGATCGACGCCGCCACCGCAGGCGGCCCGGTGCAGGCGACCACCACGCTTATCTATAAGATCTACCGCGAAGGGTTTGCCGGTCTGGATCTCTCGGCCTCTGCCGCCCAGTCGGTGGTGCTGATGTTCCTCGTCATCATCCTCACGGTGGTGCAGTTCCGCTATGTCGAAAGTAAGGTGCGCTACCAATGATTGAGAACCGTCGCGGGCTGACGATTTTCAGCCATACCATGCTGATTCTGGGAATCGTCGTCATCCTGTTCCCGCTGTACGTGGCCTTTGTTGCCGCCACGCTGGATCGCAACGCCATATTCGAAACCCCGATGACGCTTATCCCCGGCGGCCATCTTTTTGAAAATATGGCGACTATCTGGACCCACGGCGTCGGCGTTAACAGCGCCCCGTTCTGGCTGATGATGCTCAACAGCTTCATCATGGCGCTGGGCATTACGGTGGGCAAAATAGTGGTGTCGATGCTGTCGGCCTTCGCTATCGTCTGGTTCCGCTTTCCGCTGCGTAACCTGTTCTTCTGGATGATCTTTATCACCCTGATGCTGCCGGTTGAGGTGCGTATCTTCCCGACGGTAGAGGTGATCGCTAACCTCGGCATGCTGGACAGTTATGCGGGCTTAACCCTGCCGCTGATGGCCTCGGCCACCGCCACCTTCCTGTTCCGCCAGTTCTTTATGACCCTGCCGGACGAACTGATTGAGGCCGCGCGTATCGACGGCGCGTCGCCGATGCGCTTCTTCCGCGACATCGTGCTGCCGCTGTCGAGAACCAACCTTGCGGCGCTGTTTGTGATCACCTTTATCTACGGCTGGAACCAGTATCTGTGGCCGCTGCTGATTATCCAGGACGTCAACCTCGGCACCGCCGTGGCGGGCATCAAAGGCATGATCGCCACCGGCGAAGGCACCACCCTCTGGAACCAGGTGATGGCGGCGATGCTGCTCACCCTTATCCCACCCGTAGTCATTGTTTTAGCCATGCAGCGTGCGTTTGTCCGCGGCCTGGTCGATAGCGAGAAATAAGATGGCAGGTTTAAAACTACAGGCAGTTACCAAAAGCTGGGACGGCAAAACCCAGGTCATTCAGCCCCTCACCCTCGACGTGGCGGACGGAGAATTTATCGTGATGGTCGGCCCGTCGGGCTGCGGCAAATCAACCCTGCTGCGCATGGTGGCTGGCCTTGAGCGCGTCACCTCGGGCGATATCTGGATCGACCGCAAGCGCGTCACCGAGATGGAGCCGAAAGACAGGGGCATCGCGATGGTGTTCCAGAACTACGCGCTTTATCCGCACATGAGCGTGGAGGAGAACATGGCCTGGGGGCTGAAAATCCGCGGCATGGGCAAAAGCCACATTGAGGAGCGCGTCAAAGAGGCGGCGCGTATTCTGGAGCTGGACGGCCTGCTGAAGCGACGCCCGCGCGAGCTCTCCGGCGGCCAGCGTCAGCGCGTGGCGATGGGCCGCGCCATCGTGCGCGATCCGGCGGTATTCCTGTTTGACGAACCGCTCTCAAACCTCGACGCCAAGCTGCGCGTGCAGATGCGTCTTGAGCTGCAGCAGCTGCACCGCCGCCTGAAAACCACCTCCCTGTACGTCACCCACGATCAGGTCGAGGCGATGACTCTCGCCCAGCGGGTGATGGTAATGAACAAAGGTGTCGCCGAGCAGATTGGCACCCCGGTGGAGGTGTACGAAAAGCCTGCCAGCCGCTTTGTGGCGAGCTTTATCGGTAGCCCGGCGATGAACCTGCTGGAGGGGCGCATCAGCGCTGCGGGCACCCATTTTGAAATGGACAGCGGCATGGCGCTGCCCATCAACTGGTTCTATCGCGGCTATGCCGGACGCAAAATGACCCTGGGTATCCGCCCGGAACATATTGCGCTAAGCTCGCAGGCGGAAGGCGGCGTACCGCTGGTGATGGACACCCTGGAGATGCTGGGGGCCGATAACCTGGCGCACGGACGCTGGGGCGAGCAGAAGCTGGTGGTGCGCATGTCGCATCAGGAGCGCCCGAAAGCGGGCAGCACGCTGTGGCTGCACCTGCCGGAAAATCATCTGCACTTATTTGATGGTGAAACAGGACAACGCATATGAGTAACTGGCCTTATCCCCGCATCGTCGCCCACCGGGGCGGCGGTAAACTGGCCCCGGAAAACACGCTGGCGGCCATCGACACCGGCGCACGCTACGGTCACACCATGATCGAGTTCGACGCCAAACTATCGAAAGACGGGGAGATCTTCCTCCTGCATGATGACAACCTCGAGCGTACCAGCAACGGCTGGGGCGTGGCGGGGGAGCTGCCGTGGCGCGACCTGCTGAAAGTGGATGCCGGAAGCTGGTTCAGCGGCGAATTCAAAGGCGAGCCGCTGCCGCTGCTTGCGGAAGTGGCCGATCGCTGTCGCCAGCACGGGATGATGGCCAACATCGAAATTAAACCGACCACCGGCACGGGGGCGTTAACCGGCAAGGTGATTGCGTTAGCGGCCCGGGAGCTGTGGGCAGGCATGACGCCGCCGCTGCTGTCGTCGTTTGAGATTGATGCCCTGGAAACGGCCCAGGCTGCGGCTCCGGAACTGCCGCGCGGGCTATTGCTGGACGAGTGGCGGGAAGACTGGCGCGAGCTGACCACCCGGCTGGGCTGCGTGTCGATTCACCTGAACCATCGTCTGCTGAATGAAGGGCGGGTAGAGGCGCTGAAAGCCGCGGGATTACATATCCTGGTTTACACCGTCAACCAGCCCCAGCGTGCAGCCGAACTGCTGCGCTGGGGTGTGGATTGCATCTGTACCGATGCGATTGCTCTTATTGGCCCGGACTTTCAGCCCTAAGGGTTATTCAGCATCGAACCATTCTGCTGCTGCGGCAGCATATGTTGCTGCTGCACGCCGCTGGCATCGACCCCGCCACCGCTGAGCATCCCGCCGTTGGTGTTAGGCAGAACCTGCACCCCCGGCTGGCTCTGCTGAATCCGCAGGGTGTCGTTATTCATCTGGGTTTGCAGATGCTGCTGCTGGACGCGGGTCTGCGTCTGCAGCTGCTGGTTGAGCATCCCTGTCTGCTGCTGCTGCTGGATCATCATCTGATTTTGCATTCGCTGCTGGCTGGGGTTCTGATAGCCCGGCTGGTTGGGGTTATTCAGGGTGTTGATCGGCTGCGCGAACACGGCAAACGGCAGTAACGCCGCAACAAGAATGAGTCGTTTCATGGTCATTCCCTCCTTCTGAGGCCTTACCTAAGTTTACCTCGAATCCGCCATTACGATGATTTTTTAAGAGTTATGAACCAGGATTAAGCGGGAGCCCGAGTCCCATCACCTGGAGAATTATAAAGATGAAACCAACGTTTATACGCTGGGTAGCGATTGCTGCCCTGACGGCAGGCGGTACGTTTTGCGTGGCGGCGAATCCTCCGGCGGCACCGCCGGTATCCTACGGCGTGGAGGAGGATGTGTTCCATCCCGTACGGGCGCAGAAGGGGATGGTTGCCTCGGTAGATGCTCTCGCCACCCAGGTCGGGGTGGATATCCTCAGGCAGGGCGGTAATGCGGTAGATGCGGCGGTGGCGGTGGGCTACGCGCTGGCGGTCACCCACCCGCAGGCTGGTAACCTCGGTGGCGGCGGTTTCATGATGCTGCGCACCAAAGAGGGCGTGACCACGGCCATCGACTTCCGTGAAATGGCCCCGGATCAGGCGACGCGCGACATGTTCCTCGACGAGCAGGGCAACGCCGACAGTAAAAAATCGCTTACCTCCCATCTGGCGACCGGCACGCCGGGCACTGTGGCGGGCTTCTCGCTGGCGCTGGATAAATACGGCACCCTGCCGCTGAACAAGGTGGTGCAGCCGGCCATCAAGCTGGCGCGCGACGGCTTTGAGGTCAACGATGCCCTGGCCGACGATCTGAAAACCTACGGCAGCGAAGTGATCCCCAACCATGAGAACAGCAAAGCGATCTTCTGGAAGGATGGCGAGCCGCTGAAGAAGGGCGACAAGCTGGTGCAGACCAACCTCGCCAAAAGCCTGGAGATGATCGCGGAGAACGGCCCGGATGCCTTCTATAAAGGTCCGATTGCCGACCAGATTGCCGAAGAGATGAGTAAAAACGGCGGGCTGATCACCAAAGCGGATCTGGCCGCCTACAAAGCGGTGGAGCGCACGCCAATCAGCGGCGACTATCGCGGGTATCAGGTCTACTCCATGCCGCCGCCGTCTTCCGGGGGCATCCATATCGTGCAGATCCTCAACATTCTTGAAAACTTCGATATGCACAAATTTGGCTTCGGCAGCGCGGATACGTTGCAGGTGATGGCCGAGGCGGAGAAGTATGCCTATGCCGACCGCTCGGAGTATCTGGGCGACCCGGATTTCGTCAAGGTGCCGTGGCAGGCGCTGACCAACAAAGCCTATGCCAAATCCCTGGCCGATCAGATCGATATCAACAAAGCCAGACCCTCGAGCGAGATCCGCCCCGGCAAGCTGGCGCCGTATGAGAGCAACCAGACCACCCACTTCTCGGTGGTGGATAAAGACGGAAACGCGGTGGCGGTGACCTATACGCTCAACACCACCTTCGGGACCGGGATCGTGGCGGGCAACAGCGGCATTCTGCTGAATAACGAGATGGATGACTTCTCGGCCAAGCCGGGCGTGCCGAACGTTTACGGGCTGGTGGGCGGGGATGCCAACGCCGTCGGGCCGAAGAAGCGTCCGCTGTCGTCGATGTCGCCGACCATCGTGGTGAAAGACGGTAAAACCTGGCTGGTGACCGGCAGCCCGGGCGGGAGCCGCATTATCACCACCGTCCTGCAGATGGTGGTCAACAGCATCGATTTCGGGATGAACGTGGCGGAAGCCACCAACGCGCCGCGCTTCCATCACCAGTGGCTGCCGGATGAGCTGCGGGTGGAGAAGGGCTTCAGCCCGGACACCCTGAAACTGCTGGAGCAGCGCGGGCAGAAAGTGGCGGTGAAAGAGGCGATGGGCAGCACCCAGAGCATTATGGTCGGGCCGGATGGCACGCTGTATGGGGCGTCGGATCCGCGTACGGTGGATGATTTGACAGCGGGATATTAGCCCGTTGCCCGGTGGCGCTGCGCTTACCGGGCCTACAACTGCACGAACGTAGGCCGGGTAAGGCGAAGCCGCCACCCGGCAAAAACTACTTCACCCGCGCCATATAAAGCGCATCCACAAATTCGCCGTCGCGCAGGGCAAACTTATTCCCGGTGCCTTCCACGACAAAGCCGTATTTGCGGTACAGGGCAACGGCGGACGGATTGTCGGAAAATACCGTCAGCTCAATGCGTTCGATGCGCAGCCAGTTGTCGCACAGGTTGATCATCTCCCGCATTAACGCGCTGCCCACACCGTGGCCCTGCACGTCGGCAGAAACGCCGATGCCAAAGGTTGCCACATGGCTGCGGCGGGGGTTTTCCATCACATCCAGCACCAGATGACCGACTACCTTATCGTCCAGGCAGGCCACCAGTTGGCGTCTGCCTGGCTTTCTCATCACCCGCTCCTGCCACATCTCCATCGAAGGATGAGGAAGTTGTAGTGTGTTGTGATACACCCCTGGATGGGCATTTAGCTGGCGTAAAGCTTCGGCATCGGCGGCTTCAACGTGGCGTATCACTATCTCACTCATTCCTTCGTCCTCAGTTAGTTAGGTTCCTTTCCAACATCCATGAGATTGAAATGTGAGTCAACTAGCATTTTTTGCAAAAATGAGTGGACAAGTGCGAATGAGAATGATTATTATTGTCCTGCATTCAGGAAGTCCGCGACGGAAACCTGAAAGCACGACATTGCTCACATTGCTTCCAGTATTATTTTAGCCAGCGTTTCGCTGGCTTTTTTTTGCCTAAAGCTTTTGCAACGGTATGAGTTCAGGCGTGTCAGGCACGTTCTCTTTCATCAGGCCCACCACGTTGTTCTTCTCGGCGAGAGCAGGTAACACCTCCGCCTGGCCGGAAAACACACCGCCCTTTTTGACCGCCAGCGTCCGGTAGAGCAGGGTGCCCGTGACCTGACCGTTTTCGCAGATCTCAATGGCATCGCCGCTGCACTGGCCGATGACCTTGCCATCGACAATCAGCTCCCGGCAGGTGATGTTTCCCTCCACCTGGCCCCCACGCATGATTTTTATCAGGCTCTCTTTGGAGTCGATATTGCCGGTCAGCGTACCGTGAACGTAGACGTGCCCGCCCGAGACGATATTGCCTTCAAAGTGCACATCGCTGGCAATAACGGTGGTGCCGTGTTTCTCCACCGCGGTGGGCTCTTTCTCGCTGACCGGGGCCGGTGCGATCATCTCTGGCTTGTCAATTTCGGTGATTTTTTGCTTTTTAAACATAAGGTTGACCTGATTAGATAAGAGGGGAATAGCAAAAGCCATTAGGGTCAATGCCGCGAACAGCCACGTCAGGGAGCGAGCGTTAAAGCACCAGGCGACCAGGGCGAGCAGCCAGAAGAGAAGTGCGCTATTCAACGCGAGATATTTTCTGTCCATAGAAAATGAGCGCGACTCCGTTCGCGAGCAGATTGATTTGACCGCCTCCTTATCCTGATAATTTCGGCCAGGATCAAGGTCATGGCTGCCATTTTAGGATTCGTTATAGAAATATATTTCAGCGTCATGTTGCGCTATGGTTGAAAGCAGAGACCTTAGCCAGGAACAACACCATGACACTACACTGCGCATTTATTGGATTTGGCAAAAGCACCACCCGCTATCACCTTCCGTATGTTCTTACCCGTAAAGCCAGCTGGCACGTGGCGCACATCTTCCGCCGCCACCCGAAACCGGAAGAGCAGTCCCCGCAGTACTCCCATATTCACTTCACCAGCGATCTCGACGAGGTGCTGAACGATCCTGAAGTGAAGCTGGTGATCGTCTGTACCCATGCCGACAGCCATTTTGAGTACGCAAAACTCGCCCTGGAAGCCGGTAAAAACGTGCTGGTGGAAAAGCCGTTCACCCCGACGATGGCCGAAGCAAAAGAGCTCTTCGAGCTGGCCCGCAGCAAAGGGCTGACCGTCAGCCCGTATCAGAACCGCCGCTTCGACACCTGCTTCCTCACCGCGAAACAGGCCATTGAGAGCGGCAAGCTGGGCGACATCGTCGAAGTTGAAAGCCACTTCGATTACTACCGTCCGGTGGCCGAGACCAAACCCGGCCTGCCGCAGGATGGCTCGTTCTACGGCCTCGGCGTGCACACCATGGATCAAATCATCTCCCTGTTCGGTCGCCCGGACCACGTGGCCTATGACATCCGCAGCCTGCGTAACAAAGCTAACCCGGACGATACCTTTGAAGCGCAGCTGTTCTACGGTGACCTGAAGGCAATCGTCAAAACCAGCCATCTGGTGAAAATCGACTACCCGAAATTCATCGTCCACGGCACCAAAGGCTCGTTTATCAAATACGGTATCGACCAGCAGGAGACCAGCCTGAAAGCCAACATCATGCCGGGTGAGCCGGGGTTTGCGGCGGATGATTCCGTGGGCGTGCTGGAGTACGTTAACGACGCGGGCGTGACGGTGAAAGAGGAGATCAAACCGGGCACCGGCGACTACGGTCAGGTCTACGACGCGCTGTTTGAGACCCTCACCAGCGGCGCCCCTAATTACGTCAAGGAAATTGAAGTGATGACCAACCTTGAAATCCTTGAACAGGCCTTTGAACAGGCTTCACCTGCCACAGTAACCCTTGCGAGATAAGCCTGAATGACTCCTCTGTGTTTGTTCAGATATTTTGAACAGAGGAGTCAATTTTCACCCTCTATGATCCCAGGTCGATTGCGTCCACACTTACTCCATCGAAACGAACTGAGGGTAAAAACAATGATCTTCTTACGCAAAGCAAACGACCGCGGTCACGCAAACCATGGCTGGCTGGACTCATGGCACAGCTTCTCGTTCGCCGATTATTACGACCCGAATTTTATGGGTTTCTCGGCACTGCGCGTGATTAACGATGACGTGATCGATGGCGGCCAGGGCTTTGGTACCCACCCGCACAAAGACATGGAAATCCTGACCTACGTGCTGGAAGGGGCGGTTGAGCACCAGGACAGCATGGGTAACAAAGAGCAGGTTCCGGCGGGCGAGTTCCAGATTATGAGCGCCGGTAC
Source organism: Leclercia sp. LTM14 (assembly GCF_023736175.1). Classification (NCBI taxonomy): domain Bacteria; kingdom Pseudomonadati; phylum Pseudomonadota; class Gammaproteobacteria; order Enterobacterales; family Enterobacteriaceae; genus Leclercia; species Leclercia sp. LTM14. The sequence continues at coordinate 85,143 of NZ_JAIKTT010000011.1, forward strand.
CGGGGTGCGTCACTCCGAGTACAACCCAAGCAAAACCGACCGTCTGCGTCTGTACCAGATCTGGATCATTCCGGAAGCGAAAGGCATCACCCCGCGCTACGAGCAACGCCGCTTTGACGCGCAGCAGGGTAAACAGCTGGTGCTTTCCCCGGATGCGCGTGACGGCTCGCTGAAAGTGCATCAGGACATGGAGCTCTACCGCTGGGCGCTGGCGAAAGACGAGCAGTCCGTGCACCAGATTGCCGCCAACCGCAAAGTGTGGATCCAGGTGGTGAAAGGCGAAGTGACCATCAACGGCACTAAAGCCACCACCAGCGACGGTCTGGCTATCTGGGATGAGCAGGCGATCTCCGTGCATGCCGACAGCGCCGCTGAAATCCTGCTGTTCGACCTGCCGCCGGTCTAAATCATAAATAATTTCCAGCCTTCTCCTTTCGCAGGGGAAGGTTGGTCTTTGTCCGTGATAAACTGAGGAAATCTATTGCTACCGATTTCTCTCAGGACGATGAAAAAGAAAAGACCCGTACTTCAGGATGTAGCCGATCGCGTCGGTGTGACTAAAATGACGGTCAGCCGTTTCTTACGTAACCCGGAGCAGGTCTCCGTGGCGTTACGTGGCAAGATTGCCGCTGCTCTCGATGAACTGGGTTATATTCCTAACCGCGCCCCGGATATTCTCTCCAACGCCACCAGCCGCGCGGTGGGTGTCCTGCTTCCCTCCCTGACCAACCAGGTTTTCGCCGAAGTGCTTCGCGGCATTGAAAGCGTGACCGACGCCTTTGGCTATCAGACCATGCTCGCCCACTACGGCTACAAGCCGGAGCTGGAAGAGGAGCGTCTGGAGTCGATGCTCTCCTGGAACATTGACGGTCTGATCCTCACCGAGCGCACCCACACCCCCCGCACCCTGAAGATGATCGAAGTGGCGGGTATTCCGGTGGTGGAGCTGATGGACAGCCAGTCACCCTGTCTCGATATCGCGGTCGGATTCGACAACTTTGAAGCCGCCCGCCAGATGACGGCGGCGATCATCGCCCGCGGCCATCGTCATGTCGCCTATCTTGGCGCACGTCTGGATGAACGTACTATCATCAAACAGAAGGGGTACGAGCAGGCGATGCTCGACGCGAACTTAACGCCGTACAGTGTGATGGTCGAGCAATCCTCTTCCTACACCTCCGGCATTGAGCTGATGCGTCAGGCGCGTCGTGAATATCCGCAGCTTGATGGCATCTTCTGTACCAACGATGACCTCGCGGTGGGCGCCGCTTTCGAATGCCAGCGTCTCGGGCTTTCCATCCCGCAGGATATGGCGATTGCCGGTTTCCACGGTCACGACATCGGCCAGGTGATGGAGCCGCGTCTGGCGAGCGTCCTGACGCCGCGCGAGCGCATGGGGCGTATCGGTGCAGAACGCCTGCTGGCGCGCATTCGCGGTGAGACGGTGACGCCTAAAATGTTAGATTTAGGTTTCACGCTGTCACCAGGTGGATCTATTTAGCCTGACAAGTTTGAACTAGCTCACACTTATTCACTTCGCGCACGTTTGGATATTGCTTCTCGATAGCCCCGGCAGGACAATGTTACCGATAACTGTTACCCGTAACAATCGACTGAGGGACATACCTTGAGCACCACTAATCCTGATCACCACGTTTATGTCCTGATGGGCGTTTCCGGTAGCGGTAAGTCCGCCGTTGCCAGTGAAGTGGCGCATCAAATTCATGCCGCGTTCCTTGATGGTGATTTTCTCCATCCGCGCAGCAACATCACCAAAATGGCCTCCGGTGAGCCGCTGAACGACGACGATCGTAAGCCGTGGCTGCAGGCGCTGAACGATGCCGCCTTTGCCATGCAGCGCACCAATAAAGTGTCGCTGATCGTCTGCTCCGCGCTGAAAAAGACCTACCGTGACCAGCTGCGCGAAGGTAATGCCAATCTCTCCTTTATCTACCTGAAGGGCGATTTCGACGTGATCGAAACCCGTCTGAAAGCGCGCAAAGGGCACTTCTTCAAAACCCAGATGCTGGTGACGCAGTTCGAAACGCTGCAGGAACCGGGCGCTGACGAAAGCGATGTGCTGGTGGTAGATATCGATCAACCGCTGGACGGTGTTGTAGCAAGCACCATCGAGGTCATTAACAAAAGGCAGTAAGTTTTGAGTACGTTAACGCTTGTTTTAACAGCAGTCGGCTCCGTGCTGTTGCTGCTGTTTTTAGTAATGAAGGCCCGTATGCACGCCTTCGTTGCTTTGATGGTGGTCTCTATTGGTGCAGGTCTCTTTTCCGGAATGCCGCTCGATAAAATCGCAGCGACCATGGAAAAAGGGATGGGAGGCACGTTAGGCTTCCTGGCGATTGTGGTCGCGCTTGGCGCGATGTTCGGCAAAATCCTGCATGAAACCGGCGCGGTCGATCAGATCGCCGTCAAAATGCTGAAATCCTTCGGTCACAGCCGGGCGCACTACGCCATTGGTCTGGCCGGTCTGATCTGCGCGTTGCCGCTGTTCTTCGAAGTGGCGGTGGTGCTGCTGATTAGCGTGGCCTTCTCCATGGCCCGCCATACCGGCACCAACCTGGTGAAGCTGGTGATCCCGCTGTTTGCCGGTGTGGCCGCCGCCGCGGCGTTCCTGCTGCCGGGGCCTGCGCCGATGCTGCTGGCCTCGCAGATGCACGCGGATTTTGGCTGGATGATCCTGATTGGTCTGTGCGCGGCGATCCCGGGGATGCTGATTGCCGGTCCGCTGTGGGGCAATTTTATCAGCCGTTACGTTGAGTTGCACATTCCTGATGACGTCTCCGAGCCGCATCTGGGCGAAAACAAAATGCCGTCCTTCGGCTTTAGCCTCGCGCTGATCCTGCTGCCGCTGGTGCTGGTGGGGCTGAAAACCATTGCCGCGCGCTTTGTGCCGGTGGGCTCGAGTGCTTACGAGTGGTTTGAGTTTATCGGCCATCCGTTCACCGCGATCCTGGTGGCCTGTCTGGTGGCGATTTACGGTCTGGCGATGCGCCAGGGTATGGCGAAAGACAGGGTAATGGAGATCTGCGGTCACGCGCTGCAGCCGGCGGGCATTATCCTGCTGGTGATCGGTGCGGGCGGGGTGTTCAAGCAGGTGCTGGTCGATTCCGGCGTTGGCCCGGCATTGGGTGGGGCGCTCACCGGAATGGGCCTGCCGGTTGCGGTGACCTGCTTCGTGCTGGCTGCGGCGGTGCGTATCATTCAGGGCTCCGCGACCGTGGCCTGTTTAACCGCCGTCGGGCTGGTGATGCCGGTGATTGAGCAGTTGAACTACTCCGGCGCGCAGATGGCAGCACTGTCTATCTGTATCGCGGGTGGGTCGATTGTGGTGTCGCACGTTAACGACGCCGGTTTCTGGCTGTTCGGTAAATTTACCGGGGCGACGGAAGCGCAGACCCTGAAAACCTGGACGATGATGGAAACCATCCTCGGGACGACCGGGGCGATTGTGGGGATGATTGCGTTTACGCTGTTGAGCTAGCGGCTACCAGACCGTAAACCGTAGGCCGGGTAAGGCGTAGCCGCCACCCGGCTTCTGGCACCCCGCACTGGGGTGAACATGTGGCAACGGTGGTGTTTCCGTTCACTTTACGTTCCTTGCTTCTCTGTATGCCACGTCATCCGTGAACGTGTCAGGGGGCTTGCCGCCGCCCCCCTGACCACCCCGGCTCCCGGCAAAGAAAATCGCCGCTTCGCGGTACCCTCAGCTTATTCCTTTCGGCTATCGGGTCGGGGGCGATCCTACATCCCTGTAGGTCGCCCCTCTCGGCGCATCCATGCGCCTCGCCCCGGCCTTCAGTCAACGCTTCGGCGATTTTCAGCCGGACCAGGGAGCCGCTGCGGGTGTTTTGCTTACCTGACTATTTTCGCGGCTGGAGATTTAATTTCTGGATATGAGGGCAGGGACGTAGGCCGGGTAAGGCGTAGCCGCCACCCGGCGTGAACATGTGGCAACGGTGGTGTTTCCGTTCACTTTACGTTCCTTGCTTCTCTGTATGCCACGTCATCCGTGAACGTGTCAGGGGGCTTGCCGCCGCCCCCCTGACCACCCCGGCTCCCGGCAAAGAAAATCGCCGCTTCGCGGTACCCTCAGCTTATTCCTTTCGGCTATCGGGTCGGGGGCGATCCTACATCCCTGTAGGTCGCCCCTCTCGGCGCATCCATGCGCCTCGCCCCGGCCTTCAGTCAACGCTTCGGCGATTTTCAGCCGGACCAGGGAGCCGCTGCGGGTGTTTTGCTTACCTGACTATTCTCGCGGCTGAAGATTTAATTTCTGGTTATGCGAGCAGCCTTCCAGAGCCTGATTTCTCTATCTTGCTACCCGCCCGATAACGCAGTATCTTCTTGTTGCGACTGCAAAATCAGGCGCCGGAATTAGCCTTCTGATATCCTCATCGGCGGCACAAGTTTATTGTGCCGCACGCTTAGCTACACTCCAAGGGTGGGCCGGGCGGGGGCGTCGAAAGACGCGCCGGTATCCGATGAGGCCGGTAAGGCTAACCCTGTTCGGTTCCACCACCAGCGAGATTAGCCTCTCCAGTGGTGGAAAAACACTACTCATCGGAGGCTGTCTTATGACTACTACCCTTAGCTTTTCTCACTCTTTATTCACTACACCATTCGATCACAACACCGATTTCACCGATCTGGCAGACAACTGTGCGCAATTCGTTGATGCATTGGTTGAATGCGACGATCCCGCCGAAAAAATGGCGCTGTGTGGGCGGCTTTCCGCCTGTCTTGCGCTGCTTCAGCCAACGCTGCTTGAACCTGTTCCCGAGCATTTAAAGGCGAGCCTGACGGTGGATGACTTACCGCTGGAACAGCCTGTATTTGAACCGGCAGCGGATCAGTTAGGGCGTTTTTGCCAGCTTTTAACCCAGCTGATGCTGAATCAATCGCTGTCAAAAAATGATGAAAGAGTGGCAGGAGATTTACTCCAGGAACTGGTTGGATTTTATAGCGATACGCTAAAAGCACCGCGCTGGCTGTGTACAGATGAAGGTGTCGTGCTGCTGTAAAAAGCCGGGTGGCGCTTGCGCTTACCCGGCCTACATTACTCACCGCGATGACCAAATTAAAGGAAAGTAAAAAAACTACCGCGACACCCAGGTCCGGCTGAAAATCGCTGAGTCGTTTCCTGTAGGCCGGGGCGAGGCGCATGGACGCGCCGAGAGGGCATAGCCTGCATGGATGCAGGCTGGTGCCCGACCCGATAGCCGGAAGGAATAAGACGAAGGGACCGCGAAGCGGCGATTTTCTTGCCGGTAGCCCGGGTTGCCAGGGTGGTGGCGATTGAGCCACCCTGGCACGTTCACCGGTGCGGGAGTAACAGAGAAGCAGGGAACGTGAGGTGAACGGAATTACCACTTCTGCCGCAAGTTCCCCTCACCCTAACCCTCTCCCCAAAGGAGCGAGGGGATCGTTCGTCACCCCTTCATCCACGCCCGAATCCCATCCAGGAACATCTGCGTTGCCATCATCACTAATATCAACCCCATCAATCGCTCCAGCGCATTCACCCCTTTCTCCCCCAGCAGGCGCAAAAACAGCGACGACTGCAGCAGGATGATAAAGGTCCCGCCCCAGGCTATCAGCAGGGCAATCACCAGATGGCTCATCTGATTCGGGTACTGATGCGACAGCAGCATCAGCGTCGCCAGAATGGTCGGCCCGGCGACCAGCGGGATCGCCAGCGGCACAATAAACGGCTCCTCACCCGCAGGCAGGCCGCTGCTGTTGCCTTCGCTGCTCGGGAAAATCATTTTGATGGCGATCAGGAACAGAATAATCCCGCCGGAAATCGAGACCGTTTCAGCGCGTAAATTCAGGAACGCGAGAATTTTCTCGCCGGCAAACAGGAAGATAAACATCACCAGCAGGGCGATGAGCAGCTCGCGGATCATGATGGCCCGACGGCGCTTCGGCTCGGTGTGCTTCAGCACCGACATGAAAATAGGCAGGTTTCCGAGTGGATCCATAATTAGGATCAATAAAACAGCTGCGGAAATGATTTCGCTCATCGTAGGTTATCCCTGATACTTGTATGGTTTCTCGGATGATTAGCTCTTTTTCTGATAGCCGGGCAATCATCGATTAATTTCGCTTGCGACTTTGGCAGCATTTTGTAATGTGAAGCATATCCCAGTTCAATACTGGCTTGCATAAACAGCACACACCCTCTGCAGGAAAAAAATGCTATGAAAAACGTTGGTTTTATCGGCTGGCGCGGTATGGTCGGCTCTGTACTCATGCAACGCATGGTTGAAGAGCGCGACTTCGACGCTATCCGCCCGGTCTTCTTCTCCACTTCCCAGCTCGGCCAGGCTGCTCCGTCCTTTGGGGGTTCCACAGGCACGTTGCAGGATGCTTTTGATCTGGAAGCGTTGAAGGCGCTGGACATTATCGTGACCTGCCAGGGCGGCGATTATACCAACGAAATTTATCCAAAGCTCCGTGAAAGCGGCTGGCAGGGCTACTGGATTGACGCGGCCTCTTCGCTGCGCATGAAAGACGACGCCATCATTATTCTTGACCCGGTTAACCAGGATGTCATCACCGATGGCCTGAACAAGGGCGTGAAAATCTTCGTCGGCGGCAACTGCACCGTCAGCCTGATGCTGATGTCGCTGGGCGGCCTGTTTGCTCAGGATCTGGTGGAGTGGGTCTCGGTTGCCACCTATCAGGCAGCCTCCGGCGGCGGCGCGCGTCATATGCGCGAGCTGCTGACCCAGATGGGCCAGCTGCACGCAAGCGTTGCGCAAGAGCTGGCAAATCCGGCGTCCGCCATTCTCGATATCGAGCGTAAAGTGACTCAGCTGACCCGCAGCGGCGAGCTGCCGGTGGATAACTTCGGCGTACCGCTGGCCGGTGGTCTGATCCCGTGGATCGACAAACAGCTGGATAACGGCCAGACCCGCGAAGAGTGGAAAGGCCAGGCCGAGACCAACAAGATCCTGCGTACCTCTTCCGTGATCCCGGTTGATGGTCTGTGCGTGCGCATCGGCGCGCTGCGCTGCCACAGCCAGGCATTCACCATCAAACTGAAAAAAGATGTGTCTATTCCGACGGTGGAAGAGCTGCTCGCATCGCACAATCAGTGGGCGAAAGTGGTGCCAAACGACCGCGACATCACCATGCGCGAGCTGACCCCTGCGGCAGTGACCGGCACATTATCTACCCCTGTTGGACGCCTGCGTAAACTAAATATGGGGCCAGAATACCTTTCCGCCTTTACCGTCGGCGACCAGCTGTTATGGGGTGCCGCCGAGCCGCTGCGCAGGATGCTGCGTCAGCTGGCGTAATAAATACTTAATACTAAGGGGTGATTTATCACCCCTTTTTTTGCGTACTAAAGGACGAAAACGCAAATGATCCATTATTTTTCGGGAGTCATATAAAGCGTTGGCTATGCTTTATGCGGGATGCCACATATTCCGCCTGGAGGTTGGATGGAACAGAGAGGATGCACAGTGTGCTGTTCCATTCAGGTCACATCAAGGTCGTACCCGGCGCGCGAAAGGGGCGGCAACTAAAAAAACAGGATGAACACCATGTCTGTTCGTATTGATAGAGACGTGATTAATGCGCTTATTGCGGGTCACTTTGCGGATCCGTTTTCTGTACTTGGCATGCACCGCACTGACGCCGGGCTGGAAGTCCGGGCACTGTTACCTGACGCAACGGAAGTGTGGGTGATTGAACCCAAAACCGGTCGCAAGGTCGGTAAACTCGAATGTATCGATTCACGCGGCTTCTTCGCTGGCGTGATGGCCCGCCGTAAAAACTTCTTCCGCTATCAGCTCGCCGTGATCTGGCATGGTCAGCAGAATCTGATCGACGATCCCTATCGCTTTGGTCCTCTGTTGCAGGAGATGGACGCCTGGCTGCTGTCGGAAGGTACGCACCTGCGGCCTTATGAAACCCTCGGCGCGCACGCCGACACGATGGACGGCGTCACCGGCACCCGCTTTACCGTCTGGGCACCGAATGCCCAACGCGTCTCCGTGGTGGGGCAGTTCAACTACTGGGATGGCCGCCGCCACCCGATGCGCCTGCGCCGTGAAACCGGCATCTGGGAGCTGTTTATCCCCGGCGCGCAAAACGGCCAGCTGTACAAATATGAGATGATCGATGCTCACGGCAAGCTGCGCATCAAGGCCGACCCCTATGCCTTCGAGGCACAGATGCGCCCGGAAACGGCGTCACTGATTTGCGGCCTGCCGGAGAAAGTCGCCCAGAGCGAAGAGCGCGCCCGGGCCAACCAGTTCGATATGCCGATCTCCATTTACGAAGTCCATCTTGGCTCCTGGCGTCGTCATACCGATAACAACTTCTGGCTCAGCTACCGGGAGCTTGCCGACCAGCTGATCCCCTATGTGAAATGGATGGGCTTTACCCATCTGGAGCTGCTGCCGATCAACGAGCACCCGTTTGACGGCAGCTGGGGCTACCAGCCGACCGGGATGTATGCCCCGACCCGCCGTTTCGGCACCCGGGATGACTTCCGCTACTTTATCAACGCCGCGCACGCCGCCGGGCTGAACGTGATCCTCGACTGGGTCCCGGGCCACTTCCCGTCCGATGATTTTGGCCTGGCGCAGTTCGACGGCACCAGCCTGTATGAGCACAGCGATCCGCGGGAAGGCTATCACCAGGACTGGAATACCCTGATCTACAACTATGGCCGTCGGGAAGTGACCAACTACCTGGTGGGCAATGCGCTCTACTGGATCGAGCGTTTCGGCATTGATGCCCTGCGCGTGGATGCGGTGGCGTCGATGATCTATCGCGACTACAGCCGCAAAGAGGGGGAGTGGATCCCGAACGAATTCGGCGGCCGCGAAAACCTCGAAGCGATCGAGTTCCTGCGTAACACCAACCGCATTCTCGGCGAGCAGTCGCCGGGCGCGGTGACGATGGCCGAAGAGTCCACCGACTTCCCGGGCGTCTCCCGTCCGCCTTCCATGGGCGGCCTCGGCTTCTGGTACAAGTGGAACCTCGGCTGGATGCACGACACCCTGGATTACATGAAGCTCGATCCAGTGCATCGCCAGTATCACCACAACAAGCTGACCTTCGGCATGCTCTATAACGGCACCGAAAACTTTGTCCTGCCGCTCTCCCACGACGAAGTGGTTCACGGCAAAAAATCGATTCTCGACCGTATGCCGGGCGACGCGTGGCAGAAATTTGCCAACCTGCGCGCCTACTACGGCTGGATGTTCGCCTTCCCGGGCAAAAAGCTGCTGTTTATGGGCAACGAGTTCGCCCAGGGCCGCGAGTGGAACCACGATTCCAGCCTCGACTGGCATCTGCTGGAAGGGGGCGACAACTGGCACCACGGCGTTCAGCGCCTGGTTCGCGACCTCAACCATACCTACCGTCATCACAAGGCCCTGCACGAGCTGGACTTCGATGATTACGGCTTTGAGTGGCTGGTGGTGGATGACCACGAACGCTCGGTGCTGATCTTTGTCCGTCGTGATAAAGCGGGCAACGAAATCATCGTCGCCAGCAACTTCACCCCGGTGACGCGCCATCACTACCGGTTCGGCATCAATCAGCCGGGCAAATGGCGCGAGGTGCTGAACACCGACTCCATGCACTACCACGGCAGCAATGCGGGTAACGGTGGGCTGGTGCAGAGCGATGAACAGGAGAGCCATGGTCGTCCACAATCCCTGAGCCTGACGCTGCCGCCGCTGTCCACTATCTGGCTGGTCCGGGAGGGGGAATGACGCAACTCACTGCCGGTAAACCCGCCCCGCTCGGTGCGTGCTACGACGGGAAGGGGGTGAACTTCACGCTCTTCTCCGCCCACGCGGATCGGGTTGAACTCTGTGTGTTTGACGGCAAAGGCATTGAACATCGCTACGATCTGGTGGCGCGCAGCGGCGATATCTGGCACGGCTATCTGGAACATGCCCGCCCCGGCATGCGCTACGGCTATCGGGTTTATGGGCCCTGGGATCCGGCCAAAGGGCTGCGCTTTAACCCGGCGAAACTGCTGCTCGACCCCTGCGCGTATCAGGTCGATGGCACGCTGAATGACGACGTTCTGCTGCACAGCGGCAAAGAGACCCCGGATCACCGCGACAGCGCCGCCGTCGCGCCGAAAAGCGTGGTGGTCAACGATCATTACGACTGGGAAGAGGATGCCCCGCCCAACACGCCGTGGGGCAACACGGTCATCTATGAAGCGCACGTCAAAGGGCTGACCTGGCTGCACCCTGAAATCCCGGAAGAGATCCGCGGCACCTATCAGGCGCTCAGCCATCCGGTGATGATTGCCTATTTTAAGCAGCTCGGCATCACGGCTCTGGAGTTATTGCCGGTGGCCCATTTCGCCAGCGAGCCGCGCCTGCAACGCCTCGGCCTCAGCAACTACTGGGGCTATAACCCGATGGCGATGTTTGCCCTCGAGCCGCGCTACGCCTCGCATCCCGACCGGGCGCGGGATGAGTTTCGTGACGCGGTGAAGGCGCTACACGAAGCGGGTATCGAGGTCATTCTGGATATCGTTCTCAACCACAGCGCCGAGCTGGATCTTGAGGGGCCGACCTTCTCCCTGCGCGGAATTGATAACCCTAGCTATTATTGGTTAAGAGAGGACGGGGATTATCACAACTGGACCGGGTGCGGTAACACCCTCAACCTCAGCCATCCGGCGGTAACAGATTACGCGTACGCGTGCCTGAAATACTGGGTTGAAACCTTCCACATCGACGGTTTTCGTTTTGACCTGGCCCCGGTAATGGGACGCACGCCGGAATACAGCCAGCAGGCGCCGCTGTTTGAGGCCATCAAAAACTGCCCGCTGCTCTCGGGCGTGAAGCTGATTGCTGAACCCTGGGATGTCGGCCCGGGCGGTTACCAGGTGGGGAATTTCCCGCCGCTGTTTGCCGAGTGGAACGATCACTATCGTGATGCGGCGCGCCGCTTCTGGCTGGCGCGCGATCTGTCGCTGGGGGCCTTTGCCGGACGTTTCGCGGCGTCCAGCGATCTGTTTAAACGCAACGGGCGTTTGCCATCTGCGTCGGTCAATTTGCTGACGGCGCACGACGGATTCACCCTGCGTGACTGCGTTTGTTTCAATCAGAAACACAATGAAGCAAACGGCGAAGAAAACCGTGACGGCACCTTCAATAACCACAGTTTTAACCATGGTGTTGAAGGATTAAGTGGCAATCTGGATGTGATTGAACGGCGGCGCGCCAGCGTGCATGCGCTGCTGACCACCCTTTTGCTGTCACAGGGGACGCCGATGCTGCTGGCGGGCGATGAACATGGCCACAGTCAGCACGGCAACAACAACGCGTATTGCCAGGATAACGCGTTAACCTGGCTGGACTGGCAACAGGCCAACGAGGGATTGGTCGCCTTTACGGCCGCGCTGGTGCATCTGCGCAAGCAGATCCCGGCGCTCACCCTGAATCAGTGGTGGGAAGAGGGCGATGGCAATGTTCGCTGGTTAAATAAAAAGGCGCAACCCCTGGACGCGCACGAGTGGCAGAGCGGCGTGCCGTGCCTGCAGATCCTGCTTTCGGATTGCTGGCTCATCACCTTCAACGCCACCAATGAAGTCGCAGAAATTGCTTTACCCGAAGGGGAGTGGCGGGCTATCCCCCCCTTTGCCGGAGAGGATAATCCGGTCGTTATGACTGCCTGGCATGGGCCTGCGCACGGTGTATGTGTATTCCAGAGATGATAATAAAAGGAGTTGATCATGGTTAGGTTAGATAAGAACGACCCTCTAATGTTGGCGCGTCAGCTGCCATTGAAGTCTGTTGCCCTGATTCTTGCTGGTGGACGCGGTACCCGATTAAAAGATTTAACGATTAAACGTGCCAAACCCGCCGTCCACTTCGGCGGTAAATTCCGTATTATCGATTTTGCTCTGTCAAACTGCCTTAACTCCGGTATTCGCCGTATTGGCGTGATCACCCAGTATCAGTCCCACACCCTGGTGCAGCACATTCAGCGCGGCTGGTCGTTCTTCAGTGAGGAGATGAACGAGTTTGTCGATCTGCTGCCTGCCCAGCAGCGCGTACACGGCGAAAACTGGTATCGCGGCACCGCCGATGCGGTCACGCAGAACCTCGACATTATTCGTCGCTACGACGCCGAGTATGTGGTGATCCTCGCCGGGGACCACATCTACAAGCAGGACTACTCGCGCATGCTAATCGACCATGTCGAAAAAGGGGCGCGCTGCACCGTGGCCTGTATGCCGGTGCCCGTTGCCGAGGCGACGGCGTTTGGCGTTATGGCGGTGGATGAAAACGACAAAGTCATCGAGTTCGTGGAAAAACCGGCGAACCCGCCTTCAATGCCGGGGGATGACACTAAGTCGCTCGCCAGTATGGGTATCTATGTCTTTGATGCCGATTACCTTTACCAGCTGCTGGAAGAGGATGACAAGGACGAGAAATCCAGCCACGACTTCGGCAAAGATATTATCCCGAAAATCACCAAATCTGGCATGGCCTATGCACATCCGTTCCCACTGTCCTGCGTACAGTCCGATCCGAATTCAGAACCGTACTGGCGCGATGTGGGCACCCTGGAAGCGTACTGGAAGGCCAACCTCGACCTGGCCTCTGTAACGCCAGAACTCGACATGTACGACCATAACTGGCCGATCCGCACCCACATGGAGTCTCTGCCTCCTGCGAAATTTGTGCAGGACCGCTCGGGCAGCCACGGCATGACGCTGAACTCGCTGGTTTCCGGCGGGTGCATTATCTCGGGCTCGGTGGTGGTGCAGTCGGTGTTGTTCCCGCGCGTGCGGGTGAACTCCTTCTGCAACATTGATTCGTCAGTACTGTTACCCGACGTCTGGGTGGGCCGCTCGTGCCGCCTGCGTCGTTGCGTTATCGACCGTGCCTGCGTCATCCCGGAAGGCATGGTAATTGGAGAAAATGCGGAAGAGGACGCACGCCGTTTCTACCGCTCAGAAGAAGGTATCGTGCTGGTTACGCGTGAAATGCTGCGTAAACTGCAGATCAAACAGGAGCGATGATGCAGGTTTTACACGTTTGTTCTGAGATGTTCCCGTTGCTAAAAACCGGCGGGTTGGCGGATGTGATTGGGGCGTTACCGGCGGCGCAAATCGCCGGTGGGGTCGATACTCGCGTGCTTCTCCCTGCTTTTCCGGATATTCGTCGCGGCGTGCCTGACGCGCAGATTGTCAGCCGCCGTGAGACCTTTGCCGGGCGCATCACATTACTGTTTGGCCATTACAACGGCGTGGGCATCTACCTGATTGATGCCCCGCATCTTTATGACCGCCCAGGGAGCCCGTACCACGACACTAACCTGTTTGCCTATACCGACAACGTGCTGCGTTTCGCGCTGCTCGGCTGGGTCGGTGCGGAGATGGCCTGCGGGCTGGATCCGTTCTGGCGTCCGGACATCGTGCATGCCCACGACTGGCACGCTGGCCTGGCCCCGGCGTATCTGGCGGTGCGTGGCCATCCGGCAAAATCGGTCTTTACCGTGCATAACCTGGCGTATCAGGGGATGTATTTAGCCAAACACATGGATGAAATAGAACTGCCATGGTCGTTCTTTAATATCCATGGGCTGGAGTTCAACGGGCAGATTTCGTTCCTCAAGGCCGGGCTGTACTACGCCGATCACATCACCGCCGTAAGCCCGACCTACGCGCGGGAGATCACCGAAGCGCAGTTTGGCTACGGCATGGAAGGGCTGCTGACCCAGCGCCACCGTGAAGGCCGCTTGTCGGGCATTCTCAACGGCGTGGATGAAAAAATCTGGAGCCCGGAGACCGATCTGCTGCTGAGCGCGCGCTATAACCGCGACTCGGTGGAAGATAAGGCCGAGAACAAACGTCAGCTGCAGATTGCTATGGGGCTGAAGGTCAACGACAAGGTGCCGCTGTTTGCGGTGGTGAGCCGTCTGACCAGCCAGAAAGGGCTCGATCTGGTGCTTGAAGCGCTGCCGGGTCTGCTGGAGCAGGGCGGACAGCTGGCGCTGCTGGGGGCCGGCGATCCGGTGCTGCAGGAGGGCTTCCTCGCCGCCGCCGCCGAGCATCCGGGGCAGGTGGGGGTGCAGATTGGCTATCACGAAGCCTTCTCCCATCGCATCATGGGTGGCGCCGACGTTATCCTGGTGCCGAGCCGATTTGAGCCCTGCGGCTTAACCCAGCTGTATGGCCTGAAGTACGGCACGCTGCCTCTGGTGCGTCGTACCGGCGGGCTGGCGGATACCGTATCCGACACCTCGCTGGAGAACCTGGCAGACGGAATAGCCAGCGGATTTGTCTTCGAGGACAGTAATGCCTGGTCGCTGTTACGCGCGATTCGTCGTGCCTTCGTGTTGTGGTCACGTCCCTCTTTATGGCGTTTTGTTCAACGCCAGGCGATGGCCATGGATTTTAGCTGGCAAGTTGCGGCGCAGTCCTACCGCGATCTTTATCAACGCTTGATGTAACAACGCTGGAATCAGAGATATGAATGCACCCTTTTCCTATGCGTCTCCCACGGTAAGCATTGAGGCGTTAAAGCACTCTATCGCTTACAAGCTGATGTTCACCATCGGCAAAGATCCGGTCATCGCCAACAAACACGAATGGCTTAACGCCACGCTGTTTGCGGTGCGTGACCGGCTGGTTGAACGCTGGCTGCGCTCCAACCGCGCCCAGCTCTCACAGGAGACTCGCCAGGTTTACTATCTGTCGATGGAGTTTTTGATTGGCCGCACCCTTTCCAACGCGCTGTTGTCGCTGGGTATTTATGACGACGTCAAAACCGCGCTGGAAGAGATGGGGCTGGATTTAGAAGAGCTGATTGACGAAGAGAACGACCCCGGCTTAGGCAACGGCGGTCTGGGTCGTCTGGCGGCCTGCTTCCTCGATTCGCTGGCGACCCTCGCCCTGCCGGGGCGTGGCTACGGCATCCGCTACGATTACGGCATGTTCAAACAGAACATCGTCGATGGCCGACAGAAAGAGTCCCCGGACTACTGGCTGGAGTACGGCAACCCGTGGGAGTTCAAGCGCCACAACACCCGCTATAAGGTCCGCTTTGGTGGCCGTATTCAGCAGGAAGGCAAAAAGAGCCGCTGGGTCGAGACCGAAGAGATCCTCGCCGTGGCCTACGACCAGATTATCCCCGGCTACGACACCGATGCCACCAACACGCTGCGCCTGTGGAACGCCCAGGCCAGTAGCGAGATCAACCTCGGTAAATTCAACCAGGGCGACTACTTCGCGGCGGTGGAAGATAAAAACCACTCCGAGAACGTCTCCCGTGTGCTTTACCCGGACGACTCCACCTACTCGGGGCGCGAGCTGCGTCTGCGCCAGGAGTACTTCCTGGTCTCCGCGACCATTCAGGATATCCTGAGCCGCCACTACCAGCTGCACAAAACCTACGCCAACCTGGCCGAGAAGACCTGTATCCACCTGAATGACACCCATCCGGTGCTGTCGATCCCCGAGCTGATGCGTCTGCTGATCGACGAGCATAAGTTCAGCTGGGACGAGGCCTTCGAGGTGACCTGCCAGGTCTTCTCCTACACCAACCACACGTTGATGAGTGAAGCCCTGGAAACCTGGCCGGTGGATATGCTCGGCAAAATCCTACCGCGCCACCTGCAGATCATCTTTGAGATTAACGACTTCTTCCTGAAAACGTTGCAGGAGCAGTATCCGCACGACACCGGCCTGCTGAGCCGCACCTCCATCATTGATGAATCCAATGGCCGCCGGGTGCGCATGGCGTGGCTGGCGGTGGTGATCAGCCACAAGGTCAACGGCGTGTCTGAGCTGCACTCTAACCTGATGGTGCAGTCGCTGTTCGCCGACTTTGCAAAAATCTTCCCGATGCGGTTCTGCAACGTCACCAACGGGGTGACGCCGCGCCGCTGGCTGGCGCTGGCTAACCAGCCGCTCTCCGAGGTGCTCGACGAGAACATTGGCCGTACCTGGCGCACCGATTTAAGCCAGCTGAGCGAGCTGGAGCAGCACGCTGACTTCCCGACGGTGAATAAAGCGGTACGCGACGCCAAGCTGCTGAACAAAAAGCGGCTGGCGGTGTGGATGGCGCTGCATCTGAACGTGGTCGCCAACCCGAAAGCGCTGTTCGACGTGCAGATCAAACGTATCCACGAGTACAAGCGTCAGCTGATGAACGTGCTGCACGTGATCACCCGCTACAACCGCATCAAGGCCGATCCGGATGCCGAGTGGGTGCCGCGCGTGAACATCTTCGCCGGTAAAGCGGCCTCGGCCTACTACATGGCGAAACACATCATCCATCTGATCAACGACGTGGCGAAGGTGATCAACAACGATCCGCAGATTGGTGACAAGCTGAAGGTCGTCTTTATCCCGAACTACAGCGTGAGTCTGGCGCAGCTGATCATTCCGGCGGCCGATCTCTCGGAGCAGATCTCGACCGCAGGCACTGAGGCTTCCGGCACCAGTAATATGAAGTTTGCCCTGAACGGCGCGCTGACCATCGGCACGCTGGACGGCGCCAACGTTGAGATGCTGGAGCACGTGGGTGAAGAAAACATCTTTATCTTCGGCAACACCACGGAAGAGGTGGAGGCGCTGCGTGCGAAGGGTTACTCGCCGCGTGACTATTACGAAAAGGATGAAGAGCTTCGTCAGGTGCTGACCCAGATCGCCACCGGGGTATTCAACCCGGACGAGCCTGGCCGCTACCGCGACCTGGTGGATTCGCTGATTAACTTCGGGGATCACTATCAGGTGCTGGCGGACTACCGCAGCTATGTGGATTGTCAGGACCGCGTGGACGAGCTGTACCGCAAGCCGGAAGAGTGGGCCACCAAAGCGATGCATAACATCGCCAACATGGGCTACTTCTCGTCGGATCGCACCATCAAAGAGTATGCCGAGACGATCTGGCATATTGATCCGGTGCGGTTGTAAAAGCAAAAAGGCAACGAAAGTTGCCTTTTTTAGTGTTTGCACCCTCTCCCTGTGGGAGAGGGCCGGGGTGAGGGCATCAGGCCGCACCGCTGTTTTTTTGCCGGGTGGCGGCTTCGCCTTACCCGGCCTACGTTCCTTAGTCTTTTGTAGGCCCGGTAAGCGTCAGCGCCACCGGGCGAGAAGCGCGCACGAATCTTGCAGGCCCGGTAAGCGTCAGCGCCACCGGGCATTTCCTCACGACGCTAACGACAGCTCACGCTTTCCCGTCTGCTCAGCCAGCCACTGCGCTACGCGCGACTGCTGCTCCGCGTTCAGCCACATTCCCTCTTTGGTGCGACGCCACAGCGCATCGTCCGCGCGGCGTACCCACTCGTGGTCGACTAAATAACGCAGCTCCGCCTCGTAGAACTCATGACCAAAATGTTCGCCCAGATCGGTCAGATCCTTGGCTTCTTTCAGGATCAACTCGCAGTTGCTGCCGTAGGTGCGGGCAAAGTGGCGGGCCATGGATTCGCTGATAAACGGATAGCGACGGCGCAGTTTGGCCGCGTAGTCATCGCGGTTGCCGCCGAGATCGCCGCCAGGCAACACTGCCCCTTTGGTCCAGGCCGGGCCGATACCTTTATAATACGGCGCCAGTTTTTCCATCGCGTGCTCCGCCAGCTTACGGTAGGTGGTCAGCTTGCCGCCAAACACCGACAGCAGCGGTGCGTTGCCGTGGTCATCGTGAATATCAAGCGTGTAATCGCGGGTGATGGCCTGCGGTGAGTCGGACTCGTCATCGCACAGCGGACGCACGCCGGAGTAAGTCCAGACCACGTCGTCGCGCCCCAGGGTCTTCTTAAAGTGTGCGTTATAGACCTTCAGCAGATAGCTGATTTCGCTCTCGTCGATCTCGACGTTCTTCGGATCGCCTTTGTACTCCACGTCGGTGGTGCCGATGATGGAGAACTCATCCATCCACGGGATCACAAACACGATACGTTTGTCTTCGTTTTGCAGAATGTAGGCCTGCTTCTGGGTGTGCACGCGCGGCACCACGATATGGCTGCCCTTGATCAGGCGGATACCATATGGCGACGGCAGCTGCATCCCGTGGTCAAAGAAGTGTTTCACCCACGGACCGGTGGCGTTGACCAGGCCACGCGCCTGCCAGCTGAAACGCTCGCCGGTATCGATATCTTCGGCTTCAACGATCCACAGCCCGTTTTCCCGGCGCGCCGAGACCGCGCGGGTGCGGGTTTTGACCTCGCCGCCTTTGCGTTCAACCATTTGCGCGTTGGCGAGCACCAGACGGGCATCGTCCACCCAGCAGTCGGAATATTCGAATCCGCGCACGATCTCCGGCTTCAGCACCGAGTCTGCGCCAAAACGCACACCGGCAGAGGCCGGCAGGCTGGTGCGTTTGCCCAGATGATCGTACATAAACAGACCAATGCGGATCATCCATGCCGGACGCAGATGCGGACGGTGCGGGAGACGAAAACGCATCGGCGTGGCGATATGCGGGGCCATTTTCAGCAGCACTTCACGTTCGGCCAGGGCTTCACTCACCAGGCGGAACTCGTAGTGTTCCAGGTAACGCAGGCCACCGTGGATCAATTTGGAGCTGGCGGAGGAGGTGGCACAGGCGAGATCCTGCGCTTCCAGCATCAGGACAGATAGCCCGCGTCCGGCAGCATCAGCCGCAATGCCCGCACCGTTGATTCCGCCACCTATTACAATCAGATCTTTGGTTTCCATTGTATCCTCACACCGCTTTCGTTAAAGCTCAAAAATGTTCGATATCGCTCATACTAGCAAAGGAAATGGATTTTTGTAACATCAAAAAAACAATTTTGAGTGATAGAGCTAACATAATGGCGTTTACCCGCCGCCACGACGTACACTACGCGGTATATTTTTCCCCTCACCCCGGCCCTCTCCCCAAAGGGGCGAGGGAGCAAACAGACAAGAGAGCACCATGGAACAATTTGAATGTATTAACGTAGAAGAAGCCCATCAGAAGATGCACCAGGGAACGGCGGTGCTGGTGGATATTCGCGATCCGCAAAGTTTTGCCATGGGCCACACGCCGGGCGCATTCCACCTGACCAATGCCTCGCTGAGCGAGTTTATGCGCGACAACGATTTCGATACCCCGGTGATGGTGATGTGCTATCACGGCAACAGCAGCAAGGGTGCGGCGCAGTATCTGCTGCAACAGGGCTATGACGCGGTTTACAGCGTGGACGGCGGATTCGATGCCTGGCACCGTCATTTCCCGGCAGAAGTCGAGCACGCCGGCATTTAGGGTATATACTGTCCCCTTTTGTGTGGAATAAGCGACTGCCGCCGATGCTACTGATTACCTCTTTTAACAACCCGCGCGTTGCCCAGGCGTTTGTCGACTACATGGCGACGCAGGGGGTTATCCTCACCATTCAACAACATACGCAGACCGACGTCTGGCTGGCGGATGAGAGCCAGGCAGACCGGGTTAACGCTGAACTGGCGCGCTTTATGGAAAACCCCGGCGATGCGCGCTATCTGGCGGCGAGCTGGCAGTCCGGCCATACCGGGAGCGGTTTGCGTTACCAGCGCTTTCCTTTCCTTGCGACCGTGCGCGAACGCGCGGGGCCGTTCACTCTGGTGTTGATGGCGGCCTGTATTCTGGTCTTCATTATGATGAGCGTGGTGGGCGATCAGCAGGTGATGCTGATGCTCTCCTGGCCCTATGACGCCTCGGTGGAGTTCGAATTCTGGCGCTACTTTACCCACGCGCTGATGCACTTCTCGTTCCTGCATATTCTCTTTAACCTGCTGTGGTGGTGGTATCTCGGCGGGGCGGTGGAGAAGCGGCTCGGCAGCGGCAAGCTCATCGTACTCACCCTTATCAGCGCGCTGCTCAGCGGCTTTATCCAGCATAAGTTTGGCGGCCCGTGGTTCGGGGGGCTTTCCGGCGTGGTCTACGCGCTGATGGGCTACGTCTGGCTGCGCGGCGAGCGCGATCCCCAGAGCGGCATCTACCTGCAGCGCGGGTTGATGACCTTTGCCTTAATCTGGATTATTGCCGGATGGTTTGATCTGTTTGGAATGGCGATTGCCAACGGCGCACACGTAGCCGGGCTGGCGGTCGGGCTGGCGATGGCGTTTGCCGATACGCTAAATGCGCGAAAACGAACATAATTCTGGCAGGGAACTCCGATGAAACAAACACAACGTCACGACGCCATTATCGATCTGGTGAAAAAGCAGGGATACGTCAGTACCGAAGAGCTGGTGGAGCAGTTTGCCGTCAGCCCGCAGACCATCCGCCGCGACCTTAACGACCTGGCCGATCAGAACCGCATCCTGCGCCACCACGGCGGCGCGGCGCTGCCGTCCAGCTCGGTGAACACCTCCTGGCACGACCGCAAGGCGACGCAGACCTCCGAGAAGGAGCGCATTGCCCGCAAGGTGGCGAGCCAGATCCCCAACGGCGCGACGCTGTTTATCGACATCGGCACCACGCCGGAAGCGGTGGCTCATGCTCTGCTCGGGCATGAAAACCTGCGCATCGTCACCAACAACCTGAACGTGGCCACCACCCTGATGCAGAAAGAGGACTTTCGCATCATTCTGGCGGGCGGTGAGTTGCGCAGCCGCGACGGCGGCATAATCGGCGAGGCGACCCTCGACTTCATCTCCCAGTTCCGCCTCGACTTTGGCATCCTGGGCATCAGCGGTATCGACAGCGACGGCTCGCTGCTGGAGTTTGACTACCACGAAGTGCGTACCAAGCGGGCGATTATTGAGAACTCGCGGCACGTGATGCTGGTGGTGGATCACTCCAAGTTTGGCCGTAACGCGATGGTGAATATGGGCAGCATCAGCATGGTGAATGCGGTCTATACGGACGTGATGCCGCCGGAAGGGGTGTTAAAAGTGATTCGGGATAATAAGTTGCAGTTAGAACTGTGCTGACGGTGGTGTCGGGCGGCGCTACGCTTGCCCGACCTACGAAAAGCGTAGGCCCGGCAAGCGTAGCGCCGCCGGGCAATGAATTACACCCCGTACCCCATCATCTTCAACAGCTGCTGCGCATGCAGCACCGCATCCTGACGGTGGGCAACCCCCAGCTTCTGATACAGATTACGAATGTGCGTTTTAATGGTGGTGGCCGCCACGGCCAGCTCACCGGCGATCTGCTCGTTGCTGTAACCTGAGTAAATCAGCCCCAGAACCTGCCACTCGCGCTGGGTCAGCGGGCTGGTGCGGATCAGCTCCGGCACTTCCGGGTGGGTCAGCAGACGCTCGACAAAGGTCTCATCGAAGTGGGCAAACTTGTGACGGTGATGCTGGTTAATCTCCCGCAGGATGCGCTGGGCGCGGTGCTGATCCAGCTCCGGCAGGGTGTTGAGCTGAATCAGCTGGCGCAACTGCTGCGCCATGGTCTCGCCTTCAATCACAAAGTGGCTGATAAACCCGGTACGGTTCGCCAGCTGCAGCGCTTCGAGCAGCACGCGCTGGGCGTCATTTTTACGACCTGCCTGCCAGTAGAGCTGGTTTTGCAGCAGCAGGTTGCGGTTGAGATCGCTCATCAGACGCAGGCTGCGGGCATTCTCGTTCAGCTCTTCCAGCACCATCTCTGCCGGTTCGAACTCGCCTAACAGGATCTGCGCCCGGGCAATGTTGCGCCACTGGCTCTGCAGGAAATGGTTATTGGCGAACGCCGGCTTCGGCGTCTGGCGCAGCCAGTTGGCCGCCGATTTTTTGTCACCGGTCATCTGCCAGTAGATCACCCGCACCTTATCGGCGTTGGATACCCAGTCGCTGTGATACTGACCGTTGCCGAGCAGGTTTTCCAGACGGTTAAGGTGGTTACGGGCATTGTCCAGATCGCCGCGCGCCAGGGAACACTGCACCAGCAGGCCCAGACACTGTAACTGCTGCTGCGGCTGGTAGGTGGAGAGCACGTCGACCCCGTGACGGGCGGTGCTTTCGGCTTCGTCCAGACGCGCCCACGCCCACAGCAGCTGGGCGCGAATGCGCAGCAGGAACTCGTGCATCGGCAGCTGTTCCAGATGCTGATCGCGGATCAGGTTGAACGCTTTTTCCTGCGTCTCCCAGGCGGCCTGCAGGAAACCCTGGGCAAATAAAATTTCGCTCTGCTGGATCATGCTCCACAGGGCGTAGTGCCAGACGTCGTGACGGCGCGCCATCTGCTCGGTCTGCTGCATCAGCGACAGGGAGCGGGTGAGATCGCCCTTACAGTGCAGCACCTCGCCATGCACCGAGGTGGCAACGATACGGCTGTAGAAGTTTGCCAGCGGCAGCTCTTCCAGCGCGACCATCGCCAGCCGCTCGGCCTCTTCCTGGTCGCCGTCGTTGATCGCCACCTGCGCGCGCAGAGCGTTAAATTCGCCGTGCAGGGCGGCGTCCATCTCGCCTTTCATCTCCTGCTCGGCGCGGGCCAGCAGGGTGTTCACTTCGCTGTAGCGATGCTGGCTCTGCATCAGCCAGGCCTGCAGCAGTACCAGACGCGGGTTTTCCAGCAGGCTTTCCCACGGCAGGGCGCGCAGCGACTCCTCCAGCAGGGCCAGTTCGCTGTGATTAAACAGGCTCCAGGCGTGGTTGAGCAGGATATCGCGCAGCATATGGGCGTCGCCCGCTGCCAGCGCGTGGTGGATAGCCTCGCTCGGGAAACCCTGTGCCATCCAGCTCTCGGCGGCGGCGCGGTGGATTTCCGGCAGTTCGGTCGCCAGCTCCCACTGACAGCGCTGGCGCAGGAAGCTGCCAAACAGCGGGTGGTAGCTGAACCATTCGCCGGAGTCGTCCATGCGCTGCAGGAACAATCCCTGGCGTTCAATCTCTTCCAGGCGCATCTGGCCGTTGTCTTCGCCGGTGACGCGCACGATCAGCGCATCGTTCATCGAGCGCAGCAGGGAGCTTTTTAACAGGAACTGGCGGGTGGATTGATCGACGCTGTCGAGCACTTCATCCACCAGGTAATCGGAGAGGTGGCTGGCGTTGATCCCCGACAGGCGGCGGGCGGACTGCTGCGTCGAGCTGTTGTTATGCCGTGCGGAGAGGGCAATCAGCTGCAGGGCGGTCGCCCAGCCTGCCACGTCGTCGCACAGACGGCTGCTCTCGGCCACCTCAATTGGTGATTTCAGACGGCAGTCGAAGAACTGCTTCGCTTCCTGATGGTTAAAGGAGAGCTGCTGGCTGCCCACTTCCAGCAGCTGGTCGCGCACGCGCAGGTTGGCAATGCCCAGCTGCGGCAGGTTGCGCGACAGAACCACCAGGGTCAGGTTCTCCGGCTGATGGCGCAGGAAGAAGCGCATCGACTCATGAATGACCGGGTTGGTGATCAGGTGGTAATCGTCAATGACCAGATAGAGCGGGCGATGCCATTCGGCCAGCTCAATAAACAGTTGGGAAAACAGCGAGGAGAGGCTGGCGTACTGCCGCTTTTGCACCATGCTTTCGCTGGTCACGCAGTGTCCGTTGGTCGCCTGCTGAATGGCGGCGATCAAGTAACTGGCGAAACGCTCCTGCTGGTTATCGCCCTCATCCAGGGAGTACCAGCCGAGATCGGTTTTGCCGGATGCCCACTGCGAAATGAGCGTTGTTTTGCCGTACCCGGCAGGGCTCGTTACCAGCGCCAGTCGAAAATTGTTCGCGCCGGAAAGTTTCGCCAGCAACCGTTCGCGGACCACAGTATGGTCAAGACGAACCGGGCGACTTAATTTGGACGGAATCAACATAGGTTTCACTTCACTGTGTGGAAATCGAGATTTTTGATTTTTTTTGCGCTTCGTAATTAATGCATATAAGGTCGGTCAGAAACCTTTTTATTGCAAGTTATGTCCGGGTTTTATGTCCCTGAATTTGCACTCTGTCACAAAAAGTTATGTGGGGGGAAGGGAACTTTTCCAGTGAGCCTCCAAAGCGCATGGATACTGGCCTGGCGAGTTTTCGGACGGTTAAGCATAAAAAGGAATATAGAAGCGTAAATGCTGTGAAAAGTTAATTAAGTCGCGGAATCATTACTTTCCTGAAATAACGATTTGAGATGCAGTAAATTCTGAGTGATATTACGTCGGGTAAGTAATTATTTCCGTGCGGTATATTTCAGGCGAAACCGCATTTCATTTTTTTGAGCCTCTTCCCGTTAATTTCATCCTCAATGCCCCACACTCCGGCAGCAGAAAGTGGCCACGATCACACTTTATCGCTCATCCCCGCTACTCCTCCCCGCCTAATCCCCGGCGGGAGGAGGAAGAGCCATAAGGAGCCAGGCACACTAGCACCAACGTGTTAATTTCTCTCTACAGGATGCAGATTCCCTATGTCACAGCCTACTTTCAACAAAGCTCAATTCCAGGCTGCCCTGACGCGTCAGTGGCAGCGTTTTGGACTACATGCCGCTGAAGAGATGACCTCCCGCCAGTGGTGGCAGGCCGTCAGCGGAGCGCTCGCCGAGCTGCTGAGCGCCCAACCCGCGGTTAAACCGGTGAAAGGTCAGCGCCACGTCAACTATATTTCGATGGAGTTCCTGATTGGCCGTCTGACCGGCAACAACCTGCTGAACCTCGGCTGGTATCAGGAGGTGAGCGACGTGCTGAGCACGCACAACATCCACCTGACCGACCTGCTGGAAGAGGAGATCGATCCGGCGCTGGGCAACGGTGGCCTGGGTCGTCTGGCGGCCTGCTTCCTTGACTCGATGGCGACGGTAGGGCAGTCGGCTACTGGCTATGGTCTGAACTACCAGTACGGTCTGTTCCGCCAGTCCTTCGCCGACGGCCAGCAGATGGAAGCCCCGGATGACTGGCATCGCGGCAGCTACCCGTGGTTCCGCCACAACGAAGCGCTGGATGTGCAGGTGGGCATTGGCGGTAAAGTGACGAAAGCGGGCCAGTGGGAGCCGGGCTTCACCATCACCGGCCAGGCCTGGGATCTGCCGGTGCTGGGCTACCGTAACGGCGTGGCGCAGCCGCTGCGTCTGTGGCAGGCGACGCACGCTCACCCGTTCAACCTGACCCGATTCAACGACGGCGATTTCCTGCGTGCCGAGCAGCAGGGCATCGACGCCGACAAGCTGACCAAAGTTCTCTATCCGAACGACAACCATCTGGCGGGCAAAAAGCTGCGCCTGATGCAGCAGTACTTCCAGTGCGCCTGTTCCGTAGCCGATATCCTGCGTCGCCATCACCTGGCGGGCCGCAAACTCACCGAGCTGGCGGATTACGAAGTGATCCAGCTGAACGACACCCACCCGACCATCGCCATCCCGGAACTGCTGCGCGTGCTGATCGACGAGCATCAGCTGAGCTGGGACGACGCCTGGGCCATCACCAGCAAGACCTTCGCCTACACCAACCACACCCTGATGCCAGAGGCGCTGGAGTGCTGGGACGAGAAGCTGATTAAAACCCTGCTGCCTCGTCATATGCAGATCATCAATGAGATCAACAACCGCTTTAAGAAGCTGGTCGATAAAACCTGGCCGGGCGATAAAGCGGTCTGGGCGAAGCTGGCGGTGGTCTTCGACAAGCAGGTTCGCATGGCTAACCTGTGCGTGGTCAGCGGTTTTGCGGTGAACGGCGTGGCAGCACTGCACTCCGACCTGGTGGTGAAAGATCTGTTCCCGGAATATCACCAGCTGTGGCCGAACAGGTTCCACAACGTCACCAACGGCATCACGCCGCGTCGCTGGATCAAACAGTGCAACCCGAAACTGGCCGCGCTGCTGGATGCCTCGCTCGACAAAGAGTGGGCTAACGATCTCGACCAGCTGATCAACCTGGAAAAGTATGCTGACGATGCGGCGTTTCGCGAGACCTACCGCACCATCAAGCAGGACAACAAAGTGCGCCTGGCGGCGTTCGTCAAAACCCGCACCGGGATTGAGATCAACCCGAACGCGATTTTTGATATCCAGATTAAACGTCTGCACGAGTACAAGCGTCAGCACCTGAACCTGCTGCACATTCTGGCGCTCTACAAAGAGATCCGCGAGAACCCGCAGGCCGACCGCATGCCGCGCGTGTTCCTGTTTGGCGCGAAAGCGGCGCCGGGTTACTACCTGGCAAAAAACATCATCTTCGCTATCAATAAAGTGGCCGACGCGGTGAATAACGATCCGAAAGTGGGCGACAAGTTGAAAGTGGTCTTCCTGCCGGATTACTGCGTCTCTGCGGCTGAGCTGCTGATCCCGGCGGCGGATGTCTCCGAGCAGATTTCGACTGCCGGTAAAGAGGCCTCCGGTACCGGCAACATGAAGCTGGCCCTGAACGGCGCGCTGACCGTGGGTACGCTGGACGGCGCGAACGTGGAGATCGCCGAGCAGGTGGGCGACGAGAACATCTTTATCTTCGGCCATACTGTGGAAGAGGTGAAAGCCATCAAAGCCAAAGGTTACGACCCGGTGAAG
The DNA here is from genome assembly GCF_023736175.1 of Leclercia sp. LTM14. Lineage (NCBI taxonomy): Bacteria > Pseudomonadati > Pseudomonadota > Gammaproteobacteria > Enterobacterales > Enterobacteriaceae > Leclercia > Leclercia sp. LTM14. The sequence goes on from NZ_JAIKTT010000011.1 coordinate 111,488, forward strand.
TGGCGTAAAAAAGACAAACTGCTGGATGCGGTACTGAAAGAGCTGGAGAGCGGCAAATACAGCGACGGCGACAAGCACGCGTTCGACCAGATGCTGCACAGCATCGGCAAGCAGGGCGGCGACCCGTACCTGCTGATGGCGGACTTCGCCGGCTACGTCGAGGCGCAGAAGCAGGTTGATGTTCTGTACCGTGACCAGGAAGCCTGGACCCGGGCGTGCATTCTGAACACCGCGCGCTGCGGCATGTTCAGCTCCGACCGTTCAATCCGCGACTACCAGGCCCGCATCTGGCAGGCAAAACGCTAAGGAAGCGCGATGGAAAGTAAACGTCTCGATAATGCCGCGCTGGCGGCGGGGATCAGCCCCAGCTACATCAATGCTCATGGTAAACCGCAGTCTATTGGTGCTGAAACCAAGAGACGTTTGCTGGATGCCATGCATAAAGCCAAACCCGTCGCGAAAGCGGCGGTCACTCCCGTCCCGAACGTGATGGTCTACACCTCGGGGAAAAAGATGCCGCTGACCCTCGAAGGCAGCGGCGAATTTAGCTGGCTGCTGACCACTGAAGAGGGGCATCAGCACAAAGGCCACGCCACGGGCGGTAAAAAACTCAACCTTCCGGCAAAACTGCCGGAGGGCTACCACACCCTGACGCTGACCCAGGACGGCAGTCGCTGGCACTGTCGGGTGATTGTGGCGCCAAAACGCTGCTACGAGCCGCAGGCGCTGAAAGAGGGCAAGAAGCTGTGGGGCGCCTGCGTGCAGCTCTACACTCTGCGCTCTGAGGCTAACTGGGGGATCGGCGATTTCGGCGATCTGAAAAAGATGCTGACCGATGTCGGCAAGCGCGGCGGGGCCTTTATCGGCCTCAACCCTATTCACGCCCTCTATCCGGCCAACCCGGAGAGCGCCAGCCCGTACAGCCCGTCGTCCCGTCGCTGGCTGAACGTGATTTACATCGACGTGAACGCCGTTGAAGATTTCCGCAACAGCGACGAGGCCCAGGCGTGGTGGGGCATGGAGACCACCCGTCAGGCGCTGCAGCGCGCCCGCGATGCCGAGTGGGTGGATTACGCCAGCGTCACCGCGCTGAAGATGGCCGCCCTGCGCATGGCGTGGAAAGGCTTTGCGCAGCGTGAGGACGACCAGATGGCGGCGTTCCGCGAGTTTGTTACCCGGGAAGGGGAGAGCCTCTACTGGCAGGCGGCGTTTGACGCGCTGCATGCGTATCAGGTGAAAGAGGACGAAATGCGCTGGGGCTGGCCGGTCTGGCCTGAGCAGTATCAGTCCGTCGATTCCCCGGCGGTAAAAGCGTTTTGCGAAGAGCATGCCGAAGAAGTCGATTTCTACCTCTGGCTGCAGTGGCTGGCTTACAGCCAGTTTGCGGCCTGCTGGCAGGAGAGCCAGGGCTATGACATGCCGATTGGTCTTTACCGCGACCTGGCGGTGGGCGTGGCCGAGGGCGGGGCGGAGACCTGGTGCGATCGCGAGCTCTACTGCCTGAAAGCGTCTGTTGGTGCGCCGCCGGATATTCTTGGCCCTCTGGGTCAGAACTGGGGCCTTCCGCCGATGGATCCGCACGTGATTGCGGCCCGCGCCTACGAGCCCTTTATCGAACTGCTGCGCGCCAACATGCAGAACTGCGGCGCGCTGCGTATCGACCACGTGATGTCGGTCCTGCGCCTGTGGTGGATCCCGTACGGCGAAACCGCCGACCACGGGGCCTACGTGCACTATCCGGTGGACGATCTGCTCTCTATCCTTGCCCTGGAGAGTAAGCGCCACAACTGCATGGTGATTGGCGAAGATCTCGGCACCGTGCCGGTGGAAATCGTCAGCAAGCTGCGTGACAGCGGCGTTTACTCCTACAAAGTGCTCTATTTTGAAAACGACCTTGAGAAGAACTTCCGCGCGCCGGAGGCGTATCCAGAACAATCAATGGCAGTCGCGACGACGCATGACCTTCCTACGCTTCGGGGCTGGTGGGACAGCGGTGACCTTACCCTGGGCAAGACGCTGGGTCTCTACCCTGACGACGTGATGCTGCGCGGCCTGTACCAGGATCGCGAGCTGTCGAAGCAGGGTTTGCTGGATGCGCTGCACGCGCACGGCTGCCTGCCGAAACGCACCGGGCATAAGGCGTCGATGATGTCGATGACCGCCACGCTTAACCGCGGCCTGCAGCGTTACATCGCCGACAGTAACAGCGCCCTGTTAGGGCTGCAGCCGGAAGACTGGATCGATATGGCGGAGCCGGTAAACATTCCGGGCACCAGCTACCAGTACAAAAACTGGCGGCGTAAGTTGTCCACCTCGCTTGAAGCGATGTTTGCTGACGAAGGGGTGAACAAGCTGATTAAGGACCTGGACAAGCGGCGAAAAGCGGCTGCGAAGAAGTAAAACAAAAACCCGCCAGATGGCGGGTTTTTTATTGCCCGGTGGCGCTGCGCTTACCGGGCCTACGGGGATTATGCGGATAATTGTCGCACGTTCACCGGTTCAGTTTTGTAGGCCGGGTAAGGCGTAGCCGCCACCCGGCAATGTCACATCAGACAACCATACCCAGAAGCAGACACCCGATCAGCCCGCAAACCGAGATGATGGTTTCCAGCATGGACCAGGATTTGATGGTCTCACCGATGGTCAGGTTGAAGTACTCCTTGAACAGCCAGAAGCCCGGATCGTTTACGTGAGAGAAAATCACGCTACCGGAACCGACCGCGATAACCATCAGCTCAGGGCTGACGCCGGTGGTCGCAATCAGTGGTGCAACGATACCACCCGCGGTGATAGCCGCAACGGTTGCGGAACCCAGCGCGATACGCAGGACCGCCGCGATAGACCATGCCATCAGGATGGGGGAGATGTTGGTTTCATGCATCATGGAAGCGATGTACTTGTCCACGCCGCTATCAACCAGAACCTGTTTGAACGCACCGCCACCACCGATGATCAGCAGCATCATGGCGATGATTTTGATCGAAGAGCTCAGGGTGTCGTTGATCTGGTCCATGGAACGGCCACGGTTCAGACCGAAGGTGAACAGCGCAATCAGAACGGCAATCAGGGTTGCCATCACCGGGTCACCCAGGAACTCGGCGACGTCCAGAACCGGATGGCCTTTCGGCAGGATCATCTCGCAGACGGCACGCATAGCCATCAGCACGACCGGTACCAGAGAGGTCCAGACGCTGACCGCAAAGCTTGGCATCTCGGCTTCGGTAAAGGTTTTCGCGCTGTACAGACCTTCCGGGATCGGCTTGTCGATACCTTTCAGGCAGCGGGCAAAGACCGGGCCGGCCAGAATAACTGTCGGGATCGCAAGGATGGTACCGAACAGCAGGGTTTTACCCATGTCCGCATGGAAGATGGTGGCGATAGCGGTTGGGCCCGGGTGCGGCGGCAGGAAGCCGTGGGTTACGGACAGCGCAGCGGCCATCGGTACGCCCACATACAGCAACGGGATGCTGGCAGACGCGGCGATGGTGAACACCAGCGGCAGCATCAGCACGAAGCCCACTTCGTAGAACAGGGCGAAACCCACGGTGAAGCCGGTTAAAACCACCGCCCACTGAATGTTATTTTTGCCGAATTTGGCAATCAGCGTGGTCGCGATGCGCTGTGCGCCACCGCAGTCAGCCAGCATTTTACCGAGCATGGCGCCGAAGCCCATGATCAGCGCCAGGCTACCGAGCGTACCGCCCACCCCAGCTTTAATGGAGCTGATAACTTTTACCAGCGGCATACCCTGCATCAGGCCGACAGCAAGTGCCACCAGAACAAGGGCGATAAAACCGTTCATTTTGAAACGGATCATCAAGAGCAGTAACAGGATTACACCGATAGCGACGATGACTAATGGCATGATTATCTGGCCTTAAAATTGTTATGGGTAACGTCATTGTTTCAACGACATATTAATGTTGCCCCAACTGGGAACGGCTAACTGATGGCACACAGGCTGGCTGCCTTCTAAATCTTAAGTTTAGTCGGTCGGCGTAAAGCTGTTTTAGTGCCCACGAGAATGATACGGGTAACATGTGCGGCTTGAGAATGACCCTGGCGGTCAAAATGTGAATTCTGAGACGCAGGTCATGTTATGAGGCAGGGAAAGCGGAAGAGTTTGCCCGGCAGCGTTTAGCGCCGGGCAACAGATAGCGGAAACTTAATAGTAAGAGTGTTCGCCGCGCTGGTGTTCTGTCAGATCGCGTACGCCTTTCAGCTCCGGGAACTCGTTCAGCAGCTGCTTCTCGATCCCTTCTTTCAGGGTGACGTCGACCATGGAACAGCCGTTACAGCCGCCGCCAAACTGCAGAATGGCCAGACCGTCTTCGGTGATCTCCATCAGGGAGACGCGACCACCGTGGCCAGCCAGCTGCGGGTTAATCTGGGACTGCAGCAGGTACTCAACGCGCTCCATCAGCGGGGCATCGTCGGTCACTTTACGCATTTTGGCGTTTGGCGCTTTCAGCGTTAACTGTGAACCCAACTGGTCGGTTACAAAATCAATTTCCGCATCTTCCAGATACGGTGAGCTCAGCTCATCGACATAGGCAGTGAGTTGCTCAAACTTCAGGGCGGTGTCAGTTGCTTCCACAGCATCCGGTGGGCAATAAGAGACGCCGCATTCTGCATTCGGGGTGCCCGGGTTGATCACGAATACGCGGATCTGGGTCCCTTCTTCCTGATTTGCCAGCAGTTTGGCAAAGTGCGCTTGTGCAGCATCGGAAATACGGATCATAGCATTGGCCTAATAGTTGACTAAATTACTTGGGTATAATACGCCCAACCAGAGGGCGCTACAAGGTTCGACACAGACACCATACCTGAACCGACGCCGCGCCGCTTCGCAAAAGCAGGCGGGAGAGTTCCGCGACGGTAGCGCCTGTTGTCACGACATCATCCACCAGAGCGATATGGCGTCCCGCCACCGGTAATTCAAGCGCAAAAGCGTGCTGCAGGTTGCGTTTACGCAATCTCGCGCTGAGCTGATGCTGCGCCGGAGTGGCGCGAATACGGCGGATGGCATCGGGAGCATAGCGGCAGTTCAGCCAGCGGGCCAGCGGACGACAGAGCAGGTCGCTCTGGTTAAACCCGCGCCGCCAGTGGCGCCGGGACCAGAGCGGCACGCAGACCATCATATCGACACGCGGCAAACCCCGGCTGCGTCTGGCAAGCAACAGCGCCAGCAGTAACAGTCTCGCCAGCGGCTGTGCCAGCTGGGTGCGGCGGGAAAATTTGAGCTGATGCACCAGCGGGCTCACCGGCGGTGTATAGCCGCACACCGCCACCAGGGCCTGCCACGGCGGCGGCTTGCGCAGGCAGCGTCCGCAGGGCAGGTGAGGGTGGAAGGCCGGTAAGCCGCACTGGGGGCAACAGCACGTCCGGGCCGCAATCCCTCTTTCGCACAGGGAACAGACTCCCCAGTGGCCGAGCGCAAGCGGCATCCGGCATAGCCAGCACAAGCCGGGCACTGTTAGCATAGACATCCTCCTTGTGAAAAAAGAGAACAGTAATCGATGAACACGCTTTGGTGGCAGACCGTTGGGACAGGAAATTGTCATCTTGTGCTGCTGCACGGATGGGGACTGAATGCTGAAGTCTGGCGTTGCGTCAGTGAGGAACTGGCCTCGCAATTTACGCTGCACCTGGTGGACCTGCCGGGCTTTGGCCGCAGCCGCGATTTTGGGGCGATGTCGCTTGAGGAGATGGCGGAGCGGGTATTGGCCCAGGGGCCGGATAAGGCGATCTGGTTGGGCTGGAGCCTCGGCGGGCTGGTGGCGAGCCAGATCGCCCTTGACCACCCGGAACGCGTCCAGGCGCTGGTGACGGTAGCGTCATCCCCCTGTTTTAGCGCCCGCGACGGGTGGCCAGGCATTAAGCCTGAGGTATTAGCCGGTTTTCAGCAGCAGCTGAGCGACGATTTTCAGCGCACGGTGGAGCGGTTTCTGGCGCTGCAAACCATGGGGACCGAAAGCGCGCGGCAGGATGCGCGTCTGCTGAAAAGCACGGTCCTCGCCCTGCCGATGCCTGAGGTGAACGTACTCAACGGCGGGCTGGAGATCCTGAAAACGGCCGATCTGCGGGAGCCGCTGGCGGCATTGTCGCTGCCGCATCTGCGTATTTATGGTTATCTTGACGGGCTGGTACCGCGCAAAATCGTGCCGCTGCTGGATGCGCAGTGGCCGCAGAGCGAAGCCCTGATCCTGGCCAAAGCGGCGCATGCGCCCTTTATCTCTCACCCCGCTGAATTTTGCGCGGCGTTGATGGCCCTAAGTCAGCGTTTAAACTGATTATTTTCTTTTCCACCTGGAAAAAGTGACGTACCGCAACAATACTCACTATATCGTTGCGGTTGTCCCGCTTTCGATAATCAAAATTACAATCCTTCTTTGGGAGTCATAACTATGAAACTTGTCACAGGTATTGTTGCTTCTCTGGTTATTGGATCACTCTCTTTTGGCGTGATGGCGGCAGAAGAGATCCAGAAAGATAAAGTGAAAGAGATGAATTTGACGAAGGTTGGTACTGTCTCTACGTCTGACACCACTGCGCCAATGGATGCCAGAAAAGAGCTTTCACAGAAAGCAGATGAGCTGGGCGGTAAGTACTATGTCGTCACCAGCGCCAACAAAGATCAGAAAGACATCCGCGCGACCGCAGAAGTCTACAAATAAACAGATGAAGCCGGGCAGCCCTGCCCGGCTTTATTACGATTAACGCAGCGCCCACCACTCCCTGAGGCAGGCTTTTCCTTCAGGGCAGCTTTTACAGCAGCCGGTTAAGCAGCCGTCGGCATCCTCCTGAATGCGCTTCGCTTTGCCCATCGCCTCAAGTCGTTGCAGCATGGCCTCTATCATCGCCTGCGGAGTATGCAGGATCTGGCTGAGCTGGGTGGCCTCCATTCGTCCCTGCAACGCCAGCAAATCACGCACTTCAATTAACGATGCCATGCCGCCTCCTAATGACAGTCGCTGGCCGGACCTTCGCAGCAGGCCGCCGCAGTCCTGCCTTTCACCAGCAGATTGACGTCCACGCGGCTACGGGCCCGGCGCAACAGTCCGATCACCAGCACGTTAAACAGCACCACCGCCAGGATACACGCCAGGCTGTACTGCGGATGCTGGTTGAAATTGACCGTCTGGTAGTAGACCGTTGCCAGCGAGTAGGCGATATTCAGCCCCCACAGCACGGAGAAGCCCATCCAGCCGCGGCTGGATTCGCGGGCGATGGCGCCCATCACCGAGATGCACGGAATGTAGAGCAGAACGAAGATCAGGTAGCTGTAGGCCGCCGAAGCGCTGCCGAATTTCTCGCTCATCACGCCCATGGCGCCGGTCGCCATCTCGCCGTCGCCTTTGCTGGCTTCAATCGGGTTCGCCAGCACGCTCAGGCTGAAGGTCTCTTTCAGGCTCTGCCAGGTTTCATCCACGGCGCTGAACAGTTCGTCGCCGAGGTGGAAATCGGCCGGGCTAAACTCCACTTCCTGAATATTTTCGGCGGTGTAGAGGGTGTTCAGGGTACCAACCACCACCTCTTTTGCCATCGCGCCGGTGAACAGCCCGACGGTGGCCTGCCAGTTGTCTTCGTGCACGCCAATCGGCTTGAACAGAGGAGTGATGACGCGGCTGACGGAGGCCAGCGCCGAGTCGTTAATGTTATCCGCCGCCTGGCCGCTGAGGGTAAAGCTGTTCAGCGCGCTCAGGAAAATACTCACCACCACAATCACTTTACCCGCCCGCAGGACAAAGCCTTTCAGGCGCTGCCAGGTCTGGATCAGCAGGCTTTTCAGGTGCGGAACGTGGTAGACCGGCAGCTCCATCACGAACGGCGTGGCTTCCCCGCGCATGATGGTGTGTTTGAGCATCAGGCCGGTGAGGATAGCCATGACGATGCCCAGCACGTAGAGCGAGAAGACCGCCAGCGCCCCCTCCTGACCGAAGAAGGCGGCGGCAAAGACCGCAAAAATCGCCAGCCGCGCGCCGCAGGACATAAACGGCGCCATCATGATGGTCATCAGGCGTTCGCGCGGCGCATCCAGCGTGCGGGCGCCCATCACCGACGGCACGTTGCAGCCGAAGCCGACGATCAGCGGCACGAAGGATTTACCCGGCAGGCCGAGAGCCTGCATCAGGCGATCCATCACGAAGGCCGCGCGGGCCATGTAACCGGAGTCCTCCAGAAAGGAGAGGAACAGATACATCATGCCGATCTGCGGCACCAGCGGCAGGACGGTGTTGATCCCGCCGCCCAGCCCCTGGGCGAGGAAAATGGTCAGCCATTCCGGCAGGTGCAGCGTATAGCCCAGCCACTGAATGCCGTGAATGAAGATCGCCACGGAGCCGACGTCAAACAGCGGCTGCAGCGCGCCGCCAATGTTGATGGCCAGCAGGAACATCACGTACATCACCAGCAGAAACACCGGCAGGCCGAGGAAACGGTTGAGGATCACCCTGTCCATCGCCCGGGTAAAGCGGCTTGGCTCGGCGGTGAGGGCGTTGCTGACCACGTCGCAAATGGCATTGATGCTTTGATAGCGGGCATCGGCGATGTGCAGGGCAGGATCGTCCAGTTCGTCGTTCAGGCGCGCCAGGGACGCATCAAGCTGTTGCGCGGCATCACCGGCGTAGGCGCGGCTGTAGATATCGCCTTCCAGCATCTGCAGGCCGAGCCAGTTGCGCTGTTTTAACGGCATGCTGTGCGCCATTTCCTGAGCGAGGATCCCGGCTTCACGCAGCAGCGGCTGGGGGTAGTGCACCAGCTCCACGTCGGCGTTACGGCTGTGTCGGTCAATGGCGAGCTTCAGGGCGTCGATACCGCGGGCGCGGGTAGAGACCAGCGGCACCACCGGGCAACCCAGGCGGGCAGAGAGGGCGTCGACGTCGATACGGATCTGCTGTTTCTCGGCAATATCGAGCATGTTCAGCGCCACCACGCAGGGGATGCCCAGCTCGAGAAGCTGCAGCGTCAGGTAGAGGTTGCGCTCGAGGTTCGAGGCATCCACCACGTTGATCAGCAGGTCGGCGTCGCCGCTCAGAATATAGTGGCAGGCGATCTGCTCATCCAGCGAGGTCTGGGAGGAAATAGTGGTTAACGAGTAGGTGCCGGGCAGATCGACGAGCGTAACCTGGTTGTCGGTAGTGGTGAACAAACCCTCTTTACGCTCGACCGTGACGCCCGCCCAGTTACCGACGCGCTGACGTGCGCCGGTAAGCTGATTAAATAAGGTGGTCTTGCCGGAATTGGGATTGCCAATTAAGCCAATGGTTAATTTTTTCATTCTTTTAGACTCGCTACGAAAGCTGGCGTTTTATTGAGACAGAGCTTCAACTTCTATTAATGCGAGATCTTTCTTACGCAGAACCAGATTCACACGTCGGGTTTCGATATGGATCGGATCGCCCAGCGGGGCAACGCGAACAACGTTAAAAGAGGAGCCGGGAAGCATTCCTAAAGAGAGCAGTTTCTGGCGATAGGCCGGGCTGATTTCGCGGGTGAAACCGGTAATTTTCCACGCGCTGTCTGGAGTGAATTGCATAGTGCCTACTTAACGAAAGGTTAAATAATCTACAGGCACAATGGTAATGAGAATAGTTTCTATCATCAATGCTAAATATGTGACGGAATGTACATGGCGCTATTAATTTGCAGCCGGATTGACCTTGCTCAATATTTGCGAAGACTGCTGGTGAGAGAAAAAAAGACTTATTGTTAATAGAGTGATAATTATCGGTTTAAATATGGATATGCAATCGGTTCCATATTTATTTAATTCCTGCGCTCTGTTTGCCGGGCGGCACAGCGCTTGCCCGGCCTACGGTTTTACAGGCCCGGTAAGCGAAGCGCCACCGGGCACTGCCAATATTAACGCTTCTTACCCATTGCCGCTGCCAGCGCATCCATCATCGCGCTGTTACCGGATGGCTGTGCTTCACGACCGCGCGGTTTCGCTGCCGGACGCTGCTGGCGCGCCTCGCTGTTTCCGCCGCCGCGACGGGCGTTGGTCTCGCCAGGCTGCTCGTCCAGACGCATGGTCAGGGCGATACGCTTGCGCTGCAGATCCACTTCCAGCACTTTCACCTTCACGATGTCGCCGGCTTTCACCACGGTATGCGGATCCTGCACGAACTTGTCGGCCAGAGAGGAGATGTGCACCAGGCCATCCTGATGAACGCCGATATCCACAAACGCACCGAAGTTGGTGACGTTGGTGACGGCGCCTTCCAGCACCATACCCGGCAGCAGGTCGTTCATCGTCTCGACGCCATCCGCAAACTGCGCGGTTTTGAACTCCGGACGCGGGTCGCGACCCGGTTTCTCCAGCTCTTTGATGATGTCGGACACCGTCGGCACACCAAATTTCTCATCGGTGAAGTCGACCGCTTTCAGGTTACGCAGTTCGCTGCTGTTACCCATCAGCGCGTTCAGCGCCTGCTGGGTGGCCGCCAGAATGCGCTCCACCACCGGATAGGCTTCCGGGTGAACGGTGGAGGCGTCCAGCGGGTTGTCGCCGTGGTTGATACGCAGGAAGCCCGCGCACTGCTCGAACGCTTTAGGTCCCAGACGGCTCACCTTCAGCAGCTGCTGGCGGTTCTGGAACTGCCCGTTCTCATCGCGCCAGGCAACAATGTTCTGCGCCATCATCCGGGTTAAACCCGCCACGCGGGTCAGCAGGGCGACGGAGGCGGTATTCAGGTCAACGCCAACGGCGTTTACGCAGTCTTCCACCACCGCATCCAGCTTACGCGCCAGCTGCGTCTGGCTGACGTCGTGCTGGTACTGGCCCACGCCGATGGATTTCGGGTCGATCTTCACCAGCTCCGCCAGCGGATCCTGCAGACGGCGGGCGATAGAGACCGCACCGCGCAGGGAGACGTCCAGATCCGGGAACTCCTGCGCTGCCAGCTCGGACGCCGAGTACACCGACGCACCCGCTTCGCTGACAATCACTTTTTGCGCCGTTACTTTCGGGAACTGCTTTTGCAGGTCGAGGAAGAAGCGTTCGGTTTCGCGGGAGGCGGTGCCGTTGCCGATCGCCACCAGCTCAACGTTGTGCTTCTCGCACAGCGCCGCCACGGCAACCGCGGCTTTCGCTGCCTGACCGGTATGAGGATAGATGGTATCGGTAGCCACCAGCTTGCCAGTGCCATCCACCACGGCCACCTTCACGCCGGTACGCAGGCCCGGATCGAGACCCATGGTGGCGCGCAGGCCAGCCGGGGCAGCCATCAGCAGATCGTGCAGGTTACGGGCAAAGACGTTAATCGCCTCGTCTTCGGCGCGTTCGCGCACGGTGCCCATCAGTTCGGTTTCGAGGTGCATCAGCACCTTAATACGCCAGGTCCAGCTCACCACGCCTTTGCGCCAGCTGTCCGCCGGGGCGTTGTTCAGGCGCAGGCCGAGATGGTCGATAATGATCTGCTCGCCGTGGCTCTCTTTTGGCGGCTCGTCAAACTGCGGGTCGGCGTTCAGGGAGAGCTGCAGAATGCCCTCGTTGCGACCGCGGAACATCGCCAGCGCGCGGTGGGACGGCACGGTTGAGATCGGTTCATGGTGATCGAAGTAGTCGCGGAATTTCGCCCCTTCTTCCTCTTTGCCACTGACCACGGTGGAGACGATATGGGCGTTCTTCCACAGATAATCACGCACTTTTGCCAGCAGGGCAGCGTCTTCGGCAAAGCGCTCCATCAGGATGTAGCGGGCGCCATCGAGGGCGGCTTTGGTGTCGGCCACGCCTTTATCGGCATCGATAAACTTCGCGGCTTCGGTTTCCGGGTCGTGGGACGGCGTCGTCCACAGCAGATCGGCCAGCGGCTCCAGGCCTGCTTCAATGGCGATCTGTCCACGGGTGCGGCGTTTTTGTTTATACGGCAGATAGAGATCTTCGAGTTCGGTTTTATTCAGGGTGCCGTTGATGGCTGCTTCCAGTTCGCTGGTCAGCTTGCCCTGTTCGCCGATGGATTTCAGAATCGCCTGGCGCCTGTCTTCCAGTTCACGGAGATAGCCGAGGCGGGTCTCCAGGTTACGCAGCTGCGTATCATCCAGACCGCCAGTCACTTCCTTACGATAACGTGCAATAAACGGCACGGTGTTCCCTTCATCAAGCAGGCGAACGGCAGCTTCTACCTGTTCAGCCCTTGCCTGAAGTTCACCCGCAATAATGCGGCAGAGCGAATCTTTCATCATGGCTATTTCATCTTGTGGGTCGAAAAATCAGGGGATAGTTATACGGACTGGCACTGCAAAATGCCAGTCGTGGAGGGCGCTCTCGGACTATTTTACGTACTCGATTTCATTGACGTACCAGCTGGCTTCACCCGCCGGGGTATGGACGACAGCCAGATCGCCCACCTCTTTTTTCAGCAGCGCCCGGGCCATCGGTGAATCGATGGAGATGTAATCCTTACGACCAAAAATTTCATCGTAGCCGACAATACGAAAGCGCTTGAGATCGCCCTCGTCGTTTTCGATCTCGACCCACGCGCCGAAGAAGACCTTGCCCTCCTGCTGCGGGGAATAATCGACGATTTTCAGGTTCTCGAGGCATTTGGTCAGATAACGCACCCGGCGGTCGATCTCGCGCAGCCGCTTCTTATTGTACTGGTAGTCGGCATTCTCACTGCGGTCGCCGAGGCTCGCTGCCCAGGTCACTTTTTTTGTCACCTCCGGGCGCTCTTCACGCCACAGGGTGTCCAGCTCTTTCTTCAGATTTTCATACCCTTCGCGGGTGATCAGGGGCGTTTTCATTCTCTGGCCTTACAACAGGGTTGCTTACCTTGCGCACATTACGTATCACTTATCTTATCAGACAGGATTAATAATGAGTTATGTGACGGAATGTACAGATAAGCTGCTGTTAAATATGCTTTGTAACAATTTCGACTAGAATTTATACCAGAATTAGCTGGTCGTGGACGCGCACTTTTTTAGAATACGCTGTTCAAGATTATCCGAACCTTTGGGAGTACTGACAATGCAAGAGAATTATAAGATTCTGGTGGTGGATGACGACATGCGCCTGCGTGCGCTCCTTGAGCGTTATCTGACCGAGCAGGGCTTCCAGGTTCGTAGCGTCGCCAACGCCGAACAGATGGACCGCCTGCTGACCCGCGAATCCTTCCACCTGATGGTGCTGGATCTGATGCTGCCGGGCGAGGATGGCCTTTCCATCTGCCGTCGTCTGCGTAGCCAAAGCAACCCGATGCCGATCATTATGGTGACGGCGAAAGGGGAAGAGGTTGACCGTATCGTGGGCCTGGAAATCGGCGCCGACGACTACATTCCAAAACCGTTTAACCCGCGCGAGCTGCTGGCCCGTATCCGCGCCGTGCTGCGCCGACAGGCGAACGAACTGCCGGGCGCGCCGTCCCAGGAAGAGGCGGTGATTGCCTTCGGTAAGTTCAAGCTGAATCTCGGCACCCGCGAGATGTTCCGTGAAGATGAGCCAATGCCGCTGACCAGCGGTGAGTTCGCGGTACTGAAAGCCCTGGTCAGCCATCCGCGTGAGCCGCTCTCCCGCGATAAGCTGATGAACCTGGCGCGTGGCCGTGAATATTCCGCGATGGAGCGTTCCATCGACGTACAGATCTCCCGCCTGCGCCGCATGGTGGAAGAGGATCCGGCGCACCCGCGCTATATCCAGACCGTCTGGGGTCTGGGCTACGTGTTTGTCCCGGACGGCTCTAAAGCATGAGGCGAATGCGTTTCTCGCCGCGTAGCTCGTTTGCCCGCACCCTGTTACTGATCGTCACCCTGCTGTTTGTCAGCCTGGTGACGACCTATCTGGTCGTGCTGAACTTTGCGATCCTGCCGAGCCTGCAGCAGTTTAATAAGGTCCTGGCCTACGAAGTCCGTATGCTGATGACCGATAAACTGCAGCTGGAAGATGGCACGCAGCTGGTGGTTCCTCCGGCGTTTCGCCGTGAAATCTACCGTGAGCTGGGGATATCGCTCTATTCTAACGAAGCGGCGGAAGACGCAGGCCTGCGCTGGGCCCAGCATTATGAATTCCTCAGCCAGCAGATGGCGCAGCAGCTGGGCGGCCCAACGGAAGTGCGCGTTGAGGTCAACAAAAGCTCGCCGGTCGTCTGGCTGAAAACCTGGCTGTCACCCAATATCTGGGTGCGCGTGCCGCTGACCGAAATCCATCAGGGCGACTTCTCGCCGCTGTTCCGTTACACCCTGGCGATCATGCTGCTGGCGATAGGCGGCGCGTGGCTGTTTATCCGTATTCAGAACCGACCGCTGGTCGACCTGGAGCACGCGGCGCTTCAGGTCGGTAAAGGGATTATTCCGCCTCCGCTGCGCGAGTATGGCGCGTCGGAAGTGCGTTCGGTGACCCGCGCCTTCAACCATATGGCGGCCGGGGTGAAGCAGCTGGCGGATGACCGTACCCTGCTGATGGCCGGGGTCAGCCACGACCTGCGTACGCCGCTGACGCGTATTCGCCTCGCCACTGAAATGATGGGCGAGGAGGACGGCTATCTGGCGGAGTCCATCAACAAGGACATCGAAGAGTGCAACGCCATTATCGAGCAGTTCATCGACTACCTGCGTACCGGGCAGGAGATGCCGATGGAGATCGCAGAACTGAACGCGGTGCTGGGCGAAGTGGTGGCGGCCGAGAGCGGCTACGAGCGTGAGATCGAAACCGATCTGCAGCCGGGCGATATCACCGTGCGGATGCATCCGCTCTCCATCAAGCGCGCCGTGGCGAATATGGTGGTGAACGCCGCCCGCTACGGTAACGGCTGGATCAAGGTCAGCAGTGGCTCCGAACTGAATCGCGCCTGGTTCCAGGTGGAAGATGACGGCCCGGGGATCAAACCGGAACAGCGTAAACATCTGTTCCAGCCGTTTGTGCGTGGCGACAGCGCGCGCAGCACCAGCGGCACCGGTTTAGGCCTGGCGATTGTGCAGCGTATCGTGGATAACCATAACGGTCTGCTGGAGATTGGCACCAGCGAGCGGGGCGGGTTGAGTATCCGCGCGTGGCTGCCGGTTCCGTTTCCGCGCAGGCAGGTGAAAGAGAGCTAATAAAATAAGCCGGGTGGCGGCTTCGCCTTACCCGGCTACATTCAGGGTTTTTGTAGGCCGGGTAAGCGCAGCGCCACCCGGCACAGTCTCTACAGCTTAGGTCCTGCAACAACCAACGCCGCACCCGCTGGCGTATCGGTGTACTTCTCAAAGTTTTCCACAAACAGCTTCGCAAGCTGAGTGGCTTTTTCCTGCCACTGTTCCGGCGACGCGTAGGTGTTACGCGGGTCGAGGATATGGCTGTCCACGCCTGGCAGTTCGGTCGGGATCGCCAGATCGAACATCGGCAGGGTGAAGGTTTCTGCATCATCCAGCGAACCGTTCAGAATGGCGTCGATAATGGCGCGGGTATCTTTAATCGAGATACGTTTGCCGGTGCCGTTCCAGCCGGTGTTGACCAGGTACGCCTGGGCGCCTGAGACCTGCATGCGTTTCACCAGCACTTCGGCGTACTGCGTCGGGTGCAGCGACAGGAAGGCTGCGCCGAAGCAGGCGGAGAAGGTTGGCGTTGGCTCAGTGACACCCCGCTCGGTACCGGCCAGCTTGGCGGTAAAACCGGAGAGGAAGTGGTACTGTGTCTGGCTGGCGGTCAGGCGTGAAACCGGCGGCAGCACGCCAAACGCGTCGGCGGTGAGGAAGATCACCTTGGTCGCGTGGCCCGCTTTTGAGACCGGCTTAACGATGTTGTCGATGTGGTAGATCGGGTAGCTGACGCGGGTGTTTTCGGTTTTTGACGCATCGTCAAAATCCACCGAGCCGTCGGCGCGTACCGTCACGTTCTCCAGCAGCGCATCGCGGCGGATCGCCTGGAAGATATCCGGCTCCGCTTCTGCCGACAGACGAATGGTCTTGGCGTAGCAGCCGCCTTCAAAGTTAAACACCCCGTCATCGTCCCAGCCGTGCTCGTCGTCGCCAATCAGGCGGCGTTTCGGGTCGGTGGAGAGGGTGGTTTTACCGGTGCCGGAGAGGCCGAAGAAGACCGCCACATCGCCTTTCTCGCCGACGTTCGCCGAGCAGTGCATGGAGGCAATGCCCTGCAACGGCAGCAGGTAGTTCATCACCGAGAACATCCCTTTCTTCATTTCGCCGCCGTACCATGTGCCGCCGATCAGCTGGATACGTTCCGTCAGGTTAAAGGCGACAAAGTTTTCGGAGTTCAGTCCCTGCTCTTTCCAGTTCGGGTTGGTGCACTTCGCACCGTTCATCACCACAAAGTCAGGCTCGAAGCTCTGCAGCTCTTCATCGGTGGGGCGAATGAACATGTTCTTCACGAAATGCGCCTGCCAGGCCACCTCGGTGATAAAGCGAACGGAAAGACGGGTGTCGGCGTTGGCGCCGCAGTAAGCGTCGATAATGAACAGACGCTTGCCGGAAAGTTGTTGGGTGACGAGGGTCTTCAGGTGCTGCCAGGTTTCAGGGGAGATCGCTTTGTTGTCGTTCTTCCCTTTGCCATGATCGGCCCACCACAGGGTGTCGCGGGTGGTGTCGTCACGGACAATGTATTTATCCTTCGGCGAACGCCCGGTAAAGATACCGGTATCGACAGCAATGGCGCCGGTCGTCGTCAGGATGCCGCGCTCGTAGCCTTCCAGCGCTGGATTGAGCTCTTCCTGATACAGCGTATCGTAATCGGGGTTGTAGACGATATCCTGAGCATCGTTGATACCATAAGCCATGAGATCTTGCGGGGTTAAACCATTAACACGCATATCACTGCTCCTTAGCCAATTTATACTGCCTGAAATTGTAGGGTTTTTCTTCGAATGTTAACCGCGACCGGGCTCATAGATTTGCGTATCTGGACAAAAACCCTTAATGACGGAAAACGCTGTGACTCCTGTCACTCGCGGAGCAGATTATGGCAGGAATCACTTTTCGGTTGGGGAAAATGTTCTTAAAAGGTTAATGGGCGGTAAATTTAACTACGAGAATGTGAATGTAAGCGCATACATGAAAGAAAATTACGAAAGCCTTACATGACTGGTAACGATTCAGCAGGGGGAGGAGGAATAGTTAATGAAATTAAAGAGTAGCGGGAAAGGGAAGAAGGTCAACTGCCCCCACAGGAGGGCAGTTAACGACAGGGCTTAGTGCAGCTGAGGATCTGCCGGAGAGGCGTTGTTGCGGATCTCGGCAATGTCCATTGCATTGAAGACGTAGTGAGAGCCACAGTAATCGCAGTGCATGTCGATCTCGCCATCTTCCGCCAGGATGCTGTCGATCTCTTCATCCGGCAGCGTTTTCAGGGCACCCGCACAGCGTTCACGGGAACAGGTGCACTTGAACTCAACGTCCTGCGGATCGTACAGGGTCACCTCTTCTTCATGATACAGACGCCACAGCACGTCGTTCGCCGGCAGGGTGAGCAGCTCTTCGGCTTTGATGGTTTCGGTCAGGGTCGCCAGGTGCTCAAAATCATTGGTCTGAGCGTCCTGTGCAGGCAGAACCTGCAGCAGCATCCCGCCTGCCGCCGGCTGGCCATCGACTTCGCCGGTACGGATAAACAGGCGCGTCGGCAGCTGTTCGGAACGCATGAAGTAATCTTCCAGGCAGGCCGCCAGGGTATCGCCCTCCAGACCCACCACGCCCTGATAGCGCTCGCCCTCTTCCGGGGAGATGGTGATCACCAGATAGCCGTTGCCGACCAGCGTTTTCAGATCGGCATTTTCCGGGACGTCGCCCTGAACGCGCGCCACGCCGCGCATCTGCTGCTGGTTGTTGCCGTTGATCACCGCCAGGCTCATCGGGCCATCACCCTGCAGCTGCACGGTGATGTCACCGGCAAATTTCAGGGTCGCAGTCAGCAGGCTGGTGGCGACCAGCAGCTCACCCAGCACGGTCTTAACCGGCAGCGGATAGTTGTGGTTTTCCAGGATCTGTTTCCAGGTTTCGGATACCGTCACCAGCTCGCCGCGAACGGCAAATTGTTCAAACAGATAGCGGTGTAATTGGTCGTGTTGGGCCATAGTCATCTCTCGTTCAGCAAGAATCACTCATTCTCGCCATTTTTAAATTTAATCAGATCGCGACGCTCTTTCTTGTCCGGTCGCCTGTCGGGATGCGGCATGGTCAGGGCATTGAGCTTGCGCGCCTGGGCCATCTTCTCGCGTTTTTCAACGCTTTCTGCCGTCTCTTCGTACAGGGTGCTGGCTTCCGCTGCCGGGCGACGCTGTTCGGTGACATTTTTTACGATCACCGTTCGTTCGTCATTGCCCTGACGCAGCGTCAGGGTGGCGTTCAGCTCCACGAGCTTGCTCGGTTTGCTGCGCTGCCCGTTGTAATGCACCTTGCCGCCTTCAATCATTTCGCGGGCGAGGGCGCGCGTTTTGTAAAAGCGGGCAGCCCACAGCCATTTATCCAGTCTTACCCCTTCGGAGGGTTTCTCTTTCATGGCTTCTCCTTCACGGTGAGTGAGGGGATCATCCGGCGATAGTCGTTCATCCCCGGATGGCGAAGATAGCTTTTTTCAGCCAGGCCAGAATCAGGATTGGTCACGCCAAGGCAATAACGAATGCCAAATTTTGCCGCCGCATCCAGAATGGGTTCGCTGTCATCAATGAACAACGTTCTCTCTGGCTGCAGGCCGGTCTCTTCTGCCACCGCCTGCCACAGTCGCTGATCCTCTTTCGGATAACCAAATGTGTGGGTGGAAAGTAATAAATCAAGGTGTGAACCCAGTCCGGTATGTTCCAGCTTCACCGCCAGATTATGTGGGTGCGCGTTGGTCAACAGAATGCGCCGCTTACCGCTGGCTTTGAGCGCGTCCAGAAAGGGAACAGTATCTTCACGCAGTACGGCGCGCGCGCCCTGAGCGGTAGTCATCGCACAAATATCCAGTCCGAGGCGTTCGCTCCAGTAGTCCAGGCAGTACCAGTTTAGCGTATGTTGTACGGCGGTATATTGCTGGCGT
The DNA here is from genome assembly GCF_023736175.1 of Leclercia sp. LTM14. Taxonomy (NCBI): domain Bacteria; kingdom Pseudomonadati; phylum Pseudomonadota; class Gammaproteobacteria; order Enterobacterales; family Enterobacteriaceae; genus Leclercia; species Leclercia sp. LTM14. The sequence goes on from NZ_JAIKTT010000011.1 coordinate 130,434, forward strand.
ATGAATTCCTGCGCCTCCAGCGGGGTGATCCCTTGCTGCTCGCCGTAGGTCTCCGGCACCAGTTTTTGCCAGAAGTAGTTATCAAACGCGAGATCGAGCAGCGTGCCGTCCATATCCAGCAGGACGGTATCAACGTCCTGCCAGGCGATATCAAGATGCATGGGGAATACTCCAGCCAGAAGAAACGTGCGCGACAGGGTAGCATATCTTGTCGCGCACAGAAGTTATCCGATCAGGCTCTCAGGGGTGGGGATCAGCTTCGGATTGAGGCAATTTTCGTAGTACTGCTGGATCTCGGCCAGGCGGGTGCGCGAGCGCTGGTAGCGGCGCAGGGCCATCACGCCGTTCCAGATAATGCACAGCACCATCGCCAGCATCAGCAGCGAGGTGGCGATGTAGCGCCATAAAGCGGCGCTATCCGGTATGCGGTGCAGTTCGATATGGCGGGTGCCGTTGGCATCGGTAAAGATGTTGGTCACAATCCCTTCCGCGCTGAACGGCGTGCGCATCAGCATCTGCGCCAGCCGCTGAAACTCACCCCACTGCTCCTGGGCCGGGTAGTCGTACAGCGCTACCGGCGGATAAGGCTGATCGACCAGATCGCTGCCCTCATCGCTGACAATCACAAAGCCGCCGGGCGCCGGGCTGTTAAGGGCCTGTGCGGCACGGGAGGTTTCGCGCATCACGAACGGCGCGGTAGAGGTGGCGACCAGGTTTTCCAGCGACTCGGCGCTCACCGGACGCAGCAGGACGTTAACGCCATCAAGACGGCCAGCGGTAGCGCGCTTGACCAGCGCTTCCCAGTCCTTGCTGTTACCGAGATTCACCAGGGCGTTCTTCAGCCTGACGCATTCGTCCGCCTCTGCGCACAGATCCTGGGTTTTCAGGACGATATCGCCAAAATCATCCAGCAGGATCATGCCCGATTTCTGAATGGCGGAGCGTAATGCCGGGCTGACGCGCGTCTCATCTTCCGGTTTAGGATGGAGCTGGCGGCTCAGGGCCTGAGTCAGCGCCGTGGCTTTGTTAACGGTATCCGATTCAGGCAGCGGCAGCGGGGCCGCGTCATTCCAGATCAGCTGCGAGCAGTCAAAAGGTGCAAAAGGCGAGCTCTGGCGCGCGTTCCAGTTGCCCGCCGCGTGGATATTACACATCCCGGTGCCCTGCAGATGCAGGGTATCACCGATGCGCACCCCGGCGTTTTCAAGCTGATCGACGCTGGTTGCCTCGATGGTCTGGGCGCCCTTGATCCATGAGAGGGTAAATTTGATCGGCATATCCAGCGGCACGAGGAGAACCAGCATCGCCAGTACGAGCCCTGCGCCACCGGCAATCACCGTGCTGCGCAGCCAGTGCTGCAGCGGGAAGTTTTTCACCTCGTCATGCAGGGATAAATAGCGCCCCTGGCGCACCACGTGGCGGTCAAGATAGATATCAACGTCGGTCTTTTGCCCTAAATCCTGGGCCAGCCACGGCTGCCAGTGGCGCGGGTAGATCAGGTCAATAATGCCCATCGAGATATTATTGACGTGATCCTGATCGTTCTCGCCAAACAGACCCCAGCGCTTTGGCGTCCCGCGCAGACAGTGGATCTCACGCAGCGCGTTTTTCGCCGGTGGGGCGAAGAGTCCCCATAATCCCGCCGCCAGCAGCAGCACGCCGCCACCGGCAAGCCAGGGGGCAAAGACGTCCGGGCTCATCAGGCAGAAGAAAAACAGCAGGAAGGCGGCGACAATCAGCAGCGCTTCACGAATGCCGTCCGGGCGGCTGAGAGCGTACTCTTCGTGCGTCTCCTGGCGAATGTTCAGCAGCTCAATCTGCTCGGTCTCTTCGCCACGAATCGAGGCCTGGGTTGAGCTGACGTGTTCCAGCGCCAGGTGCGGGGCTTCCTGAACATATTCGGCGATGGAGTGGCCGTTCAGGGCAATCACCAGCGGGATAGAGTCGGTGTGGATCAGCTCAACGCTGTTTTCATCGTTGATGTACTGTTCCCAGAACGGCGGCAGATGCACTTCGACGGAGTCGAGGTAGTAGCGCCATTTATTGGGATCGTCGGTGGTAATACCGTAGCGGGTAATGGAGCGCGTCAGGCTGTGCACGGTATTGCTCTGGGCATTCAGGCTTAACGATACCGGCGCGGCGCTGGCACCTGTGGCAGGTGTCTGCTGGATACGGTTAAACGACTCGAGATATTGCTCGATCGCGCTGCGCTCTTCTGCGGTGAGTTTGCGTGTGCTCGCCCCGGTAAAGGCATTGAGATAAGGCAGGCGATATCGATGCTGCGCCCGACGTCTGTACAACCACCCTGCAATGAATGCGCAGGCCAGCATAGCAGCGATGACAATCAAAATGGTGCTCATGCTTTCCCCATCTTACTTTTTCTTACAGGTGTAGTCAGTAGCACCTTAACAGTGAATGCGTGTCTGTGGTTGGCTATCGGCATGTAAGGCGTTGAACTTGAGCAATTTGAAGCGCATCCCAGTGATCGCAGATGATAGCAAAGGCAACCGTGGCGGAATATCAGCAAATTCCTGGAACAATTTCAACCTATTGACTTTTGACTTGAAATGAGGAATGAATCTCATAACGTTGCAATAATGTAAATAAAGCGCGATTGACATTGCCGAAACCGTGCGGCATATCGCACAATGACGCCAGTTCACCCAGCAAAGACCCGTCAAAATGAGCAAACCCTTACAAAAGCCCACCATCCTGAATGTTGAAACCGTCGCCAAATCGCGCCTGTTTAACGTTGAGAGCGTGGACCTGGAGTTTAGTAACGGCGTCCGCCGCGTCTACGAGCGTATGCGTCCCTCCACGCGCGAAGCCGTCATGATTGTGCCTATTGTCGACGAGCACCTGATTTTAATCCGCGAATACGCGGTGGGAACGGAATCCTACGAGCTGGGCTTTTCAAAGGGGCTTATCGATCCCGGCGAGTCGGTTTATGAAGCCGCAAACCGTGAGCTGAAAGAAGAGGTCGGTTTTGGTGCGAAAGAGCTCACTTTCCTGAAAAAACTCAGCATGGCACCCTCTTATTTCTCCAGCAAAATGAATATCGTGCTGGCGGAAGATCTCTATCCTGAATCGCTGGAAGGGGATGAACCCGAGCCGCTGCCGCAGGTGCGCTGGCCGCTGGCGCATCTGATGGATCTGCTGGAAGAGCCTGATTTTAACGAAGCCCGGAATGTAAGCGCGCTGTTCCTGGTGCGTGAATGGCTGAAAGGGCAGGGAAGGCTGTAGCGTAAAATCCCCCTCTCCACAGGGAAAGGGGGAAGATGTATCAGAAGAGCTCCTGCGTTTCGCCGTTATCAATCAACGTTGTACCCACCTCATGCACCACCTGATGCGTTGGTTGCGTGCCTTCGATGAAATACTCTTCGCGACTGTTACCGCCGTTAGCCAGCTGACCGCTGCTGCGATCGATATTGACCGTAACGATACCCGGCGGTGGCGTGAGCGGCTGCTCCGGTACGCCATCAAGAACGACTTTCATAAAGGCATCCCACGCCGGCTGAGCACTTTTGGCTCCGCCTTCGTAACCGGAGATCTGATCTTTAATCGCCCCGGACGCCGTGGTACGGCCTAAATCACGACGGTGATCGTCAAAGCCGATCCACACCGACGTTACCGCACCCGGACCATAACCCGAGAACCAGGCATCTTTCGAGCTGTTGGTGGTCCCGGTTTTGCCGCCGATGTCCTTGCGCTGCAAATCACGACCCGCACGCCAGCCCGTGCCCTGCCAGCCCGGTTCACCAAAGATGTTGGTGTTCAGCGCGCTCTTGATCAGGAACGCCAGCGGAGTGTTAATCACGTGCGGGGCATACTCCTGAGCACCGGTCTGGGCAACCAGCGCCTGGTTCGCCTGCTGGAGCTGCGGCATCGGCACCGCCGCATTCTGCTGCTCCTGAGAAATCGCGACATCTTCCATGTCCTGGTTGTTCAGCGCCTCTGACTTAGGCGTGTCACCGTAGATCACCGGAATATCACACTCTGCGCAGGCGATTTTCGGTCTGGCGTCAAACAGGACACCGCCCTGATCGTTCTCGATTTTGCTGATGAAGAACGGATCGACCAGGAAGCCGCCGTTGGCCATCACCGCATAGCCGCGCGCGACCTGCAGCGGGGTAAAGGAGGCGGAGCCCAGCGCCAGCGACTCGGTATGCACGATATTTTGCGCCGGGAAGCCGAAGCGCTGCAGATATTCCGCCGCATAATCGACGCCCATGGCACGCATGGCGCGCACCATCACCACGTTTTTCGACTGTCCCAGCCCCTGACGCAGGCGAATCGGACCGGCGTACTCTGCGGGTGAGTTTTTCGGACGCCAGTCGGAACCGGCCCCGGCATCCCAGCGGGAGATCGGCACGTCATTGAGGATACTGGCGAGGGTCAGACCCTTATCCATTGCCGCGGTGTAGAGGAAGGGTTTGATATTGGAACCGACCTGACGCAGCGCCTGAGTGGCACGGTTAAATTTGCTCTGGTTAAAGTCGAAGCCGCCAACCAGCGCCAGCACCGCGCCGTTATGCGGATCGATGGATACCAGCGCCGAGTTAACGTCCGGGATCTGCCCCAGCCACCAGGCGTCATTCACCTGGCGAACCCAGATTTGCTGACCCACCTGTACCGCATCGGTCACTTTACGTGGCGTCACGCCCTGCTGCGTATCAGAGCGATACGGACGCGCCCAGCGTACCCCTTCCATCCGCAGCGACACGGACGTGCCGTCCGCGAGCATCGCCGTGGCTTCCTGCGGATTGGCCTGGGTCACCACCGCCGCCACGAACGGCCCGTAGCCCGGAAGCGGCTTCAGGGTATCGGTGATTTTTTTGCTGTTCCACGCCGATTCACCCACTTTCCACAGCACGTTTGAAGGACCGCGGTAGCCGTGACGCATATCGTAATCAATCACGTTGTTACGCACCGCCTGCTGCGCGCCCTGCTGGACGTTGCGGCTGATGGTGGTGTAAACGCGGTAACCATCTTCGTAGGCCTGCTCGCCGTAGCGGGAAACCATCTCCTGACGAACCATCTCGCTGAGGTACGGCGCGGAGAAGGCAATTTCCGGGGCATGGTAGTTGGCGTCAATCACATCGTTGCGCGCCTGATCGTACTGGGTCTGGCTGATATAGCCCTCGCTCAGCATACGCGACAGCACCACGTTGCGACGCGCCGTAGCGCGATCCAGCGAGTAGAGCGGGTTAAAGGTGGAAGGCGCCTTCGGCAGACCGGCGATGGTGGCCATCTCACTCAGGGTGAGCTGCTCGATGGATTTACCGAAATAGACCTGCGCCGCCGCGCCCACGCCATAGGCACGGTAGCCGAGATAGATCTTGTTGAGGTAAAGCTCAAGGATCTCATCTTTGTTCAGCAACTGCTCAATGCGGATCGCCAGGAACACTTCCTTAACCTTACGCATCAGCGTTTTTTCAGGGCTCAGGAAGAAGTTACGCGCCAGCTGCTGGGTGATGGTACTAGCCCCCTGCGAAGCATGGCCGGAGAACAGCGCTACGCTTGCAGCACGGAAAATCCCCACCGGGTCAACGCCGTGGTGCTCATAAAAGCGGCTGTCTTCTGTGGCAATAAAGGCTTTCACCATGACGGGCGGAATTTGATTCAGCGTCAGCGGGATACGGCGCTTTTCACCGTACTGGGCAATCAGCTCGCCATCGGCGCTATAAACCTGCATCGGGATCTGAAGTCGTACGTCACGAAGCGTAGCGACATCAGGCAGTTGCGGCTCAATATATTTGTACAAACCAAAAATCGAGCCTGCTCCAAGCAGAATGCAACAGACTGCAAGGATCAATAAATACTTTACGAACTTCACTGGAGATTTCCCATTTAGTTTGAACTGGGCAGTTTCTAAACAATCGCGCGGTAGTATAAAGGCAAGCCTGTAGCATTGATATAGCCGTCATCCCCAGGGACGATAAGGAGATCGTGAAACATGGCGTTTAAAACATGGCGAACAGGCGTTCATATTCAACAGGATAAGGTTCTGGCCGTCGCGCTGGTGCGCGAAAAGTCGGGGTGGGGTCTGCGCCGCTGGTGGCAGCTCCCCCTGGCGGAGGGCATTATCCACGACGGGCAAATTCTTCAGCCCGAACAACTGGCTGCGGCCCTGCGCGAATGGCGTCAGACGCTGCCGCATCAGCATCAAATATTTCTCGCCTTTCCGGCTGCCCGCACCCTGCAGCGCACGCTGCCGCGCCCGGCGATGACCCTGCGCGACAGCGAGCAGACGGCCTGGATTGCATCCGCGTTGAGCCGTGAACTGGAGATGGCGCCCGAAGCCCTGCGTTTTGACTATGCAGAAGATACCTTCAGCCAGACATTTCAGATTACTGCCGCACAAAATAAGGAGATCGACGCGCTTCTGGAGCTGGCCCGGGTCCTGCGCCTGCAACTCACCACCATCACGCCCGATGCCGGAGCGCTGACGCATCTGCTGCCTTTTGTGCAGGCGCCCGCCCAGTGTATCGCCTGGCGCGATCGGGACCAGTGGCTCTGGGCGATGCGCCACCAGTGGGGCAGGCGCGGGCTGGCGGAAGCCCCCGACGTCGAACGGCTGGCCGCGCTGCTGGCGCTCAGGGTTGAGGAGATCGCCTGCTGCGATATGGCCAGTTTCGATCCCTGGTGCGTGGTACCCCACCGGCAGCCGCCGCTGCCTGAAAATGGCGCGGATTTTAGCGTCGCGCTGGCGCTGGCGGCGGGAGTCTATCCGGTATGAGGACCGCAAACCTGCTGCCGTGGCGTCAGCAACAAAAACGCCACTGCCTGCGCTTCTGGGGCCTGCTGTTTACCGGCTCGCTGCTCTTAACGCTGGTGCTCTGGACGGCCCTTCGGGCCAGCTCATCTCTGCAGACGGATGTTTACGCCCATAGGCAGGCCAGCGATCTGGCGCTACGACAGGCGCTGGAGCAGCGGCAAACGCAGTGGGCGGCGCGTGTTGTTCAGCGCCAGCAACGGCAGCGCTGGGCGCGGCAAAAAGCCAGCACGGAGGCCTGGCAGGCGGAACTGATCGCCCTGGCCCACGCCCTGCCGGAGCAGGCATGGCTGGCGCAGCTTCGCTTTAAGCAGTCCACGCTCTCGCTCCACGGATACGCCACTACCTTACCGGCGCTTGCGGCGCTGGAGACGGCACTACGCCAGCTGCCCGGATTCGGGCCGGGAACGCCGGGGGAGATGCGCCAGGACGCGCAGGGACGCTGGGAGTTTAGCTGGACGCTGACCCGCAAGGAGCAGGCTTATGCGGATCCATCCTGACATCTGGTACAGGCTGTCTCCGCGCTGGCGCGGCCTGTGCTGGGGCGTCAGTTCCGGGCTGATGCTGTTCGGCGTGACCGGTGTGCAGCTACACATACAGCAGCAACAGCTCACGACGCAGCAGGCTCAGCATGAACAAGGCGCTGCGATCAACGCCCGCTTATGGACCGCGGTGCGTAAGCTCTTCCCCGAGGATGACGTCCCAGCGTCCATGGCAACGCGCCCTTTTTCGCCGCTGGAGTTCGATACCGGTGAGATGCGGATGGTGCGCTGGCAGCCCGTCAGCGCAGGCGGGGAGCTGGTGGTCGATGCGGTGTGGGCGCAGATCCCCACGCTGTTTGCCACCCTCGCCCGGCGCGATGTGGCGGTCGGGCGTTTTACCATCCAGCCAGAGCAGCAAAAGCTACGGATTACCCTCCAGCTGGAGCGGCAGAATGCGGGTTAACCGGGGCGTGCTGCTTTTACTGCCGCTGCTTCTCGGCATGCGCGATCCGTTTCAGGCCCCGGTGTCACGCTGCCCCGACGCCGTCCTGAGCCAGTGGCGTTATGCCGGGCTGGTGTCCGGCGCGGTGCCTGTGGGGATCGTCAGGGATGAAACGTCTCGCTGGCTGCGGGTGCGCCGCGGCGAGACGCTGCCTCAGGGCTGGCGGGTAATGACGCTGGATGAAAAGGAGCTGGTCATCGACACCTCAGAGGCCTGTGAACAGTCCCAATGGCGATGGCAACGACAAGGAACGAAACATGAAAACAGGGATCGTGGCACTGCTGCTGATCGCCAGCCAGGCGCTGGCAGCGGAACCGGCGGCCGTCAATCTGGTGGTGGATGACGTACCGGTCGCCCAGCTTCTGCAGGCTCTGGCGGAGCAGGAGAACCGCAACATGATTATCGCCCCGGACGTGAGCGGCAACGTCTCGCTGCGTCTGCAGAAGGTGCCCTGGCTACAGGCGCTACAGACGGTAGTGACCAGCGCCGGGCTGGTGATGCGCCAGCACGAGGGCATCTTTTATATTCACAGCGCCGCCTGGCAACAGCAGCAGCAGGCCAGAAAAGAGGCGGAGCGCGCAAAGCGCCAGCTCAGCGTGCCGCTGGAGGCGCGCAGCTTCCCTCTCTCGTATGCGGATGCGAGCGATCTCCAGCAGGCTGCCGAAAAGCTCCTCAGCCCAAAAGGCAGCCTGGCGGTGGACAAACGCACCAATCGTCTGCTGGTGCGCGACACCCGGGCAGCGCTGGACGCACTACAGCACTGGGTGACGCAGATGGATCTGCCGGTAGCGCAGGTCGAGCTCGCGGCGCACATCGTCAGCATGAGTGAAAAAAGCCTGCGCGAGTTAGGGGTGAAGTGGAGTCTGGCCCAGGCTCAGCAGGCGGGTAAGCCCGGTCAGCTGACGATACTCAGCGCCGATCTTGCGGTTAACGCCGCGACCACGCAGGTGGGCTTTAATATCGGGCGGATTAATGGCCGGCTGCTGGACATTGAGCTCTCCGCCCTCGAACAAAAGCAGCAGGTAGATATCATCGCCAGCCCGCGGCTGCTGGCATCGCACATGCAGCCCGCCAGCATCAAACAGGGGAGCGAGATCCCTTATCAGGTCTCCAGCGGAGAGAGCGGGGCGACGTCGGTGGAGTTTAAAGAGGCGGTGCTGGGCATGGAGGTGACGCCGGTGGTGCTGGCCAACGGTCGGGTACGCCTGAAGCTGCGTATCAGCGAGAACAGCCCGGGCCAGGTGTTGCAGCAGGCCGACAGTGAAACCCTGACCATCGATAAGCAGGAGATTGAAACCCAGGTTGAAGTTAAAAGTGGTGAAACGCTGGCCTTAGGGGGAATTTTTTCTCAGAGGCATAAAAGCGGCAGCGAAAATGTGCCAGGCTTGAGCCGTATTCCTCTCCTGGGGCACCTTTTCCGCCATCAGGGTAAAGACAACGAGCGCCGGGAATTAGTGGTTTTTATCACCCCACGTCTGGTTGCAACGCCATAATGGGCAGCAATGCCCGGCGTGATTTTGCATTCTGTTTGTTGCAGATGTTTGACGTGGGGCATGAATTAGCATACAAGGAGTACCGATTTGAGAATCAGCTTACACAATCTCACCCCTTAATAACTTAAGCGGCAAGCCTGGTGATTTATTCTGTTGCCAAACAAGCTGGAGTACTGAGATAATTTTTAGTCTGACTCTCGCTCTATCGCATATGAGGTTTCAGTTCATGTCCTGTTACGCCAGGTATCGGCGAAGCGGGTTTACCATTAACGAATAGTCTTAGTAGTACCGAAAAAATGGCAGAGAAACGCAATATCTTTCTGGTTGGGCCTATGGGTGCCGGCAAAAGCACTATTGGGCGCCAGTTAGCTCAACAACTCAATATGGAATTTTACGATTCTGATCAAGAGATTGAGAAACGAACCGGAGCTGATGTGGGCTGGGTCTTCGACGTAGAAGGCGAAGAGGGTTTCCGTGACCGTGAAGAAAAAGTCATCAATGAACTTACGGAAAAGCAGGGCATTGTGCTGGCTACCGGCGGCGGCTCTGTAAAATCTCGCGAAACTCGCAACCGTCTCTCCGCCCGCGGTGTCGTGGTCTATCTCGAAACGACCATCGAAAAACAACTGGCGCGTACGCAGCGTGATAAAAAACGCCCGTTGCTACAGGTTGAGACGCCTCCACGCGAAGTTCTGGAAGCACTGGCTGGTGAACGCAATCCGCTGTACGAAGAGATTGCTGACGTCACCATTCGCACAGACGACCAGAGCGCAAAAGTGGTCGCAAACCAGATTATTCATATGCTGGAAAGCAACTGATTCTGGCTTTATATACACTCGCCTGCGGGTAAAAGCATTTAAGGTGGATGTCGCGTTATGGAGAGGATTACAGTCACTCTCGGTGAACGGAGTTACCCTATCACTATCGCGGCTGGTTTGTTTAACGACCCAGCTTCCTTCTTACCACTGAAAGCGGGTGATCAGGCAATGCTGGTCACCAATGAGACTCTGGCTCCGCTTTATCTCGACCGCGTACGTCAGCTGCTCGAACAGGCTGGCGTGAAGGTCGACAGTGTGATTCTGCCTGATGGCGAGCAGTATAAAAGCCTGACGGTACTCGATACCGTCTTCACCGCATTACTGCAAAAACCGCACGGTCGCGACACTACACTGCTGGCTTTAGGCGGCGGTGTCGTTGGCGATCTGACGGGGTTTGCTGCGGCAAGCTATCAGCGCGGTGTCCGTTTTATTCAAATTCCTACCACGCTGTTGTCGCAGGTCGACTCTTCCGTTGGTGGCAAAACCGCCGTTAACCATCCGCTTGGCAAAAACATGATTGGCGCGTTCTATCAGCCCGCTTCGGTGGTGGTGGATCTCGACTGTCTGCAAACGCTGCCTCAGCGCGAGCTGGCCTCTGGCCTGGCGGAAGTGATCAAGTACGGCATTATTCTGGACGGCGAGTTCTTTAGCTGGCTTGAAGAGAATATGGACGCCCTGTTGCGCCTGGATGGTCAGGCGATGGCGTACTGTATTCGCCGTTGTTGTGAGCTGAAAGCAGAAGTGGTTGCCGCAGACGAGCGCGAAACAGGCTTACGTGCTTTACTGAATCTGGGGCACACCTACGGTCATGCTATCGAAGCCGAAATGGGCTACGGTAACTGGCTGCATGGCGAGGCCGTGGCGGCGGGAATGGTAATGGCCGCACGCACCTCGGAGCGTCTGGGTCAGTTCAGCAAGGCGGATACACAACGCATTATCACGCTGCTTGAGCGCGCCGGTTTGCCGGTGACGGGGCCGCGAGAAATGTCAGCGCAGGCCTACTTGCCGCACATGATGCGTGATAAAAAAGTATTAGCAGGCGAGATGCGTCTGGTACTCCCGCTTGCCATCGGAAAGAGTGAAGTTCGTGGCGGTGTGCCGCACGATGTCGTTCTTGGCGCTATTGCTGATTGCCAGCAAGCGTAACTATTAGAAAGGTCCGGCTGCGGTAACACGTAGCCAGTTTGCTTCAGGTGATGTGCAAAGTTGTAGGCATAAGCCTTTTAGTGGGGTGTTAAATGGATGAATTCAAACCAGAAGACGAGCTGAAACCCGATCCCAGCGATCGTCGTACTGGTCGTACTCGCCAGTCTTCAGAACGTGATAACGATCCGCAAATTAACTTTGATGAGGTCGATCTGGACAATGACGATCCTCGTCCTTCGCGTGGCCGCGCCGCCCGCGACGAGCGTGAAGAAGAGGATTATGAGTCCGAAGAAGATTCAATGGACGAAGAGCCCGTAGAGCGTCGCCCGCGTAAGCGTAAAGCCGCTCCGGCGAAGCCCGCTTCCCGCCAGTACATTATGATGGGCCTGGGCGTGCTGGTCCTGCTGCTGCTGATTATCGGCGTCGGCTCGGCACTCAAAGCCCCGTCAACCACGCCTGCTGAACAAACCGCGTCCGGCGAGAAGAGCATCGATCTTTCCGGCAGTGCTGCCGATCAGGCGAATGGCACCCAGCCTGCGCCAGGCACCACTTCTGCAGAGAATACTGCCGGGAATACCCAGCAGGAGATCTCTCTGCCGCCAGTGGCCTCCACGCCAACTCAGGGCCAGTCTCCGGCGACCCCGGAAGGCCAGCAGCGTGTTGAAGTGCAGGGCGATCTGAATAATGCCCTGACGCAGCCGCAGAGCCAGCAGCAGGTCAACAACGTGGTGGTTAACTCCACGCTGCCGACCGAGCCTGCGACCGTCGCGCCAGTTCGTGGTGCCACCGGGCAGCAGCAGACGGCGGCTACAGAAACTGCGCCACGTCAGACTAAACCTGTACAGCATCAGGAACGTAAGCAGACGGTCATCGAGCCGAAGCGTGAAGTGAAGCCACAGCCAGTTGCCAAAGCCGAAACGCCGAAAGCCGCCGCGCAGCCGAAGCACACTGAAACGGCAACCAGCGCCCCGGCCAAAGCGCCAGCGGCAACCGCGACGGCGCCGAAAGCGACGGCTACGCCAGCGCCGACGGCAACCGCCTCGACGCCAGCTGCAACCGCGCCTGCGGCTTCTGCCAGCACCGGTAAATCTACAGGGAATGTGAGTTCACTGAAGTCTGCGCCGTCCAGCAACTACACGTTGCAGCTGAGCAGCTCTTCCAGCTATGACAACCTCAACGGCTGGGCGAAAAAATCAAACCTGAAAAACTTCGTTGTTTACGAGACCACCCGTAACGGTCAGCCATGGTATGTGCTGGTGAGCGGTGTGTACTCTTCTAAAGATGAAGCAAAACGCGCGGTTGCCACGCTGCCAGCCGACGTTCAGGCGAAAAATCCGTGGGCGAAGCCGATCCGTCAGGTTCAGTCCGATTTGAAGTAATCTGTGAAGCGCAGGATGCTGTCGGAGCTTTCTCCACAGCCGGAGAAGGTGTAATCAGTTAGTCAGCATGAAAAAAAATCGCGCTTTTCTGAAATGGGCAGGGGGGAAATACCCCCTGCTCGATGATATTCAAAAACACCTGCCAGACGGCGAGTGTCTTGTCGAACCCTTTGTTGGCGCGGGCTCGGTATTTCTCAATACCCACTACTCCCGCTATATCCTTGCGGATATCAACAGCGATCTGATCAGCCTCTATACCATCGTAAAAGAGCGTACCGATGAGTACGTCGATGAGGCGCGCAAGCTGTTTACGCCAGAGAACAACAACCCGGACGTTTACTATCAGCATCGCGCTGAGTTTAATCAGAGCCAGGACAAGTTCCGCCGTGCGCTGTTGTTCCTCTATCTTAACCGCCATGGCTACAACGGCCTGTGCCGGTACAACCTGCGTGGTGAATTCAACGTGCCCTTTGGTCGCTACAAGCGCCCGTACTTCCCGCAGGCCGAGCTGTATCACTTTGCTGAAAAAGCGCAGAATGCGGAGTTCCATTGCCTCTCGTATGAAGAGTGTATGGATAAAGCTGACGCCAACTCGGTGGTCTACTGCGATCCGCCATACGCTCCACTGTCGGCAACAGCGAACTTCACCGCCTATCATACCAACAGCTTCAGTCCCGCCGAGCAGGCGCGTCTGGCGGAGATGGCGGAAAAACTGGTCAGCAAAAGTATCCCGGTGTTAATTTCGAATCACGACACGCCCGATACGCGCGAATGGTACAAGGCCGCTGAGCATTTTCAGGTCAAGGTCCGGCGCAGCATCAGCAGCAACGGCGGTACACGTAAAAAGGTGGACGAACTGCTGGCTCTCTATCTGCCCTGAGCCGTTTCGCCCGCCGTTAAACAAAGTTCAAGGAGATGCGGATGAAACAGTATTTGATTGCACCCTCAATTCTTTCGGCTGATTTTGCCCGGCTGGGCGAAGACACCGCGAAAGCCCTGGCTGCCGGTGCGGATGTCGTTCATTTCGACGTTATGGATAACCACTACGTGCCTAACCTGACCATCGGCCCGATGGTCCTGAAGGCGCTGCGCAACTATGGCGTCACCGCACCCATTGACGTGCATCTGATGGTGAAACCGGTTGATCGCATCGTGCCGGATTTTGCCGCCGCGGGCGCCAGCATCATCACCTTCCATCCTGAAGCCTCCGAACACGTTGACCGCACGCTGCAGCTGATCAAAGAGCACGGTTGTAAGGCGGGCCTGGTCTTTAACCCGGCCACACCGTTGAGCTACCTTGATTACGTGATGGACAAGCTGGACGTGATCCTGCTGATGTCCGTGAACCCGGGCTTTGGCGGGCAGTCCTTCATTCCACAAACGCTGGATAAGCTGCGTGAAGTGCGCCGCCGTATCGACGAATCTGGCTTTGATATCCGCCTCGAAGTGGACGGTGGCGTGAAGGTCAACAACATCGGCGAAATCGCTGCGGCGGGCGCGGATATGTTTGTCGCGGGTTCGGCTATTTTCGATCAGCCGGACTACAAAAAAGTCATTGATGAAATGCGCAGTGAACTGGCGAAGGTAAGTCATGGATAATTTGCAGGCAATTCGGGGCGTTGCATTTGACCTCGACGGTACGCTGGTGGACAGCGCGCCGGGTTTAACAGCGGCAGTGGATCAGGCGCTGTACGCGCTGGAACTGCCGGTCGCGGGCGAAGAGCGCGTGGTGACGTGGATCGGTAACGGGGCGGACGTGCTGATGGAACGCGCGCTGACCTGGGCGCGTCAGGAACGGGCGATCCAACGTGCGGCGCAGGGCAAGCCGGGTGTCGATCATGCGGATATCCCGCAGGAAGAGCAGGTTCGTGTCCTGCGTAAGCTGTTTAACCGTTTTTATGAAGAGACGGTGGAAGAGGGCAGCTTCCTGTTCCCGGATGTGGCCGGTACGCTGGGCGCGCTGCATGCTAAGGGTATGCCGCTGGCGCTGGTGACCAATAAGCCGACAGCGTTCGTCGCGCCGTTGCTGGAAGCGCTGGATATTGCCCACTATTTCTCGGTGATTGTCGGTGGCGATGACGTGCAGAACAAGAAGCCGCATCCCGAACCGCTACTGCTGGTGGCAGGAAAATTATCTTTATCGCCTGAAGCACTGCTCTTTGTAGGTGATTCGCGCAATGATATTCTGGCTGCCAGGGCCGCAGGCTGCCCGTCCGTTGGCCTCACCTATGGTTATAACTACGGTGAATCCATTACGCTGAGTGAGCCGGATTTTGTCTTCGACCACTTCAAAGATTTACTGCCCGTGCTCGGGCTTTCGCACAGTGAAAATCAGGAATTGAAAAATGACTAAGCCCATCGTATTTAGTGGCGCACAGCCCTCAGGTGAACTGACCATTGGCAACTATATGGGTGCGCTGCGTCAGTGGGTGAACATGCAGGACGAGTATCACTGTATCTACTGCATCGTTGACCAGCACGCCATTACCGTGCGCCAGGATCCGCAGCAGTTGCGTAAAGCGACGCTCGACACCCTTGCGCTCTATCTGGCCTGCGGTATCGATCCTGAGAAAAGCACCATTTTCGTTCAGTCCCATGTGCCGGAACACGCGCAGCTGGGTTGGGCCCTGAACTGCTACACCTATTTCGGCGAACTGAGCCGTATGACCCAGTTCAAGGATAAATCTTCCCGTTACGCCGAAAACATCAACGCCGGTCTGTTCGACTATCCGGTGCTGATGGCCGCTGACATCCTGCTGTACCAGACCAACCAGGTTCCGGTGGGTGAAGACCAGAAGCAGCACCTGGAGCTGAGCCGCGATGTCGCCCAGCGCTTCAATGCGATCTACGGCGATATCTTCAAGGTGCCAGAGCCGTTTATTCCGAAGTCCGGCGCTCGCGTGATGTCCCTGCTGGAACCAACCAAGAAGATGTCCAAGTCAGACGATAACCGCAACAACGTTATCGGCCTGCTGGAAGATCCGAAAGCGGTGGTCAAGAAGCTCAAGCGTGCGGTTACCGACTCGGACGAGCCGCCTGTGGTGCGTTACGACGTGCAGAACAAAGCGGGCGTCTCTAACCTGCTGGATATTCTCTCCGCCGTGACGGGGCGCAGCATTCCTGAGCTGGAGCAGCACTTCGAAGGCAAAATGTATGGTCATCTGAAAGGCGAAGTGGCTGACGCGGTTTCCGGCATGTTGACCGAACTGCAGGCGCGTTATCACCAGTTCCGTAATGACGAAGCCTTCCTGCAGAAAGTGATGAAAGAGGGGGCCGAGAAGGCCAGCGCACGCGCCTCTGAAACGCTGAAAGCGGTGTACGAAGCGATTGGGTTTGTGGCGAAACCTTAAGCTTGTTTGCCGGGTGGCGGCTTCGCCTTACCCGGCCTACGGGGTAGTGTAATAGCGCCACCCTGCGAAAAAACCGGGAACTCCCCGGTTTTTTTATGCCTGAAAAACGCTTACTGACTCGCTGCCGGGCCACAGCCGCCGATGATCTTGGAGATAGAGATCGCCGGGTGCAGCAGGTAATCGTAGCTGCAGTTATTTTTGGTGTTTTCAACACGGCCGGTACATGCCGTAAGAGTCGTTAAGATGCCTGCAACCAGGGCAATCTTTGCCAGTTTGAACATAACGCTTCCTTGTCTGTAACATGAGGGAATATATGAAAATATGCTTTCGCGGAAGGTATGTTATCGACAGGGGTAAGAGAGGAGTAGTCCATAACAGGACTACTCATTGAGCGGGGAATATGTTCAGTCTGGCTCAGTGGTTGGAGAACCAGTTTAGTCTGTCACGCAACGCCACCACGCGGCCTACCACGATCAACGCCGGGCTTTCAACCAGTTGGGCAAGCTCGCCCAACTGGGTTAACACGCCGCTGACCACACGCTGTTTGATCGACGTGCCGTTCTCCACCAGCGCAACCGGCATTTCTGCATCCATGCCGTGTTCAAGCAGTTTCGCCTGAATGGTCGCCGCCTGGTTCAGCCCCATATAGAACACCAGGGTCTGTTTTTCCGCGGCCAGGTTATGCCAGTCCAGTTCGCAGCCGGTTTTCAGGTGGCCGGTAACCAGACGCACGCTTTGGGCGTAATCACGGTGGGTCAGTGGGATACCGGAATAGGCCGAGCAGCCTGAGGCGGCGGTAATGCCCGGCACCACCGAGAACGGAATGCCTGCGTCACACAGCGTCTCCAGCTCTTCGCCGCCGCGCCCGAAGATAAAGGGATCGCCGCCTTTCAGACGCACCACGCGTTTCCCCTTTTGCGCTTCACGCAGCAGGATCTGGTTAATCTCTTCCTGCGGTACGCAGTGATATCCGGCGCGCTTGCCGACAAACACCCGGTCGGCATCCCGGCGCACCAGGTTCATGATGTCATCAGAGACCAGACGGTCATAAACCACGATATCCGCCTGCTGGATCTGCTGCAGCCCTTTCAGGGTTAACAGGCCGGCATCGCCCGGACCTGCGCCCACCAGCACCACCTCGCCACGGTGATCGAGCGGTGCACTCAGCAGCTGCTCGGTGGTGTCATCCACGGCTTTGCGATCCTGGTTAGCCAGCGACTGCGCCAGCCGGTCGTTGACAAAGAATTTTTCCCAGAAGCGGCGGCGTTCGCCGACGGTGGCGTACTGCTTTTTCACCCGGGCGCGCAATTGCCCCGCATAGTGGGCAACCTGGCCCAGGTGCTGCGGCAGAATGGCTTCGAGTTTTTCGCGCAGCAGGCGCGCCAGCACCGGCGAGGTACCGCCGGAGGAGACGGCGACCATCAGCGGCGAGCGGTCGATAATCGACGGCATGATGAAACTCGCCTCTTTCGGCGCATCCACCACGTTGCAGAAGATCCGCCGGGTTTCACAGGCGTCGCTGACGCGCTGGTTAACCACATCGTCGTCGGTAGCGGCGATGGTCAGCCAGCAGGTATCGAGCAGAGATTCGTTGAACTCACCCTCAACCAGGGTGAGCATCCCTTCCTGCGCCCACACGGTAAACTGCGGGGCGAAGTCGAGGGCGTTTACGGTGAGTCGGGCACCTGCGTCTAACAGCAGGCGGGCTTTACGTTCAGCCACATCGCCACCGCCCACGAGCAGGCAGTCACGATTGCGTAATTGACAGAATATTGGCAGGTGATCCACGACATTACCTCTTACTGGTTGGCTTTCGCCTGAACGGTTGCGATGGTGGCAGGAGTCGGACGCTCCGCTTTAGGGGTAGCATACCAGTAACCCCAACCCATAAATACAACCCCAGAAAGGGTATTGCCTAGCGTTACCCACAACAGGTTATGACCGATGCCTGACAGCGTATAGGCTTCGCTGTGGTGACCAAACCAGGAGAGGGCAAACAGCGTCATGTTGGCAACGGAGTGTTCGTAACCGGAGGCGATAAAGGCCAGCAGGCACCACCAGATCGCGATGAACTTCGCGGCACCTTCAGTACGGATTGCCATCCAGATCGCAAGACACACCAGCCAGTTACAGAGCGCGCCTTTAAAGAACAGGACCATCGCCGG
This sequence comes from Leclercia sp. LTM14, assembly GCF_023736175.1. Lineage (NCBI taxonomy): Bacteria > Pseudomonadati > Pseudomonadota > Gammaproteobacteria > Enterobacterales > Enterobacteriaceae > Leclercia > Leclercia sp. LTM14. Next base: position 148,544 of record NZ_JAIKTT010000011.1, read on the forward strand.
GGCGGTGGTTTTCGCCAGGGCGACGGTGTGAACGAGGCTGGTATCCACCGGCAGCAGGCTACCGCCACCCCAGCTGTAAAGCAGCGCGACAAACACGGAGCCCACCAGGTTACCGAGCCAGGTCTGCGGCAGAATGCCCCACATCTGGCCCTGGGTGATGGTGCCGGCTTTCACGCCCAGCGTCAGGAACATGGTGTGACCGGTGAAAAGCTCAGAACCTGCGATGATGACCAGGGTCAGCGCGATCCCGAAGGTAGCGCCCATCACCAGCGGACGAACGGATGGGTCGACGAGATTACCGAGGGTGAAAATTAAAATGATCCCCAGGCCCACATAGGCACCGGCCATCGCGGAACTGATCCAGAATCCGAGAGGACTATTTTTGCTGAGGCGTGCGATACGCGCAGCGTTAACCGCACACTTATTAATAGTGTCTGTAAACATTTGATTATCCATTACACTTTATCCTTCGCGCTGCCTCTTTGTTGGCTGCCTTCACTCACCCCAGTCACATAGTGAACTATGCTCCTGGGGATTCGTTCAGTTGCCGCCGCGATGCAGCACAAATGATTTCGTGTAAAAAGTTGAAAAGCTCCCGAACGGGAGAACATTTAAAAGCGGGGGCATTGCGCCCCCGTATCAATCAGCCTCTCAGCTGCACCTTGCCGTCTTTGACGCGGACGTCATAGTGCTTCACGGAGTGGCTCTCATCTTCCATGCAGTGGCCGTCGCTCAGGCGGAAACGCTGCTTTTTCAGCGGGCTGGCAACCCATAGCTCGCCCTGATGTTCCGCGATGATCCCGCGGGAAAGCACGCTGGCCTCAAAGAACGGGTCGATATTGCTGATGGCAAAAACCTGTTCGTCGTGACGTGGACGGAAAATGGCAACCTGCTCATGACCCAACAGCGCACACACGCCGGTGGCTGGCAGAATCTCGTCGATTTTGCAGATGTTTACCCACTGGCTCATGCGTTTTCCTCCACCAGAGTCACCGGAATGCGTTCATACGGCGTCGCCGGACGATGCTGTTCGCGCTCAGGCACGACCTGCACGCTCGGGTCGCGCTGGTTGCTGTTGATAAAGTGTTTGAAGCGAACCTGCGCCGACGGGGTGTTGACGGTTTCGGTCCATTCGCAAATCACGGCATCGCGCAGGCGAGCCATCTCTTCTTCCAGCGTCGCGTTCAGGCCCAGCTTGTCGTCGATGATAACGGACTTCAGGTAGTCAATGCCGCCTTCCAGGTTATCCAGCCACGGCGCGGTACGGGTCAGTTTGTCCGCGGTACGGATGTAGAACATCATGAAGCGGTCGAGGTACTTAATCAGCGTTTCACGGTCGATATCCGCCGCCAGCAGGTCCGCGTGACGCGGTTTCATCCCGCCGTTACCACAGACATACAGGTTCCAGCCTTTCTCAGTGGCGATGATCCCCACGTCTTTACCCTGCGCTTCAGCACATTCACGGGTACAGCCAGAGACGCCGAACTTCATTTTGTGCGGAGTGCGGATGCCTTTGTAGCGGTTTTCCAGTTCGACGCCGAAGCCGACGCTGTCGCCTACGCCGTAGCGGCACCAGGTGCTGCCAACGCAGGTTTTCGCCATGCGCAGCGCTTTGGCATAGGCGTGACCGGTTTCGAAGCCCGCTTCAATCAGCTGACGCCAGATTTCCGGCAGGTCGTCTTTCTGCGCACCGAACAGACCGATACGCTGGGAGCCGGTGATTTTGGTGTAGAGGTTAAACTCGCGTGCGATGCGACCGACAGCCACCAGCCCTTCCGGGGTGATTTCACCGCCGGCAGAACGTGGAATGACGGAGTAGGTACCGTCTTTCTGAATGTTCGCCAGGAAGTTGTCGTTGGTGTCCTGCAGCGGGGTGTGCTGCGGCTTGAGCACGTACTCATTCCAGCACGAGGCCAGCAGAGAACCGACGGTCGGTTTACAGACTTCACAGCCATAGCCCTGGCCGTGTTTTTGCAGCAGCTCGTCGAAAGATTTGATGCCTTCAACGCGGATCAGGTGGTACAGCTCCTGGCGAGAGTAAGCGAAGTGCTCGCACAGGTTGTTGTTGACTTCGATGCCCTGTTTCGCCAGCTCGGCGTTCAGCACCTGGGTCACCAGCGGGATACAGCCGCCGCAGCCGGTACCGGCTTTGGTTTCAGCTTTCAGCGCCGCAACGGTGTGGCAGCCTTTGTTGATGGCGGCAACCAGCATGCCTTTAGTGACGTCGAAGCAGGAGCAAATCTGCGCGCTGTCCGGCAGCTTATCAACCCCGATGGACGGCTTGCCGCTGGCCGCGTGGGCTGGCAGGATCAGCGCGTCCGGATTCTCCGGCAGCTCAATGGCGTTCAGCACCAGCTGCAGCAGGTTGCCGAAATCGCTGGTATCACCCACCAGCACCGCGCCGAGCAGGGTTTTGTTATCCGGGCTGACGATAAGACGTTTATAAACTTCTTTGCTTTCGTCGAGGTAGACGTAGCTGCGGGAGTTCGGCGTGCGACCGTGCGCATCGCCGATACCGCCTACGTCCACGCCCAGCAGCTTCAGCTTGGCGCTCATGTCCGCGCCGGTGAAGGCGTTTTCATTGCCGAGGATATGGTCGGCAGTCACCTGCGCCATCTTGTAGCCCGGGGCAACCAGACCGTAGACGTGATTTTCCCAGCTGGCGCATTCACCGATGGCGTAGATATCCGGATCGGAGGTCTGGCAGGTGGAGTTGATCATGATCCCGCCGCGCTGGGCAACGGCCAGACCGCACTGGGTGGCCAGCTTGTCGCGCGGGCGAATACCGGTGGAGAAGACGATAAAGTCGACTTCCAGCTCGCTGCCGTCGGCGAAGCGCATGGTTTTACGCGCCTCGGTGCCTTCCTGCACGATCTCTTTGGTATTTTTGCTGGTGTGAACTTTCACACCCATGCTTTCAATTTTGCGTTTCAGCTGCTCGCCACCCATGTGGTCGAGCTGCTCTGCCATCAGCATCGGGGCAAATTCGATGACGTGGGTTTCAACACCTAAGTTTTTTAGCGCGCCAGCGGCTTCGAGGCCGAGCAGGCCGCCGCCGACAACCGCGCCGCGTTTGCTGCGACGGGCGCAGGATTCAATGGCGTTCAGATCTTCAATGGTGCGATAGACGAAGCAATCCTGAGTTTCAGACCCTTTGATCGGCGGGATCCACGGGTATGAGCCAGTCGCCATGATCAGCTTGTCGTAAAAAACCGTGCGTCCCGCACTGGAATGAATCACTTTTTCCTGACGGTTGATGGTGATAGCGCGCTCGCCCACCAGAACCTTCACGCCATGTTTCTCGTAAAAACCTTCGCGCACTAAAGAGAGCTCTTCGGCGGTGTGGTGAGAGAAATAGGAGGAGAGGTGCACGCGGTCGTACGCCTTACGGGGTTCTTCACAGAACACGGTAATGTCGAACTGGGCAGCATCGGCTTTATCAAGGAGATCCTCAATAAAGCGGTGGCCGACCATGCCGTTACCGATGATAGCGAGTCTGACTTTGCTCATTTTTGCCTCGATTTCTTTTCTATTACTGCCTACCTTAACGATTCAGCAAAGCCGCTTATTGATGCAAATCAAATACGCCTTCAACTACTCATTAGTGGGTAGTTTGTTGATTTGTCAGGTTTTTTATAAGTACTGGAAATCTCAGGCTTTTCGTAATCGATGATTTTGTGTACAAAATAGGAGGCTAATTTTTAATTTCAGCTACTCCTGAATTTCAGCCCTCATTTTAGGGAGAACATGATGTCTACAGCACCGCTTTGGCTTATCCAGAACGTCCGCTTACCGGGACGGGATGGCTTATGGCAACTGGCTATTGAGAACGGTCGTTTTGGCGAAATCACCCCAACGGGCGAGAAGCAGAGCGAGAGCTATGAGGTGTTAAACGCTCGCGGCGGGCTGGCCATTCCGCCCTTTATCGAGCCGCATATCCACCTGGATACCACCCAGACCGCGGGTGAGCCGAACTGGAACCAGTCCGGGACGCTGTTTGAGGGCATCGAAAGATGGGCGGAGCGCAAGGCGCTGCTCAGCCACGAGGATGTTAAAGCCCGGGCCTGGAAGACCCTGAAGTGGCAGATCGCCAACGGCATCCAGTTTGTGCGCACCCATGTGGATGTCTCGGATCCGACCCTCACCGCCCTGAAGGCGATGCTGAAGGTGAAGCAGGAGGTCGCCCCCTGGGTCGACCTGCAAATCGTCGCGTTCCCGCAGGAGGGGATCCTCTCCTATCCCAACGGCGCCGCACTGCTGGAGGAGGCGTTACGGCTGGGGGCTGACGTGGTAGGCGCTATCCCGCACTTTGAGTTCACCCGGGAATATGGCGTGCAGTCGCTGCATATCGCCTTTGAACTGGCGAAGAAGTACGACCGTCCGCTGGATATTCACTGCGATGAGATCGACGACGAGCAGTCGCGGTTTGTCGAAACGGTTGCCGCGCTGGCGTATGAGGCGGGGATCGGCCCGCGCGTTACCGCCAGCCATACCACCGCGATGCACTCCTATAACGGGGCTTATACCTCGCGGCTGTTTCGTCTGCTGAAGCTCTCCGGGATTAACTTTGTCGCCAATCCGCTGGTGAATATCCATCTGCAGGGGCGCTTTGACGACTATCCGAAGCGGCGCGGCATTACCCGGGTGAAAGAGTTGCTGGAGGCGGGGATTAACGTCTGCTTCGGCCATGACGACGTGTTTGACCCCTGGTATCCGCTGGGTACCGGCAATATGCTGCAGGTTCTGCACATGGGGCTGCACGTCTGTCAGATGATGGGCTATCAGCAAATTGATAGCGGACTCAACCTCATCACCCACAACAGTGCGCGCACGTTTGGGCTGAGCGATTACGGTATCGAAACGGGGAACCCGGCAAACTTAATTATCTTGCCAGCGGAAAGCGGCTTTGAAGCGGTGCGTTGTCAGGTGCCGGTGCGCTGGTCGATTCGTCAGGGCAGGGTGATTGCGACGACCCAGCTGGCGCAGACCTGGGTACAGACGGACAGCGGCGGGGAAGAGGTGTTCTTTACTAAAAACAGCCCCTTTACCGAGCGCAAAGGGGCTTAAGGGTTAGTGTGCCGCTGCTGCCGCGTTGTGCTGGCGGTGGCGGGTCACAAAGCCCAGCACCAGACACATCACAAACACCACAGCATAGAGGCCGTTCGCGGTGTGTAACGCCGCCAGCGGGCCGCTGTGGGCCACAATCGGGCCGGTAACCACGAAGGTCAGCATGGTGCCGATGGTGCCGCAGGTCAGCACGAAGTTAACCAGCTTCGGCGAAGCCACTTTGGTCTGCAGGGAGCCCAGGGTGATGATCGAGGTGTAAATGGCGCTGGAGAAGAAGCCGAGCGTCAGAATGAACCACGGCATCTGCTCCGGGGAACCGTTGATGAACAGGTACATCAGCACGGTGGCGGCGCCTGCCAGCACGGTGAGGATGCGCTGCAGATCGAAGAAGCGCAGGATAAAGCTGAACGCCCACATGCCGAACATGTACGACATCCAGAAGTCACTGACCAGCTTGCCGGCATCGTTCAGGCTCATCCCCAGACCTTTGGCGTACTCCGGCACCCAGGAGATAAAGCCCAGCTGGCCCAGGATGTAGCACAGGGCGGCAACGGAGAGGAACAGGACGCCAATACCCCATTTTTCTTTCACAACCGGCTCGCTGGTGGTCTGCGCTTTTTTGCCCAGAACCGGGAAGTCACAGCCGAAGGTCAGAATAAAGATCGCCACGTAGACCACACCGATGCAGGCATAGACCCAGTACCACTCGATGCTGCGGGCCAGCAGCGCGGCGGCCACCATCGGGAAGATCATCCCGGCCATGCTGAAGAAGGAGTCGGTGAACAGCAGACGTGCGCCGCGCTGGCGACCTTCATACATGTGGGTGATGAGGAATGTCCCGATGGACATGGTGATCCCGCTGACCAGACCCAGCACAAACATGGCGGCGGAGAAGAGGGCGATGCTGTGGCTGAGCATCAGACCCGCCACGGCAAGCACCATCAGCACAAAGCCAAAACGCAGCTGGGTTTTCAGCGGGACGATTTCCATCAGCCAGGCATTGAGGAAAATGGAGATCAGGATCCCGGCGTTAAGGAAGGTAAAGGTGTTACTCATGCTGGAAACGGGCAGGTTGAAATAGTCTGCGATATTTCCCATCACCATCCCGGTGACAATTACCAACGCACCGGTGAGGGCGTAGGAGAAGAAGCTGATCCATGTGAGCTTGATACGATTGCTGTTAGTCATGACTGGCCTGTGAATAGAGATGTAAAGCGCGTTGACTGCGCTGCGGGCGGCCAGATTTTAATCGTGAATGTGATCTAATTAAATCTTTTAAGATAAATTATTCATCAATTGCATAGAAAAGAGTGATATTAATCACGTTAACTTCGCTGGCCTGAGTTTGCCCGGCGGTTACATCTGTTTCAAATTGGTAAAATTAGGTAAATGGCTGGCCTAGGTTCATACTGCTCTTTAGAATCAAGCCATTCGCTTTCTTTACTGCGCTTTGTTAAGGAATTCTCATGCTCAAATCAACCCTGGCGGCTGTCGCGGCTGTACTTGCTCTCTCAGCCCTCTCTCCTGCTGCGCTGGCAGCGAAAGGAGACCCGCACGTTCTGTTGACCACCTCTGCCGGCAACATTGAGCTGGAACTGAACAGTCAGAAAGCCCCAATTTCTGTGAAAAACTTCCTCGATTACGTGAACAGCGGTTTCTATAACGGCACCACTTTCCACCGTGTGATCCCAGGCTTTATGCTGCAGGGCGGCGGCTTCAACGAGCAGATGCAGCAGAAGCAGCCGAACCCGCCCATCAAGAACGAAGCGGATAACGGCCTGCGCAACAGCCGCGGCACCATTTCGATGGCGCGTACCGCCGATAAAGACAGCGCCACCAGCCAGTTCTTCCTCAACGTGGCGGACAACGCCTTCCTCGACCACGGCCAGCGTGATTTTGGCTATGCGGTATTTGGTAAAGTTGTGAAAGGCATGGATGTGGCCGATAAAATTTCTCAGGTGCAGACGCACGACGTGGGCCCTTACCAGAATGTGCCGACAAAACCGGTAGTTATCCTCTCTGCGAAAGTCCTGCCTTAATCTCTGATGGCGCGGGCAGTCTTTGCCCGCGTTGCCTTTACCTCCCTGCGAAACCGCAGTTTGCTGCTTATACTTGTGGCAACACGGGCACAAGCAGGGAGGTAACAGGTGAAAAAACTCACTGAGAAACAAAAATCCCGTCTCTGGGAACAACAGCGAAACGCGAATTTTCAGGCCAGTCGCCGTCTTGAAGGGGTCGACGGTCCGCTAGTCACGCTCAGCGCCGACGAGGCACAGCTGCGTCTTGAGGAACTCAGGAGGCACTATGAGCGATAAATACGGCAACGATCGCGATCCCTATCTCTATCCCGGACTGAATGTGATGCGTAACCGGCTGGGCATCCGCCAGGCGGAGCGTCTTGCGCAGGCGGCGTATGAACTCACTGCCCTGCGCGCGGCTACCCTCGGCCTGGGGCCGCTGCTGCGCGGACTGCCGCATCTGTGCGCCATTCATCAGCATATCTATCAGGATATCTTCGACTGGGCAGGTGATATTCGTGAAATGGATATCTACCAGGGCGATACCCGCTTCTGCCACTTCGCCTACATCGAAAAAGAGGGCAACGCCCTGATGCAGGATCTGGAAGAGGAGGGGTATCTCGTCGGGCTTGAGAAAGCGGACTTCATTAACCGTCTCAGCCACTACTATTGCGAAATCAACGTCCTGCATCCGTTCCGCATCGGCAACGGCATTGTTCAGCGCATCTTCTTTGAGCAGCTGGCGATCCATGCGGGCTATCAGCTCGACTGGCGCGATATCGATCCTGAGGCGTGGGCGCAGGCCAACCAGAGCGGGGCGATGGGAGATCTGAGCGCGTTGAACGCAATCTTCAGTAAAGTGGTAAGCGAAGCCCGGGAAACTGAGTAGAATAGGGCGGCCATTTTTTCGGGAGCCGCCATGATTCTGCTGATTGATAACTACGATTCCTTCACCTGGAACCTGTACCAGTATTTTTGCGAACTGGGGGCGGAGGTGGAGGTCCGGCGCAATGACGTGCTCTCTCTGGAGGATGTCGCGGCGCTCAATCCGCAGAAAATCGTGATCTCTCCCGGGCCCTGCACGCCAGATGAGTCCGGCATTTCGCTGGCGGTGATCCGCCACTATGCCGGTAAATTGCCGATTCTGGGCGTCTGCCTCGGACATCAGGCTATCGCCCAGGTCTTTGGTGCCACCATTGTGCGGGCCGCTAAAGTAATGCACGGCAAAACCTCCCCGGTAACGCACACCGGCACGGGGGTGTTCCTTGGCCTTAATAACCCGCTTACCGTCACCCGCTACCACTCCCTGGTCATCGATCCGCCTACCTTACCCGACTGCTTTGAGGTCACCGCCTGGAGCGAAACGCAGGAGATCATGGGTATCCGCCACCGGGAATGGGATCTGGAGGGGGTGCAGTTCCACCCGGAAAGCATTCTCAGCGAGCAGGGCCACCAGCTGCTGGCTAATTTCCTCAATCGTTGATTTTTAGTTGCCATGAAGTGATTTTTTAAGCATATTTCGTGATTATATTTTCACTTCTGCTTTTTGCTTAAAAAAGGGTGGGGTTACATGGCAACTGAACAATCTGCAATTACGCGCGCGACATTCGATGAGGTGATTCTGCCAATTTATGCACCGGCTGAGTTTATCCCGGTGAAAGGGAAAGGCAGCCGCGTCTGGGATCAACAGGGCAAAGAGTACATTGATTTTGCGGGCGGCATTGCAGTGACGGCGTTAGGTCACTGTCACCCGGCGCTGGTCGAGGCGCTGAAAAGCCAGGGCGAAACCCTGTGGCACACCAGCAACGTCTTTACCAACGAACCCGCGTTACGTCTGGGTCGCAAAATCATCGACGCCACCTTTGCCGAACGCGTGCTGTTTATGAACTCCGGCACCGAAGCCAACGAAACCGCCTTTAAGCTGGCCCGGTATTACGCGTCCACCCGCCACAGCCCGTTTAAAAGCAAAATCATCGCTTTCCATAACGCGTTCCACGGTCGTTCGCTGTTTACCGTGACCGTGGGCGGTCAGCCAAAATATTCCGACGGCTTTGGCCCGAAACCGGCCGACATCATCCACGTGCCGTTTAACGATCTGCATGCGGTAAAAGCGGTGATGGACGATCACACCTGCGCGGTAGTTGTCGAGCCCATCCAGGGCGAAGGCGGCGTGATGGCGGCAACGCCAGAATTCCTGCAGGGACTGCGCGATCTGTGCGACCAGCACCAGGCGCTGCTGGTCTTTGATGAAGTGCAGAGCGGCATGGGGCGCACCGGAGATCTGTTTGCCTATATGCACTACGGCGTGACGCCGGACATCCTGACCAGCGCCAAGGCGCTCGGCGGCGGTTTCCCGGTCAGCGCGGTGCTCACCACCCAGGATATCGCCTCGGCGTTCCACGTGGGCTCTCACGGCTCCACCTACGGCGGCAACCCGCTGGCGTGCGCGGTCGCAGGGGCGGCGTTCGATATCATCAATACTCCGGAAGTGCTGAGCGGCGTCAATACGAAGCGCGAGCAGTTCGTGAAGCATCTCCAGCAGATCGACGCCCAGTACGATGTCTTCAGCGATATTCGTGGCATGGGGCTGCTGATTGGCGCCGAGCTGAAGCCGCAGTACAAAGGGCGGGCGCGTGATTTCCTCTATGCCGCCGCCAGCGAAGGGGCGATGGTGCTCAACGCCGGACCTGACGTGATGCGCTTTGCGCCGTCGCTGCTGGTGGAAAGCGCGGATATCGACGAAGGGATGAACCGCTTTGCGAACGCGGTGAAGCGGGTGGTTCAGGCGTAGTTGTGTTGCCCGGCGGCGCTGCGCTTGCACGGGCCTACGGATTTGTAGGCCGGGTAAGCGCAGCGCCACCCGGCAATTAATACGGCGTGCGTTTCAGCCGCCGGATCAACCAGATACCGTGATGCGGGCGCTGGCGCCACGCCACCGACGAAATGGTGTGCATGGTGTTCAGGTGCCCCAGAATGCGCTGCAGATGCTGTTCCAGCGTGCTCATGGGGCCGTGCGTCAGGGTCTCTGGCGCTTCCAGAATATTACTGTCTCCGCTCTCCCCCGGCGCGTCATACTCCAGACGCTGCTGACAGCGCTGAAGCGCAATTTCACACGACTGCAGATACCGCTGCGCCAGATCGGGCGTCAGCATCGTATGCTCCCGCGCCAGCGTCGTCATCGCATTGATATGTTCGACGATAAACTGGCTGTGCGTCATCCACAGCCGCATATCCGCCAGATAGGCTGAATTGAAGCCCGGCTCCTGCATCGCCTGATTCAGGGAGTTGAACAGCGCGTTGTGCGCCTGGTTAACCTTCATGCGCTGCCACGCCAGCGGTGTGGGTTGCGGATCGTCGCTGAGGATCAGGCGGATGGCCTCCTGATCGGCCTCCAGCGCGTCGTGGGCGTTCTGGCGCAGCAGCCCGCTTTGCCATTGCGGCCACAGCCATACCATCCCGCCGAAAGCGATTAAACAGCCAATCAGGGTGTCGGCCAGTCGGGCGATAATAAACTGCTCCCCGTTCAGCGTGATCAGCTGAAGGGTGTACACGGCGGTCACCGTGAAGCCCACCGTCGCCCAGCCGTAGTTCTTACGAATGAACAAATAACTTACCAGGGTGACCATCAGCATCCCCGCCAGGGTGTAGCCTTCCGGAACGTGGAAGTGCAGGGTAACGCCGGCAATAACCAGCCCCGCCAGGGTACCGGCCGCCCGGTGGAGAATGCGTACCCGCGTGGCGCTGTAGCCGTTTTGCGTCACCAGCAGGACGGTCATTAAGATCCAGTAAGGCTTAGGCAGATGCAGCGCCATGCCCATCAGGCTGGCGATACTCAGCATCACGCTGATGCGGGCCGCGTTACGCAGAGCGGCAGATTTAAGCGACAGATAGCTTCTCAGGGCGGGGATCAGCGGCAGGCGCTTCTGCTTGTCCGCCATCAGATCGCGCGGATAGAGCGGACGCTGGGTGCGGAGCACGCGGGCAATACGGCTGAAGTGCCATGCGCAGAACTGGCCCACCGGGTTATCCGGGTGCTGGCGGGCGATTTTTTCCAGCGCGCCAAGCTGCTTGTCCATGTTGAAGCGGGTGGGATAGCGATGATAGAGAATGTCATCCGCCAGCACGCGCAGACGGGCGGCGACGGTCAGGGCGTTCCAGCGGATCACCGCTTCGGCGTGGCTGCGCTCCACCAGCGTTTGCACCTCCTTCGGATGATGCAGGCTGACGGAGATGTGCTCCTGCAGATCCAGACCCACCTGGAAGGTACGCAGCAGCCGCTTGTATTCATGATTTTTGTTCGCGGCAAGCATGTGCAACTGCTGATAACACTGGCTAATCAGGTCGACCACCTTCTGCTGGCGGGCCAGCAGCGGCGGTAACGATTTTTCAGGGTCGGTATGCTGGGTCAGCAGGGTGTATTTGGCTTCGCAGTAATCGGCCAGCTGGCGGTAGAGCACGCTCAGGGATTCACGCAGCGGCTGCTCGCGCCACATCCAGAACCAGAACCAGTTGAACAGCCCGTACCACAGGGTGCCCAGCGCGTAGATGAGCAGCGGCGCCCAGATCGGCATATTTCCCGCCAGGCTCAGGGTAAAGATGGCGGCAATCAGCGAGGCGGGCAGCAGGCGTGCATGCAGGGCGCTGATCTCTGCCGTGACCCCTAACGTCATCGCCAGCACCGTCAGAATGAGGGGCAGCGGAATATCGCGCGCCAGCAACAGCTGCACGGCCAGGCTACAGCCGGCAAACAGCGAGCCGCCAATAATCAGGCGTTTAAAAAAGCGTTTATGAGGCGTGTCGAGGCCAGCAATGTTGCAGCAGGCGGGGACGAGGGAGAACAGCAGACCGTATTGCAGATAACCGAGAACTAAACCCACAGCCACAGGGAGACACAACACCAGGGTTTGCCGCAGTGCGTAGTTAACTTCCGGGTGATAGATGAGCCTGCGCCACATGGGTGAGAGAGACAAAAACGGCGTGTCATCGTGCGATGCCACGCCGTCTGAGTGGAATTAACGTGTTCCGTAAACCACGATGGTTTTACCGTGGGCGGAAATCAGGTTCTGATCTTCCAGCATTTTCAGAATACGACCCACCGTCTCACGAGAACATCCGACGATCTGACCAATTTCCTGACGGGTGATTTTAATTTGCATACCGTCCGGGTGGGTCATGGCGTCTGGCTGTTTCGCCAGGTTCAGCAGAGTCTGAGCGATACGGCCCGTCACGTCCAGGAAGGCGAGGTTGCCCACTTTCTCGGAAGTGACCTGCAGACGGCGAGCCATCTGCGAAGAGAGGCGCATCAGGATATCCGGGTTAACCTGGATCAGCTGGCGGAATTTCTTATAAGAGATCTCAGCCACTTCACACGCGGTTTTCGCACGGACCCAGGCGCTACGCTCCTGACCTTCTTCAAACAGGCCCAGTTCACCGATAAAGTCTCCCTGATTCAGGTAAGAGAGGATCATCTCTTTGCCTTCTTCATCTTTGATCAGCACTGCTACTGAGCCTTTGACGATGTAATACAACGTTTCCGCTTTTTCACCCTGGTGAATCAGCGTGCTCTTCGATGGGTACTTATGAATATGGCAATGAGACAAGAACCATTCGAGAGTCGGGTCTGTTTGCGGTTTGCCAAGCACCATGCGCTGTTATCCTCTGTTATAAGCTGTCTCCAGAGTCTGGCTGTGTACCTGTACTCTGGGGGTTGCAATCGAATTCTTCCCCCTGCCTGGGGAGCGGCTGTCACAATAATTAGCAGCCTGTAATGTGTGATGTCCTCTGCATACATGTGTAACGTCAATGTATTACTGTAGCATCTCGACTGTTTTAGCATAGGTTTTGCCGCGTGTCTCCTGGTGTCTCGCTTCAGCTTGATGCAGGTCGACTTCCGTTGCCAGAATTGTTACTGGCGCGTAATCTGACAGGAAAAATGCAATCCTGGAGTTAATAAAAATGCAAGCACGTGTGAAATGGGTTGAAGGGTTAACCTTTCTCGGTGAGTCTGCCTCGGGCCACCAGATACTGATGGATGGCAACTCCGGTGACAAAGCGCCAAGTCCGATGGAAGTGGTTCTGATGGCGGCGGGTGGATGCAGCGCAATCGACGTGGTATCGATTCTGCAAAAAGGCCGTCACGACGTGACTGACTGCGAAGTAAAGCTGACCTCAGAACGCCGGGATGAAGCGCCGCGCCTGTTTACCCATATCAATCTTCACTTCGTGGTGACCGGCAAAGAGCTGAAAGACGCTGCGGTCTCCCGCGCGGTGGATCTCTCTGCGGAGAAGTACTGCTCCGTGGCGCTGATGCTGGAAAAAGCGGTCAAAATTACCCATTCGTATGAAGTGATCGAGGCGTAAGCTTGTGGGGCATCGTGCGGTCTGATGCCCTCACCCCGACCCTCTCCCACAGGGAGAGGGAGAACAGATTAAGCGATCTTCTTGCCTTCCATCAGCCGCTGCACCAGCGGCGTCATGATTAACTCCATCGCCAGCCCCATCTTGCCGCCCGGCACCACCAGCGTATTCATGTGCGAAATAAACGAGCCCTGCAGCATCGCCAGCAGCCAGGGGTAATCGATCTCGTCCAGATTGCGGAAATGGATCACCACAAAGCTCTCGTCCAGCGAAGGGATGGCTTTTGCCGCAAACGGGTTCGAGGTGTCCACGGTCGGGACGCGCTGGAAGTTAATATGGGTGCGGGAAAACTGCGGCGTGAGGAAGTTAATGTAATCCTCCATGGAGCGAACCACGGAATCCATCACCGCTTCACGGGAGTGGCCGCGCTCGCTGGTATCCCGCGTCAGCTTCTGGATCCACTCCAGGTTAACGATAGGCACCACGCCCACCAGCAGATCGACATGGCGCGCCACGTCGTGTTGCGGCGTGACGACCCCGCCGTGCAGACCTTCATAAAACAGCACGTCGGTGGGTTCCGGCAGCGGCTGCCAGGGAGTAAAGGTACCCGGCACCTGGTTCCACGGCACCGCTTCGTCATAGGTATGCAGGTATTTGCGCGACTGGCCGGTCCCGCTGCGTCCGTATTCCGCGAAGGTCTGCTCCAGCAGGCCAAAGTCATTGGCATCGGGGCCAAAGTAGCTGATATGTTTGCCTAAATCGCGCGCTTTGCGGATTGCCATATCCATCTCGGGGCGGGTGTAGCGGTGAAAGCTGTCGCCCTCTACCTCTGCAGCACGCAGATGCAGTTGCGAGAAGATCTTACGGAAGGCGAGGCTGGTGGTGGTGGTGCCTGCACCACTCGACCCTGTAACGGCAATAACCGGATGTCTGGCGGACATAGCAACTCCCTGAGTGGAAAGAGTGTGCGATCAGTCGCGAAACTGACCACGGGGCATGATATTCACCGTCTCGTGCAGTTCGGACCACACCAGAACGGCTTCACCGCTTTTAAGCTGCTGTTTAACATCGGCGACTTTCATTTCAAGCGTGCGTTCATGTTCACCATAATCTGTGCCCTCACGCAATACAAAGCTTTCAATCAGATTATCCAGCGTTTCGGGAGCCAGATCCTGCCAGGGAATGATCATGTTTACTTTTCCAGATATGTGGTCAGCCAGTCCGGGATACGTGTCTCCAGCCACATCTGCGGTCGACGCAGCGTGCCGCCGATAAAGCCCACGTGTCCGCCATGTTCGGTTAGTTGATACTGCACGTTGGCCGGTAAATGGTCCGGCGCCGGATCGAGTGATGATCCATAAAGGGATCGTCTTTCGCATGAATAATCAGCGTAGGCCGGGTGATTTGATTCAGCAACGGCATGGCGCTGCACTGGCGATAGTAGTCGATAGCATCGGCAAAACCGTGGATTTTCGCGGTGATCAGATCGTCAAATTCGCGCAGGCGACGCACCCGTTTCAACTGCTGAAGGCTGACAGGCAGCGTGTCCGGGTAGGCCTTTAGCTTACGGGCGGCGTTGGCTTTCAGTAAGTTCAGCAGATAGCGCTGATAAACGCGCGAAAACCCCTTCTCCATATGATAACTACACTGCTCAAGCATGAACGGCGCAGAGACAATGACCGCCGCGTCGAGCGGGACGTTATCGCCCTCTTTTGCCAGCAGGCAGGCGAGCATATTGCCGCCCAGTGAATAGCCTACCGCCGCGGTGGGTGCCGGGCCGTGGGTCTGCACCAGCCAGTTCAGGAACCAGCGACCATCTTCGATCTCGCCGGAGTGGTAGATCCGTTTTTGCCGGTTCGGTTCGCCGCTGCAGCCGCGAAAATGCATCACCACGCCAAGCCAGCCGCGCTCTTTCGCGGCGTGGATCAGACCGTGGGCATAAGGGCTGTGCAGGCTCCCCTCCAGACCATGAAACACCACCAGTCGCGGTTTATGCTGCGCCTGAGAGGGATCTTCACTCCAGGCGAGATCCACGAAGTCATCATCAGGCAGGTCGAGCCGCTGCCAGTAGGGCGTGAACTGTAACTTCCGGCGCAGCAGGCGCGGGAGCATGGTTTGCAGATGCGGGTTCGCCACGCCGCGCATGGTGACAAATGTCGCGCTCTCGTCGTGGGGAAAATTGAAATCAGATGGGATTGTTTGTGTCATAGGGATGCGAGCATGTCCTCAAGCTGCTCCTGCGCGTCGAGCCAGGCCATTTCACACTCTTCGAGGCTGGATTTGGCTTTTGCCTGAACCTGCAGACACTCTGTCAGTTCGGCTTTGCGGCTCTGGTCGTACAGGCCGCTGTCACCGAGCTTCTCTTCCACGGTGGCAAGCGTGGCGTTGAGCTTCTCCATCTCTTTTTCCAGACGGGTAATCTCTTTACGCAGCGGCTGGGTTTGGGTGCGCAGCTCTGCTTCGCGACGCTTCTGATCCTTACGGGCCTGGGCGCTGTTGACGTTCTCTTTAGCCCCTTCCACAGGCTGGATTTCCTGCTTCTGAATGTCGCTCAGCCACTGCTGATAATCTTCCAGATCGCCATCGAACGGCTCGACTTTGCCGTCATGCACCAGATAGAGATCGTCGGTGGTGGAGCGCAGCAGGTGACGGTCGTGCGAAACGACCACCAGCGCGCCTTCGAATTCGATTAACGCTTCGGTCAGCGCCTGACGCATGTCGAGATCGAGGTGGTTAGTCGGTTCATCGAGCAGGAGCAGGTTAGGGCGCTGCCAGACGATCAGCGCCAGCACCAGACGGGCTTTTTCGCCGCCGGAGAAGCGTTCGGTATTCTCGCTGACTTTATCGCCCTGGAAACCGAAGCCGCCCAGATAATCACGCAGCTTCTGCTCCAGCTCCTGCGGGGCCAGACGCGCCAGGTGCTGCAGCGGTGATTCATCAGCGCGTAAAAATTCCAGCTGATGCTGGGCGAAGTAGCCGAGCTTAATACCCTTCGCCAGACCGATGTCGCCACGCACAGGCGCAAGCTCGCCCGCCAGCAGCTTAATCAGCGTCGATTTACCGGCGCCATTGCGCCCGAGCAGACCGATACGGGAACCCGGCACCAGGTTGAGCTTGATAGAATCGAGGATAATGCGATCGCCATAGCCGGCGCTGACCTTTTCCATTTTCAGCAGTGGGTTGGGCAGGCTTTCCGGGGCCCGGAAGCTAAAGTGGAACGGGTTATCGACGTGCGCCGGGGCTATCATCTCCATGCGTTCCAGCATCTTGATACGGCTCTGGGCCTGTTTCGCTTTTGACGCTTTCGCCTTGAAGCGATCGACAAAGCTCTGCAGGTGCGCCACGCGCTGCTGCTGGCTTTCGTACATCGCCTGCTGCTGGGAGAGACGGACCGCACGCTGACGCTCAAACGAGCTGTAGTTGCCGGTGTACTCGAACATGGTTTCCTGTTCGATATGAATAATTTTGTCCACCACCGGATCGAGGAAGTCGCGGTCGTGGGAGATCAGGATCAGCGTGCCCTGATAGCTCTTCAGCCACTTTTCCAGCCAGATGACCGCATCCAGATCGAGGTGGTTAGTCGGTTCATCAAGCAGCAGCAGGTCAGAGCGGCAGATCAGCGCCTGGGCCAGGTTAAGGCGCATGCGCCAGCCACCGGAGAAATCACTTACCGGACGCTCCAGCTGCTCGTTGCTGAACCCCAGACCGTGCAGAAGGCTGGCGGCGCGGGAGCGGATGGTCCAGGCATCAATGGCGTCGAGTTTGCCGTGTACGGTGGCAATCGCATGACCGTCATTACGTTCGTTGGCGGCGTGCAGTTCGGCTTCGAGTTTGCGGTACTCCCGGTCGCCGTCGATAACATAGTCCATCGCCGGGACGCTCAGGGCTGGCGTCTCCTGGTTTACCCAGGCCAGTTGCCAGTTACCAGGGTAGGTGAAGTTACCGCCGTCGGCAGTGATTTCGTTTTTCAGCAATGACAGTAACGTGGATTTACCACAGCCGTTTTTGCCCACCAGGCCCACTTTCTGGCCCGGGTTGATGGTGGCTGTAGCGTTGTCCAGCAGGACACGTACGCCGCGACGAATTTGTAATGAGGAGAAAACAATCATAGAGCGCCGTATGTTCCGACTATGTTAAGTTGTCATTATAATCAGGTTAAATGTGCCGCCACGCGCCGCGTGGGTGTGCCATGGTAGCCCAAAATAACAGTGATGACGACCCGGGAGAGGAATGATGTCCCAGACAGCAAAAGTGCTGCTGCTGTATGCCCATCCGGAGTCTCAGGACTCGGTCGCCAACCGGGTTTTGCTACAACCGGCATTACAGCTCAGTAATGTGACGGTGCACGATCTCTACGCGCACTACCCCGATTTTTTATCGATATCCCTCGTGAACAGGAGCTGCTGCGCCAGCACGACGTTATCGTGTTCCAGCATCCGCTCTATACCTACAGCTGCCCGGCGCTGCTGAAGGAGTGGCTGGATCGCGTGCTGAGCCGCGGGTTTTCCAGTGGCCCGGGAGGAAACCAGCTGGCGGGAAAGTACTGGCGGAACGTCATTACCACCGGCGAGCCGGAGAGTGCTTACCGCCACGATGGGCTTAACCGCTATTCAATGAACGATATTTTACGCCCGTTCGAGCTGACGGCGGCCATGTGCCGCATGCACTGGCTGAGCCCAATCGTCGTTTACTGGGCTCGTCGTCAGCCTCAGGATGAGCTCGCCAGCCATGCCAGAGCGTACGGCGACTGGCTGGCAGCGCCAACGCTGACGGGAGGCCACTGATGGAAGGCTCGGATCTTTTGCTGGCAGGGGTGTTGTTCCTGCTCGCCGCGGTGGTGGCGGTGCCGCTGGCGTCGCGTCTGGGGATTGGCGCGGTGCTCGGTTATCTGCTGGCGGGTATTGCCATCGGCCCGTGGGGGCTGGGGTTTATCAGCGACGTGGACGAAATCCTGCATTTCTCGGAGCTGGGCGTCGTCTTTCTGATGTTTATCATCGGCCTCGAGCTGAACCCGGCGAAGCTCTGGCAGCTGCGGCGCTCTATCTTCGGCGTCGGCGCCGCGCAGGTGTTGTGCAGCGCGGTGATCCTCGGCGGACTCCTGATGCTGACCCAGTTCTCATGGCAGGCCGCGGTGGTCGGCGGGATTGGTCTGGCGATGTCCTCCACGGCGATGGCGTTACAGCTGATGCGCGATAAGGGCATGAACCGCAGCGAGGCGGGACAGCTGGGCTTCTCGATCCTGCTGTTCCAGGATCTGGCGGTGATCCCGGCGCTGGCCCTGGTTCCGCTGCTGGCGGGGTCGGGAGATGAACATTTCGACTGGATGAAGATCGGCATGAAGGTGCTGGCCTTTGCCGGCATGCTGGTGGGCGGGCGCTATCTGCTCCGTCCGGTGTTCCGCTTTATTGCGGCGTCCGGGGTGCGGGAAGTGTTTACCGCCGCGACGCTGCTGCTGGTGCTGGGCTCGGCGCTGTTTATGGACGCGCTGGGGCTGTCGATGGCGCTGGGCACCTTCATTGCAGGGGTGCTGCTGGCGGAGAGTGAGTACCGGCACGAACTGGAAATTGCCATCGATCCCTTTAAAGGGTTGCTGTTAGGGCTGTTCTTTATCTCTGTCGGTATGGCGCTGAATCTTGGCGTGCTCTACACCCATATCCTGTGGGTCGTGATGAGTGTTGTCGTGCTGGTGGCGGTCAAAATGCTGGTGCTCTACGTACTGGCGCGGGTTTACGGCTTGCGTCAGACGGAGCGGGCACAGCTTGCCGGGGTGTTGAGCCAGGGGGGAGAGTTTGCTTTTGTGCTCTTCTCCACAGCATCATCCCAGAGATTGTTCCAGCATGATCAGATGGCCTTGCTGCTGGTGACCGTTACGCTGTCGATGATGACTACGCCGCTGTTGATGAAGCTTATCGATAAGCAGTTATCCCGCCGCATCAATGCCCCGGAAGATGAGCATGAAGCCCCGTGGGTGGAAGATGATAAACCCCAGGTGATTGTAGTGGGCTTCGGACGTTTTGGGCAGGTCATCGGGCGTCTGCTGATGGCGAATAAAAAGCGCGTGACGGTGCTGGAGCGCGACATCAGCGCGGTCAACCTGATGCGCAAATACGGTTACAAGGTCTATTACGGTGACGCCACTCAGGTCGAACTGCTGCGCTCCGCAGGGGCAGAGGCGGCAGAGTCGATCGTCATCACCTGTAACGATCCTGAAGACACCATGAAGCTGGTGGAGATCTGCCAGCAGCATTTTCCGCATCTGCATATTCTTGCCCGTGCGCGAGGACGTGTTGAGGCACACGAGCTGCTCCAGGCCGGGGTAAAGTATTTTACCCGCGAGACCTTCTCCAGTGCGCTGGAGCTGGGGCGTAAAACATTAGTGACGCTGGGGATGCATCCGCATCAGGCCCAGCGCGCGCAGTTACATTTTCGTCGTCTGGATATGCGCATGCTGCGCGAGCTGATGCCGGTGCATACCGATACGGTGCAGATCTCTCGCGTACGGGAGGCGCGTCGTGAGCTGGAAGAGATTTTCCAGCGAGAGATGCAGCAGGAGCGTCGGCAGCTGGATGGCTGGGATGAGTTTGAATAACGAGGTAGAGAATGGCGGTACGTAAACGTTTTATCGCCGGCGCGAAATGCCCGGCCTGTCAGGCTCAGGATTCACTGGCCATGTGGCGTGAGAACAATATCGATATTGTTGAGTGTGTTAAGTGCGGGCACCAGATGCGTGAGGCCGATAAAGAGGCGCGCGAGCACGTTCGCAAAGAAGAACAAGTGATCGGCATTTTTCATCCGGACTAGCGATATGTCCCGAGTTTTTTTAAGCTAAAGGGTACACGGGTGCAGAATTCGGCTACAATCTGCGCCAGCAATTTTCCCACGCTCAGGAGATATCATGAAAGTAGCAAAAGACCTGGTGGTCAGCCTGGCCTATCAGGTACGTACAGAAGACGGTGTGTTGGTTGATGAGTCTCCGGTGAGTGCGCCGCTGGACTACCTGCACGGTCACGGTTCCCTGATTTCCGGTCTGGAAAACGCGTTGAACGGTCATGAAGTTGGCGACAAATTTGACGTAGAAGTTGCGTCTAACGATGCTTACGGTCAGTACGATGAAAACCTGGTGCAGCGTGTTCCTAAAGACGTCTTCATGGGCGTTGACGAGCTGCAGGTTGGCATGCGTTTCCTGGCTGAAACTGACCAGGGTCCGGTTCCAGTAGAAATCACTGAAGTTGAAGACGACCACGTTGTGGTTGACGGCAACCACATGCTGGCTGGCCAGAACCTGAAGTTCAACGTTGAAGTGGTTGCCATCCGCGAAGCCACTGAAGAAGAGCTGGCACACGGCCACGTTCACGGCGCGCACGGTCATGACCACGATCACGGTCACGACGGCTGCTGCGGCGGTCACGGCCACGATCACGACCATGGTCACGACCACGGTAAAGGCGGTTGCGGCGGTAACGGCGGCTGCGGTTGCCACTAATCGTTACGCCTTAAGCGCAAAAAGCGGGATATTCCCGCTTTTTTTACGTCTCAATAGTGGGGTGGCGGCGTCTCTTCTGACTGCGACGCGATGTGCGAGGCCTGCGACGCTTTCACTTTTTCGGTTAACAGACGCAGCAGATCCCGCAGCTTGGCCATTTCCAGTTCGTGTGCGGTGACGGTCTGATTCAGCTCATCGATGGTGATCTCCTGAAAAGCCAGACGGCTTTCAAGCTCAGCCAGACGCGCTTCCATTTCTGTATTCTGCATGATTCACCTCGTTTGTCTCTTTAACCCCGACCGGGGCTGGCGGCGGCGAATATTACCCGAGATTATCCCCGCGCGCAGTAAACATCCCATTGCTGCGAAACTAATTTAAACAAAAATAGTCTGAAATGTGGTGCTAATCAGGGGTGTCTACCTGTAGATTTGTTCCTCAACGTTTTATAGTACGCTACTCATTTACGCTTAACACGGGGTGAGAGTCCCCGGCCCTGGAGAAATGGATGAAATCACTGTTTAAAGTAACGCTGCTGGCGACCACGATGGCTGTCGCTCTGCATGCGCCGCTGACTTTCGCTGCTGATACTGCTGCGAAACCTGCTGCGACTGCTGACAGCAATGCGGCGTTCAAAAATGACGACCAGAAATCAGCCTACGCACTGGGCGCATCTCTGGGCCGTTACATGGAAAACTCTCTGAAAGAGCAGGAAAAACTGGGCATCAAACTGGACCAGGCTCAGCTGATCGCGGGCGTTCAGGATGCGTTTGCGGACAAGAGCAAACTGTCTGACCAGGAAATCGAGCAGACTCTGCAGGCTTTCGAAGCGCGCGTGAAAGGCGCAGCGCAAGAGAAGATGGAGAAAGACGCGTCTGAGAACGAAACGAAAGGCAAAACCTACCGTGACGCTTTCGCTAAAGAGAAAGGCGCGAAAACCTCTCCTACTGGCCTGGTCTACAAAGTAGAGAAAGAAGGTACCGGCGACGCACCGAAGGACAGCGATACCGTTGTTGTTAACTACAAAGGTACGCTGACCGACGGTAAAGAGTTCGATAACTCTTACACCCGTGGTGAGCCGCTCTCCTTCCGTCTGGATGGGGTTATTCCTGGCTGGACTGAAGGCCTGAAGAACATCAAGAAAGGCGGTAAAATCAAGCTGGTCATCCCACCGGATCTGGCTTATGGCAAAACTGGCGTCCCGGGTATCCCCGCTAACTCCACGCTGGTATTCGACGTAGAGCTGCTGGACATCAAGCCAGCGCCGAAAGCGGATGCTAAGCCTGACGCGAAGCCAGAAGCGCCGGCAGAAGCCACCAAGAAGTAAACCGGTAAAAACCGCCGCCCCTGAAGCGGCGGTTTTTTTATTGTGGTGCAGATATAATTAACACTGGAAGCGCTACCTACGCTGTATTAATTTAATTGCCCGTGTAAATAATGAGCCTGCCCTGAAAACCTACCGACAGGCTCCTGAAAAGGAGTGTTTTTTTCATGACCAGGTCGCTTTTAACCAACGAAACCAGCGAACTTGATTTGCTGGATCAACGTCCTTTCGATCAGACCGATTTCGATATTCTGAAATCCTACGAAGCGGTAGTGGACGGGTTAGCGATGCTCATTGGGTCCCACTGCGAAATCGTTTTGCACTCCCTGCAAGATCTGAAATGTTCTGCCATCCGCATTGCCAATGGTGAGCATACTGGCCGTAAAATTGGCTCGCCGATCACCGACCTTGCACTGCGTATGCTGCACGACATGACCGGCGCGGACAGCAGCGTCTCCAAATGCTATTTCACCCGCGCGAAGAGCGGCGTTCTCATGAAGTCCGTGACCATCGCCATCCGCAACCGTGACCATCGCGTGATTGGCTTACTGTGCATCAACATGAACCTTGATGTGCCGTTCTCCCAGATCATGAGCACGTTTATTCCGCCAGAAACGCCGGATGTCGGATCCTCTGTCAACTTTGCCTCTTCCGTTGAAGATCTCGTCACCCAGACGCTGGAATTCACCATCGAAGAAGTTAATGCCGATCGCAATGTCTCTAACAATGCCAAGAATCGTCAGATCGTGCTTAACCTCTATGAAAAAGGCATCTTCGATATTAAAGACGCCATTAACCAGGTGGCCGATCGCCTCAATATCTCCAAGCACACGGTCTATCTCTACATCCGTCAGTTCAAAAGCGGCGATTTCCTGGGGCAAGAGAAGTAATGCGTTTTGCACTCATGGTGACAGGCCCGGCGTACGGTACACAGCAGGCCAGCAGCGCGTTGCAGTTTGCCCGCGCACTGCTGGCGGCCGGTCATGAGCTTGTCAGCGTCTTTTTTTATCGGGAAGGCGTATATAACGCTAACCAGCTGACGTCGCCGGCATCTGACGAATTCGATCTGGTGCGTGCCTGGCAGGCGCTGAATCAGGAACACGGCGTTGATCTGCATATCTGCGTGGCGGCGGCGCTACGTCGGGGCGTGAGCGATGCGAACGAAGCGCAACGCCTGGGCTTGCCGGCTGCGAATCTTAATGACGGCTTTTCCCTCAGCGGCCTCGGGGCGCTGGCTCAGGCTGCATTAACCTGCGACCGGATGGTGCAATTCTGATGAACCGCGTTGCGTTTGTATTTAATTCTGCCCCGCATGGCAGCGCTTCCGGAAGGGAAGGGCTGGATGCGTTACTGGCTACTTCTGCGCTGACGGAAGAGATCGGTGTTTTCTTCATTGGCGACGGCGTGTTTCAGCTGCTTGCCGGTCAGCAGCCGCAGGTGGTGCTGGCGCGCGATTACATCGCGACATTTAAAGTCCTGCCGCTGTATGACATCGAAACGTTCTACGTCTGTGCGGCTTCCCTGCAGGCGCGTGGCCTGAATGAGAGCACGCCCTTTGTTCTGGACGCTACCGTACTCGCACCGGCGTTACTGCGTGAACAGCTTTCCCACTACGACACCATACTGACATTCTGAGGCGGTCATGCTCCATACCCTGAGCCACTCCCCCTGGCACTGCGACATCGAGAGCCTGTTAAACATGCTGCGAGAGGGCGATGCCGTGCTGCTTATTCAGGATGGCGTTCTGGCGGCTGTAGAAGGCAGCCGTTTTGTTGATATTCTCTGCAATGCCCCCATCTCTGTCTCAGCGCTTAAAGATGACATCGATGCACGCGGTCTCTCTGGTCAAATTTCAACCAAAATTGACGTGGTTAGCTATACTGATTTCGTCAATCTGGCCATTCAGCACACCGGCCAACTGAACTGGTGATCTGAGATCGCTGTATAATTCTTGACACCTTTTCGACGTAGCCCTAAAATTTCGCGTCCTCATATTGTATGAGGTCGTTTTATTACGTGTTTACGAAGCAAAAGCTAAAACCAGGAGCTATTTAATGGCAACAGTTAACCAGCTGGTACGCAAACCACGCGCTCGCAAAGTTGCAAAAAGCAACGTGCCTGCGCTGGAAGCCTGCCCGCAGAAACGTGGCGTATGTACTCGTGTATATACCACCACTCCTAAGAAACCAAACTCCGCACTGCGTAAAGTATGCCGTGTGCGTTTGACCAACGGTTTTGAAGTGACTTCCTACATCGGTGGTGAAGGTCACAACCTGCAGGAGCACTCCGTGATCCTGATCCGTGGCGGTCGTGTAAAAGACCTCCCGGGTGTTCGTTACCACACCGTTCGTGGTGCGCTTGACTGCTCCGGCGTTAAAGACCGTAAGCAATCTCGCTCCAAATACGGCGTGAAACGTCCTAAGGCTTAATGGTTCTCCGTTAAGTAAGGCCAAACTGATTTATCTTAATGTCACACTAAACTCTTAGAGTTTTGGACAATCCTGAATTAACAACGGAGTATTCCCATGCCACGTCGTCGCGTCATTGGTCAGCGTAAAATTCTTCCAGATCCGAAATTCGGATCAGAACTGCTGGCAAAATTTGTAAATATCCTGATGGTAGATGGTAAAAAATCTACTGCAGAAGCAATCGTATACAGCGCGCTGGAGACCCTGGCTCAGCGTTCTGGTAAAAATGAACTGGAAGCTTTCGAAGTCGCTCTCGACAACGTGCGCCCGACTGTAGAAGTTAAGTCTCGCCGCGTTGGTGGTTCTACTTATCAGGTACCAGTTGAAGTTCGTCCGGTTCGTCGTAATGCTCTGGCAATGCGTTGGATCGTTGAAGCTGCTCGTAAACGCGGTGATAAATCCATGGCTCTGCGTCTGGCGAACGAACTTTCTGATGCTGCAGACAACAAAGGTACTGCAGTTAAGAAACGTGAAGACGTTCACCGTATGGCAGAAGCCAACAAGGCGTTCGCACACTACCGTTGGTAATCCCTTCGGAGTATTAGTCACCAGGCGGGCGCTTCAGCGAAGCAGCCCGCTTTGGGTTACTTAACTGAACGCCTAAAAAGATAAACGAGGAATCAAATGGCTCGTACAACACCCATCGCACGCTACCGTAACATTGGTATCAGTGCGCACATCGACGCCGGTAAAACCACTACCACCGAACGTATTCTGTTCTACACCGGTGTAAACCACAAAATCGGTGAAGTTCATGACGGCGCCGCTACCATGGACTGGATGGAGCAGGAGCAGGAGCGTGGTATTACCATCACCTCTGCAGCGACTACTGCATTCTGGTCTGGTATGGCTAAGCAGTATGAACCGCATCGCGTAAACATCATCGACACCCCGGGCCACGTTGACTTCACTATCGAAGTAGAACGTTCCATGCGTGTTCTTGATGGTGCGGTAATGGTTTACTGCGCAGTTGGTGGTGTTCAGCCACAGTCTGAAACCGTATGGCGTCAGGCAAACAAATATAAAGTTCCACGCATTGCGTTCGTTAACAAAATGGACCGTATGGGTGCGAACTTCCTGAAAGTTGTTGGTCAGATCAAAACCCGTCTGGGCGCGAACCCTGTTCCGCTGCAGCTGGCAATTGGTGCTGAAGAAGGTTTCACCGGTGTTATCGACCTGGTGAAAATGAAAGCCATCAACTGGAATGAAGAAGATGCAGGCGTTACCTTCACTTATGAAGATATTCCGGCTGACATGCAGGACCTGGCTGACGAATGGCACCAGAACCTGATCGAGTCCGCTGCTGAAGCTTCAGAAGACCTGATGGAGAAATACCTGGGTGGTGAAGAACTGACTGAAGAAGAGATCAAAAAAGCTCTGCGTCAGCGTGTTCTTAACAACGAAATCATCCTGGTAACCTGTGGTTCTGCGTTCAAGAACAAAGGTGTTCAGGCGATGCTGGATGCGGTAGTTGACTACCTGCCATCCCCGGTAGACGTTCCTGCGATCAACGGTATCCTGGACGACGGTAAAGACACGCCGGCTGAGCGTCACGCAAGTGATGACGAGCCGTTTGCTGCTCTGGCGTTCAAAATCGCTACCGACCCGTTCGTGGGTAACCTGACGTTCTTCCGCGTGTACTCTGGTGTGGTTAACTCCGGTGACACCATCCTGAACTCCGTGAAAGCTGCACGTGAGCGTTTCGGTCGTATCGTACAGATGCACGCGAACAAACGTGAAGAGATCAAAGAAGTTCGTGCGGGCGACATCGCTGCTGCTATCGGTCTGAAAGACGTGACTACTGGTGACACCCTGTGTAACCCAGATCACCCAATCATTCTGGAGCGCATGGAGTTCCCAGAGCCGGTAATCTCTATCGCCGTTGAACCAAAAACCAAAGCTGACCAGGAAAAAATGGGTCTGGCTCTGGGCCGTCTGGCTAAAGAAGACCCATCATTCCGCGTATGGACTGATGAAGAATCTAACCAGACCATCATCGCCGGTATGGGTGAACTGCACCTGGACATCATCGTTGACAGTATGAAGCGTGAATTCAACGTTGAAGCTAACGTAGGTAAACCTCAGGTTGCTTATCGCGAAGCGATTCGTCAGAAAGTTACCGATGTTGAAGGTAAACACGCTAAGCAGTCTGGTGGTCGTGGTCAGTATGGTCACGTTGTGATCGACATGTACCCACTGGAGCCGGGCTCTAATCCGAAAGGTTACGAGTTCATCAACGACATCAAAGGTGGTGTAATTCCTGGCGAATACATCCCTGCCGTTGATAAAGGTATCCAGGAGCAGCTGAAGTCTGGTCCACTGGCTGGTTATCCGGTAGTAGACATGGGTGTTCGTCTGCACTTCGGTTCTTACCATGACGTTGACTCCTCTGAACTGGCGTTTAAACTGGCAGCTTCTATCGCCTTTAAAGAAGGCTTTAAGAAAGCGAAACCAGTTCTGCTTGAGCCGATCATGAAGGTTGAAGTAGAAACTCCTGAAGAGAACACCGGTGACGTTATCGGTGACTTGAGCCGTCGTCGCGGTATGCTGCGTGGTCAGGAATCTGAAGTAACTGGCGTTAAGATCCACGCTGAAGTTCCGCTGTCTGAAATGTTCGGATATGCAACTCAGCTGCGTTCTCTGACCAAAGGTCGTGCATCATACACTATGGAATTCCTGAAGTATGATGATGCGCCGAACAACGTTGCTCAGGCCGTAATTGAAGCCCGTGGTAAATAATCCACAGGATTAAAACCTAAGTCCCGTGCTCTCTCCAAAGGGGAGAGCACTATAGTAAGGAATATAGCCGTGTCTAAAGAAAAATTTGAACGTACAAAACCGCACGTCAACGTTGGTACTATCGGCCACGTTGACCACGGTAAAACTACCCTGACTGCTGCAATCACTACCGTTCTGGCAAAAACCTACGGTGGTTCTGCTCGTGCATTCGACCAGATCGATAACGCACCAGAAGAAAAAGCTCGTGGTATCACC
>NZ_JAIKTT010000012.1:0-163361 GCF_023736175.1 Leclercia sp. LTM14
GATGCATCCGTAGCTCAGCTGGATAGAGTACTCGGCTACGAACCGAGCGGTCGGAGGTTCGAATCCTCCCGGATGCACCATCTTCTCCGAGATAACAGCTATATTGTTGTTT
Organism: Leclercia sp. LTM14; assembly: GCF_023736175.1. NCBI lineage: Bacteria > Pseudomonadati > Pseudomonadota > Gammaproteobacteria > Enterobacterales > Enterobacteriaceae > Leclercia > Leclercia sp. LTM14. The sequence goes on from NZ_JAIKTT010000012.1 coordinate 113, forward strand.
CAAGGTCTGCGAGATAATCGCAAGCACCAGGGAGGATAACGTTGCTTTAGCAACGGCCCGAAGGGCGAGGCGCAGCCGAGTAATCCTCCCGGATGCACCATCTACTGTTTCAAAAAGCATTTCCCCGATGCATCCGTAGCTCAGCTGGATAGAGTACTCGGCTACGAACCGAGCGGTCGGAGGTTCGAATCCTCCCGGATGCACCATCTTCTCCGAGATAACAGCCATACTGTTGTTTCATGGTCTGCGAGCTAATCGCAAGCACCAGGGAGGATAATGTTGCTTTAGCAACGGCCCGCAGGGCAAGGCACAGCCGAGTAATCCTCCCGGATGCACCATCCTTTCGATATTCCCTTTGTAGTTTATTTCTTCAGCACTCCCAATCTAAAGCCCGCCAGAAGCAGCGACAAAACGCCTTGTTTACGTTAAAGTAACGCTTTGTAATCCTTTCGCGAGAGCACGATGTACGCACAGTATGACGGTTTGATTTTCGATATGGATGGCACCATCCTGGACACCGAGCCAACGCATCGCAAAGCCTGGACAGAAGTCCTGGGCCGATACGGTATGCGTTTCGACTTACAGGCGATGATTGCCCTCAACGGATCTCCAACCTGGCGTATTGCGCAGGCCGTGATTGAACTGAATCAGGCCGATCTCGACCCACACCTGCTCGCGCGTGAAAAAACCGATGCGGTTAAAGCCATGCTGCTGGACACCGTACGTCCTTTGCCTTTAATTGAAGTGGTGAAGGAGTGGCACGGACGTCGTCCTATGTCCGTCGGCACGGGCAGCGAAAGCGCTATTGCTGAGGCTCTGCTCAATCACCTTAGTCTGCGCCACTATTTTTCTGCCGTGGTCGCGGCCGATCATGTTAAAAACCACAAGCCTGCCCCAGACACCTTCCTGCTATGCGCAGAGCTCATGGGTGTGCCAGCTGCAAAATGCGTCGTGTTTGAAGACGCCGATTTCGGTATTCAGGCGGCACGGGATGCCGGTATGGCCGCGGTGGATGTTCGCTTACTGTGAGTGACGCGCTGTCACTTGCTTCCTTATTCGCCAGCAGTTTTTTAAGCGCCACGATCCTGCCCGGAAACTCGGAAGTGGTGCTGGTGGCGATGCTCTTGTCCGGCGTCAGTCAGCCCTGGTTGCTCGTGTTAATAGCAACAATGGGTAATAGCCTTGGAGGCCTGACTAACGTTATTCTTGGGCGATTCTTTCCGCTACGCAAAACGTCGCGCTGGCAGGAAAAGGCAGTCGGCTGGCTAAAACGCTATGGCGCTGCCACGCTTTTACTAAGCTGGATGCCGGTAATCGGTGATTTACTGTGCCTGCTGGCGGGATGGATGCGCATCTCCTGGGGGCCCGTGCTCTTTTTTTATGCCTCGGCAAGGCGTTGCGCTACATTCTTGTAGCGGTTGCAACTTTGCAGGGTATGACGTGGTGGCACTAATTGGACTGTTTGTGACCAGAAACCATTACAATTATGCTAAATAAAATGATTTTGACAGGCGGGAGGTCGAATTGATCCCGGACGTATCACAGGCACTGGCCTGGCTGGAAAACCACCCTCAGGCTCTGAAGGGTATTCAGCGCGGTCTTGAGCGCGAAACGCTGCGCGTTAATGCAGATGGCAGTCTTGCAACGACGGGCCATCCGCAGGCGTTAGGTTCGGCGCTGACCCATAAATGGATCACTACTGATTTCGCCGAAGCGCTGCTTGAGTTCATTACGCCGGTAGACGGCGATATTGACCACATGCTGAAAATCATGCGTGACATTCACCGCTACAGCGCCCGCAATTTGGGTGATGAGCGGATGTGGCCGCTGAGCATGCCTTGCTATATCGAGCAGGGGCAGGATATTGAACTGGCGCAGTATGGCACGTCTAATATTGGCCGTCTGAAAACGCTCTATCGCGAAGGCTTAAAAAACCGCTACGGCGCGCTGATGCAGACGATTTCTGGTGTGCACTACAACTTCTCCTTGCCGATGGCATTCTGGCAGGCGAAGTGCGGTGAAACGGATAAAGAAGCAATTTCCGCAGGCTATTTCCGCCTGATTCGTAACTACTATCGCTTCGGCTGGGTCATCCCGTATCTGTTCGGTGCATCCCCGGCGATTTGCTCCTCTTTCCTGCAGGGCAAACCGACTACGCTGCCGTTTGAGAAAACCGAATGCGGTATGTACTACCTGCCGTACGCCACCTCATTGCGCCTCAGCGACCTGGGTTATACCAATAAGTCGCAAAGCAATCTCGGAATTACGTTTAACGATCTGCACGAGTATGTGGCAGGATTGAAGCGGGCGATCAAAACGCCATCGGAAGCCTACGAAGAGATCGGTCTTGAGAAAGACGGTAAGCGTCTGCAAATCAACAGTAACGTTCTACAGATTGAGAACGAACTGTACGCGCCTATCCGTCCGAAACGCGTCACGCGCAGCGGTGAAACGCCGTCGGATGCGTTACAGCGCGGCGGGATTGAGTACATCGAAGTACGCTCCCTGGATATCAACCCGTTCTCGCCGATTGGCGTGGATGAGCAGCAGGTGCGCTTCCTCGATCTGTTTATGGTCTGGTGCGTGCTGGCGGATGCGCCGGAAATGAGTTCTGACGAACTGCTTTGCACCCGCACGAACTGGAACCGGGTGATCCTCGAAGGGCGCAAGCCTGGCCTGACGCTGGGCATGGGTTGCCAGACGGCACAGTTCCCGCTGCAGCAGGTAGGTAAAGATCTGTTCCGCGATCTCAAACGCGTCGCCCACACGCTCGACAGCGTTTACGGTGGCGATGAGTATCAAAAAGTTTGCGAGCAGCTGGTGGAAAGTTTCGATAATCCTGACCTGACATTCTCGGCACGCATTCTGCGTTCTATGATTGATCAGGGCATCGGTGGCACCGGTCGCGCGCTGGCGGCGGAGTATCGCGATATGCTGCGCCAGGAGCCGCTGGAAGTGTTAAGCGAAGCGGATTTTGCTGCGGAACGCGAAGCGTCACTGGTGCGTCAGAGTGAGATTGAGGCGGCGGATACCGAGTCGTTTGCTGAGTACCTGGCTAAACAGGCCTGACAGAAAAGAAAAAGGCCACATCGCTGTGGCCAAAATAACATCTCTGAAGAACAGGGATGATGATAACAAATGCGCGTCTTTCATATACTCAGACTCGCGTTGAACAGAAGAGTTCATTTTTTTATAAAAAATCACTATCGGAGGTGACGTATGCCGTTATTAGATAGCTTTACTGTCGACCATACCCGTATGGAAGCACCTGCTGTACGCGTTGCGAAGACCATGCATACCCCGCACGGCGACACGATCACTGTATTCGACCTGCGTTTCTGCGTACCGAATAAAGAAGTGATGCCGGAAAAAGGCATTCATACCCTGGAGCACCTGTTCGCTGGTTTCATGCGCGATCACCTGAACGGCAACGGCGTTGAGATCATCGATATCTCACCAATGGGCTGTCGTACCGGCTTCTATATGAGCCTGATTGGTGTGCCAGAAGAGTCCCGCGTTGCCGACGCCTGGAAAGCGGCAATGGAAGACGTGCTGAAGGTGAAAGAGCAGAATCAAATCCCTGAGCTGAACGTTTACCAGTGCGGCACTTACCAGATGCACTCCCTGGAAGAAGCGCAGGATATTGCCCGTCACATTCTTGAGCGTGACGTTCGCGTTAACAGTAACGACGAACTGGCGCTGCCTAAAGAAAAGCTGCAGGAACTGCACATCTAGTCATTTACCCGGCCTGTCATCTTGGCGTGCCGGGTGTTTTATAATTACCATTGTAATTAGTTTCTTTATAAATTCCCAAAAAACCAACTCTCGTTGTTAATCCTTTTCTATATGTCTATTATTGCGAGCATAACAGGGTAGTTATTTGTATATATCATGCCTGTGAATAATTGCCTGGCAATTATTAAGTTCTAATAATTTTAGCTATGCTTATATTCATGGAATGGATAATGATTCAGAGGGATTTATGAAATTTTACTTTGCCGGTTCCGCAGTTCTTTTGTCTGTCTTTTTGCTTTGCGGATGCAGTTCCGCCCCTAACTCTAAAACGCCTACCATCGCAAAAGCCCCGGAAGAGCGTAAGCAGGAGGTACAGTGCTATCAGGAGTTCTCCGCGCTGCAAAAACTGGACCCTAATGCCTACGAATCTTACCGCCAGCAGTTCGACAGCATTAACAAAAACTATAAAATTTATGAGGCAAACAAGTCTCTTGTCGATAATAATGCCTCTGAAGTCATGCTGACCGAAATTAACAAAAAACTCTCTCTGGTTTGCGTCAGGATCCGCAATACCGTCTATTCCAATATGATGAAACGCGCAAATGAAATGAATCAGTTATGAATAAATACTTTAGTGCAGCGCTTTGCTGCGGATTATTGTTTGCGGCTGGAAAATCATATTCTTCAGGCACAGAATTACTGGAACAGCTGAGCCGGGAGAAAATTATCGGTACTGATTCCGTTAATCCTTTTAGTGCACCTGAAGCGACACCATCCCGGCCAGACGCCCCTTCGAAAGCGACACCGGCATTGCCAAAAGTAAAGCCTGTGTGCGTTGCTGATACCACACCTCGTCAGCTGGCGGCAAAGGATGCACTAAATGCTGCTGTGGCGCGGGAAAAAATCGCGCGCCTGAACGCCGATTTACAAAAAGCGAATGATCATCTCGCCAGCCTCAATCAGCAGCTGGCTGCTGTTGAACAGCAAAAAGCCGCCCTCGAAAAGGCGGCAACCGCGCAACGCGAAAGACCGGCACCGGCAGCGCCACTGTCAAATGCCAGTGCGCAAACGCTGGCGCTGGAAAGCGTTATCGCAACGCTCAACCTGGCCGCTGAGGGTGAGAAAGCCCGTTCAGCACAGCGTGAAGCGTTGCTAAAAAACGATCGACCATCGCGATGAGCTAAGTAAACAGCTTGCAGAACTGCAGGGGCAGAAAAAGAGCCTCGAGGATCAGCTGGCCGCACTTAAGAAAAGCGCCACCGGCGATCAATCGAAAAGCGTGCAGATGGCTGAGCAACTCAATAAAGCGAACGAACAGACCAGCGCGCTGCTGAAAGAACTTGCCGACCTCAAACTGCAGAAGAAAGAGCAGGAGCAGCAGCTGGCATCTCTGATGGCCAGCAGCAGCGACGGCCAGAAGAAAAGCGCTGAGCTGAACGGGCAACTGAGCAAAGCCACCGCCCGCAGCGATGAGTTGAGCAAACAGCTTGCTGAGCTGCAGGGTCAGAAAAAGAGCCTTGAGGATCGGCTGGCCGCACTCAAGACCAGCGCCACCGGCGATCAATCGAAAAGCACGCAGATGGCTGAGCAGCTGAATAAAGCAAACGCACAGATCACCACGCTGCTGAAAGAACTTACCGACCTCAAACTGCAGAAGAAAGAGCAGGAGCAGCAGCTGGCATCCCTGATGACCAGCAGCAGCGACGGCCAGAAGAAAAGCGCTGAGCTGAACGGGCAACTGAGCAAAGCCACCGCCCGCAGCGATGAGTTGAGCAAACAGCTTGCAGAACTGCAGGGGCAGAAAAAGAGCCTCGAGGATCGGCTGACTGCGCTGAAGAGCAACAGCACGGGCGATAAGCAAAAAAACATTGAGTTGACGGAAAAGCTGAATGAAACCACGGCGCAGTCTACCGCGCTTACCCAACAGTTAGCGGAGATGAAAAAGGCGTCGAGCGCGCTGGATAGCCAGGTAGCAACGCTGACGAAGCAGAAGCTGGACGCGGAAACGGCGCTCAAAAACGAGCGGCAAAAGCACGAAATCTTTACCAGCCAGCTAGAAGATGCGAAAACCGTTATCGCCACGCAGCAGGCGCAGCTGGCAAGTCTGAAAGCAGAATCGGGTGCAGATAAAGAGAGCAGCAGCCAGACGGCAAGTAAGCTTAAGAGCGCTGACGAAGCCCTGGCCAGCCTGAAAAAACAGCTTGAGGCGTCGCAGGCAGAAGTGGCTGCGCTTAAGGCTAAACCCGCCGAAACTCCACCCGTCGCCACGGCTAACGTCATTAAAATAGATGCGAAGACAGCAAAAGATACGCGTACCAGCTACGCCGTCGGGACATGGTATGGCGACAGCGCCACGCGCGAAAAAGAGAAGATGACAAGCCTCGGTAAGACGCTGGATCTTCCCGCCTTTATGCAGGGTTTTAACGACTCGGTTAATAAAAAGCCTCAGATGACGCCGGATAAGCTCTCCAGCGAACTGATCGGGCTTGATAAGCTGCACAAAAAGCAGTTTGCCGCGACGCAAAGTGAAAATGAAAAGCAGAGCAAAGCGCTCATGTTAAAGGCGGCAAAAGAGCCTGGCGCGGTCAAGGTAGCGGATGGTTCCGTTTACAGGATAGTGCAGAAGGGTGAAGCGCCGTTGATCCTCGCCGATAACGAGCTCATCACCGAACTGGATGAAGTGCTCGGTACCGGGAAGGTTATCTCCAGTAAAGAGCTGCGCGCCAGCCGGGTGAAAGATCTTCCTCCTCTGTTCCAGACGGTTGTCAAAAAGATGGGGCTGGGCGGGGTGGCAAAAATCCACATCCCGGCGAAGCAGGCCTACGGTGAAGCCGGTGTGCCTGGGTTTGTGCCGCCTGGCACTATATCCATCATTACCATTAAAATTGTCGGCGTGAAGTAGCATTAACGACAGGCATAAAAAAACGGATCTGCATGCAGATCCGTTTTTATTTTCAGACAGGCCACTCAGTGGGCGCCCCCGCCCCCGCCTCCCGCCCCGAATGGCGTTTGGCGAACCAGATCAGCCCCAGCAGCACAATAAACACCCCAGCCGATAACCAGAAGATCTCGTTGGCCGAGATAATCAAGCCCTGCGCGGTGATCTGCTGTGCTATCCACCCGGACGCCTGCTGCTCGGTCATGCCCATTCCCTGCAGCTGGCTGTAAACCTCCTGCGCCTGGGGATTAAACACATTCACCGACTCGGTCAGCTGCGCATGGTGTAACGACTCCCGGTTGGTCCACATGGTGGTGGTCATCGAGGTCCCAATGGAGCCCGCCAGCGTACGCATAAAGTTTGACAGACTCGACGCCGCCGCCATCCTTTCCGGCGGCAGGCCGGAGAGGGTGATGGTGGTCAGTGGCATAAAGAAGCAGGCCACCGCAAAGCCCTGAATGAACTGCGGCCACGCCGATGCGCCAAAGTCCATACCCGGCTCAAAGGTATAGGCGCGCCAGTAGAAGCACACCGCATACATAATGAAGCTGAAGGTCACCAGCCGACGCATATCGAGTTTATGGGCAAAGCGGCCGATAATCGGCGACAGCAGAACCGGGATCACCCCGACCGGTGCCGACGCCAGCCCCGCCCAGGTGGCGGTATAGCCATACACCTCCTGCAACAGCTGCGGCAGCAGAACAATCGCGCCGAAGTAGAGCATATAGGCAAGGCTGATACACAAACACCCTATGGTGAAGTTGCGCGACTTAAACAGCGACAGATCGACTATCGGGTTATCGTCCGTCAGCTCCCACACAATCAGGAAGCTGAGCGCCACCACCGCCACGACCGTCAGCACGATGATCTCCTGCGAGGCGAACCAGTCCAGCTCTTTCCCGCGATCGAGCATGATCTGCAGGCTGCCGATGCCCAGCACCAGCAGCGCCAGCCCGACGCCGTCAATACGCCGTTGCTCGGTACGAGTTTCGCGACCGCGCAGCGACTGCAGGGTCAACAGCACCACCACCGCACCAATCGGCACGTTGATAAAGAAGATCCAGCCCCAGTGGTAGTTATCGCTGATGTAGCCGCCCAGAATCGGGCCGCAGATCGGGGCGACAATCACCGTCATCGACCACAGCGCCAGCGCGATAGACCGCTTGGCGGGCGGGTAGTTGTTGAGGAGCAGACTCTGCGACAGCGGGATCAGCGGCCCGGCAACAATCCCCTGGATCACGCGGAAGAAAATCAGCATGGTCAGACTGCTGGACATCCCACATGCCCAGGAGGCCAGCACGAAGGCGATGGTTGACCAGAGGAACAGTTTCACTTCCCCGACGCGCTTTGCCAGCCAGCCGGTGATCGGTATGGAGATGGCGTTCGCCACCCCGAACGAGGTGATCACCCAGGTCCCCTGGCTCAGGGATGAGCCAAGGTTCCCGGCGATAGTCGGGATCGCCACGTTCGCGATGGTGGAGTCCAGCACCTGCATGAATGTCGCCAGCGAAAGCGCAATGGTCATGATGACCAGCTGCGCCCCTTCCAACGGTTTTTGCGGTTTTTGCTGTTGCATAACGCTCACCTTCGGATTAACCGGCGTTCGCCTTCACGATCTCATCGATCAGCTTATTCACCGGCTCAAGGCTGATCTCGCGGGCATTACTTTCGTAGGCCGGGTTCGAACGTGCCTGGTTTGCCAGCATCTGGCCGTCGCGGTTCGAGGTGTCGACCGTGACCAGCGTGGAGAGGCCAATACGCAGCGGATGGTCCGCCAGCTGCTTCTCATCCAGGTCGATACGCACCGGCAGACGCTGAACCACTTTGATCCAGTTCCCGGTGGCGTTCTGTGCAGGCAGCAGGGAGAAGGCGCTGCCGGTCCCCATATCCAGCCCGACAACTTTACCGGTGTACTTCACGTCGTCGCCGTAGATATCACTGACAACCGTCGCGGTCTGGCCGATACGCATATGCGCCAGCTGCGTCTCTTTGAAGTTAGCATCCACCCACAGGTTGGTTGCCGGCACCACCGCCATCAGCGGGGTAGAGGAGGTGATCTGTGCACCAGGCTGTACGGAACGACGGGAAACGTAGCCGGTCATCGGGCTGACGATTTTGGTTCGCTCCAGCGCCAGCCAGGCGTTGCGCACTTCGGTCGCCGCCTGTTTCACCGCCGGTTGTTGATCGAGGGTGGTATTCAGCACCATCGCCTGGTTGGCGTTGAATTGCTGAATAGCGACATCCAGCTGGGCCTGGGCGCTGGCAACCGCGTCTCGGGCGTGTTGCAGCTCTTCGCGGCCAATCAGGTTAGCACTGCCCAGGGGAACACGACGATTGAGATCGCTCTGAGCCTGCGCCAGGGCGGTTTTCTGCACGTCGATACTGGCCTGCAGCTGTTTGCTGTTGATCATTTGCTGACGGGTCTGACGCACGCTTGACGCCAGCTCAGTCTGCGCTTTTTCAAACGCCTGCTGGGCATCGGTCGGATCCAGCGTCACCAGCACGTCGCCTTTTTGCACAAAGTCGGTATTGTCAGCCCAGACTTTCGTCACGCTGCCCGACACCTGCGCCATAATCTGAACCTGGTTCCCTGCCACATACGCGTCATCCGTCTCTTCACTATGACGCAGTACTAAAAACCAATAGATCCCATATGCCACGGCAATGATAATAAAGAGCAAAGTCAGCAGCAGAAGGGCGCGCTTGCGTTTGCCTTTCTTGTTGACCGGTTGCTGCGGGGTAGTGTTCTCCGCATTTGCGCTCATGTTTTTCTCCACGATCTTATTATTTCACATCGGCTGAGCCGACCTGTTATCAGAAAGGCCAGCAGTATGACGTGCTGGCCTGTCGGTTTTCTTATTTAATCTGGATTTTTGGAGCGTGTCGTCGCGTTAGCGCAGCGCCTCAAGAACAGCGCCATCTTCATCCATCTGATCCAGACGGGTGAGCAGCTTGCGGGTGATATGCTCGAGCTGATCTTTCTCGGCGTTACTTAAAGACGACCAGAGTTGATGCAGGCAGTTGTGCTGAGGTGGAAGCACCTCACGCAGGAATTCGTGACCTTTCTCGGTCAGTTGCAGATGCAGGCAACGGCGGTCGTTGTCGCTTTCGCGGCGCTCAATCCAGCCACGTTTTTCCAGCTCATCGGCAATACGGGTGGCATTAGTACGGGACGAACCCAGCGCGCAGCTCAATTCGGAAGGCTGAATGCTGTGATTTTCCTGAGACTCCAGCGTAATCAACGCCATAAACAACGTCTCGTTAATCCCTTGAGCTTTCAGCATTTTATTGCGATTTTCCAGCAGCTTACCCTGCATGTGCATGCAGAGACGCGTTAACAGGATCTCCTGATAAGGGAAATCTGCATAGCGACTGGCGCGAAACTTAAGCATTTGTTCAATGGGCGTAAACGAACTATCCATTTGGGCATAACCTCATTAATTACAGCCGATATAGTAACGACAGTGACAAATAATGTAAATGAATTATTTGTGCGGCTAAAATCCACAAGACAAATTTCACTGTCATCAAGAGCCGGGTTGATCCGTGACCCGGTAAGCACAGAAAAGAGGGGATGGCACTGGCAAAACGGGGATGGGTCTTCGGGCGTACGCTATTCATGCGGTATTCTAATATATTACCCACACAAAAATTTCCGATATAAATGATTCCGTACCTTAACAGACTGAGGGGCTCCTTAACACCCTGAGAAGCCCCAAACTTATGTAAACGTTACTGAATGGCTTCCTGACGGTGATAGCCGCGCCACCACACCAGCAGGTTAAGCACCGCCATCACTGCCCCTACCGCACACACGCCCGCCCAGCCGCCATGCTGCCACGCCGAGGCCGAGATGAGCGACCCGGCGGCACCACCGATAAAGTAGCTGGTCATGTACCCGGCCGTCAGGCGGTTACGGGCGTCCGGCTTGACGCGGTAAATCACGGTCTGGTTGGTGATATGCACCCCCTGGACGGTGAGGTCGAGCACCAGAATGCCGACAATCAGCGCCAGCACCGAGACATGCCCGTACCAGATCGCCGCCCAGGAGAGCAGCAGCATCACCAGCCCGACGGTGGTGGTCAGGTGAGATTTGCCTTTATCCGCCAGGCCCCCCGCAGGACGTGCGCCCAGCGCGCCCGCAGCGCCCGCCAGACCAAACAGGCCAATCATCCCTTCGGAATAGTTAAACGGCGGCGAGGCCAGCAGGAAGGCCATTGAGGTCCAGAGAATGCTGAAATTCGCGAAGGTGAAGCAGCCCAGCAGCGCCCGGGTGCGCAGCAGTTTGTCCTTAATGAACAGGCTGAACACGGAGCCCAGCAGCTGCGGATAGTTGAGATGGGTTTCTGACTTCACCTTCGGCAGGCCGCGCCACAGCGCCAGCGCCATCACCACCATCAGCACCGAGGCCACCCAGTAAACGGTGCGCCAGCCGCCGATGCCCGCCAGCAATCCGGCAACCGTACGCGCCAGTAAAATCCCCAGCAGCAGGCCGCTCATGATGGTGCCAACCACTTTGCCGCGCTTTTCCGGCGAGGCGAGTGTGGCGGCGAGCGGGACCAGGATCTGCGCCACCACTGAGAACAGGCCGGTGAGGGCCGTACCGAGGATCATCATGCTCAGCGACTGGCTGGAGGCGGTGATCAGCATCCCGCCTGCGGCCAGCAGGGTCATGGAGACAATCATCGCCCGACGTTCGAACATATCTCCCAGCGGCACAAGGAACAGCAGGCCAACCGCATACCCCAGCTGAGCGGCGGTAACGATAAAGCCGGCCGAGCTTGCGGTGAGCGAGAAGTTGCGGGCGATGGTTTCCAGAAGCGGTTGAGCGTAATAGTTGCTGGCCACAGTCAGACCGGTTGCCACTGACATCAGCAGGATAAGTGCGGGGCTAAGCCCTTGAGTTGTTTTTGTCATTTGGTTTCGAAATCATTAGTTAAGTGATTATTTTTTCGTAAACCATAATAACGGATGAATGAAGGAGGCGGGGAGTTGTTGAGTGATGGATTGTGCGGTTTGAGCCCCTCACCCTAACCCTCTCCCCATAGGGGAGAGGGAACAGTCCGGCGCGGGGTTTTAGATTGTGCTCGATCTGCTTTACACCCTCTCCCCTATGGGGAGAGGGCTGGGGTGAGGGGAAACGCGAGCACTTACTTCTGCGCGGCCAGCGCCTCATTTACCCACGCATCAAACTGCTGCTGGTGGGCTTTGATCCAGCCGTCGACGTGACCCTGAACATCGGCTTCAGAGGATTTGCCTGCATGCATCATCGCGTTCTGCGCGTTGATATCCGCCAGCGGCAATTTCATTACCGAGAACAGCTTCGCCGCCGCCGGGTTTTTCTCAGCCCAGGCTTTGTTGGCCACGATGTGCATGGTGTTCACCGGGAAGCCGTAATTCATGCCGTTAGGCAGTTTGGTATCGATATCCTTCTGCTCGCCCGGCAGGGAGGAGAACGGCACCTGCAGCCAGACCACATCTTTACCCGGCTTCAGCACGTCGCTCACCCAGTACGGCGTCCAGGTGTAATAGATGACCGGTTTGCCCTCTTTGAAGCGGGCGATGGTGTCGGCCATCATCGCGGAGTAGTTGCCGTGGCTCACATCCACCGTTTTCGCCAGGTCGAAGGCTTTGTTCTGGTGATTAATCACCGCTTCGCAGCCCCAGCCCGGGGAGCAGCCCATCATGTCGGCTTTGCCATCGCCGTTGGTATCGAACAGTTTGGCAATCTTCGGATCTTTCAGCTGTTCAATATTGGTGATGTGGTACTGGTCGGCGGTTTTCTTGTCGATCAGGTAGCCCTGGGCCGCACCGGTGACAAAGGTCCCTTCGCGGGAGAACTTTTTGTCGCCGCCCGCAGCGCTGTACATATCGTCATGCAGCGGCTGCCAGTTGACGGCGGTAAAGGTGGCATCACCAGAGGCAATCGAGGTATAGCCCACGTTGTAATCCACTTCGCTTGGCTTATTGACCGTATAGCCCAGCTTCTCCAGCGCCCGGCTGACCAGCCCGGTCTGGAACGACTCTTCGGAGATGGTGCTCTGTACCGGTTGCACGGTAATGCCTTTGCCCGGCAGATCGGCAGCAAACACGCTGGTGGAGGCAAGGGTGGCAAACGCTGTGGCAAAAATTACGCTATGTCGCATCGTTGTTCCTTATTTTATGAATGGGCGGGTGATTAACCCGACTGGGCCGGTGGTGTACCAGCGACGGTTGCCGCGACTGCGTGAATCACGACCGACAGCCTGAGTCAGGCGGTCAAGGATAATGGCGAGGATCACGATCCCGACGCCGCCGACGGTTGCCAGCCCCATATCGAGACGGCCAATGCCGCGCAGCACCATCTGACCGAGACCGCCCACGGCGATCATCGAGGCGATCACCACCATCGACAGGGCCAGCATCAGGGTCTGGTTCACACCCGCCATAATGGTGGGCATCGCCAGCGGCAGCTGAACTTTAAACAGCATCTGGCGCGGGCTGGCGCCAAACGAGCGTGAAGCCTCGATAAGGTCCGCCGGCACCTGGTTGATGCCGAGAATAGTCAGACGCACAATCGGCGGCAGGGCGAAGATGATGGTCACCACCACGCCCGGCACGTTACCGATACCGAACAGCATCACGATAGGCACCAGGTAGACAAACGCCGGGGTGGTCTGCATCGCATCCAGCAGCGGGCGGATGATTTTCGCCGCCCGCGGACTGCGCGCCAGCCAGATCCCCATCGGCAGGCCGATCACCACGCAGAAGAGCAGGGCGGTCAGCACCAGCGCCAGGGTGATCATCGCCTGGGACCACGCCCCGATCGCGCCGATCAGGATCAACGAGATTAATGTCGCCACGCCCATCCCCGCGCTGCCAAACTGCCAGGCAATCAGCGAGAAGAGGACGATAGCCACCGGAGCAGGCATCCCCAGCATCAGCTGCTGGAAGCCGTTGAGGATGTAATCCACCGGGACGCGAATGCCCTGGAACACCGGACGGAAATGGGTCACCACCCAGTCGATCCCCTGCGTCACCCAGCTATCGAGCGGGATCAGGGTTTTATGGAACGGATCCATAATATTGAAATGTTCCGGCGCGGGGGCAGGGGCGCTGGTCAGCCAGTCGGCCCCGCCGCCGTCAGTGGGTGCGGGCGTGGAAGAACCCCACGCGTCCGCGGATTGCGCCGCGCTGTCCGCCGCTTCTGTGGTACCCCACGGGTTAGATTGATCAGCCATTGTTTGCCCCCTCGCGATCTAAAGCCTGCAGCAACATGCGTTTTGAGATGATGCCGACGTACTGTTGTTCCTCTCCGACCACCGGTACCGCGCACGGTGCCTGGCCTACGTGTGAGAGCAACTCGCTGAGCGGCGTTTCGGCGTCCACGGCAAGCGGTGCGTCGATTAACGCCGCATCGATTCCCAGATTTTCGCCGAGGGCGGTTTCAGGGAGTCGATGGAGACAACGCCGACAAATTTATTGCCGCGTTCAACCAGATAGCCGTATTCACGGTCTTCGTCCTGCAGCAGCTTCAGCGCCGAGCGTGGGCCGAAACCTGGCGTTTTACGGATAATGCCGTTTGGCGTTCTGCGGGCAATATCTTTGGCGCTGAACACCTGGCTAATATCCACGCCGCGGAAGAAGGTGCGCACATAATCATTCGCCGGATTATTGAGAATTTCATCCGGGGTGCCCACCTGAACCACTTCGCCGTTTTGCATAATGGCAATACGATCGCCAATTCGCATGGCTTCATCGAGGTCATGGGAAATAAAGACAATGGTACGCTGATGCCGGGACTGCAGTTTTACCAGCTCATCCTGCATCTCGGTACGAATTAATGGATCGAGCGCCGAGAAGGCTTCATCCATTAATAATATATCGGGATTGATCGCTAATGCGCGGGCTAATCCCACACGCTGACGCATGCCGCCGGAGAGTTCATCCGGATAAGCATGAGCGTAATTTTCCAGCCCTACCTGACGCAGCGCATCCAGGGCTTTTTCCTGGCGCTCGCTGGCGGGAATACCCGCTAATTCCATACCGAAGGCGGTGTTATTTAGCACCGTCATATGCGGCATCAGAGCGAATGACTGAAACACCATCGCGATCTTTTTTCTGCGCACCTCGCGAAGCTCGGCGTCCGATATTCTGGCGATATCCACGCCGTCAATCAGCACCTGTCCGCGGGTGGGTTCAATCAGGCGATTGAGAAGGCGAACCATAGTGGATTTACCCGAACCGGATAACCCCATGATGACGAAAATCTCGCCTTCTTCAATGGCCAGACTGGCGTCTTTAACGCCAAGCGACAGCCCGGTTTTTTCCAGAATTTGTTCTTTTGACAGACCTTTTTCAATATATTTGAAAGCCCTCTGCGGGTGCTCGCCAAATACTTTATAGAGATTTTTCACTTCTAATTTAATTGCCATGCAATAGAGAATGTCCCGTTATTTATTTAAGTCGATAGAATTACCAGTGAAATAATAAGCAGGCCATACCCTAACATACTCAGAATCTGAGACAACCCTTGCGCCGCGTGTGGCACGAATTTTGCCGCGGTTTGCATGCGGATAATATCGCTGAATTTCCCATGAGATAAGGGCTGAGCGGGAAATGAATTTTTTTGAGATTTTTATGACGCGGCCGGGGAATTTCGCCTGGATCACAAGGATTCAGGCGAATATGACCGCAGAATTACAGCGTAGAACACAGAGAAATATTTGTCAGGCAATAACGTAATATATCGTAAATTAACGATCGTTATATTTCGCTTAAAAATCCCAGTCTTCGTCTTCAGTTTCTACCGCTTTGCCCATCACATACGACGAGCCCGACCCCGAGAAAAAGTCGTGGTTTTCGTCGGCATTCGGCGAGAGCGCGGCAAGGATCGCCGGGTTCACCTGGGCCATTTCCGGCGGGAACAGCGCCTCGTAACCCAGGTTCATCAGCGCCTTGTTGGCGTTGTAGCAGAGGAACGCCTTCACATCCTCCTCCCAGCCGGTTCCGGCATACAACTCGTCGGTATAGCTCAGCTCGTTATCATACAGAGCCATCAGCAGATCCAGCGCAAAACCCTTTAACCGCTCGCGCTCGGCCTCGCTGACTTTCTCCAGCCCTTTCTGATACTTATAGCCAATGTAGTAGCCATGCACCGCTTCATCCCGGATGATCAGCCGAATCAGATCCGCGGTGTTGGTCAGCTTGCCCCGGCTGGACCAGTACATCGGCAGCCAGAAGCCGGAATAGAAGAGGAACGACTCCAGAAACACGCTGGCAATTTTCTTCTTCAGCGGCTCATCGGCGCGATAATGTTCCAGCACCCGCTGGGCTTTACGTTGCAGAGAGTCGCTCTCTTCGCTCCAGCGGTACGCGGCGTCCACGTCTTTGGTCTGACAGAGGGTCGAGAAAATAGAGCTGTAGGAGCGGGCATGCACCGCCTCCATAAAGCTGATGTTCGACATGACCGCCTCTTCGTGGGGCGTCAGCGCGTCGGCGATAAGCGCAGGCGCGCCCACCGTATTCTGCACCGTGTCGAGCAGCGTCAGGCCGGTAAAAACGCGGATGGTGAGCTGCTGCTCGGCGTGACTTAGCGTCTCCCACGCCGGAACGTCGTTCGACAGCGGCACCTTCTCCGGCAGCCAGAAGTTGCTGGTCAGGCGGTTCCACACCTCCAGATCTTTATCATCTTCAATTTTGTTCCAGTTAACGGCGTGCACCCGTGACAGTTTCATGCTCTCTCCTTACAGCGCGCAGGACACGCAGCCTTCTGTTTCGGTGCCTTCCAGCGCAAGCTGGCGCAGGCGAATGTAATACAAAGTCTTGATCCCTTTCTTCCAGGCGTAGATCTGCGCTTTGTTGATGTCGCGGGTGGTGGCGGTATCCGGGAAGAAGAGCGTCAGCGACAGCCCCTGATCGACATGTTTTGTCGCCTCGGCGTAGGTATCAATAATCTTCTCCGGGCCAATATCATAGGCGTCCTGATACAGGGCCAGGTTCTCGTTGGTCATGAACGGGGCAGGGTAGTAGACGCGCCCGGTTTTGCCCTCTTTGCGGATCTCAATTTTCGACACAATGGGATGAATGCTCGAGGTGGCATGATTGATGTAGGAGATCGACCCGGTCGGCGGCACCGCCTGCAGATTCTGGTTATAGATGCCGTAGCGCATCACGTCGTCGCGCAGTTGCTGCCACATCGCCCGCGTCGGCAGGCTGACCCCGGCGCGGGCAAACAGCGCGCGCACTTTTTCCGTTTTCGGCTGCCAGTCGTCGCGAAGGTACTGGGTAAAGTACTCTCCGCTGGCATAGCGGGACTGCTCAAAGCCCGCAAACCGCTGCCCCTTTTCCCGCGCCAGCATCATCGAGGTATTCAGGGCGTGCCAGGTGATGGTGTAGAAGTAGAGGTTGGTAAAGTCCAGCCCCTCCGGGCTGCCGTAGGCAATGCCCTCCCGGGCCAGATAGCCGTGCAGGTTCATCTGCCCGAGGCCGATGGCGTGCGAGGCGGCATTCCCGGCCTCCACCGACGGCACGCTGCGAATGTGGCTCATGTCCGATACCGCCGACAGGCCGCGTACCGCGGTTTCGACGGTGCGGCCAAAGTCCGGCGAGTCCATGGTGTGGGCGATATTCAGCGAGCCCAGATTGCAGGAGATATCATGCCCGGTGCGGGCGTAGTCCAGGTTCTCGTCATAGGTCGAGGGGCTGTTGACCTGCAAAATCTCCGAGCACAGGTTGCTCATGTTGATGCGCCCGGCAATGGGGTTGGCGCGATTCACCGTGTCCTCATACATGATGTAGGGATAGCCGGACTCAAACTGGATCTCGGCCAGCCGCTGGAAGAAGTCGCGGGCATTCAGGTACTTCTTACGGATCCGCGGATCCGCCACCATCTCGTCGTACAGCTCGCTCACCGCCACATCGCCAAACGGCTTGCCGTAGATGCGCTCCACGTCATAAGGCGAGAACAGCGCCATCTCGGCATTCTCTTTTGCCAGCCGGAAGGTGATATCCGGGATCACTACCCCCAGAGAAAGGGTTTTGATGCGGATTTTTTCGTCGGCGTTTTCGCGTTTGGTATCGAGGAAGCGCAGGATATCCGGGTGATGGGCATGGAGATAAACCGCTCCCGCCCCCTGACGCGCCCCGAGCTGGTTGGCGTAGGAGAAAGCATCTTCCAGCATCTTCATCACCGGGATCACCCCGGAGGACTGGTTCTCGATGCGCTTGATGGGCGCGCCCGCTTCCCGCAGGTTCGAGAGTAAAAAGGCCACCCCGCCGCCGCGCTTGGAGAGTTGCAGGGCGGAGTTCACCGCCCGGCCAATCGACTCCATGTTGTCTTCAATGCGCAGCAGGAAGCAGGAGACCAGCTCCCCGCGCTGCGCCTTGCCGCAGTTGAGGAAGGTGGGCGTGGCGGGCTGAAAACGCCCGGCGAGGATCTCGTCCGTCAGCTGGCGGGCCAGGGTTTCATCCCCCTGTGCCAGAGTCAGGGCGACCATCACCACCCGATCCTCGAAGCTCTCGAGATAGCGCTTCCCGTCGAAGGTTTTCAGCGTATAGCTGGTGTAAAACTTCCACGCGCCGAGGAAGGTCTGGAAACGAAAACCGGTGGCGTGGGCGTGGTCAAAAAGACCCAGCACAAAGCTGCTGTCGAAGCGCGCCAGCACGCGAGGGTCGTAGTAGCCCTCGCTGACCAGGTAGTCGAGACGCGCCTGCGGACTGGCGAAGGTCACGCTGTTGGGGCGTACGTGGGCGTTAAAAAAGGCGTCCACCGCCTCACCGTCTTTGCTGAACTGGATCTTCCCGTCAGCATCATACAGGTTCAGCATGGCGTTCAGGGCATGGAAATCCTGCGAGCCCTGCATCACGCGTTCTGCGGTTGTCGTTGCCAAAATTCGTTCACTCCTTTACGCACGTTGTCGACGTCCTGCTCCGTCCCCATCAGCTCAAAGCGATAGAGGTACGGCACGCCGCACTTTTGTGAAATGACATCCCCGGCGCGGCAGAAGGCATCGCCGAAATTACGGTTGCCGGCGGCGATCACCCCGCGGATAAGCGCCCGGTTATGCGGGTCGTTGAGAAAGCGGATCGCCTGGCGCGGTACCGCCCCGGCCGTTCCGCCGCCGCCATAGCTCGGCACCACCAGAATAAAAGGCTCGTCCACCTGGATCCGCTCCCGCTCGTTCAGCGGAATACGCACGGCGGGCAGCCCGAGGCGCCCGATAAAGCGGTGCGTGTTTTCCGAGCTGCTGGAGAAGTAGACGAGCAGGCTCATGCCCGGACGGCCTGCGCAGGCTGTTGCAGACGATTAATCAGGTCCGGACGAAACCCCGACCAGCTGGTGTCCCCGGCGATCACCACGGGAAGCTGGCGGAACCCCAGGTTACGCAGCGTCTCTGCCGCGTCCGGCTCCAGATCCACATTCACCATTTCGAAGCTCACACCGCGGCTCTCCATGGCGCGTTTGGTGGCATGGCACTGCACACAGTCGTTACGAGTGTAAATAATAATGCGCATGATTCGTATTTCCATCTAGAATAGGTGTCCGACGCGATTCAACGCGTCACCAGGAGTCTGCCTTGCTAAAAGGAATACTAGATGTAGTTATCTAAAGTTTCAACCACACAAGATATGGGAAAATCAGATAGGTTTGCTGCCGGTGATGAGCTCAACGGGGGAGGGATTGCTATGTGCTTAAAAAAAGAAAAACCCCAACACCGCAGGGCATTGGGGTCACAGGGGACAGGTCAGAGACGGGCGTTACTTACGCAGAGCGAGCAGCGCGCCGATGAAGATGCTGATCGCCGCAACGGTACCTACTGCACACATCGGGCGTTCACGGATAAAGGTGTTAGCGCAGCCGATGGCATCGCAGGCGGCCTGCTTGCCGGTAGAGCGGCCCTGGAGGCGCGCACGGGTTTCTCGCAGCAGCGATTTGGCCTTACGTCTGGCGTCGTCCGCTTCGCCCTTCGCATCCGATCCCCAGGATTTCAAAACGCTTTCCAGCGAATCCGCTAATTTCCTCACATCGTCTTGGATATCCTGAACATTGTCATCAACGTCATTTCGGTTTGATCGGCTAAACATAAAGTTCTCCCTTGAATTTGCGGTAATTAACAGTTTAGACCACCTTTTTAATATCTGAAGCCGGTCACGGCTTATCAGGCCGTTTATGGATTTTTCTGAAAGCACTGCTAATGCTGAATACGGTAAGGTTGCCCGGCAGGAAATGATAACGAGGAAAGAATATGTATTTACGACCCGATGAGGTTGCGCGCGAACTGGAAAAAGCGGGATTTACCGTGGATGTGGTAACACAAAAAGCATACGGTTATCGCCGCGGCGATAATTATGTTTATGTGAACCGTGAAGCCCGCATGGGGCGCACTGCGCTGATCATTCATCCGACGTTGAAAGAGAGAAGTCTTTCCTTCGCGGAGCCTGCTTCAGAGATGAAAACCAGCGACCATTACCAGCAGTTCCCGCTCTATTTAGGGGGCAATAATCAGGAACATTATGGTATTCCGCATGGATTCAGTTCCCGCATGGCGCTGGAACGCTTTCTTAAAGGCCTGTTTGGCGACTCGCAATAACGACGCGACTGGCTTTCGCCAGTCGCCGTGCCTTACGCCTTGACCTGATGGTACTGGCTCACTTTAAACAGACGTCGGCAGTAATCGAGGAAATAGCCGTACACCGCGCCCATCATCATCGACACCACAATATTTGAGCTTACCGCAGCGGCGATCTGGTGCCAGTCTGCCCCCACCGTTAATAAAATCGCGACATATACCGGTGACTGAAAAGTGACGTACGCCACCACGTCGGCCAGATTTTTCATCCAGCCGGTGGATGAGTAGCGGCGGGCAAAACGCATCACCGCATCGCGATAGAAACCGTACGGCCATGCAATAAGAATGTTCACCGGGACGGCCACCAGGCGCGAGGAAAGTGATTGCTCGAAGGTCATTCCGGAGAGGAATATTTCAATCAGCATGTTCACCACCGAACAGTAGACTACCATTGCAAATGTGTCCGCTACAGCGTGGCGCAGGCGAGACTGCCGTGAGAACATGTTCTGACTCCTGAAAATGATACGATGAAGAGGCTAAAGCGCTTCTGAATAGTGCTTTAGTTTGCTTTATTTTTCGTGTATAGCGTATCTCTCTACATTAAAACTCTCAATTAGCGATAAATTTTTATTTACTGGCGTTTTGTCCGTAAAATTCTCTAAACGAACCGGTTTTACCAGCATTGCGTTATTTTCTTTTTGTTTGTCATTTTTTATGTTAATAAACAATTAGTTAAGTTTTATTTTTATCGCGCACCGCATGACCTGCCTTCCGGTGAGCAGAATGCGGCGATTTTGTTGCGGGTTATGTTGCCAAATGGATGTTATCCAGCGTAATGCTCTGGATTTGATTGCTGTGTTCTATGCAGTTTATATGAATGGGTATTCATTGTGGGGTGAGAGGGGAACTGCCTCAGGCGGCGGTTATATCACAGTAAAAATAAATAATGCTTAAACGCTTATTCTGAATAAATCATACAAAGTGAAAATAATCGTCATTATATATTGTTAATTCCCCCACCTTTGACCTGTATTATATTTTCGTGCGGTTTCGTCTGGATGTTCATAAACAAATGAATTACCATGGCCGGGAATTGATTATTTAAACGACTTTGAAAAGGTTTTCATATTATATGACTTCGACATTACAGAATCTTAATAATATTCGTACACTCCGTGCGATGGCGCGTGAATTCTCACTGGACGTACTGGAAGATATGCTGGAAAAGCTGCGCATTGTCACAGAAGAAAAACGTAATGAACAGTCTGAACTGGAGCAGGAGCGTGCCGAACAGCAGCAGAAAATTAGCGCCCTGCTGGAAATGATGAAAGCCGACGGTATTTCTGCTGAAGACCTGTTGGGCTCTGAGCTGCTGAACACCAGCGCGCAGCCTAAAAAACGTAAACCGCGTGCCGCAAAATATCGCTATACCGATGCCGACGGCAGCGAAAAAACCTGGACCGGCCAGGGTCGTACGCCGAAGCCAATCGCCACTGCACTGGCAGAGGGAAAATCGCTGGATGATTTCCTGATTTAATCCGTGCAGACCGGGCGGCGTTATTCCGCCCGGTAGCGGCTGCTCTCAGCAGACGCCAAAATCGCCATCTTCTTTATACAGCGTCACATCCGCTGCCTTCAGGGTGTATTTATCCCCGTCTTCGTTGCTTGCCTGCACCGCCACAATCTGATCTTCATGCACTTCGATCACTTTAAGTTTTGGTCCGCCCATACGCGGCTGAACGAGATCGCCAACAGAAAACATAGTTACCTCCTTATGATGGATGAGCTCCGAGCTTAGCCCAGGCGCAGGCCGCGGTACAGGGTTGCAGGGGGAATACCCCTTAATCGTCTGCCTAAACCTGTGTAAAGAGGGTAAAAGAGGGTAAAACTTCGCGCCAGCGCTGGCAGCCGTGCGTAGACTCGCTACGCTTAAAGAGAAAATCTCTTTTTTTACAATGACCTGACTGCTTGTATGGAGAATTTATGGGTTTCTGGCGTATCGTAATTACTATCCTGCTTCCCCCGCTTGGCGTCCTGCTGGGCAAAGGGTTTGGCTGGGCGTTTATCCTCAACGTCATCCTGACGCTGCTGGGCTACATCCCCGGTCTTATCCACGCGTTCTGGGTGCAGAGCCGCGGCTAATCCCGCCACAGCAAATCGCTGTAGATCCCGGTCAGCACCCCCTGGGGCGCAAACTGCTGTTTGATCCAGCGGGTGACCAGGCCGGTTGCCGCATGCTGCGTGGCGAGCAGCATGCGCGAGTCCTGGCGCGGGTTATTGATGCGCCGCGTCACCAGCAACCCCGCCTCTACGGCCTCTCTGGCCATATGCTCCGGTAAAAAACCGATCCCTTCCCCAAGGATCTGGCACTGGCACTTGGTATTAAAATCCGGGACCAGGATCGCCTCCTGGCCGTGCAGCAGCCAGCCCACTTTCTTATTAATGGTGTGCGCCGTGTCTTCGACCATGATGTTGGGATACAGACGCAGCTGGCTCTCGGCCAGCGGCTCCGGGGCCAGCGCCAGGGGATGGTCCGGGGCGATGGCGAACACCCAGCGAATAGCGCCAATCTCGGTGTAATCGATCCCGCCGCCATCCAGCAGGGTATCCGGCGCGCCAATGGCGATATTCGCCTGGTTATTGATGATCGAATCCCAGACCCCGTTATACACCTCGGTGGTCACCGTAATCTGGCAGGTGGGAAACTGTTTCTTCAGCACCTGCAGCAGGCGGGCGGTGTGGCGCGGGGTGTAGAGCAGCTGGTTGATGCAGATCCGCACCCGCGTTTCGATCCCCTGAGAGATGGTATCTATCCCACGTTTAATGGCATGGAAATCGTTCAGCAGATCGATCGCTTTACGGTAGAAGTAGAAGCCCGACTCGGTGAGCTCGATGCTGCGGGTGTTGCGCACAAACAGCACCACGTCGAGGCCGGTCTCCATGCGCTTGATGGTGTAGCTGATGGCTGAAGTAGTCACCCCCAGCTCGGTGGCGGCCTTGCTGAAGCTGCCGAAGCGTGCCGCAGTGGTGAACGCCAGCAGGTTCTCTTCGGTAAAGATGGAATTCATATTATCGCTCCCGGCACCCATCAGTTTTGAACATATTTTAACAAAGTGGTTACAACGCATTTGAAGCCGATCACAGTTCTGCCAAATAGCTGAGAGCCGCGTCGGACAAGGTCTGCGTAAACATAAGCAGAATGCAGCCTGCGAGGCTAAATAGCGGCAAAACATAAGGAAAAGATTGCACAGACGCACATTTTGACCGGACTGTTAAATTTATCTCAACAATGAATTGCCTGTCGATGAATCATTTTTAAGCGGATTCTTTTCTCACCAGGCCGTTGCTATGCTCAGTCCATCAGAAAGGAAAACCAGGAGTGTGGAAATGTCCAACAATGAACTCGTTACCGAATTTCTGTTAGCTGCCGAACAGGGTAATGCCGACGCATTAAAAGCCTGTCTGGAGAAAGGGGTGGATATTAACGCCACCAACCGGCAGAAAAGATCCGCCGTTATTATCGCCAGCCTGAATAAACACTATTCCTGCGTGGAGCTGCTGATTGCCGCAGGCGCCAATATCGACCAGCAGGATGAAACCTGTTTCAACCCGTTCCTGATTAGCTGCCTCACCAACGATCTCACCCTGCTGCGCCTGGTGCTGCCGGCCAAACCGGACCTCGACAGGCTGACCCGTTTTGGCGGCGTAGGGATCACCCCGGCCAGCGAGAAAGGCCATCTGGAGGTGGTGCAGGAGCTGCTGGCCCACACCGACATCAACGTCAACCACACCAACTTTGTTGGCTGGACGCCGCTGCTGGAGGCCATAGTGCTAAACGACGGCGGCCCTCGCCAGCAGGCGATTATTAAGCTGCTGCTCGACCACGGCGCCAACCCGCACATGACCGATAAATACGGCAAATCCCCCCTCGAACTGGCGCGGGAAAAAGGCTTCAGCGACATTGCCGACCTGCTGATCGCCGCCGGCGCGTAAACCCTGTGGCCAGCCGTTTCGCGCTGGCCTGAAATAAAAATAGCCTTTCCCCATCATGCCTTCGGGCGTGATATGGCCCCCTTTTGCCCGCATTCAGGAGGACGTAATGCCCACTAAAATCGTCATAAAAAAGAACACGTATTTTGATTCTGTTTCGCTGATGTCGGTTTCCACCAAAGCCAATAAACTGCCGGGCGTCGAGCAGGCTTTCGTGGCGATGGCCACCGAAATGAATAAAGGCGTCTTAAAAAATCTCGGCCTGCTGACGCCGGAATTAGAGGACGCTAAAAACGGCGACCTGATGATCGTCATTAAAGGCGAGGCCGCCAACGACGAAACCCTGGCCGCCATCGAGGCGCTGTTCACCCGCAAAGAGAGCGCGGGCTCACACGAATCGCGCTACGCCACCCTCGCCAGCGCTAAAACCCATCGCCCGGAGAGTAATCTGGCGGTGATCTCGGTCAACGGCACCTTCGCCGCCCGCGAGGCGCGTCAGGCGCTGGAGAACGATCTCAACGTGATGCTGTTCTCGGATAACGTCTCCCTCGACGACGAACTGGCGCTGAAACAACTGGCTCACGAGAAAGGGCTGCTGATGATGGGGCCGGACTGCGGCACCGCCATTATTAACGGTGCCGGGCTGTGCTTCGCCAACGCGGTGCGCTGCGGCCCGATTGGGATTGTGGGTGCCTCCGGCACCGGTAGCCAGGAGCTGAGCGCACGCATCCACGAGTTCGGCGGCGGCATCTCCCAGCTGATCGGCACCGGCGGTCGCGATCTCAGTGAAAAAATCGGCGGCCTGATGATGCTCGACGCCATCGCGATGCTGGAGGCGGACGACGCCACCCAGGTCATCGCGCTCATCTCAAAACCCCCTGCGCCTGCGGTGGCCGAGAAAGTGCTGGCCCGCGCCCGCGCCTGCCGCAAACCGGTCATTGTTTGTTTCCTCGGCCGCAATCAACCCCCGGCCGATGAAGAGGGGCTGCAGTTTGCCCGCGGCACCAAAGAGGCGGCGCTGAAAGCGGTTCTGCTCACCGGGATCAAAAAAGAGTCGCTGGATCTGCATCCACTCAACTGGCCGCTGATCGAAGAGGTGCGCGCCCGCCTGACCCCGCAGCAGAAGTACATTCGCGGCCTGTTCTGCGGCGGCACCCTGTGCGACGAAGCGATGTTCGCCGCGCTGGAAAAATATGATGACGTCTACAGCAACATCCAGCCGGATCCGGCCAGGCGCCTTGCGGATATCAACGTCAGCCAGGCCCACACCTTCCTCGATTTTGGCGATGACGACTTCACCAACGGCAAGCCGCACCCGATGATCGACCCGACCAACCGCATCAGCCGCCTGCTGCAGGAGGCGCGCGATCCAGAAGTGGGCGTGATCGTGATGGATTTCGTCCTCGGCTTCGGATCCCACGAGGATCCGGTAGGCGTAATGATCGAAGCGATCAAGGAGGCGCAGGCGATCGCCAAAGCCGATAACCGCCCGCTGGAGATCCTCGGCTACGTGCTCGGCACCGACCAGGATACCCCGTCCCTGAGCCAGCAGTGCCAGCTCCTGACCGACGCGGGTGTGATCTGGGCCAGCAGCAGCACCAACACCGGATTACTGGCACGTGAATTTGTCTTCAAAGGAGAGAAAGCCTGATGACCACCTTATTTAACCAGCCGCTGAACGTCATTAACGTGGGTATCGCGATGTTCAGCGACGATCTGAAGAAGCAGCACGTTCCGGTTACCCATCTCGACTGGACCCCGCCGGGGCAGGGCAATATGCAGGTGGTGGAGGCGCTGGATCAGCTGGCGGATAAACCGCTGGCGGAAAAAATTGCCGCCGCCAACAAACTCGCCCTGGAGCGCATTATTCAGTCCCATCCGGTGCTGGTGGGCTTCGATCAGGCGATCAACGTTGTGCCGGGCATGACCCGCACCACCATCCTGCACGCCGGTCCGCCGGTGGCCTGGGAGAACATGTGCGGGGCGATGAAAGGGGCGGTGACCGGGGCGCTGGTGTTTGAAGGGCTGGCAACCGATCTGGAAGACGCGGCGCGGCTGGCGGCCTCCGGGGAAATCACCTTCTCGCCGTGCCACGAGCATGACTGCGTGGGCTCGATGGCGGGGGTCACTTCGGCGTCGATGTTTATGCATATCGTCGAGAACAAAACCTACGGCAACCGCGCCTTCACCAACCTCAGCGAGCAGATGGCGAAGATTCTGCGCATGGGGGCCAACGACCAGAGCGTCATCGACCGTCTGAACTGGATGCGCGACGTGCTCGGCCCGATGCTGCGCGATGCGATGAAAATCATCGGCGAAATCGACCTGCGCCTGATGCTGGCCCAGGCTCTGCACATGGGCGACGAGTGCCACAACCGCAACAACGCGGGCACCACGCTGCTGATTCAGGCCCTGACGCCGGGGCTGATCCAGGCTGGCTACCCGGTGGAGCAGCAGCGCCAGGTGTTTGAGTTTGTCGCCAGCAGCGACTACTTCTCCGGCCCGACGTGGATGGCAATGTGTAAAGCCGCGCTGGATGCCGCCCACGGCATCGAGTACAGCACCGTGGTCACCACCATGGCGCGTAACGGCTACGAGTTTGGCCTGCGCGTCTCCGGCATGCCGGGGCAGTGGTTCACCGGCCCGGCGCAGCAGGTGATTGGCCCGATGTTCGCGGGCTACAAGCCGGAAGACTCCGGCCTGGATATCGGCGACAGCGCCATCACCGAAACCTACGGCATCGGCGGCTTTGCCATGGCGACGGCCCCGGCGATTGTCGCCCTGGTGGGCGGCACGGTGGAAGAAGCCATCGACTTCTCCCGCCAGATGCGCGAAATCACCTTGGGCGAAAACCCGAACGTCACCATTCCGCTGCTCTCGTTTATGGGTATTCCGACCGCCATCGACATCACAAGAGTCGCGGGCAGCGGCATCCTGCCGGTGATCAACACCGCCATCGCCCACAAAGATGCGGGCATCGGCATGATTGGGGCGGGCATCGTTCACCCGCCGTTTAGCTGTTTTGAAAAGGCGCTGTTGACCTTCCGCGATCGCTACTTCTTATAAGGTAAGCATCCATGAAAAGCATGAAACTGGAGTGGAAAAGAGGTGACTGGGCGGCGTACTTCGGGTTGATGACCAACAACCTGACGAACCTGCTGACCATGATGGGGCTGCTCATTTTCGTCGTCGGCATCCCGAAAGAGATTGTTTATGGACGTATTGCGCCGGCCTTCGGGCTGGCGGTACTGGTGGCGAGCATCTGCTACGCGTGGTTTGGCCTGCAGATGGCGCGCCAGACCGGGCGTAGCGACGTCACCGCGCTGCCGTCGGGGCCCAGCGCGCCGTCGATTTTCACCGTCACCTTTCTGGTGCTGATGCCGGTTTATCAGCAGACCGGCGACGCCGACTTTGCCATCCAGATTGGCCTGGTGTGGTGCTTCGTGGAGGCGATGATCCTCGCGGGCGGTTCGTTTTTAGGGGAAACCATCCGCAAGATGATCCCGCGTACCGTGCTGCTGTCGTGCCTGTCCGGTCTGGGCCTGCTGCTGCTGGCGATGAACCCGATGCTGCAGGCGTTCGAAGCGCCGACGGTCTCCTTCATCGTGCTGCTGCTGATCTTCATCAACTGGTTTGGCAAAAAGCCGATCTTCGCCCGCATCCCTACCGGCCTGCTGCTGCTGATCGCCGGTACCGCCCTCGCGTGGATCTCCGGCCTGCAAAGCCCGGAAGCGATCAAGGCCTCGATGTCCTCCTTCGGCTTTAACCCGCCGGAAGTGCATATCGACAGCTTTATGCAGGGTCTGCCGCACGCGCTGCCGTACCTGGCCTCTGCCGTTCCGCTGGGGCTGGCGAACTACATCTTTGACCTCGAGAACATCGAGAGCGCCCACGCGGCGGGGGACGAGTACCCGACCCGCAAGGTGATGCTGGCTAACGGTCTCTCCTCGATGCTCGGCTGCCTGATGGGCAACCCGTTCCCGGTGACGGTCTACGTCGGCCACGCGGGCTGGAAAGCGATGGGCGCGAGCATCGGTTACACGCTGGCGTCCGGCGTCACCATGTTCATCGTGCCGCTGTTCGGGCTGGGCGCCTTTATGCTCGCCATCATCCCGATGACCGCCATCGTGCCGATTCTGGTCTTTATCGGCGTGGTCACCGCCAACCAGGTGGTGAGGGAAACGCCCAAGGTGGAGGTGCCCGTCATCTTTATCTGTCTGTTCCCGTGGATCGCCAACTGGGCGCTGACCATGATGAACAGCGTGATGGGGGCGGCGGGAACCAGCGCGGCGAAGATCGGCACCGACGTCCTGCACAGCAAAGGGATTTACTACGAAGGACTGATGCACCTGGGTAACGGCGCACCGCTCGCCAGCATGCTATGGGGCTGTATCGCCATCTTCGCCATCGTCAACAAACCGCTGCGCGGAGCCGTTGCCGCCGCCGTCGGCGCGCTGCTGGCGCTGTTCGGGGTGATCCACGCCCCGGTAGTGGGCTTCGCGGAAGGCAGCTCGCTGACCTTTGTGCTGGCCTACCTGATGATGAGCGGCATGTTTGTGGTGAAGCATGTCCTGGACAGCCGGGAAGAGGCGCGAGCCGCTACGCCGATCTCTGAAGCCTGATTTGTCCCCTTACCATCTCCCTCTCCCCTATGGGGAGAGGGCCGGGGTGAGGGGCCCAGACCGCACTTTTCCCAAAGGAAAACACATGAAAGAACTCATGGTCGTTGCCATCGGCGGCAACAGCATTATCAAAGATAACGCCAGCCAGTCGATTGAACATCAGGCCCAGGCGGTAAAAGCGGTCGCGGAGTCGGTGCTGGAGATGCTGGCCTCGGACTATGACATCGTCCTCACCCACGGCAACGGCCCCCAGGTGGGGCTGGATCTGCGCCGGGCCGAGATTGCGCACGAGCGGGAAGGGCTGCCGCTCACCCCGCTGGCAAACTGCGTGGCCGATACCCAGGGCGGCATCGGCTACCTGATCCAGCAGGCGCTCAATAACCGTCTTGCCGCCCGCGGCGAGCAAAAGGCGGTGACGGTGGTCACTCAGGTGGAGGTGGATAAAAACGACCCCGGCTTTACCCATCCCACCAAACCCATTGGGGCGTTCTTCAGCGAGGCCCAGCGGAATGAGCTGCAACTGACCCATCCCGACTGGCATTTCGTCGAGGATTCCGGGCGCGGATACCGCCGGGTGGTAGCCTCGCCGCAGCCGGTACGCATCGTCGAAGCCGATGCCATCAAGGCCCTGACGCAAAAAGGCTTTGTGGTGATCGGTGCGGGCGGCGGCGGCATTCCGGTGGTGCGCACTGCCGGGGGCGACTACCAGAGCGTGGACGCGGTGATCGACAAAGATCTCTCCACCGCGCTGCTGGCCCGGGAGATCCGCGCCGACGTGCTGGTGATCACCACCGGGGTGGAGAAAGTGTGCATTAACTTCGGCACGCCGAACCAGCAGGCGCTGGAGACGGTCAACGTGGCGCAGATGACGCGCTACAGGGAAGAGGGCCACTTCCCGGCGGGCAGCATGCTGCCGAAAATTGATGCCAGCCTGGAATTCCTGCGCCACGGCGGCAAGCGGGTGATCATCACCTCGCCGGACTGCCTGCCCGCCGCGCTGCGCGGGGAAACCGGGACACACATCGTGGCCTAACCCCGGCGGGCTTCCAGCCCGTCGGGTACGAATACTTGAGTAAAAGGAAGAGACAATGACAGAGAATAAAAGCCGCCGGGAGTTTCTCAGCCAGAGCGGCAAAATCGCCACCGCTGCCACCGCCTGCGCGTTGTTTGGCGCGACCGGCTCCGTCGCGTATGCTGCGGACACAGCAAAACCGACCTGCGAGACGGGCAAACCGATGAACATCACCGCGACACACTACTATCTGGACAACGTGCTGCTGGAGGCCGGGTTTAACTTCGACGGCAACGTGGCCGTCAGCACCCGTACCGAGCTGAAAACGCTGGAGATCAAGGACGGCAAGATCGCCGCGCTGCTGGATAACAAAAGCCACGCCGACGCCACCCTACCGCACTACGATGCCGGCGGCAAACTGCTGCTTCCGGCGATGCGCGACATGCACATCCATCTGGATAAAACCTTCTACGGCGGCCCGTGGCGTTCGCTCAATCGTCCGGCGGGGACCACCATTCAGGACATGATCCGCCTGGAGCAAAAGCTGCTCCCGGAGTTACAGCCGTATACCCAGGAGCGGGCGGAAAAGCTGATTGACCTCATCCAGTCGAAGGGCTCCACCATCGCCCGCAGCCACTGCAATATCGAACCGGTCTCCGGGCTGAAAAATCTGGAAAATTTACAGGCGGTGCTGGCGCGGCGACGCGCAGGTTTCGACTGCGAGATCGTGGCCTTCCCGCAGCACGGTTTACTGCTCTCTAATTCTGAAAAGCTGATGCGCGAGGCAATGCAGGCCGGGGCGCACTACGTGGGCGGGCTGGATCCGACCAGCGTCGACGGGGCGATGGAAAAATCCCTCGACACCATGTTCCAGATTGCGCTGGATTACGGCAAAGGGGTGGACATTCACCTGCACGAAACCAGCCCGGCAGGCGTGGCGGCGGTGAACTACATGGTGCAGACCGTGGAGAAAACCCCGGCGCTGAAGGGCAAGCTGACCATCAGCCACGCCTTTGCCCTGGCGACGATGAACGAGCAGCAGGTGGACGAGATCGCCATCCGCATGGCGGCGCAGCAGGTGACTATCGCCTCCACGGTGCCGATTGGCACCCTGCATATGCCCCTCAAACAGCTGCGCGATAAGGGCGTATTTGTCATGACCGGCACCGACAGCGTGATCGACCACTGGTCGCCGTACGGCCTCGGCGACATGCTGGAAAAAGCCAACCTTTACGCCCAGCTCTACATCCGCCCGAACGAGCAGACGCTGTCGCGCGCGCTGGGTATCGCCACCGGTGACGTGCTGCCGCTGAACGACAACGGCGAGCGCGTTTGGCCGAAAGCGCAGGATGCCGCCAGCTTTGTGCTGGTGGATGCCTCCTGCTCCGCCGAAGCGGTGGCGCGCATCTCCCCGCGCACCGCAACTTTCCATAACGGGAATCTGGTGTGGGGTACGGTGGGTTGAGGACTCGGACGATCCCCTCTCCCTTGAGGGTTAGGGTGAGGGGGAACATACTGGCACCTGTGGTGGTTCCGTTCACTTTACCTTCCTTGCTACTCTGAAATGACCGAACCGGTGAACGTGCCATGGCGGCTCAATCGCCGCCGCCCTGGCAACCCGGGCTCCCGGCAAGAAAATCGTCGCTACGCGATACCTTCGGCTTATTCCTTCCGGCTTCGGGTCGGGCGCGATCCTGCATCCATGCAGGTCACGCCCTTTCGGCGCATCCATGCGCCTCGTCCCGGCCTTCAGGAAACGCCTCAGCGATTTACAGCCGGACCAGGGCGTGGCTGTAACATATTAATTTCCATCAATTACGTCATCGCGGCAGCCTTTGTAGGCCGGGCAAGCGAAGCGCCCCCGGCAACCACAAGCGACTCAATACCCCACCTTATACACCCGCCCGCTCTGCACCCCTTCGACGCTGCGGCGATAGGCGAGCGCCACGGTAGCAGCGGGCACGCTTTCGAAGCCCGGGAAGAAGCCGTCATAGGCTTCAGCGGATTCGGTCAGTACCGTCGGGCTAATCAGGTTGATGCGGATCCCGCGCGGCAGCTCGCAGGCGGCGGCGCGGACAAACCCTTCCAGCGCGGCGTTCACCGTGGTGGCGTTCACCCCCTGGGCAATGGGCTCGTGGGCAACGATGCCGCTGATTAAGGTGATCGACCCGCCTTCGTTCAGGTAGTGCTGGCCGGTGAGCGCCAGCCGCACCTGGCCCAGCAGCTTGTCCTGTAGCCCCTGGTTAAACTCGCCATCGGTCATGGTGGAGAGTGGGCCAAAATGCAGCCCGCCGCTGGCGGAGACAATCGCATCCACCGGGCCGATCTTTTCAAACAGCGCCTGCACGCTGGCCTGGGAGGTGATATCCACCTGCTCGTCGCCTTTAGTGCGACCCACGCGAATGACTTCATGACGACGACTCAACTCCTCTGTGACTGCGCGACCCACCGTACCGCTGGCACCAATAATGACGATTTTCATAGCCGACTCCTTCATGTTGTGAGTCCTCATTGTTTAACAAACCTGCAGCCGGATAAACTGGGCTAAAGTTAGAACATCACTAACCAGAGGTTTGTAATATGGATAAGTTTCGCGGCATGGAGACCTTTATCGCGGTAGTGGAGAGCGGCAGCTTTACCGGTGCCGCTGCGCGGCTGTCGGTTTCGGCGGTGATGGTGGGCAAGTCCATCGCCCAGCTGGAGAGCCAGCTCGGTACCCGTCTGCTGGAGCGCAACACCCGCCGCCAGAGCCTGACCGATGCCGGGCGCGTCTACTTTGACGAGGCGAAGCGGGCGCTGGAGCAGGTCGCCATCGCCGAAAGCGCGGTGGAGCGATTACGTACGGCGCCTGCGGGCACGCTGCGGGTGACCGCGCCCACCTCGTTCGGCGGCTGCGTGATCGCCCCGCTGACCGCCACCTTTTTGCAGCGCTTCCCGGAGGTGCGCGTCGAGCTGGATCTGACCAACCGGATGGTGGATCTGGTGGAGGAGGGGGTAGACCTGGCGATCCGCATTGGCGACATCCATAACGACGATCTGGTGGCGAAATACCTCTGCCCGTACCGGATGGTGATCTGCGCTGCGCCGGACTATTTAGCCCGCCACGGCACGCCGCAAACGCCGAGTGATCTGGTGGATCACCTCTGTCTGTCCCACACCGTCTGGACCGCGCGCAACGAGTGGCGACTGCCGGGCGTGGAAGGGGAGGTGCGCTGGAAGCGCGACGCGATTTTGCGCTGTAACGACGGATACGGGCTGCGAATGGCGGCGATTGCCGGGGCAGGGTTATTGTTACAACCGGAGGTGCTGGTGGCGGACGAGCTGGCGAGTGGTCGATTGATACGGGTTTTAGAAAATTACACACCACAGCCCCGACCCGTGCATCTTTTGTGGCGTCAGGATTTACGCCCGTTGCCGAAGTTAACCCAATTTACTGCCCACATCATGAAGCATGCACAGACTGTCCCCTCTCCCTTCCAGGGAGAGGGTTAGGGTGAGGGTTAAAAACGGTAACCCACACCCAGGTTCCAGCCGTTGATCCCGTAATCATCGCCCAGGTCGGCCGTGGTGCCTTCGTAACCAACGTGGATTGCCAGCTCAGGCGTCGGGTTAAACTGCACGCCCGCGCCGTAGGCGAAGGAGGTGGATTTCTCATCGATGCCGTCGCGCTGGGTGTAGTTGTCACCGCCGTTCACCCAGGTGGTGTGGCCGTCGGCTTTCACGCGAGCCACACCGCCCAGCGCGTACAGGGAAACGAAATCATTAATGCGATACGCCGGGCCTGCCAGCAGGGAGTAATATTTCACGTCGACGTGGTTTTTAACGGAGTCAGAGAACAGATAATAATGCTCGTCCTGATCCCCGCTCATATAGGTAAATGAACCCATCAGGCTGAGCGGAGAATCCCACTCGTAGCGATATTGAACGTTCACGCCGCGGATATTTTTAAAGTCTTCCACTTTACTCTGCGCATAACCTACCGAGACCGTGTGATTATCTGCCAGCGCAGCGCCACTTGCCAGACTTGCCGCAACCAGTACCGCCAGAGTTATTTTTTTCACTTTCCGTAATCCTTGTCGCCATTTTTTGTGTGTTTTATTGGATATATTCTTCCGTGAGACCGGAGATATTCCACTGCAAATAAAGCGATAAAATTGTTGGATTTTTTAGCGGGGGATGAAATAGGGAATAATCTTAAAGGCCGGAATAGTCCTGGAATTTGCCTCCCCTATATTGGTAGGGCAATACAACTATTCATCATATTTAAGGTTGATGATGATTTTCTCTGCGGGTATTTCAACGATCATTTCGCAACCTGCCCATGGTGCATTGCCATTGGTCATATTATTTTGCATATAATAATTCCGCATCGTAACTAACAAGAGTCTCAGTTGGTAACTGACTAACTTATCCGGAACGAACCAATTTTCATTATCCTGTTGATCAACATAATCATATTCATACTCACATGACTGCCCATCCAGCGCTAATTTTGCGCGTGCAATGATTTTCTTCGCGTCAGCAGGACCGGCATCAACTAATGTTTTCGCTATTTGATTATGCAGGTGGTCTAATTCTTCCATTTGTTTTTCCATTAATTTAGTGCGAAGGTATCCTTTATTTTCCATGCAGGCTTCTGAAACGTTCAGAAGTAGGGAAAAGCGGTGTGATTGGTAGAGTCCATATCGGCAACCACGCAGCCATTCAGTAAAAAGACAAGGCCAGCAATGAGCGGTTTCATTTGTTAATCCGTATCATCAGCTGGCTCTTCATGGTCTTAACGGATCCCAAAAATCCAGAACACTATCCCCGTAGGTATTCCTAAGATACTGATTTTTAATATGGTAATGATTTCTTCTTTTCCGAAAGGAAAAGGCTTGTCAAAGTCCCAGATCAACCAGCCTTTCAGAAGATAAGAAAACGTTCCGATCATCATTAAGGCAATGCACATTAAAAAGCAGATGCCCAAAAGTACCCAGATGGATTTTTTAGAATTATTTAGCCGCATTTTCTTTTCCTGATTCTTTTTTCTTCAACGCATCTCCGGTGACGCCTGAAATATACGAATCCCCCAAATTGCCCATGATTGATGGAACAGAACTTTGCGGCACAGGTTTGGTTATGGTCCATACACCCGTCGGTACCCATTCATATTGCTTCGATACAGGGTTAAGAATTTTATCCATAGGTATCTTAATAAGGTTGCCCGTTGCATAACCCGCACTGGCACCCGCCTTACTTAGTAATGCGGAAATAAACGGATCATCTCCATTGATTTCAGCCTGATAGTAGGCCCCTGCGGCATTCCATGTCACGGTCGGATTATAGCCTTTTCCGGCAGTAATCCCACCTATGAGGCCGCTTGAAATGAGATCGGAGAGTTTCACTTCTCCCGTGGTTCCGTACTGAATACCCGCCCCTAATCCCACACCCACGCCCACAGCGATGAGCTGTTCTTTCGTATTGTTGAGTGCATTCGTGAGGATGGCCTTGCCTCCCATGACTACAACAGGCCATGAGGTGGGATCCATCACAACGGACAGCACGCGATCGCCCTGCGTAATATTATCTTTCAGGAACTTAAGATCTGAACGATTGAGATAATTCACGATTGCCGCCGCATCCGGATCCTTCAGTTTTTCATCCAGTCTGAACTGACCAGGTTGGGGATCGTTGGCAACATTGGTGCTGGCCTGAAGCAACTCTTCCCAGGTGACGCAGGTTACGCCCCCACCGGTACATGCCTCAACGAGCTCCTTGCTATTTTTATTGCTGATATCCAGATACTTTTGCACAACGGATTTACAATCTCCGCCAGAAGCCTTGCATTCTGCGAGTTCCGCATCCAACTGGCGAGCTTCCGCCGTACTCAAATAGTTATTCTCAACCGTCGTTTTACCCGCCTGCGCTCCCGCCACAGCAGAAGCAGAGCTGTCGCCCACCAGCCCGCCGGACAAGCCCGCCGCCAGCGTCGCCAGCGCAGAGACCGTCTGCTTCTCGGTTTCATCCAGCTCGTCGGCAGATTTGCCGTACATCTCGGTGGCGATCATCCCCACCAGCTCGCCCGTGGCGGCTCCGGCGGCTCCCGCCAGCGCGTCCTGGCCCTGGGCGGCGGCCAGCGCGGCGTTGACCACCGCGTGTGCCGCGACTTTGCCCGCGTCGTTCAGACCGCTGTAGTGACCAATCACCTCCGCCACGTACGGCGCGGCACCGCCCGCGAGGGCCGCACTGAGATCGCTCCCGGCCAGCCCCTGAACCGCCGCCGTCGCCGCCTGGATCGCCTGCTGATACTGCCCGCCGGTGCCAAAGCCGGAGGCGCTGAGCGCGTCGTTATAAGTCGTCTGATAGATCTGGCCGTTAATGTCTTCCAGGGTCGCGGTTTTGCCCGGATTGGCTTTTTCCCACGCCGCTTTTGCCTCCAGCAGATCCTGCGCGTTGACGTTTTTCAGCTTCTCTTTCGCCGCGTTGGTGGCGCGGATGCTCCCCTCGGTGCGGGCAATATCCGCCACCTGATTGCCAATCTCGCCGATGAGCTGCGCCTGCTGCAGCCGCTCCTGCTCTTTCTCTTTATCGAAGATAGGGGAGAGCGTCTGGTTGGCGTGCTCCACGTCGCGGCTGAGCTGATTCACATCCTGAACCTGACGATCCTGATTGCGGACAATCAGGGTGCCGTCCGATACCGCCGCGTGGGTGGTGCTGCTGTCGTGCCCGTCGCGGTTAGCGCCCACCAGCAGGCCGTTAGCCATATTCCCGGCAAACTGGCTGCCGATGCTGCCCCCGGTGCTCATGCCCGCGCTCTGGTGTTCCACTTCGAAATCGGCGCGGTTCTCAATATCGCTAAAGCCAATGGTGCCGGTATCGAGACGGTTCTTATCGGCGGTCGCCGTCGAGCCAATCACCGCCCCGTTGAGCTGGGTATGCTCGCCCACGGTCACGTCGTAGCCGCCTTTCCCGGCGAAGATCCCGGTCTGTTCCACGACAGAGTCGTGGTTGCTGTGCATCTTGTCGCGGCTGAGGTTGACGCTGGCCGAGCCGGTCATAGAGCCGATGCTGAAGCTGCCCCCCGCGCTGGCGTTCTGCTGTTTTGAATCGTAGCGATCGCTGTCCTGCTCGGAGGTGAGCGTCAGGTTGCGGCCAATGTCCGCTTTCACCGTCTCGCCGCTCACCTGGGCGCCGGTCAGGGTGGCGTCGCGTCCGGTGAGGATATTCACCTGGCGGCCCGCGTCCACGGTGGTTTCGCTGTGGGTGGTGCCGTTGCCGCTCTCATTGCCTTTGCCACGGTTGACGCTGGCGGAGATGTTCAGGCCAAAGCCGCCGGAGCCCACGCCGATGCCCACGCCCACGCTGCCGCCCTTGCTCTCGTTTTTGCCGTCCAGCAGCTGGGTGTTTTGCGCCGAGCGCAGATAGAGATCGCGGTTGGCGGCGAGAGTCAGGTCGTTGCCCGCTTTCAGCTGGCTGCCTTCCACGGTCAGATCCCCGTCCACGCCGCGCTCGCCGCTGCCGGTGGCGATTACGCTGAGATCGCGCCCGGCGTTCAGGGTGCTGCCCTGCGCGGTGTTCTGCTCGCTTGTCTGGGTCGATTTCGACGACTGGCTGCCGTAAGAGAGGCTGATACCCACGGTGTTGGTGTTGCCAGCGTCCGCGCCCTGGGCCTGATCCATCCGTGCGGCCTGCGCGGCCTGCACGCCGGAGAGCGCCGCCTTCACGCCCTGCAACGCCTGCAGGCGGCCGCTGCCGGAGGATTTCGCCTGCTGGGAGGCCTCGACGGCGCTGTTCAGCGCGCTGCCGACGGTGCCGGAGAGCGCCAGGGTCAGGCCGGAGGTTTTCTGTTCCACCTCGTGGGTTTGCTGGCTGCGGTTGTTCACCGCCGTGATATCGACGTTTTTGCCGCTGAGGGTCATATCCTGACCGGCCACCAGATCCGAGCCGCTCACCGTCAGGCGATCCCCCGCCCGCAGGGTCAGATCGCCGTTGACGCTGCCTACGGTGCTGCCCGCCTGGGTCGCGTCCGCCCCGGTGTCGGTGGTTTTGATGCTCTGGGTGCCGACGCTAAAGCCGATCCCGCCCGAGCTCAGCAGCCCCGATTTTTTCTCCTGCTTCTGGTGCAGCTCGTTATTGCGTTCGGCCTGGGTCTCTACGCTCAGATTGTTGCCTGCCAGCAGGGCGACATCGCCAGTACCGGCCACGTTGCTGCCGCGCACGGTGAGATCGTTTCCGGCGGTGAGGTTTACCCTGTCGCCGTTCAGCTCGCTGCTCTGCACCGTCTGACGGGCGATCTGGTCGCGGGTGGTGGTGGTGGTTTTCGACAGGAAGCCGTTACCGCCCACCACTTTGTGCCGTTCGTCCAGATCCTGGGTGTTTTCACCCGCCGTCAGGGTCAGGTTATTCCCGGCGCTGACGTTCAGCGCCTCGCCGGCGGAGAGGGCAGCGGCGCGGGCGTTGAGGTCGTTGCCCGCTGCAAGGGTCACGTCGCCTTTGCCGGTCACTTCGCTGCCGACGGTTTGGGTCTGCCCCTGCTTCAGGCTGTTGTCGGCATCCCACACCAGGTTATCGCGGCTGGCGGTCTGCACCGTGCTGAGGTTCATATCCCGCCCGGCCACCAGCCGGGCGTTACCGTTCTCGCCGCTGGCGATCACCTGCGCGCCGGTCAGGTTAATATCCCGCCCGGACTGCAGCGCCAGTTTGCCGTCGTCACCCTGGACGTAAATACCCGACACGCTGTCGATGGTGGTGCGGGCGAAGCTGTTCTCACCGTTGACGCTGGACGCGCTGGTGGTGGTGCTGGTGAGGTTGATGTCGCGCCCGGCGCTGGCCAGCAGGCTGCTGTCGCCCACCATCGCGCCGCCGAGGTTGTTGATATCGGTGCGGGCGTTGAGGTTAACGTCCGCCCCCTGAATGGTGCCGGTCTGGTTGGTGATGTTGTCGGCGTCGATCTGCAGCACTTTGCGCCCGGCAATGGTCCCACGGTTAAAGAGGTCGCCGTTGAGCTTGATCGAGACGTTGTTCCCGGCAATCAGCGCCCCGGAGCCGTCAATATCGCCCGCTTTCACTTTGGCGTAGACCTGCGGCACCAGCACGTTCTCCATCGAGCCGTCCGGCATTTTCACCCGGGTGTTCACCAGCCAGACGATATCCCCGGTCAGCAGCGCCATCTGCGCTGGCGTCAGCGCCACGCCGATCTTCAGGTCATACTGCTTGCCGAAGGTGATGCCGCGATCCATCAGGGCTTTGTACTGCTCTTCGTCATTGTTGTAGCCGTCCAGATAGCGCTGGCCGGTAATGCCGATCACCTGCTCGCGGATCAGGCGCTGCTCGTAGTAGCCATCCCCCAGCCGTTTCTGGGTCATGTCGCCATCGGCGGTAAAGGCGTCCTGCATATAGTCGCTGCCGAGCCACTGGCGCTCGTTGGTGAAGCGCGGATCGGTCTCCACCAGATACGGCACCTCCGCCGACGGGTTCACCTTAAACAGGCTGTTGTCCGGCAGGGTGGTATTCGGGCCGATAATGCGGATCGCGCCATCGGCCGGGGTCACTTCAAACTGCTGACCGGCAGGCGGCGTCACCGGCTCGCCCGGCGAGACGGTCTGCTGCGGCGCAGGGGTAACGCCCGCGGCCTGACCAATCGCCACGTCCGTACCCGGCAGTACCAGCGGGGTGATGCTGAGGTTGCTGCCCTCGACGCTGCCGTTGCTGACCAGCTGGCCCGGCTTCAGGGAGATGCTCTGAATGGTGGTCGGCGGAGTATAGGCGGTGCGATCGCGCCCCTGCTCATCGTCGCCTTTGTGACGAATGCGGTAGTAGTGGGTGACGGTGCCGTCATCGGTGGTAAAGCGCTGGCCAGTCACGTCGTCGTTCTGCACGCTGCCCAACTGGTCAATCGCCAGCGTGCCGCCGGCAATCACCTGGCTCTTGTCGTTAAACAGCTTGTCGCCGGTCAGGAGCAGGTTGCCCCCGGCGAGGATCTTCGCCGGGTCGCTCTCTTTGATGCGCGTTTCGTCAATCGTGCGGGTGTAGTCGTACTGGTTGAAATTGTCGTTGCCGTGGCCGAGCGCTCCGGGGTGTTGAGGTTTTTCAGGCCGTCAGACGAGTTGTCATCCACCCAGACGCCGTTCTCCGTCGAGCTCCAGCGGTTGGTTGACCCGGAGTGCTGATAATCCGTCAGCTCCTCCTCGGAGACCCGCACCACCTCGGTGGAGAAGCGATCGTTGATGTTGTTGATCTGCCCGGCGGCAATCGCCATATCCCCGGCAGACTCGATGGTCGAGCTGTGGTTATTGATCGTGCCCGCGCGGCCGGTGACGGCGCCGTTGCCGTCCAGCGCGCCGCCGATGTTCATGCTGCCCGCGCTGTAGATCAGGGCATGGTCGGCGTTGTTCAGGGTCTGCACGCCCAGGCTCACGTGCTCGCGTCCGGCCAGCGTCGCGGCGGTGCCGTTTTCGGCGAGGTTGTTAAAGGTATCCACATTGATCCCCACCGCATCGCCGTAGATCCGCCCGGTGCCGGTGTTGGTCAGGGTGTTGGCGTTGATGCGGGTGGCGATCCCGTCGATCAGGCCCCGGTT
The DNA here is from genome assembly GCF_023736175.1 of Leclercia sp. LTM14. NCBI lineage: Bacteria > Pseudomonadati > Pseudomonadota > Gammaproteobacteria > Enterobacterales > Enterobacteriaceae > Leclercia > Leclercia sp. LTM14. The sequence continues at coordinate 40,521 of NZ_JAIKTT010000012.1, forward strand.
AACCAGGGTGCCTGCGGTATTCAGGGTGGTGCTTCCGGCGTTGATTTCACCGCTGGCGAGGTTATTCAGGTTCTCGCTCTGCACGTTAAGGGCGTTGCCCGCCATCAGCTGGCCGCTGTTGGTAAGATCGCCGTCGGTGGTGAAGCTCAGGTTGCCGTTGGCAAGGGTGGTGCCGCTGTTGTTCACGCCGCTGTTGCTGTGAAGGGTCATATCCCCCAGCGACAGCAGCTGGCCGCTGGCGTCCAGCGACGCCGCCTCCACGCTCAGGTTCTCACCCGCCTTGAGGGTACCCCCGGCGTTGATCAGCTTCAGCCCGTCACCGCTCAGGCTCAGGGTTTCGCCTGACGCCAGCGCCCCGGCGCTGTTGTTCAGCACGCCGCGGGTGTCAATGTTCAGCGCGTGATTAGCCAGGATGCTGCCGCTCTGGTTATCCAGCGTGTCGGTGTTGAGGGTCAGGCTCTGCCCCTCCAGCCCCTGATTGCTACCGAGGGTGGTGTGGTTAACAAAGTTCAGGGCATTCAGGGTCACGCTTTTGCCGCTGCGGATAAGCCCCGAGACGTTATCCACGGTTCCCCGGGCGCTGTCGAGGAGCAGATCGCCCACCGACTGGATCTGCCCGCCGCCGTTTTGCAGGTCGGTGGTGTGCAGGGCGGTATCGGCCTCGCCAATGATGCGCCCGCCGTTGCGGTTATCGAGTTCCGTGGCCGCGATGTCCGCCGCGCCGCTCGCCGCCAGGGTGCCCGCCTGGTTATCGAGCCTGTCCGCCGAGAGGTTCAGCGCCCCCAGGCTGTTGAGGGTGCCAGAGGCATTATCCAGCGAGCCGGTGGTGACGTTGATCCCATCGCCCTGCAGCACGCCGCGCGCGTTGATAAGCTGCGAGGTGCCCAGGGAGACGCTGTCTGTCGCCGCCAGCTGCCCGGCGGCGTTGTTCAGCGTGCCGCCGTTGAAACTGAGGCTGTCGCCGGAGAAGGTGGTGCCGTGGCGGTTGTCCAGCAGGCCGCCGGACAGGGTCATGGCCCCGACCGATTTCAGCGCGCCGCCGTCGTTGCTCAGGGCGTCGAAGCTGGCGCTTAAGCTCTGGTTAGCGCCGATCTGACCGTCGGTGTTGTCGACAGCCCCGGCGCGCAGACTAACGTCGCCGTCGCTCGCCAGGAAGCCGCTCTGGTTATTCAGGGCGCCGCTCTCCACGCTCAGCCCGCCCTGAGAGAGCAGGGAGCCGGAACGGTTATCAAACTCGCCGCCGTTGAGGGCCAGGGTTGCGCCGTCGGCGACAATCACCCCCTGCTGGTTGTTCAGGCTCCCGGCGCTGATGCGCTGGGTTTTCGCCGCCTCGATGCGGCCTTTGGCGTTGTTGACGGCCTGCTGGCTGGTAATCTCACCGTCACCCGCAGCGGCGGAGATCAGCCCCTGCTGGTTGTTGAGCGTGTCGGCGTTGAGACGGGTAGTGCCCGCCACCGCCACGATCTGCCCGGCGGTGTTGTCGAGCGTCGCCGCCTTCAGCTGCACGCCGTTTGCCGCGCCAATCCGCCCCTGCTGGTTATCGAGATTGCCCGGCAGATCCACCCGCAGGGCGTCGCTGCCGCGCTGGACGATTTTGCCCTTCTGGTTGTTGAGGTCGTGAGCGCTGACGTTAATCGTCTCCGCGCTCAGGCTGCCGCCGCTGTTGTTAAGCAACTTCCCGCTGCGGACAGTCAGTTCGCTGGCGTTCACCTTCGCGTTGGCGGTGTTCACATCCCCCGCGCCGCCGTCCAGCAGCAGGCGTTTGCCCTGGGTCTGGCCGCCGCTGACGTCCACCCCCTGGCCGCTGGCGCTGAGATTGCCTCCCGCCAGGGTTTGCCCGTGCGCGCTCAGCTGGCCGCTGGTGCTCAGCTCCAGATCGCCCGCATCGGCGAAGGTGCCGTCGCTCTTCACCCCGGCGGCGAGCACGCTCTGCTGGCTGCCGGTGAGGCTGGCCGCGTTCGCCCGGACGTTACTGGCGGCGGTGATTACGCCGCTGTTGTTGAGTTCGCCTGCGGTTTGCAGGCTGGCGCTCTCTGCCGCCCGCACGGTGCCGCTGTTTTCGATGCGTCCGTCGGCGGAGATGGTCACGCTGCCCGCCTGGGCGCCGATGGCCCCGGCGTTACGCACCCCGACGCCGCGCTCGGTGCCCACCATGCGGATCTTGCCCGCATACATGCCACCGAGGCTGGCCACGTCCACCGCCAGCTGCGGGCGGGTGGCCGGATCGTCGCTGCCTTTTTCGATGACCTCGTGGGCGGCATCTACCTTGTTGCGCCCGGTAGTCACCTTCAGGTCGTTGGCCCACAGTCCGGCATTTACCTTCACCGAGCGGGCGATGATGTCGGTGTAGTCCGCGCCGGAGGTATCCATCCCCGCGCCGTCGACCACCACTTCGCCGCGCTCGACGTTAAACCCGGTCAGCGCGCCGTCTTTCATCTGCGGCTGGCCGGTGGTGAGGGTGGCGCGGTTGGTGTTAATAAAGCCGCAGCCGCTACAGGTGATGCCCGACGGGTTGGCGATCACCACCTGGGCTTTTTTACCCGCCACTTCGATCATGCCGTTCAGCTTGCTCGGGTCGCGGGAGCTCACCTCGTTAAGGATCACTTTGGCTTCGCCTTTCGCCAGCCACGGGTTGCCCGCCACCATGCCGCCGAGGTTGGTCTGCACGTTTTTATGCGAGTTGTTGAGGATCGCCCCTTTCTGATCCACGTCGAACTGGGTGTAGTTGTTGCGCGACACCCCGGCGCTGGACGGGGTCTGGATATTGACCTGCGGCGTGCCGTTGGCGCTGTTAATTACCGTCGGCTGCTGGTTTTTGGGCGCACCGGCGTCGGCCACGATGTTGGCCTGCGCCGTCTGCACCGCCCCCATCGCCAGCCACAGGCTGAAGCTCAGGGCGCTCACCTTGCCGATAAGCTGGCTGTGGGTATGACCGATGCCGGAAGAACGGGACGAACCGGCGCGGCCGGAGCGGGCAATATCTGCCACCACCATCAGCATGCCGCGCGCTTTGTTAAAGACAATTCGGTACAGGTTCTTATTCATGGTTCGTTCCTTTAAACGCTTCCGGCAGGCGCACAGCTAGCGGGTGATTCTGTTGCCACTCTCTGGCATGTTGACGGCTGACGTGACTGCCGTGGAACAGCATCACGCGCTTGCCACGCTCCGCGCCCCGGTGATACAGGGCACGACAGACGTGGTCGGGGAAGATGTCGCGGCGCATCAGGTTATACATCGCGGCGGTGTGGCCGAACGGGGCGATCCAGTCGCAGAACCAGATCCGATCCCCGCTGTCCCAGTCCGCTTCCTTCATTTCGATAGCGGGGCGGGTGAGGTAGCGGGCTTCCGCCTCCTCGTTCAGCCAGGCCCAGCTGAGGAAAAAGATCGGCCGCCCGTTTTCGCTCACCAGCACGTACTGGCGGCGCTTGATGATCGGCAGCAGCAGGGTGGGCAGGGCGTGCAGGGGTGCATCCCGGTGCATCGGGGAGTGCATCCACAGCCAGACGGTAGCGCCGAGCACCTCGGCCTCGCTCTCTTCTCCGCCGAGGATCAGCGGCGCTTTGATATCCAGATTGCCGACGCGCATCACCAGCTCCAGTTGAGGTTAAAGCCGAGCGTCAGATCGCTGGTTTCAAAGCCGTCCGGCTTCGAGAACGGCGTGCCGGCGAACAGGTCGTAGCCGGTGTTAAAGGCATTGCCGCGCAGGCCAGCCACGCCGCCCGCCAGGTGTTTGCCCACCTGCAGATCGGAGCTGTAACCGCCCACTTCGCCGTAATCGGCACCCAGGTAGAACTCCTGGTTCGGCAGCGGCGTGCGCCAGGCGATATCGTTACGCACGTACCAGCCGTGGCTGGCGCTCAGGGTGCGCTCGCCGTCAAAGCCGCGCACCGTCCAGCGGTTGCCGATGGCGAACTGATCCTGCGGCGTCAGCGGCGTGTTGCTGATTTGGCGCAGGTACTGCACGTTGTAGCGGAAGTTTTGCGTGCCGATGGCAAACGGTAGGTCGAGCTGGGCGCTCAACAGGGTAATTTTGCTGAGCGCCGTGGCATCGCCCCAGTACTCTTCCGGCGCAGGCTGTGCGCCAAACCAGCGGGTGCCGCGCTGATAGCTGATGCCCGCGTCCAGGGTCGCCTGGCCGATGTAGTGGCGATGATCCAGCCCGATGCGCCAGGCCGCGGTCTGACGGCGCTGGACGCCCACTTCGGTATCGTCGATATAGTTGCGGGTTTCCCGCGCCAGCACGTCGTAGGTAAAGGTGGTCTTTTGCGAGCCGCTGCGGTGCAGCACCCGGCTGAGCTGAACGTCGAGGTTTTTACTTTTACCGCTGTAGCGATAGTCCTCGTTCAGGCCGGCAACGGTCTGGTGGTAGTCGTAGTCGCTGCCGGTGACGCCCAGCAGCCAGTAGCCAAAGGGCACCGAGTAGTGGGCGGTGACGTTTTTGCTACCTTTGCCGCCCTTGTCATTCAGATCGTGGCTGGCGGAGACATAGAGCAGATCGCTCAGGGATAAGGGGTTATCCAGCGACAAGGTCACGCCGCCCTGATAACGCCCGGTGGTTTCGGTTCCGGCGTCGTCCAGCGACAGGCCGATGCGCCACATTTTGCTCTGCTTACGGGTGATTACCACGTCGGTCTCGCCCGGGTTTTCGCCAGGGACCAGCTCCATGTTGGCCTCGACCGTCGGCAGGCGCTGCAGGTTTTCCAGCCCCTGTTCAATATCGCGCAGATCCAGCAGCTCGCCTTCATGCGCCGGGAAGGCGCTGTACAGCTGGATATAGTCGTCGCTATCTGGCGTCAGTTTTACCTGGCGGACGGTGCCCGGCACGATGGCAAGCTTCAGGGTGCCGCTTTTCAGATCCTGAGACGGGGCCAGCACGCGGGTGGTGATCCAGCCGTGGTCGACGATGCGGTTCTGCATCGTGCTCATCAGCAGGTTAATCCCTTTGCCGCCCAGACAGCGCCCCCGGGCCTGATCCGCGATACGCTGCAGCGGCACCCAGTGGGGCAGGGCCTCCTGACCGCTCAGCTCGACGCGGTTGATCGGGAAGCAGGGGGTTTCGGTCGGAAAGGCAATTCTGCCAAAGCCGGAGGCGGGCTCAGAAAGACGCACGTCCGGCACCGGCGGGGTTAATTGCTGCTCCAGGGCTCTCTGGCGCTGTTGCTGAATAATGAATTGATTATCCGGCGGCGCGGCATGGGCAGGGAGAATTAAAGGCAGGCCAGCGGCTGTCGCTATTATTATGGCGATATTGTGTCGGGCGATCATCGGCGAATCCGTGCTGTGTAAGCAAAGTGAATACAATGTGAATTTGTGTAAAATTGTTTAAGTATTAGGGCGGGAATGAAAGGGGGATTAATCCTAAAGCCCGGAATTATCCGAGTTTGAGGCTCCTTAAATCTGGTAGGTTCAGGCGTGGAAAATATATAACGCAGGTTTCTCGTGGATATCGGGAAATATCCACGGGAAACTTAAGTGAAATTTATGGCTATTTCTGAATGCGGTCGACGCGAACCACCGGAGGCGAAGATTTTTTGTCCAGGCTGCCGTTAATGCTGATCATATTATCGGGCTGGACCTTGCGGCCATCAAATACCGCCTGGGGAATAATGGTATCAATGGTGCCGGTTTTATCGCGGAATTTAAATTTGTCGCCGCCGGAGCCGTCAATAAGATTACCGCGCAGGGAAATGGTTGCCCCGTCGTGCATCTCTTTTGCCTGCTCTACGGTCATGGTTCGGGCATCCTCGGTGCCGCGGTAACCGTCATCCAGTGCATGCGGTGGAGGAGGGGCAGTATCTTTCTTCAGTCCACCGTTATCATCGGCATAAGCTGCCGGAATTATTAGACAACACAATAAGGGTGCGACGGATAATTTCATACGGCCTCCTTGGTTTAGCCTGCTTGACAGATTAAGCCTGGTTGCTATTTTTTATTTTGCAAACAGGAACTGTCTTAATCAAATTTATCGATAAAAATCATCTGGCTGCATAATATTAATTAACGAGACGGTGAGGTGATATATGGCAAAAGCAAAAGAAAATCCCCCCGCTTTGCCCGGCGTGAAACAAAGCCATGCCGCCCTGCAGTTTGAATACGATGCCCACCGCTTCGGTTTTGTTCTGTTATTACTTATTATTGCCGCTGCGCTGCTGGGGCTTTTTTCCGGCGGCTATTTTAGCGAGGCGACAAAAAGCAGCGCTGAAAATAGCCTGCAGGTGGAATACCAGCGTTTTGGCCGATTGCAAACCCCCGTCGAGTTAAAAATTACCGTTCCGGGCGCGGATCCTGCTCCGCTGACGCTGCGTATTGGCGGTGACTATATGGCGCGAATTCAGACCGATAATATCTGGCCGCAGCCCGACGCAATGTACAGCGAGGGCGGGGAGATGGTGCTGGTTTATCAGAAGCCGCGCCGGGATTTTACCGTCTGGCTTTACACCACGCCGCATCGCCCCGGTAAAACCAATACCTCTGTGACGGTCAATAATCAACCGGCTCTCTCTTTCTGGCAATTTATCTATCCCTAAGGCAACAGTATGGAAATGATACTCAGGGCGGTGGCGATTTATCTGATTTTGCTGGTGGTATTTAAAATTGCCGGGAGACGGGCGCTGCTGCAAATGACCAGCTTCGATCTTATTCTGTTGTTAATTATCAGCGAAGCCACCCAGCAGGCGCTGCTGGGAGACGATTTTTCCGTCACCGGCGCCATGCTCACCATTATTACGCTGGTGGTGGTGGATATGCTGTTCGGCATGGTGAAAAAATATATTTCCGGTGCGGAATCGGTGCTCGATGGCTCCCCGGTTATTCTGGTGGTTCACGGTGAATTGCAAAACGAAAAATTAAAAAAGGTCGATGTTTCCTGCGACGATATTCTGGTCTCTGCCCGTCAGAATCATGGCATAACGGAACTGAAAAAAATTAAATACGCCATACTTGAACGTAATGGTCATATTTCGATTGTTCCTGAAGAGAGTGCATCATGAAAGACAATATCTGGAACCAGGCTAAAACCACCAAGGAGCTCACAAGCCAGGTTGCCACCGTTCTGATCGACCTGGGCTGGCTGCTTACCACGGCGGAGTCCTGTACCGGCGGCAATCTGGCTTCGGCGCTGTGCGCAGAAGAGGATACCGCCTCGTTCTTTGGTACCGGCGTGGTCACCTTTAACAATGAAGCCAAGCACAAGGTGCTGGGCGTCAGTAACGCCACCCTTGAAAAATACACCGCCGTCAGCAGCCAGACGGTGGGCGAGATGGCCGAAGGGGCGCTGAAGCTTGCCGACGCCGATATCAGCATTGCCATCAGCGGTTACGCCGGGCCGGACGGCGGTGAGGACGGCACTCCGGCAGGCACCGTCTGGTTTGGCTGGTGTTTTCACGGCGAAGTCACCACCGCCGTACAGCACTTCACCGGCGAGTGTGAAGACGTAATTGAGAAAGCGGTTCGCTATGCGCTTTCCGAACTGTTGCGGCAGATCCCGCACTGGAAAAAGCAACTGCATTAAGGAGAGCATGATGAGCGTTGTGGTGATCACCGGAGCGACGGCTGGCGTAGGCAAGGCTACGGCGCTGCGATTTGCAGAGGCGGGTTATGACGTGGGGATTATCGCCCGCGATGACCGCAGCCTGGAAGTGGCGCGGGGCGAAATCGAACATTACGGCGTAAAGTGCCACGCGGTAAATGCTGATGTGGCGGACGCGTCGGCTATCATGGCGGCGGCGAACGAATTCGAGCAGCAGCTCGGGGCAATCGACGTGTGGGTCAACAACGCCATGTGCGGGGTGCTGGCGCCGTTTCGCACCATGAACGACGACGAGTTTCGTCGGGTCACGGACGTTACCTATCTCGGCTACGTCAATGGCACCCGGGCGGCGCTGGCGGTAATGACCCCGCGCGATACCGGGCAGATTATCCAGGTCGGCTCCGCGCTGGCCTACCGCTCGATCCCGCTCCAGTCGGCCTACTGCGGGGCGAAAGCGGCGATTCGCGGCTTTACCGATGCCGTGCGCACCGAACTTATCCACGAGAGGATCAACATTCAGCTGTCGATGGTGCAGATGCCGGGGCTCAACACGCCGCAGTTTAGCTGGGCGCGGAATAAGTTTGCCTTCGCCATGCGCCCGGTCGCGCCGGTCTACGAACCGGAGGTGGCCGCCGAGGCGATTTTCAACGTCACCCGGCGTCCGGTGCGGGAGCTATGGGTTGGGCGCAGCACTGTGCAGGCGATTATCGGCCAGTTCCTGTTCCCCGGTTTTCTCGACCGCATGATGGTGAAAAAGGCGTGGGAAGGGCAGATGACCAGCGAGCTCAATCCCCCCGGGCGGCAGGATGACCTTTCCGCCCCGGTCAGCGGTATGCATCAGGTGCACGGGCGGTTCTCCAGCGAGGCCAGAACCCGCGCCACGGCCATCACCTCCGGCGTGCCGGGGAAGGTGCTGCTGGGTAGCGCCGCGCTGGCGGGGCTGCTGCTGGTCGGCAGGCTTATCACCCGGCGGAAATAAATTTGTTCTCTCCTGGTGGGTAAATATTGGCGCGGTCGGCTCCCTCTCCTCTTCGGGGAGAGGGCTGGGGTGAGGGGAACATGCGGATGAGGTGGTAGTTCCGTTCACCTTAGGTTCCTGCCGGTGTCAAATGCCGGGGGCGCTTCGCTTGCCCGGCCTACAAGGTCTAAAGTTTTGTAGGCCGGGTGCGGCCTGATGCCCTCACCCCGGCCCTCTCCCACTGGGAGAGGGTGCAAACACTAAAAACGGCAACTTGAGTTGCCGTTTTGCATTTACCTCCGCCACCCGGCGTTTTATTGCGCGCAATGCCGCTATGCTTAATGATACCCCTCGGTATCCGTCACCTTGCCGCGAAACACGTAATAGCTCCAGGCGGTGTAGACCAGAATCAGCGGGATAATCAGCAGCGTTCCCACCAGCATAAACAGCTGGCTGGACGGCGGTGCGGCGGCGTCCCAGATGGTGATGCGCGGCGGAATAATATTCGGCCACAGGCTGATGCCCAGCCCGCTAAAGCCGAGGAAGATCAGCCCGAGCGTCAGAATAAACGGCCGGGTGTGGCTGTGCGGGTTGCGGGTGAGTCGCCAGATCCACAGCCCGAAGAGCCCCACCAGCAGCGGCACCGGCAGGAAGTAAAAGAAGTTCGGCAACGTGAACCAGCGGTCGGCCACGAACTGCCAGCCGAGCGGCGTCCAGATGCTCACCACCGCCACCACGCCCAGTAGCGCCAGCAGCACGCGGCGGGTCAGATCGCGCATATGGTTCTGCAGCGCCCCTTCGCTTTTCATGATGAGCCAGGTCGTGCCCAGCAGGGTGTAGGCCACCATCAGCCCCAGGCCGCAAAAGAGATTAAACGGCGTCAGCCAGTCCAGCGCCGAACCGGCAAAGCGGCGGCCTTCGACGTCAAAGCCGTTAATCATCGCCCCGACCACAATCCCCTGGCTGAAGGTCGCCAGCAGCGAGCCGCCAGCGAAGGAGTAATCCCAGAAGGCGCGGTGCGACGGCGTGGCCTTAAAACGAAACTCGAACGCCACCCCGCGGAAGATCAGGCCGATCAGCATGGCGGTCAGGGGGATCGTCAGGGCATCGATGATCACCGCATAGGCCAGCGGGAAGGCGCCAAACAGCCCTGCGCCCCCCAGCACCAGCCAGGTTTCGTTTCCGTCCCATACCGGAGCGACGCTGTTGACCATCACGTCGCGGGCCTCCGGGTCGCGCTCAAAGTAGAAGAGCATGCCGATACCCAAATCGAAACCATCCATAATGATGTACATCAGGGTGGCGAAAACGATGATCGCAAACCAGATGACTGAGATATCGACGCCCATTACAGTTTCTCCTCTTCCGGTACCGGTTCTGCCGCCGAGAGCGGACGTGCCGGTCTGCCGTCGGTCTTCACTGAGAGGTTGTCGACAGGCTGCGGTCCCTTTTTAATCAACCGCACCAGATAGACGAGCCCCACGCCGAACACCGAGCAGTAGACAACGATAAACGCCAGCAGGCTGATGCTCATTTGCAGCGTGCTGTGCAGCGACACCGCGTCAATGGTGCGCAGATAGCCATACACCACCCACGGCTGGCGGCCCACTTCGGTAGTGATCCAGCCCGCCAGGATCGCCAGCACGCCAGCAGGTCCCATGCTGAGGGCAAACCAGTGGAACGGTCGGGAGTGGTACAGTCGGCGACGGCGGCGCAGCCACAGGCTGGTGACCCCCATCAGGATCATCAGCAGCCCCAGGCCCACCATCACGCGGAACGACCAGAAGACGATGAGCGAGTTGGGCCGCTCATCTTTCGGGAAATCCTTCAGGGCCGGAACCTGCTTGTCCAGGCTGTGGGTGAGGATCAGGCTGCCAAGCGCCGGGATCTCCAGCCCGTACTTCGTGCGCTCCTCCTCCATATCCGGCACGCCAAACAGCAGCAGGGGCGTAGCCTCGCCGGGCGGATTTTCCCAGTGGCCTTCGATGGCGGCAATTTTAGCCGGCTGGTGTTCGAGGGTGTTCAGGCCATGCATATCCCCGACAAAGGCCTGGATCGGCGCGACCAGCAGCGCCATCCACAGCGCCATCGAGAACATCTTGCGCACCGCCGGGGTGTCATTGCCGCGCAGCAGATGCCACGCCCCGGAGGCACCGACAAACAGGGCGCTGCTGAGGAAAGCGGCGATGGACATGTGGATCAGGCGATACGGGAAGGAGGGGTTAAAGATGATGGCGAACCAGTCTTCCGGGATCACCTGGCCGTTCTCAATGCTGAAGCCCTGCGGGGTGTGCATCCAGCTGTTGGAGGCGAGGATCCAGAAGGTGGACATCAAGGTGCCCAGCGCCACCATGCAGGTGGCAAAAAAGTGCAGGCCGGGCCCGACCTTATTCCAGCCGAACAGCATCACGCCGAGGAAACCCGCTTCGAGGAAGAAGGCGGTAAGCACTTCATAGGTGAGCAGCGGGCCGGTGATGCTCCCGGCAAACTGGGAGAAGCCGCTCCAGTTGGTACCAAACTGATAGGCCATCACCAGGCCGGAGACCACGCCCATCCCGAAGTTAACGGCAAAGATTTTTAACCAGAAGTGGTACAGCGAGCGCCAGACGTCGTTTTTGGTCCTCAGCCACATCCCCTCCAGCACCACCAGATAACTGGCAAGGCCGATGGTCAACGCCGGAAAGATAATGTGAAATGAGACCGTGAAGGCGAACTGAAGCCTGGCGAGATGAAACGCATCGAGTTCCAGCATCGTTATCCCCTGTCGGCGAAATGCCCCGTAAGAAACGGGGCATCGTGGTACTGCTTATCGGGCAGGGTTACGGTTTTTTCTTTCCGGCACCCAGCTCAGCGCCAGTGAGTGGATCGGCTTTCGGATCCGACTCGGTGCGTTTCGCCATCGCTTTGAGCAGAGCAGTCTGCTCCTTCGAGAGCTTGACCTGAGCACTGCCGTCTCCACCGTCAACGGCGGGTTGCGGATCGGCAACGTACTCAAAGTTTTCATCGCTATTCCAGCTGCCGCGAAGATCGTCACCTGCAGACATATTGTAGTAGGTGGTCGCATATTGTTCGATTGGCGGCAGTTTCCCCGGTGGGAAATTGTTGCGAATCGACTGCAATGCTTTCTCAAACGAGAGCTGGTGCGCGGCTTCACGGGTCATCAGGAACGCGAGGGCATCTTTTACCCCGACATCGTCGGTGACGTTGATCAGGCGTTCGTAGATGATCTTAGCGCGCGCTTCCGCCGCGATATTCGAGCGTAAATCGGCGGTGGCTTCCCCAATGGTGTCGACGTAAGCTGCGGTCCAGGGTACGCCAGCGGAGTTGGTCAGCGATGGCCCGCCCCCGTACAGCAGGGAGGTAATGTGGCTGTCGTTGCCGTTGGCCGTCAGCGAGCGGTACAGTTCCGCTTCGCTTTCTGTTCCTTCGGCCAGCTCGCCTTTGGCGCCTTTATTCAGCATGCCGACCAGCGTGCCGATGATCTCAAGGTGGCTGAGCTCTTCGGTGGCGATATCCATCAGCATCTCTCTGCGGCCCGGATCGTCATCGCCCAGCCCCTGCGTGAAGTAGCGGCAGGCGGCAGCCAGCTCGCCCTGAGGGCCGCCAAACTGCTCAAGCAGCAGGTTTGCCAGGCCTGGATTAGGCTCGGCAACGCGGACGGTGTACTGCAACTGCTTTACGTGTCGAAACATAGGCTCACTCCTGAGTTATTTTTTTGCTTCCACGCCGTCTGCATCTGAACGCAGCAGGAACTGTTCAGTGGTGTCAGAGATATGCTGGATCAGCCAGTCGGCCATGCGCTGCTCTTCCGCGAGGATGGATTCGATGGCAGGGATCGACGCCACGTCCCCGGCTTTTCTCGCCGCGGCCAGCAGGGAGGTGTAGCAGGCAATTTCGAACTGCTCGAAAACGTAGCCGCTAATAGAGCCTTTCACAATTTCATCGGACGTCATCATGCCGCCCATCGACTGACCGAACGCCATCATTTTGCTCATGGAGTCTTTAATAACCGAGCGGGAAATATCGTTACGGTCGAGGATCTCTTCCAGCAGGGTAATCTGATGTTTGGTTTCAGAAATATGCTGCTCAATTCGGGCGCGTACATCAGGGTAATTATCGATGCGGCTCGCCATTGATTCGAGCATAGATTCGGCTTGCTTTTCCATGGCGTGAGCATCGCGTAGCCAGTCATGGTAGTGTTCTACGTGATTCATATTTTCTTCCTCGGGTTCGGTTAATTCAGACTTACTTTTCTGCTTTCTGGTTAATATTACCGACGGCCAGATCGGTGAGTTTAAGATCGGTGGATTTCTCTTCTTCCAGCGTCTCGGCTAATAATTTCACTGCCTGGGTATAGCCTAATTGCTCTGCCAGGGTGGCGAGCGTGCCGTAACTGGCAATTTCGTAGTGTTCGACTTTTTGCGCCGCTGCGATCAAGGCCGCATCGCGCACTTCGTTTTTCTCTGTGCTTTCAATGACTTCATTGGCTTCTTCGATTAAGCCTTCCATCGCCACACACTTCATTCTTTTCAGTTTAAGGTTTGGCGTTTTTTCCACTACCTGATCGATACGTTCAATCTGGCCGTGGGTCTCTTCCAGGTGCGCTTTAAACGCAGCGCTTAATTCAGGGCTGGACGCTTCGCGGGACAATTTAGCCAGCGCGCGGGTAAGCTGTTTTTCTGCACTGTAGGTATCGGATAGTAAATGAATAAAAACATCCTCTATACTTTTCATATTCATAAATTTTCTCCAGTGACGTAAAAATTCTGCGAGCCCGCGGACTCGCAGATTTCCGATTAAAGTGAAGAACAGGCTTTAATAATGAGATGAATTAAGAGTTGTCAGACTTACGTCCGCCGCCATGGCTGTGCTGACCACCCTTTTTACCTGCTTCGGAAGCACGCTGCGGATCGTTTTTGAAATTACCGCCACTCTGCGGTCCGCTTTTCTTACCCGTATCTGAGGCTCTTTCACGATCCTGCGAAGAATTACCTGAACCACGTTGCTCTGCCATATTATGTTTCCTCGTTTACATCATTTATGTCAGTTAAGATACGTTGGTATTCGTATCCGTTGTCGTTCAGGATTAAATTTAGCCCCTATTTTCGAAGAGTCAAACTGGCTTTTTTAAATAATATCCTTTTCATTTTAAGATTTAACTGAAAATAACGCTTCGTTTGTTTTATAAATATTTACCGCCAAGGTGATGTAAACAAACGACCTTCCGACACTTCTGCTTTTTCGCTTTTTTTATGTTTCGCTGAAACGGGCGAGTCCAGGCGTGACGGGGCTCTTTACGCAAGTTTACAAATGGGTCATCGAGCGTATAGTGCATATTAATTAGATGTACTTGGGAATAATCTCAATTGGTTTTTATATATTATTGGCAGCAATGTTAATTGAGTGAAAAATAATCACGCGAAGCGGCTGTGTATATTATGTATGGATTACAGTCACTCATGAAAATGCTACTTCTAAGAGAGTAAACGAAGGGGGAAATAATGGGCTAAGGGGAGAAAGCATTCTGCACGACGATGCGGCTTCCTGTGACGTCAGAGATTGACGTCATTACGGTTTTTTGCCAGGATGACGTCATGACATGACGTCAAAAATTACGTTAGTGGCTAGAGAAGTCATTAGGAGTAGAATATGAATAAGTCCAGCAATATCATGATGATTCAGGGACAACCGGCCATCATTACCTTTGAGGCTGAAATCGGCGCGTTTCGCGGCAAATTTATTAATGTTTCTGGTTACTGTGATTTTGTCGCGGATAGTATCTCTGGTCTGCAACGCGAGGGAGAGATCTCTCTGGCAGAATATCTACAGGATTGTCGTGAAGAAGGTATAGAGCCGTTTCGAGAAGAACAGCAGGAACGCCTGACAGTACGCGTATCCGGACGCCTCGGCGCACGCCTGACTGCGGTGGCAAAGCAACACGCAATGTCCAAAAATCAGCTTATTGTTGAAGTATTAGAGCGTGAACTGGCTTTGGTCTAAGGCGTTTAAGTCATGATTGATTTCTTGCGGGCCACCACCGGCCCGCATTGAAAAAGTTATTCACATAACGCTACGCCACAGACTGACCTTTTTTCTTCGCCAGCATCTCTGCGGCGGTGACGATCTGACGATGCACTGGCGCGGTCTGACTGCCCGGCCCCGCTGCGCTTGCCGTGCCTGGAGGGTCAAAAGCCCTTGTAGGCCGGGTAAGGCGCAGCCGCCACCCGGCAATGGCTGGCACAAGGTTACAACCTGAACGTCCCTTCCATGGTGATAACGCAGCTGCCGCCCACGCGTACAACGGCCTTTCCGGATGAGGCGTCAAACCCTGAACGGAGCACGCTGGCCCGGCCCATATCCACCCCCTGGTTGACCGCAAGAGAGAGCGTGGTTTTATCCTGATGCAGTGCCAGCAGGGCGGTTACCGCTGCGGTGGCGCTGCCGGTCGCCGGATCTTCCGTCATCCGGGGCGTGAACATCCGCGCCTGAATATCGCCCTGTTCACCGGCATCCTTATCCAGGGTATAGGCATAAATCGAGACTGCGCCATCAAGCGGCAGTATCGCGCGAAATCCCTGTAAATTCGGCACGCAGCGGCGAAGCGCATCCCGTGTCGCAAGCTCGGCCACCAGAAACGGCAGGCCAACCGACGCGACAACAGGGTTATGAACTTCGGTGCGGATATCCTCTGCCGTTAACGACAGGCAGGCGGCGACCTGTTCCGGGCGGACTTCAGAGCGACAGGATAAGGCTTCCGGCACAAGTAACTCCGCGCCCGTCACCGTGCCGTTCTCTTTTAACAGCCTGACGGGAACCAGACCCGCAATCTCCTCAAACAGCAGCGTGTCAGGCAGCGACGGATCACAGGTTGCCAGCACATACGCCGTACCGACGTTAGGATGGCCCGCGAAAGGAATTTCACGCGAGGGGGTAAAAATCCGCACTCGCGCCGTGTGGGCAGCATCCTCCGGCGGCAGCACAAAGGTCGTTTCGCTGTAGCCAAACTCCACGGCGATCCGCTGCATTTGCTCTGTGCTCAGATCTTCTGCATCTAAAACAACCGCGACGGGATTGCCCAGGAAGGGTTGATCGGTAAATACATCAGCAACGGCATAGCGTCTTTTCATTACTCAGCCTCAGTCAAACCAGGTCGGGCGATCGCTGGTGGCGATCGCCATACTCACTTCCAGCTCTTCCGCCACAATTCTCGTCAGCGATAAATCGGGCAGTTCATTAATGTCAAAGAACCCGATGCCGGTGGTTTCGTGATTTACCGCCAGGCTGCCGCCGGTCTCTTCACACAGAAAGATGAGCTTGTAGACATGCCATGGCAGGGGCGGATGGCCATGCAGATTGCGGTCCCAGACGCCCAGCAGTTTGGTGGCCTTAACCTTAAGCCCCGTCTCTTCGGCAACCTCCCGGCAGACGGCGGTGGAAGGGGTGTCGCCCACATCCGCCCAGCCGCCGGGCAGGCTCCATAATCCGTCTTCCGCTTCCCGGACCATCAGCAGCTTGCCGTCACGCAGAATAAAGGCGCGGACATCCGTTTTCGGGGTGGCGTAACCGGACTCGGTGACGTGATGCAGCGTCTCGCCGTCGATCTTAAAGCGCGTCCCGACAAGCTCGGTTGCGATCTGGCGCAGCGCCTCATAGCGCTCCTGGTCAAACACATCTCTGGAATAGGTCAATCCGGTCTGGGCAATGGCGTTCAGTTTCTGAAACAGGGTGTTGATATCGTTATCTTTCAGCGCTTCTGGCATTGTTTTTTACCTGGGTTATGCAGAGGACATCTCACCATATCAGCTAACCCTGTGTTTCAAAAACGCAGATATCAGAACGGACTGGCATTATGAACGTGAACAGCCTTCCCGCTCACCGGATGCGCAAACCGAAGCTCGCTGGCGTGCAGCATCAGGCGCGGCGTGTTTTCTGTACCGGGCATCAGCAAACCGCCGTACAGGTCGCAGCCTAAAATCGGGTGGCCCAGCTCCCGGCAGTGAATGCGCAGCTGGTGGGTGCGCCCGGTCTCCGGCGTCAGTTCCACCCGCGTCACCGGCACGCCTCCCTGATAATAAAAACGCTCAGTGACCCGATAGCGGGAGCGGGCGGGCTTGCCGTAAAGGGCGCAAATCGACATCAATGGGAACAGCGCCGGATCTTTGGCAATCGGCGCGTCTATCACCCCTTCGTCGTCAGGCAGATGCCCGCAGAGCAGGGCAGTGTAAATTTTCGTCACGCTGCGCTGGCTGAACTGCTGGCAGAGGGCGGCATTGATCGCCTTGTTGCGGGCAATCACCATCACCCCGGAGGTGCCAAAATCGAGGCGATGCACCAGAGTGCAGCCGGGGAAGATCTGTACCAGCCGGTGATGCACCGAATCGAGGTTTTGCGGATTTTTGCCCGACAGGCTGAGCAGCCCGCTGGGCTTATTGATCAGCACCAGATGCTCGTCCTGCCAGAGCGTCTCTATTTCCTCATGACAGGGCGGGGCAATAAAATTATCGATAATCACAGGCATCAGGCTGACCGCAGGCAAAAAAGAGGGGGATCATAACTAATTCGAAGGGGGCTGGCGAATCGGGCTGGGGAACGGGTGTCCGGCGGCATTCAGGTCCTGCAGGGGGCCTGATTTGCGCTGCACCAGGGAATGCGATATTCTTCTGGCCGTCCGATGCGCATCGGACAAAGTTAGTTTCTTGTCGGTTACTAATTTGGAAAGAAGGCCAGCTTGTCTGGCCTTTTTTCGTCTGGAGAAAAAAAGCCCCGTCCGAAGACGGGGAAATCTTGCATGTTGATGACTTATTACTGCAGTGGATTGAGGGTTAGCAGTACGTAATCACAAGGCACTTTTGATCGCTCCTGAGAGCTTACTAGCCCCGCCGACGCGGGGCGTTAAGACTTACCAGCCGTAGCTCACGCCTGCGCCAACGACGAAGTTGTGTTGGGTGTCGTTAGAGACAGACGTTTTAACAACGACATTTTCGCCAGCACGTGCAGACATACCCACAGCCAGTGCGCTTTCGCCGTCAGTGTTACCCACGCCTGCGCCAACAGAGAAGGTTTGACCCTGAATAACCTGCGGGATATTCGCCATTGCTGCGACGCCAGCAATACCTGCGGATGCGCGTTTGCGGTTGTCATCAACCTGTTTGTTCAGATCGGCGAATTTGCTGTTAGTGGACTGCTCCAGGCCTTCGATACGCTCTTCGTGGTTAGCAATAGCAGCGGAGTTCAGAGAAGCGCGGTCATTTGCGACTTTAGCAGCAGCTTTGTTCGCAGCGATGTTCTGATCAGCAGAATCAATGCGAGCGCTGTTCGCAGCGATGGCCTGGTCATCGGAATCAATGCGAGCGCTATTGTTGCGCACATTCAGCGTGTTCTGGCCGATTGCATCTTCATCTTTAGCCACGCGAGCATCAGTAGCGCGCTGGGTTAATGCAGTCTGAGCAACAGCATCCTGGGTTTTAGTGATTTTCTGAGCGTTAGCCTTAATGTTCAGCTCATTCTGACCGATTGCTGATTGGTTCTGGGCAATGGCAGAAGTGTTAGTGCTGATATCAGCAGTATTGTGGTCGGTAACGTTGGTCAGATGGCTAACGGCGTTCTGGTTTGCCATTGCAATAGAGTTAACGCCGCTCAACACACGACCCTGATCGGTAGTGGTTGCGTTCAGGCTATCAATAGAGGATTTGTTCGCCTCGATACTATCGGTATTGCCTTTCACCTGTTTGCCAACAGCCTGGATGTTCTGGCTATTGATGTTGATGAAATCTTTCTGGTCTTTCAGCGCCTGAGTATTGTTTGTAACGGCTGGTTTAAGCTGCGCAATAGCTGCTTCGTTATCAGCCGCTTTAGTGCCAATTGTGCTGGTGCGCTGGTTAAGCGTACCGATATCGGCAGTATTGTGATCGGTAACGTTGGTCAGATGACTAACCGCATTCTGGTTGTTAGTAGCGATAGTGTTCAAACCGCTAATTACGCGACCTTGATCGGTAGTCACGCCATTCAGCGTGTCGATGCTGTTTTTGTTGATGGTAATCTGATCTTGCTGGTCATTAATCAGCGCAAGGTTGGTATCAACGGTTGCAGCGGATGCCATGGCGGAAACGCCAAACATTGCGCAAATAGTTACTGCCAGAATACTTTTCTTCATGGTCTTTCCTGTTTCTTGTCGGTTTTGTCGGTTACTACTGTTTTGTCGGTTACTACTAATTTGTCGGTTACTTATTGAAGCCGTTCGCCGCCATCCACATCTCAACAGCCTGAGCAACAATCTCTTGCTGCTTCTGGCCGCATTCAGCGGCTGCAATCTTTAATTTCTTCTTTAATGCCTGGGGCAATTTCGCGGTAAACACGACCCATTCACTGTTCGCATTTGCCGATACTCCCGCCCGAACGCCACGTGTTGCGGCCATTTGTCATGCTCCGTTTTGCAGGGGGCTGACTGGGTGTTCCAGAAGCGGAACGGAGACTACTCGTAATTTTGTAGGGCGGCAATATCCTTTTTAATGATTTTTTACTTTTGAAAATAGCCTTTCAACTAACTTAATAATTTCTCAAAACATTTTATTTTATTTGTATGACTTAATCTTAAGGCCTTGTCATTGCTGGCTGTAGAGAATCTTCGAATGAAATGATTAAAAAGAGCTTGCGTGATTTTCGGCAGGGGACTGGCAATAACATATCTGTTATAGAAACATTTCTTTATTTAACATCTATTGTTAAAGTTCCATTTTGGGAACTTTATGTTTATCTTTTATGATTAATTAAAATGTGACGATTACAAATATATACAATTAAGATATGAAAGGTTGTGCCACGTTGGCACAGCGGTTTGCCAGGATGGCAAGCCAGGAGCAGGGCCCGTGCGGAGAACAGAAATCAGAAGAGTGGTGAGAGCAGGCAGAGAGCGATAAAGAGAGTTACAGCGAAGGAGTCATGCGCGCGGTAGTGCGGCTGGTTAACGTTTAATAGAAGACGACTTTATCTTCCAGGTAGAGCGCAGCCTTAACCGACTGATCGAGACGAAAAGCGATCACATCATCGAGACCCGTCTCTTTTTGATAGTCCTCGAAGGTCAGATAATACGGAACGGCCTGTCTGCCTTCCCCTTTCTGACGATATTCGTCCGCTTCTTTCGACATGCGATCTTTCATAACAGTATGATACTGGAGAAGTTTTTCAATTTTCTCAGCAAGATGGCCAGGAATTTGGGTGCGACCAGACTCATAGTAACGCCAGGTGCGCTGAGAGACTTCGGCAATGTGGGTCGCCGCCTCCTCAACCTCAAGGAAAAGTATGCGCCTGCACGCAATGAGAGCGAGTCTATTCATTTATTAATCCACTTCTGATAATAAGTCGCAGCTATGTGCCGGCAATATTGCGGCATCTGAATATAAAGTCAGATGATAAATGAGGGCTCTCATCAGTAGCAAATATTACAAGTAACTTTATAGCGTGGCCGCAACCTGCGTACTTGCTGGGCTATCCACAAGATAAGCCTGCGTCGCCCTTAGTCTTGCTGCGCGTTTTTCAGTCGCGCGCGGCTTTCCCTGCGCGCCTCATTGCGCTTTAAACGGCGCTCTTTTTCTTTTTCTCGTTCGAGCTCTTTTCGTTGGGCTTTAAGGCGTTCCTGCTCGCGAAGCGGGAGATTTTTAAACGCCTCTTCCTCCTCTCCTTTGGCTCTTTCGAGATCCAGCAGAGCCTGGAAAACCGAATCAAAAATGGTGATGGACTTCGGAACCCGTTTATTCCACCGCTCGGGCGTAGTGCGGCTGACGCCAGCTATGCGGCACAGTTCGCTGACGTTGGTACCGGCTGCTTTCGCGCGCTCGCTAAGCTGCTTAACACGGCGGTTAAACTCATCTTCTAATGTGGATTCTTCCATCACATCAACACCTTTTTAGCCATTTCGCGGGATTCACGTTGGCTATTATGAACAAGCATCCTCTTTGACAGATACCTTTTCTTCAGTTTTTGGCACTTTGCTGCTGGAGTAGATAAACCACAGCGCAAGTCCCAGACAGACCACGGCCCCCAGGCGGCTCATCGAAAAAGGGATAGCCGCATTGCCCAGCCAGCCAAAATTGTCGATCAGCATGCTCATGGTCAGCTGGCCGAAGATCACCGCCACCGTGGCGACGGCGGTCCCGATCCGCTGCACGGCCAGCACCATAATCACGATATAGGGCACGCCGAGCAGGGCGCCAAGCAACTGCCATTTCGGCACGTCCATCAGCGTGACGGCATGCGGGGTTTCAAAGAAGACGATCAGCAGGGCGGTGATAAGCGCGCCGACGGAAAAGGTCAGGAATGCGCTTTTGAACACGCCCACTTTGCTGCCCAGCTGTCCGTTGATGGCGGCCTGAACGCTCAGCGTGGCACCGCCGATCACCGCCAGAATAATCATGATAAATGTCATAGTGTTACCCCTGTGCAACCAGAACCAGCGCAGCAATAATAAATATCAGCGCGATGATGCGTCTGGTGTCAATTTTTCGGTGTGGCGTGCCCAGCAGGCCATAGTGGTCGATGATCAGGCTTTTAAACACCTGGCCTGCCAGGATGCCAATCATGGTCATGGCGATCCCGATCGCAGGCGTCGCCACGGTGAGAATAACCACGTAGATTGGCCCGAGGACGCCACCCAGCAGCTGCCATGCAGGCTGTGCGAAAAACGATGGGCTGTTGCGGGGGCTGAAAAACAGCATCAGCAGAAACGTCAGGGCGGCACCGACGCCGAAAATGCTGAACGTTGCCCACAGATCGCCCACTTCACTTCCCAGTGGCCCCAGTAAGCCCGCCTCGACGGACAGGCCCATCCCGCCAGCAATAACCAGTAAAATCAATAGATGTCGCATAGTGACTCTTCTCTTGTATCCAGGCCGGGAAGCGTACCCCTGAACATCCGTGAGAAAAATGCCATAATGCACTAAACACTTGTGCAGGAAATGCATCAATGCGCGACACCGCCAATATCAGCATCCGCTGGCTGCTTATCTTTAAAGAGGTCTATGAATCCCTGAATTTTTCAGTGGTGGCGCGCCGGGAGGGGATGGCCGCGTCGCAGGTTTCGCGGGTTATCCATCAGCTTGAGGACGCGCTCGGCCAGCAGCTTTTCTACCGCAACACGCGGGCGATCATCCCCACCGAAAACGGCCATCTCTTTATCCGCTATGCCCGCCTGATGCTCGGCAATCTTGAAGACGCGCGGCGGGAGCTGGATGAGCGCAAGCAGGAGCCGTCCGGTTTGCTGCGCATCAACGCCCCGGTATTTTTCGGCCAGCGGCATATTGCCCCCGGGCTGGCGGGCCTGGCGGAGCGTTATCCCCGGCTCAGCATTGAGCTGACGCTGACGGATGACTATATCGATCCCCACCGGGATGCCGCCGACCTGATCTTTCGCATCGGCATGCTGACCGACTCCTCTTTTCACGCCCGGGTGTTCGGGCCGCAGTTTTATCACCTCGCCGCCGCGCCTGCGTACCTGCGCAAATACGGTGCGCCTGAGGCGCCGGATGACATTACCCGTCATAAATGCCTTGTCTATCGCGGTTCGTCCGGTCCAAACCGCTGGCTGCTGCGCGAGCCCGGCGGGGAGTGGGTTCACTATCCCGTGTCGCCGCTGTTGTCATCGAATAACGCGGAAACCCTGCTGACCTCGGCGCTGGGCGGGATGGGGATGGTGCTGTTCCCGGACTGGCTCATCGGCGACCGGTTCAGGAGCGGGGAACTGGTGAAACTGTTGCCGGGCCACGAGGCCGCTATCAACACCGAGCCGCAGAACATCTCGGCGATCTACCCCAATGCGCGGCACCCGCCGTTAAATGTGCGGGCGGTGATTGATTACTACGTGGAATTTTTCGGCACGCCGCTGTACTGGCAATCTGCGGTGAAGAAGTAAAGGCGCGCAGGCGCTTCTAATGAATTCCTATTATTGCTCTAAATCACCCTGCTAATAAGACTGTAACTACGCTAATTATCTTTCAGGGTGATTCACATGTTTGTGTCATGGTGGTTAATCGTTCCGGTCCTTGCAGGCGTCGCCATCCTCTTCCTGATGGTTTCCCGACTCACCAATGAGGTTGATAAGCTTGAAACGGCGCTGGAAGAGAGCCGGGGACAGCTGAAGTCAGCCGGTCAGCACGCCGAGGAGTGCAAGCTGGCGAACCTGCGCATGACGGAAAATTTGATACAGGTGAAAGGGTATACGCAGAACCTGGCGGGCAGCAGCGCCTCTGAACAGGAAAGGCTGCTGTATGAGATGAACTGCGCGCTTAATCTGGCGACGAATCATATTGTTCATCACCCTGATTTTATCGAACCATCCTTTAAAGCAGGGGCGCCCCGAGCGCAGAAGCCTGGCGAAACCTTGCCGTTGATGTTTCGGTGATATCCCAGGCGGGATGCTCTCTCCCGGGGGTAAATATTGGCACGGTCGGCGCCCTCTCCTCTTTGGGGAGAGGGCGGGGGTGAGGGGAACATGCTGCACTGGAGGTTATTCCGTGCCGGATGCGTCAACGCCCGGCGGCGCTGCGCGGTGTGGCCTGATGCCCTCCCGTGGGTAAATATTGGCACGGTCGGCTCCCTCTCCTCTTTGGGGAGAGGGCTGGGGGTGAGGGGAACATGCTGCACTGGAGGTTATTCCGTGCCGGATGCGTCAACGCCCGGCGGCGCTGCGCTTGCCGGGCCTACCAGGTCAAAGGCGGGGTTTCGTAGGCCGGGTAAGGCGAAGCCGCCACCCGGCGATACCGCGGTCGCCACGGCGCGGCCTGATGCCCTCACCCCGGCCCTCTCCCACGGGGAGAGGGAGCAAACACCAAAAACGGCAACCTGTGTTGCCGTTTTGCATTTACCTCCACATTGTACAAATGGTTACTTGCGCTTCGTTTACTGCTTATTCATGGCCGTGATACGTTATACGGTAACAATAAGCCACGGTGACGCACACCTTTTGCGTCCGAAAGTAAAACCTCATGCACTCCTCTGCTCGATATTCATTAGCGTCCTCGCAGGCCAGGCTTGCCGCCCGGGTAGTTTTTGGGCTCGGTACAATCATTTTCCTCATGCTCCTCGCCGCGCTGATGGTGCAATTCTTTGCCCCATCTTCGCGATGGCCTTCGCTGTTGAGCAGCAACGCCGCCGCGCTGACGCTGTTAGCCATCGCGTGGCATCACACCCAGCGAATTTGCCAGTGGCGCGCGGATATTGTCGACCCGCCGAACCCTGAGAACGCGCTGGAAGACACACCCCCGCCGTCGTGGCTTTATCAGCGCCTCGGTGTCCTGCTAACCAGCGACGGGCCTGGACTCGTCATGATGGCCGCCATTGTGATGTTTATCGTGCTGGCAGGGTGGGGCAGCCATTACGTCGCGCTGGATGACGGCAGGCTGCGCTGGATTGCGGTGGGGGTGATTGCCGCTGCGATATTCATCACCCTGGTCGCTGAACGTCATCTGGCAGCCACATCCCGCGAGGCCTGGCCGGAAGCACAGGCTATCGCGCCGGTGCTGCGCCTGGTGATGGCGGTACAGTGCCTCTCGTTACCGGCGTTCGTTTTCCCGACGCTCAACACGGCGCTGCTGATTAATCTGCCCGCGGTTCTGGTGCTGCTGGTGGCCCTGGAGTTTTTGCTGCGCGGCCTGTTCTCGCTGTTTATGCCCCCCAGAGCCGAAGGGGCTGAACGCGTTTATCTGGCTAAAAGCCAGCTGGCCGCACAGCTTGTCTGGCCCCCGCGCCCGCTGCTGTTTTTACAGCACGAGATCCATCAGCGTTTCGGCATCGATCTGCGCCAGCTCTGGGCGCTCAGGGTGCTGAAGCGGGCGTTTATTCCGGTGATGACGATAATGGCGATCTGCGGCTGGCTGCTGACCGGCTTCCAGCAGGTTGCCACGACCCAACGCGGGATCTACGAACGCTTTGGGAAACCGGTGGCCGTGTTACCCGCTGGGTTGCACTACGGCCTGCCGTGGCCTTTTGGCCGGGTGATGCTGACCGAGAACGGTCAGGTGCATGAGCTGGCCGCCGGAGAAGAGCCGGATACCGCCGCCGAGCCGCTGACCAGCGCCGAAGGTAACGCCCCGCAAAGCGCGGACCGGCTCTGGGACGCGATCCACAGCTTTGATAAAGCCCAGATCATCGCCAGTCAGAGTGATGATCAGCAAAGCCTGCAGATTATCAACAGCGACGTGCGGTTTATGTGGCGCATCGGCTTAAGCGATGACGCCGCGCTGGCCGCCACCTACCGCAGCAACGATCTGCCCGCGCTTATCCGCAGCACCGCCAGCCAGGTGCTGGTGCATCAGTTTTCCTCCATGACGCTGGAACAGCTCCTTGGCGAGCAGCGCAACCTGCTGGCCAGCCAGATTAACCGGGCGGTGCAGCAAAAACTCAACGCCCTGCACAGCGGCGTGGAGCTGCTCTCCACCGTGGTCGAAGCCATTCACCCGCCGGCCGGGGCCGCCGATGCGTTTCACGGCGTGCAGGCGGCACAAATTTCCGCTCAGGCGCTGGTGTCACGCGAGCGCGGGCACGCCGCAGACCTGGCGGCCAGCGCGCAAATCGAGGCGACCACCCGCCAGAATCAGGCGCAGATGAACGCCGCCGATGCCGTCAGCACGGCGCAGGCCACGGCGGTGCGCTTTGCGGCGCAAAAGCAGGCCGCCGCGCAATCCGGACAGGTTTTTATCGACGAATTATGGTTTAGCCAGCTGCGCCAGACGCTCGGCCACAGCCCGCTGCTGATTATCGACAGCCGCATTGGTGCGGTCACGCCACCGACCATCGACCTGCGCGACTTTCCCACATTGAACGATGCAGCCCGCCGCGATGCGCCTGCAAAACCGACCCAGGAGCCTTCCCGTTGAGTCATTCACATCATCACGGTTGCAGCCACGGCTGTAGCCACAGCCATCACGCTGATACGCCTGCAACGGGCGGCTGGAAGCGCCTTGCCGGAGCCGGTTTGCTGGTGCTGCTGCTTATTGCGGCGGCCAGTCTGGTCCAGGTCCGCTCCGGAGAGTCGCTGATTATCACCCGCTTTGGCAACCCGGTGCGCGTGCTGCTCAACCCGGGCCTGGCGTGGCGTCTGCCCGCGCCGTTTGAAATGGCCACAGCCGTGGATTTACGCATGCGCACCACCTCGAGCGGCCTGCAGGATGTCGGCACGCGCGACGGGCTGCGCATTATCGTCCAGTCTTACGCTATCTGGCAGGTTGATAACACGCCGGAACACGTGCAGCGCTTCCTGCGGGCAGTACAGAACCAGCCCGACGAGGCGGCGCGGCAGATCCGGGCTTATTTAGGATCGGCCCTGGAGACCACCGCCAGCGGTTTTTCCCTGTCGCAGCTGGTGAATACCGACGGTAAACAGGTGCAGCTCGGCCAGTTTGAATCCCATCTGCAGGAGCAGATCGGCCAGCCGCTGCTGGAAAGCTACGGGATTCGCCTGATGCAGGTAGGTACCGAACGCCTGACGCTCCCGGCGGTTACGCTGAGCGCCACCGTCGACCGGATGCGCGCCGAGCGTGAAACCATCGCCACCGAGCGCACCGCCGAAGGCAAACGTGCCGCGGCAGAGATCCGCTCGGCGGCAGAGCGCGATGCGCGCATTCTGCAGGCCCAGGCCCAGGTTCAGGCCGCCGGGATTGAAGCGCAGTCTCAGGCGCAGGCGGCAGACATTTACGGCAAGGCTTACGCCAGCTCGCCAGAGCTTTACAGCCTGTTACGCCAGCTCGATGCCCTGAGCGGAGTGGTGAACTCCAGTACCCGGCTGGTGTTGCGCACCGATGCCGCGCCGTTCCATCTGTTAGTGGATGGCCCGAAGCTGGATAAAACCCATGAGTGAGATGCCAACGCCTGCCGGGCCCTGGACGCAATCCATCCGGCTCGCCTTTTATGCCCTGCTCGGGTTGACCCTCCTGGCCGCCGCAAGCTGGCTGTTTTCGAATATCCGCCAGGTGCCCGCTGACAGCCGCGCCGTGGTGCTGCATTTTGGCGCTCTGCAGCGTGTCGCCGAACCCGGCTTACTGCTGAGCTGGCCGAAGCCGGTTGATGAGGTGGTGATGGTTCCGGCACCGGATCGCGTGATTGAGCATCGCGTTACCGCCCTGTTGCGCTCTCCTGAGGCGCTGCATGCGGATATGCGCGATGACAACAACAGCGATGCGTTAGCCGGTTCGGGCTATTTGCTGACCGGGGATGCGGGGGTGGTGCAGCTGGATATCAGCGTGTTCTACCGCGTCAACGACCCTGAGCAGTATGTGTTGCAGGGGGAACATGCGATCCCCGCCCTCGACCGGCTGGTGGAGCGCGCGGCGGTGGCGGTCTGCGCCGGGCGCGATCTCGATACCATTCTGGTGGCACGCCCGGAAATGGTCAGCAACGAGAGCAACCTCGCCGGGCAGCGTGAACGTCTGCGTAGCGACGTGCAGCGTAATATCGAGCAAAATCTGCAGCGCCTCACCCAGGCGGGCAGTTCACCCGGCATTACCCTGGAGCGCGTCACCGTGCAGTCAACGCTGCCTGCCACCACGGTCGCCGCGTTTAATGCGGTACTCACCGCCAGCCAGAAGGCGTCTCAGGCGATAGCCACCGCCAGTACCGATGCGTCCGTCATCCGGCAAAAAGCCACGCAGCAGGCCGACCAGACGCGCCAGGCCGCCCAGGCGCAGGCGCGAGAAAAGGTCGCCAAAGCCGAGGCCGACACCGCGATGATCACCCGATTAGCCAACGCGCCGCACGACCCGGACCTGCTGGCGCGCGTGTACCGTGAACGCATGGCGGCGATCCTCGCCCAGGCCGCCTCCGTCATTACCGTTTCACCGCAGGATGATGCAAACCTGATCCTGCAGGCGGCCGGGCAAAAGGAACCCTCTTCAAAATGAGCATTGATTCTCTCACGCCGGGAAGTGCGTTAAGCCATCAGGAACAGCGCAACATCGCCCGTCAGCTGGTTCTGGCCCTGTTTGCCAGCGGCACCTTAATTCTCGGCCTGCTGTGGCGCGGGCTGGCGCCGGAACAGGTTGCCGTCGCGGATGTGCTGCTGGGGGTCGCCTCGTTGATGGTCGGCATTCCGCTGCTGCGCCACGCCTTTTACAGCCTGCGTCATCCCAGCCTGCACGGCATCACCGATCAGCTGGTGGCGCTGGCCCTGTTGGGCTCGTGGGCGACCGGCGATCTGCTCACCGCCGCGGTGCTGCCGCTGATCATGACCGTCGGGCATATTCTTGAAGAGCGCAGCGTGATGGGTTCGCAGGAGGCGATTGAGGCGCTCAGCAAGCTCACCCGCAGCCGCGCCAGGCGCGTGGATGCCGACGGCAATTTGCAGGATATCGACAATCAGGAGCTGGTGGCGGGGGATGTTGTTGAGGTGCGGGCGGGGGACCGTTTGCCCGCCGATGGCCGGGTGCTGGACGGGCAGGCGAGCCTCGACACCGCGCCGATCACCGGGGAATCCGTGCCGCTGGAGGTGAAACCCGGTATGGAGGTCTACGGCGGGGCGATCAGCCTCGACGGGCGGTTGCGCATCGAAGTGACGCGCACCGGCGAAACCTCCACCCTCGGGCGCGTTATTGCCCTGATGCAGAGCGCGGAGCAGGCCAGCCCGCCGATCACTCGCCTGCTGGAACGTCACGCAGCGCGCTACCTGCTGCTGGTGTTGCTGATCGCCGCCAGCACCTGGTTTTTGACCCAGGATAACCAGGCGATGCTCGCCGTGCTGGTTGCCGCCTGCCCGTGCGCGCTGGTGCTCTCGGCGCCTGCGACCTCTGTCGCCGGTCTGACCGTCGCCGCGCGCCACGGTATTTTGATTCGCGGCGCGGCGTTCCTCGAAGAGCTCGCCGAACTCAACGCGGTGATTATCGACAAAACCGGCACGCTCACCCACGGCAAACTGCAGCTTCATGCCCTGCGCCCGCAGGCGGGTGAGTCGCCGGAAGTGCTGGCGGCGCTGGCGGCCAGTCTCGGTGCCACCAGCAGCCACCCGGTCAGCCGGGCGCTGGTCAGCATCGCGCCACAAAGCGCCTGGCCGCCGCTTGAAAACGTGCGCGAGCATCAGGGGCTGGGCGTCTCCGCCACGACAGCGGCGGGGGAGGCCTGTCTCGGCAGGCCTGAATTATTAACCATCCGGGTCGCGGATATCCCGCCGGAACCGCTCCACGACGGGCCAATCGTGGGCCTGACGCTGGCGGGGCGTTTTCTGGGCTGGATTTTGCTTGCCGACAGCCTGCGCGACGAGGCGCCCGACGCGATGGCGCAGCTGCGCGACCTGGGGCTTCAGCAGCAGCTGTTACTCACCGGTGACCGCGAGACGGTGGCGCAGCGCATCGCCAGCAGCGTTGGCATTGAGCAGGTGATTGCAGGGGCGTTGCCCGCTGACAAGCTGCATCAGGTGAGAGTGCAGATCGACAACGGCTTTCGCCCGATGGTGGTCGGGGATGGCATCAACGATTCGCTGGCGATAAAAGCGGGCGTGGTCGGCGTGGCGATGGGGGCGGGCGGGTCGGATATCGCCATGGCATCGGCGGATATCGTGCTGATTGGCGGCGACCTGCGTCGCCTCGGCACCTGCGTGCGCTTAAGCCGCCGCTGTCGCCGCACCCTGCAAATCAACGTGATGATAGGCCTCGGCTGGACGCTGGTTATCGTCGCCGCCGCCTTTGGCTGGTTAGGCGCCTCCGGCGCGGTGATCGCCGCGATTTTGCATAATATGAGTACGCTGCTGGTGCTGGGGAATGCGGGACGTTTGTTACGGTTTGAGGAAAGGATCTAGCTTGGGTGCGGTCTGTTTGCCGGGCGGCGCTTCGCTTGCCCGGCCTGGAAGGGCTGATGCCCTCTCGGGGGTAAAATATTGGCACGGTCGGCTCCCTCTCCTCTTTGGGGAGAGGGCTGGGGTGAGGGGAAACATGCTGCACAGGTGGTTATTCCGTGCCGGATGCGGCAACGCCCGGCGGCGCTGCGCTTGCCGGGCCTACCAGGTCAAAGGCGGGGTTTCGTAGGCCGGGTAAGGCGTAGCCGCCACCCGGCGGTGCTGCTACCGCTCCCTTAACGCCTCTTTCGCACGGTTAAACGGCTTGATCATATAATCCATCACCGATTTCTCGCCGGTCTTGATATCCACCGTGGCGATCATCCCCGGCACAATAGAAAAGTGCCTGCCCGCCTTGTTCACCAGATAATCCTGGCTGGTGCGGATAAACACCCGGTAGTAGAACACTTCCGGTTTGGCTTCATCCTGAATGGTGTCCGGGGAGATGGTCTCCACCACGCCGTCCAGCCCGCCGTAGATGGCGTAGTCGTAGGCGGTGATCTTCACCAGCGCCTTCTGGCCGGGGTGGATAAAGGCGATATCGCGCGGCGACAGGCGGGTTTCGATCAGCAGGTGGTCGTCCACCGGCACTATCTCCATCACCTCGCCGTTCGGCGGGATCACGCCGCCGATGGTGGTCACCTTGATGTTCTTCACGATGCCGCGCACCGGGGAGGTCATCGTCAGGCGGGTCACCGAGTCTTCACGGCCTTTCAGCACCGCCGAGAGCATGTCCACTTCGGCGTTCGATTTGGACAGCGCCTCCCGGGCCTGAACGTAATACTGCGAGCGCAGGTCGGTGAGCTTCAGCTCCAGGTCACTCTTCTGGCGCTGCAGACGCAGGGCCTCGACGTGGCTGGCAGCACCGGTTTTCACTAAACGCTGGGTGATAGCCAGCTCGGCATTCACCAGCTCCAGCGCCTGGCGCAGTTCGCTACGGGAGTCCTCAAGCTGCTCGCGGCGGGAGTTGTAGAGCCGGGTTTCAGCCGCGATCAGATCGGGCCATTTC
This sequence comes from Leclercia sp. LTM14, assembly GCF_023736175.1. Taxonomy (NCBI): domain Bacteria; kingdom Pseudomonadati; phylum Pseudomonadota; class Gammaproteobacteria; order Enterobacterales; family Enterobacteriaceae; genus Leclercia; species Leclercia sp. LTM14. The sequence continues at coordinate 70,822 of NZ_JAIKTT010000012.1, forward strand.
TTCAGCTCCGGCGGGAAGGTCAGGGGGAGATCGTTCACCTCCGCATGCAGACGGGCGCTGGAGGCCAGCGACGCGCGGTAGCGGGCGGCGCTTTCGCCGACGTTGGATTCAGAGCGGGTCGGGTCGAGGCGCGCCAGCACCTGACCGGCCTGCACCTGATCCCCTTCGTGCACCTTCAGCTCGGCGAGGATCCCGCCGTCGAGGGACTGCAGCACCTGCTCGCGGGAGCTGGGGATCACCTTGCCGGTGCCGGTGGAGACCTCATCCAGAATGCTGAACCACGCCCACACCCCGGCGGCGACAAACAGCAGCAGGCTGAATAACACAATGCTTCTTGCCCCGGTATAGCCGCTCTCGGAGCCGAGGGCGTTATCCAGGTCGTCCATCGCCGCAACGTCACGCTGATTGGTTTTCATTTTTCCACTCCCGGCCATTCGCCTGCTGTTGCTGCTGCATCCGGCTGTTGCTCAGCGCCTGCGCCTTCGGCGCGTCCATCACCAGCATTCCCTCTTTCAGCACCACCACGCGATCCACCAGCTCCAGCATCGGCACGCGGTGGGTGGCGACGATCAGGGTGCGGTTGCCCAGCCACTGGCCCAGACGCTGGATAAATTCCCGTTCGGTGTGTTCATCCAGCGAGGCGGTCGGTTCGTCGAGCAGGACGACGTTGGGATCGCGCAGGAACATACGCGCCAGCAAAATCGACTGGCGCTGGCCGCCGGAGAGCCCGACGCCGTTCTCCATAATCGGGTGATCCAGCCCCTTCGCCAGCTTCTGCACAAAGCTCGCCGCGCCGCACATCTCCAGCACGGCAAAGATCTCCTCGTCGGTGGCGCGCGGCATCCCGAGGGTAATGTTCTCCCGCAGGGTGCCATAAAACAGCCGCGCGTTCTGGCTCATCAGGCCGACGTTGCGGCGCACGTCCGCCATGTCGAGATGGGGCAGGCTGAGGTTGTCGAGCCGCAGCTCGCCGCCGATCAGATCCATCCCGCCGACCATCGCCTGCAGCAGGGTTGATTTGCCCGCGCCGTTACGGCCAAGGATCGCCACGTGCTCGCCGGGTTTGATCTCCAGGCGGTTGATGCGCAGCGCCGGGGTTTGCACCTCACCGGCGTAGGCAAACTGCGCCTGATCGAAGAAGTAGTGGCCGCGCAGCACGTCCTGGCGGATCGGCGTCTCTTCGCGCTGGTTCTCGGTGGGGAGCTGCATAATGTTGTCCAGCCCCTCTTTGGCAGCCTTCACCTGCTGCCAGCGGGCCAGCACGCCGCAGAGGGTCGCCATCGGGGCGATCATCCGCGAGGCCAGCATCGAGGCGGCCACCACCGCACCGGTGGTCATTTCGCCTTCGATCACCATCGGGGCACCCACCACAATCACCGCGGTGTAGACCAGGCTCTGAATGGTCATCCCCCAGCTGATTAAGCCCTGGGTCAGCTCGCGGGTCTTGAGGCCCGACTCGGCGGTGATCTGAATGTAGCTGTTCCACTGTTGCAGGAAGCGGTTCTCCGCCTGCATCAGCTTGATGTCCTCCAGCCCCTGCACGCTCTCCACCAGCACGGCGTTGCGCAGGGTCGATTCATGGCCGACTGCTTCGCCAGCGCCGCCAGCTTTTTCTGCAGCAGCAGGCCCGGAAGCACCATCAGCACCGCCGCCACCGGGGCGATCCACGCCAGGGACGGGGCGATGATCGCCAGCACAATCACGAACAGGAAGAAGAAGGGCAGGTCGACAATGGTGGAGATGGTCGAGGAGGTGACCATCTCGCGGATCTGCTCCAGCTCGCGCAGCTGGGAGATAAAGCTGCCGGTGGAGCGGGGCACCGCGCTGTTGCGCAGGCGCAGGGCGTGGCCGAACACCCGGTCAGAGACGCGCATGTCGGCGCGTTTGCCCAGCAGATCCATAATGTGGGAGCGGGCAATACGCAAAATAAAACCGAACAGGGTGGCGATCAGCACCCCGATGGTCAGCACGTACAGGGTGGGGTAGGACTGGGCCGGGATCACCCGGTCATAGACCTGCATCGAAAACAGAATACCCGCCAGCGACAGCAGGTTGATGAACAGCGCCGCCAGCATCACGTAGGTGTACGGGCGCAGGTCGCGCATCACCAGCCGGTAGAGCCAGTCCGGGCGGTACTTTGAGATATAGGCATCCACGCGGCTGTCTTTCAGCGCCGCCAGCGGACGCAGGGCCACCACCTGATGAATGGCCGGTAACATCTTCGCCAGCGAGATGCGGTTGGTCTGCGCCTTGCCGTCGAAGAAGCAGACATCCAGCATATCTTCGCCGTCGAAGTGCTCAATGACGCCGATCTTGCCGTCATCCAGCTCCACCACCACCGGCAGACGCCAGCTGTTGATCGACTCCTGGCCGTTGGTCAGCAGCTGAAAGGAGAGCCCTGCCTCGCGAGCCAGCCCGGTCAGCGCCGGGATTTTGCTTTTACCCTGCAGCCAGGGGGCACCGGCCACCAGCGCGCCGGGGGAGCAGGCCACCCGGTAGCGGGTGGCGACATAGCCAAACGCCTGCGCCCAGTGCTCCAGCGCCTCTTGCGTCAGTGTGTCCTCGTAAAGGATATCGTCTCGGATCATGGCTGGATCTCCACTGACTGAATGGTGTGGTTTTCAAGGCCGAACGCATTGCGCATCCGCCCGGTGTTATACAGGCAGTTGATCTGCAGCTGGCGAAGCTGCCCGGCGGTTTGCCACTGGGTAAAGCGGGCCTGGTAGACCTCCTGCTCGGCGTTCAGCACGTCCAGCAGGGGGCGGGAGCCCAGATCCAGATACTGCTGCTGATAGAGCTCGCGGGTGCGCTGGCTGAGCGTCTCCTGGCGGGACTGGATCTGCAGGGTGCTCATCAGGCTCATCACCTGGCTTTTGGACTCCAGCAGCTTTTGCCGCACGTCCAGCCGGGTGCGCTGAATATTGGACTGCGCCGCCTCCACCGCGTGGCTGGCGGCATTACGCCGCGCGTTCAGGCCGCCGCCCTGGTAGATAGGCATCTCGACGTTCACCGAGACGTTGTACTGGGTTTTGTCCAGCGTGTCGTGGCCGGGGTAGCGGTTGTTCATGTAGTGACGCACCTGCGGCTCAAGGGAGACGGTGGGGGTCATCTGGGCGTTGGCGTAATCGAGGTTCGCCTGCGCCACGTTGGCCTGCGCCCAGGAGGCGAGCACCGCAGGCACCAGCCGGTCGTCCGGCTCTTTGATGTCGCAGCTGCGGGTGAGCTTTTCCGGGAAGGCGTTGCTGACCCCGTTCAGGTTGCTCCAGCCGAGGTTGCTCATCAGCGTCGCGCGGGCGCTGTCGAGGTTGGCCTGATACTGCATCAGCTGCGAGCGCGCCCCTTCGATACGGGCGTCGGTCTGCACCACGTCCGAGAGCGAGGTTGCCCCTTCGTCGTTACGCTGGCGGGTCAGGCTGCCAATGGCGCCCAGCGCCTCAAGCTGCTCCTGGGCGGTCTCCACCATCTGCTGCCACATCTGCACCTGCACCAGCGCGGTGGCGGTGTCCCGGGCGATGGTGTCGATGCTCAGCAGAACGTTGGCCTGCTGCTGGACCACGCCCGCGTCTTCGGCGCGCACCTGGCTTGCGACCTTGCCGAAGTCATAGAGCATCTGGGAGAGGGAGACCACAACGGAAGGAGTAAAGCCGGTATCGCTGGAGTTGTTGCTGTAGCCGTTGTCTAACCCGGCGCTGATCTGCGGGTAATATTTCGATTTGGCGACATCCACCTGCTGGATCTGTTCGTAAAGTTTGCCCACCGCTTCGCGAATGGTGGGATGCCAGTTAACGGCGCGGGTCACCGCATCGCCCAGCGTTAAGGTACCGGGTGCGGCCTGGCTGGTCGGCAGGGCGACCCGTCCGTCCAGGGCGGGTAGCTCCCGATCTTCATTTAATTGCCCAAAGCTGATGACCGCAGGCGAGTCGGCGGCCAGGACCTGCGCAGACAACAGGCAGCACCCAAGCCACCAGCAAGGTACTTTGTTCATGGCATTATCCCTAAAAAAACTGAACAACTTTATAATGTTAAGCCCGGGCGACGCGCCCGGGTCTTGTTATTAGCGCTATCCGGTGATGATATGATTCTGGTTAACCAGCTCCTCGTAGGTTGTCTGAACGTTATCCAGTGTTACAAGTGTAGTATTCGTGTAAGTATTTGCCGCTCCGTCTCTGTCGACGGAGATCACGGTATTGCCATTGCTGTTGGTGACGTGCAAATAGTTACCCAGCGTCGCGTTATCACCGTTCCAGCCCACCAGCAGATCGCTGATATCGATCTTGTCTCCCTGCGCCAGTGAGAAGTTGGTCCAGTGGTCGTTGCCGCCGTTGCCTGCCGTACCGTTCCCCGCCGTGTTGTTCAGCACTTCGTAAATCAGCGTGTCGCCATAGGCGCTACCGGTGAAGGTATCGTTATGCTCAGAGCTGACAAATTTCGGTGCCATGTTGATGGTCAGGGTGGCGGTATCGGAGGTGCCGTTATCGCCGGTCAGTTTGTAGGTAAAGGTCTCCTTGCTCGTCATTGATGCCAGCGACACGCCGCTGTTCAGGGCGTAGGTGTAGTGGCCGTCCACCCCGATGGTCAGCACGCCGTAATGCCCCTGAACGGTGGCGGTGGCGGTGGCCGTGGTGTACGGATCCAGCGTTGTGGTGGTGCCGTTATAGCCGGTAATGCTCAGACGGCTGTCCACCGAATGCACCTGATCCAGCACGCCCAGCGAATCGGTACCGTCGAAGATATTGCCGGTGACGGTGTGGCCCGCGGTGGTGAGCTCATTGTTCAGGTACAGGGTGGTACCGGTGACGTAAGGGGTGATGGAAATCTGGCCAACCCCCAGCGGACCCATAGACCCGGTAAAGCTCAGGGTGTAGGTCCCGGCGTTCAGATCCAGATCCGGGAGGTTGATGGTGGCTGTGCCCCCCAGCAGCAGACCGCCGTTGAAGGAACCGCTTCGGGTCACCCCTGCCCCGGTAATGGTCCAGGTCACATTCAGGCCGCCCAGCGACAACAGGGAGGCGACGTTAAAGTGGAGGACGACGTCATGCAGGGCGGTGTTGGCCGCCACCTCAAACGTGCCGCTGCCCCGGCCTGAAGTAGAGGCCAGCAGGGCCGCGTTCCAGGTGGCAACACCCACCGTATCATCACGATAGGCGGCGACCTGCGGCGTGGCATCCACCACCATCTCACGGCTGACGTCGTTGACCGCATCCAGCGCCACCGGCGTCGGGGTGATGTTGAGTGAAGCGGTGTCCTTATCGCCGTTCGGTGCCGTCACGGTATAGACGAAGGTGTCCGGCGTGCTGATAAGGTCCGCGCCCACCCCGGCACGCAGGGTGTAGGTATATTTCCCGTCGGCGTCGATCAGCAGGGTGCCGTACTGTCCGTCAATGCGGGTGGTGCCGGTGGCGTTCACGTCCACGCCGTTCACCTGGGTCACATGGGTGCCTGCCGGAACAATGTCACTCTGCAACACGTCCCCGGTGGTGGCGGCAGTGGTGCTGGTCACGGCATAAACGTGGTCCTCAAGCACGTTCAGACGATAGCCGGTCAGGGCGGTGATCCCCGAGACGGTGTTCAACAGGAAGATGTAATCCCCGGCCGGCAGGGTCAGGGTCAGCGGCGCGGAGGAGCCGCCCAGCAGCGGCGCGCGCAGCCAGCCTGCTTCGGTACGCATCCGCTCGTAGCTCTGGGTCGCCGGGTTGAACTTGTAGATATAGAGGTCAAACACCGAGGCCAGAGCAACCCCACCTACCGTACTCTGAATGGTCATGGTGCGGGTGGTGCCCTCCGCCACGCTGTACTTCACGCTCTCGCTGCGATCGTCCAGCAGGTTGAGGTTCAGCACGTTACCCAGGTTGACGCCCACTACGGTAAAGCCGCCCTGGCTCGATGGACCGTAGTCGATGGCGTGGACTTCGGTGCCAAAGGTCAGGGAGGCGGTATCGTCCACCGCCGTCACGCTGTTGCGCACGGTGTTTTCACCCAGGGTGATCACCAGGCGGGCGTCGTCCGTCGCTCCTTTCCCGGCGATGTTGTAGGTGAAGGTGTCGGTCCGGCCCAGCACCGAGGCGCTGGTGTTGGTCAGGGTGTAGGTGTAGCTCCCGTCAGCGTGCAGGGTCAGGGTGCCGTAGAGCCCGTTGATGGTGGTGCCCGCCGCGCCCGCCGCCACGTTGACGGTGACGCCGCTGGCGTTGGTGATGCTGGTGACCACCGTGCCGTTCGGCGCGCTGTCGCTGCCGCTGACCGGATCGGTATCGGTGATGACGTTACCGCTTGTCACCAGCGAGCCGCTCAGGGTGCCCGCGGTGGTCTGAACCACGTCCACGTCGAGGCTGGTGTAGGACCCGGTCGCCAGCAGGTTGGAGTTGTAGCTCAGGACGCGGTACTGCCCGCCCTGCATCCCGGTGAGGTTCAGCGTGACGCCGCTGGCCCCGAGCGTCAGCAGGTTAGCGAACTGCGGCAGGCCGGTATCCACTTCGGTGGTCCAGGTGGTGCCGTTCCAGCGCTGGACAATGATCTCCAGGGTGTTGAGCAGGGAGAGCACGATGCCGGTGGCGCTCGCGTTGATCTCCATATCCGCGCTACCGCCGGTTGGCACGGTGAAGGTCACCTGGGCGGAGTTATCTCCCAGCAGCGACAGTACGTTGCCGACGCCGCCCACCAGCTGCACGCCGTAGTCGCTGTACTGGGCGGTGCTGGTGGTGGCGTTGGTGGTCAGGGCCAGACCCACCACGTTGTCACTGGCCGACAGCGGCAGGTTTGGCGCAATCACCGTCCCGGTCGCGGAGGTGTTGCCCGCCGCATCGGTGGCGGAAAGGGTGATCCGCTCCCCTTCGGACTGCTTGTCGAGGAAGGTGTAGCTCCAGCCGCCCTGGGCGTTGGCGGTGGTGGTGACCACGCTGTTATCGCTCAGCAGCAGGGTGATGGTGCTGCCCGCTTCGGCAGTCCCGCTCAGAACGCTGCCGTCGGCGTTGAAGGTTCCCTGCGGCGTGCCCGGCGCAACGGTATCCACAATCACCGTGCTCAGCGGCGTGACCGGACTGGTGCCGACCGCATTGCCCGCGGTGGCGGTAAAGGCGTGGGAGCCGTTACCCAGCGGCACGGTTGGGGTGTAGGTCCAGACCCCGGCCGCGTTGGTGGTCACCGTGGCTAACAGCACGTTGTTGTCGTACAGAGTGATGGTGGAGAGCGGCTGCGCGGTCCCGGTCAGCGTTGGGGTGGTGTCGTCGGTGCTCTGGCCGTTAAGCAGATTGCCGATGATGCTGCCGACGTTGTCGTTGACGCTGGTGATAACCGGTGCCGTTGGGATCACCGAGTACGGCATCCGCAGATCCACCGTCAGGCCCGCGTTACCGGCCCGGTCGGTGGCGAAGACGTGCAGCAGCTCGGCGTTAACCTGCGGCGTGGTAAGCGCGATGCTGAAGCGCCCGCTCGCGTCGGCCACGCCGCTTCCCAGCACGGTGACGTTCTCGGTGCCGAGAATGGTGACGGTGCTACCCGCCTCGGCGGTGCCGTTAACCCGGCCACCGCTCTCCAGCACGCTGAAGCCGCCCGGTGCACCCGGGGCGATGGTGTCGACGGTGATCGCGGTCACCGGTGACGCCGCGCTCAGGTTGCCCGCCGCGTCGGTGGCGGTGGCGGTGAAGTTATGCACCCCGTCGGTGAGGGTGGTGGTGGTCTGCGCCAGGGTCCACTGACCCTGGGCGTTGGCCGTCACCTCGCCCACCAGGGTGGTGCCATCGTAAATGCGCACCACGCTGTTCGCTTCGGCGGTGCCGTTGAGGGTCAGACGGGTGTCGTTGGTCGGATTGCCGTTGAGCACCGGCCCCTGGATGGTGCCCACGTCGTCCACCACCGAGGTGATGACCGGCGCGGTCGGGGCGGTGGCATCGACGTTAACCGTAAAGCCTGCGGTCGCCAGGCTGACGTTGCCCACCGCGTCGGTGGCGGTCACCGTCAGGCTGTGCAGGCCGTCGGCCAGCGGATTCGCCGGAGTAAAGCTCCAGGCGCTGTTGGCGTCGGCCACCACGCTGCCGAGCAGCAGGGCCCCGTCGTAAATGCTCACCGTCGAGCCCGCTTCCGCCGTGCCGCTGAGGGTCGGTTTCGCGTCGTTGGTCAACTGGCCGCTGGTGAGCGTGGTTACGGTGCCCACATCATCCACGACCGATACCAGCACCGGCACCGCTGGCGGCAGGGTATCCACCGTCAGGCTGAAGGGGCTGGACGGATCGCTGACGTTGCCCGCCGCATCCGTCGCCACCGCCGTGAAGTTGTGCGTGGCGTTGGTGAGCGGCGTGGTCAGCGGGATGCTCCAGTTGCCGCTGGCATCGGCGGTAGCGGTGCCCAACAGTATATCGCCTTCAAAGACCTGCACCCGGGCATTCGCTTCGCTGGTCCCGGTGAGCACCGGCAGGGTGTCGTCGGTGCGCTGGCCGCTAATCAGCGATCCGGTCACGGTGCCGACGTCATCCTGCGCCAGGGTAATGACCGGCGCGAGCGGTTTGACGGTATCGACAATCAGGGTGAAGCCCGCCGAGGCTTCGCTCAGGTTACCTGCCGCGTCGGTGGCGCTGGCGGTGAAGGTGTGGCTGCCGTTGCCGAGGGCGTTCTCAGGGGTAAAGGTCCAGTCCCCTGCGGCGCTGGCCTGGACGGTGCCAAGCAATACGCCGTTGTCATAGAGGGTCACCGTGGCGCTGGCGGCCGCGCGGCCCGTCAGGGTTGGGGTGGCATCGTCCGTCACCTGGCCGGAGACGGTGATTGGCGTCTGGATGCTGCCCACGTTATCGGCCGCCGCCACGATGGTCGGAGCCGTCGGGGCGGTGGTATCCACCGTCAGGGTGAAGGCCGCGCTGGCAGGCCCGGTGTTGCCCGCCGGATCGGTGGCGGTCAGGGTGACGCTGCGCAGCCCCTCGGCGAGGGCGGTGTCCGGGGTGAAGGTCCAGCTTCCCGAGGCGTTAACCACCGCGGTGCCGATCGCCTGGCCGTCAACCAGAATGCTCACGATGGAGCCCGCTTCGCCGGTGCCGTTGAAGGTTGGGCGGGTGTCGTTAGTGACGCCGCCGTTGTTCACCGGGCCGGTGACGGTCCCGACGTCATCCACTACGGTAGCCAGAACCGGTGCCAGCGGGGCGACGGTGTCCACGGTCAGGGAGAAGGCCGGGGAGGTGCCCGACAGGTTGCCTGCGGCATCGGTGGCGCTGATGCGCAGCTCGTGCGGCCCCTGGGCCAGATCGCTGGTCGGGGTAAAGCGCCAGTTGCCGGTGCCGTCCACCAGCACGGTGCCGATCTCCTGGCCGTTATCCAGAATGTGCACGGTGCTGCCCGCCACGCCGGTACCGATCAGCTCCGGACGGGCGTCGTTGGTGAGCTGGCCGCTGACCAGCACCCCGGTGTTGCCCGCCACGTCGTCGTTAACGCTCACCAGCACAGGCGTTGCCGGTGGCGTCATGTCGACGGTCAGGGTGTAGGCCCCGGACGCGGTGCTGACGTTGCCCGCCACGTCGGTGGCGATAGCGGTGAAGCTGTGCAAGCCTTCGGCCAGCACCACCGTTGGGGTGAAGCTCCAGATCCCGCTGTCGTTGGCGACCACGGTGCCGAGCAGACGGGTGCCTTCATAAATGGACACGCTGCTGCCCGCTTCCGCGCTGCCGGAGAGGGTTGGGGTGTTGTCGTTGGTGACGCCGCCGCTGGCCACGTTGCCGGTCACCGGCCCGACGTCATCGTTAGCCCCGGTGATGACCGGGGTCGCCGTCACGGTATCCACCACCAGCGAGAACGGTGCAGAAGGCGGGCTCTGGTTGCCCGCCGGATCGGTGGCGGTGATGAGCAGGGTATAGGTGCCATCGTCCAGCGCTGCTGGCGGCGTAAAGCTCCACGCCCCGGTGGCGCTCACCGGTACGGTGCCAAGGACGGTGTCACCAGAGTAGATGGTGATCACGTCGCCCGGCGTCGCGGTGCCGTTCAGGGTTGGCTGGTTGTCGTTGGTCGGCGTGCCGCTGACCACCGATCCGGTCACGGTGCCGACGTTATCCACCAGGCTGCCGAGAGTCGGTGCCGCAGGCGGGGTGAGGTCGATATTCACCGTCGCCCCCGGCGACTGGCCGCTGGTTTCTGCGCCCACGGTGGCGGTGACGCTGAAGCTGTGATTGCCTTCAGCCAGGGCCGTGGTAATCGGGAACGACCAGGCCCCGGTGGTGGCGTCGGCGGTGACGGTCCCCAGCGGCGTGGTGCTGCCGTCAAGATAGACGCTGACCAGGCTGCCCGGGATCGCCGTACCGGTTACGGTTGGCGTAGCGTCGTTGGAGCTGAGCCCCTTCACGTTAACCCCGCCGCCGGTGCCGTTGTCATCCACAATGGCGTCGATAACCGGCACGTCCGGCAGGGCTGGCGTGGCCGGAACGTCATAGGAGCCCGGCAGGCTGGTGTTGCCCGCCACGTCGCTGGCGGTCAGGCTCAGGGTGACCGCGTCGCTTTGCGGTGGGGTCAGGGCGATGGAGAACTGCCCCTGATCGTTGGTGACGCCGGTGCCCAGCACCGCACCGCCCGGGCCGGTCACCGTGATGGTGGAGCCCGCTTCGGCGGTACCGTTCAGCGGCGTACCGCCGGAGACAATCCCGGTCACCACCGGCACGCCCGGTGCCTGGGTATCAATAATCACGTTCACCGGCGTGCTTTGGCTGGTGTTGCCCGCCGCATCGCTCGCCACCAGGGTCAAGGTGTGCGGGTTATCGGTGAGCGGCGTCCCGGCCGGAACCGGCAGCGTCCACTGGCCCTGGGCGTTGGTCTGTACCTCGCCGATCAGGGTGTTGTCGGCATAGACGCTGATGGTGCTGAGCGGCTCGCCGGTACCGCTCAGGGTTGGCGTGCTGCTGTTGGCGTAGAGCTGCCCGCCCGCCAGGGTGCTGTCAGAGATATCGAGCAGCTGCGGGATAGCCGGCGGTACGGTGTCGAGGGTAAAGGCGAAGTCACTCCCCGCCTCGCTGCGGTTCCCGGCGGCATCCAGCGCCGCCACGGTCAGGGTGGTTGGGCCATCTCTCAGCGCCGTCGAGGTGATGGTCCAGGTGCCGCCGCTCACCAGGCCGCGTCCCACCTCGATGCCGTTGCTGTAAAGAATGACCGTGGTGCCGTTCTCGCCGGTGCCGGTCACGGTCGGGGTGTTGTCGTTGCTGCTGCCGTTCGCCGTGACGTTGCCGGTGACCGGACCGACGTTGTCATTGACGCTGCTGATAACCGGAATATCCGGCACCTGGCTGTCGACGGTGACGGTCATGGCGCCCGACACCGGCGATTCGTTGCCTGCCGGATCGGTGGCGGTGAGGGTGAAGCTGTGGCTGCCCTCGCTCAGCGGCAGATCCGGACGCCATGTCCAGTTGCCGTTAATGTCGACCACCACTTCGCCCACCGCGAGGTTACCGGTTGTGGTCTGGTCATAGATGGTGATGACGTCGTCCGGCGTGCCGGTGCCGCTCAGCACCGGACGGGTGTCGTTGGTGGCACCGTTGTTATCAACCGGGCCGGTAATATCGCTGACGTTATCCGTGACCACCGGCAGTTCCGGCGCATCCGGGGCCTCGGTATCGATGGTGATACTTATCGGCTGGGATGGCGCACTCTGGTTGCCCGCGCCGTCGCTGTTGGTGACGGTCAGGCTGAGATCGTAGGTGCCGTTCGGCAGCCCCGCCGGCGGCGTCCAGGTCCAGGTCCCGCCCGGCTGGACGGTGGTTTCGCCGATAGGATCGGTGCCGTTGTAAATGGTAACGATATCGCCCTCGTTCCCGGTGCCGCTCAGGGTTGGGGTGGTATCGCGGGTGCTGCCTCCGCCGGTGAGGGTGGTTTCGCCGCCGCCGTCAGGGTTGACGGTGATCGCCGGGATGTCCGGCGTGGCAGGTGGCACGTTATCAATCACCAGGTTAAAGGTGCCGGAGGTGGCGGTGTTGCCCGCCGCATCGGTCACCGTCGCGGTCAGGGCGTGGGTGCCGTTCCCCAGCGGGGTGGCGAGCTGTATGCTCCATGCCCCGGTGGCGCTGGTGGTGGCGGTGCCGAGCAGCGTGGTGCCTTCGTAGAGGTTAATCTGCGAATTCGCAGGGCCGGTACCGCGGATCAGCGGCTGGGTTTCGTCGGTCGGCTGATCGCTGACTACGTCGCCGGTCACGGTGCCGGTGGTGTCTTCCGCCAGGGTGATAACCGGGGCGACAGGCGGCACGGTATCGATGGTGATGTTAAAGGCCACGGACGGCTCACCGGTGTTGCCAGCGGCGTCCTTCGCCACCACGGTGATGACCCGCAGTCCCTCACCGAGAGGATCCTCAGGCGTAAAGGTCCATTCGCCTCCCGCCCCCACCTGGGTGGTGCCTACTTCCACGCCATCCACCCGGATGCTGAGGGTGGTGCCCGCCTCCCCGGTACCGCTCAGGGTTGGCTGGGTGTCGTTGGTGGCGGTGTTGTTACCGATCGCCACCGGGGTGCCGGAGAGATCGTTGATCGCCTGGGTGATGACCGGCGCGTCCGGGGCGGTGGCGTCAACCACAATGCTCCAGCTGTTGGACGGCGCGCTGTTGTTGCCCGCGGCGTCCGCCGATTGCGCGGTCAGGACGTGGCCGCCATCAGGCAGCGGTGCCGTAAGCTGGATCTCCCAGGTACCGCCCGCGCTGACCTGGGTGGTGCCAATCAGTTCCGTGCCGCTGTAGAGCAGGATGGTGGCGTTGGCAACGCCGGTCCCGCGCACCAGCGGCGTGTTGTCGTTGGTGGTCTGCCCGTCGTTAACGGTGCCGGTGAAGTCGGTCACGTTGTCCACCACGTCGGTAATCACCGGAACGGCCGGCGGCGTGGTGTCCGGCGCGGTTACCTGACCTTCCGCGCCGGTATTCCCGGCGATATCGGTGGCCGTCACCGTCAGCAGTTCGCCGTTCAGTTTCGGCGTGGTGAGAGTGAGGGAGAAGCTACCGTCGTCATTGACTACCCCGGTACCCACTACGGTGTCGCCATCACGCACGGTGATGGTGCTGCCCGCTTCGCCCCGGCCGGTAAGGGTGTTGCCGTTATTGAGGATAGTGAAGCTGTCCGGTGCCCCCGGGGCGATGGTATCCACGGTGATGGAGATCACCGGCGACGCCGGGCTGATGTTGCCCGCCGGGTCGGTGGCGGTGGCGGTGAAGTTATGCACCCCGTCGGTGAGGGTGGTGGTGGTCTGGGTCAGGGTCCACTGGCCCTCGCCGTTGGCGATGGTCTCGCCCACCAGCGTGTCGCCGTCGTAAATGCGCACGATGGCACCCGCTTCGGCGGTGCCGTTGAGGGTCGGACGGGTATCGTTGGTCGGAGCGCCGCTGAGGACTGGCCCCTGTACCGAGCCGGTGTCATCCACAATCGAGACGATGGCAGGGGCAACCGGGGCGGTGGCATCCACGTTGATTACAAATCCGCCGGTCGGCGGGCTGACGTTGCCTGCCGCATCGGTGGTGGTCACCGTCAGGGTATGCTCCCCGTCGCCCAGCGGGCTGAGCGGGGTAAAGATCCAGGCGTTGTCGGCCCCGACAAGGGCGGTGCCCAGCAGGGTGGTGCCGTCATACACGCTCACCGTCGACCCGGCTTCCGCCGTGCCGCGCAGGGTCGGGTTAGCGTCGTTGGTCAGCTGGCCGTTATCGAGCAGTACCGTGGTGCCGACATCGTCGGTGACCGACACCAGAACAGGGGCCTCTGGCGTCGCGGTATCCACCGTCAGGGTGAAGGTGGCAGACGGATCGCTGGCGTTGCCTGCCGCATCGATCGCCACCGCCGTGAAGGTATGCTGGTCATCGCTGAGCGCTTCGGTGAGCGGGATGGACCAGTTGCCGCTGGCATCGGCCACGCCTTCGGCGAGCAGGGTATCGCCTTCAAAGATCTGCACCCGGGCGTTCGGTTCGCTGGTGCCGGTGAGCACCGGCAGGTTGTCGTTGGTGCTGCTGCCGCTGGTCAGGGACCCGGTCACCGGGGCGACGTCGTCCTGGGCCAGCGCGATGGTTGGCGCAACCGGCTTCAGGGTATCGACAATCAGGGTGAAGCCCGGCGAGAGCTCGCTGAGGTTGCCCGCCGCGTCGGCGGCGCGGGTGGTAAAGGTGTGGCTGCCGCTGCTGAGGGCCTCGGTTGGGGTGTACGTCCAGTCGCCCGCTTCGTTAGCCTGCACGGTATCAAGCGCAACGCCATTGTCGTAGATCGTGACGGTGGCGTTGGCTTCGGCGCGGCCGGTCAGGGTCGGCGTGGTGTCGTCGGTGGCCTGGCCGGAGGTGGCGATCGGCGTCTGGATGGGGCCGACGTTATCGCTGATAGAGGTCAGGGTCGGTGCCGCAGGGGCAACGGTGTCCACCGTCAGGATAAACGGCTCGCTGGCCTCACCGGTGTTCCCGGCGGTGTCGGTGGCGGTGAAGCGGATGCTGCGGGTGCCTTCCCCGAGCGGCGCTTCAGGGGTGAAGGTCCAGCTGCCCGCGGCGTTCACCACCGCGGTGCCGATCTCCTGCTCGTCGACAATGATATGGATAGTGGCACCCACTTCGCCGCTGCCGGTGAAGGTTGGGCGGGCGTCGTTAGTGGTATCGCCACTTGCCAGGGGGCTGGTGGTGGCGCCGACATCATCCACGGCGGTGAGCAGCACCGGTGCCAGCGGGGCGGCGGTATCGATGTTTATGCTAAAGACCGGCGAGGTGCCCGAGACGTTGCCAGCCGCATCGGTGGCGCTGACGCGCAGGTCGTGTGGCCCCGGCGCCAGATCGCTGGCAGGGGTAAAGCTCCAGTTGCCGGTAGAGCTCACCAGCGCGGTGCCGATCTCCAGACCGTTATCCAGGATATGCACGGTGCTGCCCGCCACGCCGGTACCGGTCAGTTCCGGGCGGGTGTCGTTGGTGACCTGGCCGTTGGTCAGCAGGCCGGTACTGCCCTCCACGTCATCGCTAATGCTGACGATCGCCGGGGTGGCCGGTGGGGTCATGTCGACGGTGAGGGTGTAGGTTCCTGATACCGGGGTGACATTGCCCGCGCTGTCGGTGGCGACCGCGGTAAAGACGTGCTGACCTTCCGCCAGCACGCTGGTAGGGGTGAAGGTCCAGGTGCCCTGGGCGCTGGCGGTGACGGTGCCAAGCAGCTTAATGCCATCGTAGATCGCCACGCTGCTGCCCGCCTCTGCGGTGCCGGTCAGGGTTGGGGTGTTGTCGTTGGTGCTGCCGCCGTCGGCCACGTTGCCGCTGACCGGATCGACGTTGTCGTTCGCGCCGGTGATCAGCACTTCGCCCGCGGTGGTGTCCACGACCAGGGTGAACGGCGCCGAGCGCGGGCTCTCGTTACCCGCCGGATCGGTGGCGGTGAGGGTCAGGCTGTAGGTGTCGTCGTCCAGCGGCTGGGCGAGGGTGATGCTCCAGGCCCCGGTGTTGCCCACCGTTGCCGTACCGAGCACGGTATCCCCCGAGTAGAGGGTGATGACATCCCCCGGGGTCGCCGTGCCGTTGAAGGTCGGCAGGTCATCGTCAGTCGCTTTGCCGCTGACGATAGCGCCCGAAACGGTGCCGACGTCGTCAATGACGGTGCCAAACGCCGGAGCGGTTGGCGCAGTAAGATCGATATTGACCGTCGCCCCCGGCGACTGGCCGCTGGTTTCCGCACCAACGGTAGCGGTGACGGTGAAGCTGTGGTTGCCTGCGCTCAGGGCGGTTTCAATCGGGAATGTCCAGGCCCCGGTTTCGGCGTCGGCGGTGACGGTGCCCAGTGGCGTGGTGCTGCCGTCGAGGTAGATGGTCACCAGGCTGCCCGCGATGGCGGTACCGGTGAGGGTTGGGGTGGTGTCGTTGGAGCTGCCGCCTTTGACGTTCACGTCGCCGGCGGTGCCGTTGTCATCCAGGATCTCGTTGATGACCGGTACCGCAGGCAGTGCCGGTGTGGCAGGCACATCAAAGTCCACCGGAGCGCTGGCGTTGCCCGCCGGATCGCTGGCGGTCACGCTCAGGGTCACCGCGTCGCTTTGCGGCGGGGTCAGGGCGACAGAGAATTCCCCCTGTTGGTTAGCGACGCCGGTGCCCAGCACCACGCCGCCCGGGCCGGTTACCGTCACGGTGGAGCCCGCTTCGGCGGTGCCGTTCAGCGGGGTGCCGCCGGAGACAATGCCGGTCACCACCGGATCGGCCGGTGGCAGCGTATCCACCACCACGCTGACCGGGGTACTTTCGCTGGTGTTGCCCGCCGCGTCGCTCGCTACCACGGTGATGGTGTGGTTGTCATTCGCCAGCACGGTGCCCTCAGGCAGCGGCAGCGTCCACTGACCCTCGGCGTTGGCCTGGACCTGGCCCACGGAATTGCCGTCGATAAAGACGGTGATGGTGCTCAGAGGTTCACCGCTGCCGCTCAGGGTTGGGGTGGCGTTGTTCACGTACAGGGTGCCGTCGGCGAGGGTGCTGTTGGAGATCTCCAGCAGCTGCGGGATGCCCGGCGGTACGGTGTCGACGGTGAAGGCAAAATCACTGCCCTGACCGCTGACGTTCCCGGCGGCATCCACCGCCGCCACCGTCAGGGTGGTCGGTCCATCTTTCAGTACCGGGGTGGTGATGCTCCAGCTGCCGTTGGTGACCAGGCCACGCCCGACTTCCACGCCGTTGCTGTAAAGGATCACGGTGGTGCCGTTTTCGCCGGTGCCGGTCACGGTCGGGGTATTGCCGTTACTGCTGCTCCCCGCCGGGATGTTGCCGGTGACAGGGCCTGCGTTGTCATCCACGCTGCCGATGCTCGGGATAGCCGGGATCTGGCTGTCGACGGTCACGGTGACGGTATTAGAGACCACCGAGACGTTACCCGCCTCGTCGGTGGCGGTGACGGTAAAGCTGTGCTGCCCCTGGGCCAGTTCATCGGCAGGACGCCAGCTCCAGTTGCCGTTAACGTCCACCACCGCTTCGCCCACCTTGACGTTGCCCGCCGCGGTCTGGTCATAGATGCTGATGATGTCGTCCGGGGTGCCGGTGCCGCTGATCACCGGGCGGGTGTCGTTGGTCGCGCCGTTGTTGCCCACCGGGCCGGTGATTTCGCTGACGTTATCGGTGATGACCGGAGCGGCAGGCTGGTCCGGGGCCTCGGTATCAATGGTGATGCTCACCGACTGCGACGGGGCGCTCTCGTTGCCCGCGCCGTCTTTGTTGGTCACGGTCAGGCTGAGATCGTAGGTGCCATTCGGCAGCCCGTCCGGCGGGGTCCAGGTCCAGGTGCCGTCCGGCTGCACGGTGGTTTCGCCGATAGGGGTGGTGCCGTTGTAGATGGTGACGACATCCCCTTCAGTGCCGGTACCGCTCAGGGTTGGGGTGGTGTCGCGGGTGCTGCCGCCGGGGGAGAGAGGCTGCTGCTCGCCGCCGTCAGGGTTGACGGTGATCGTCGGCAACGCCGGGGTGCCCGGGGCCAGGGTATCCACCACCAGGTTAAAGCTCTCCGAGGTGGAGGTGTTGCCCACCGCGTCGGTGACGGTGGCGACGATCGCGTGGGTGCCATTTACCAGCGGGGTGGCCAGCTGCAGGCTCCAGAGGCCGTCGCCATTGGTGGTAACGGTGCCGAGCAGGGTGGTGCCTTCATAGAGGCTGATCTGCGAGTTTGCCGGGCCGGTGCCGTGGATCACCGGACGGGTTTCGTCGGTCGGCACGTTGTTGGCCACATCGCCCTGCACGCTGCCGGTGTTATCTTCCACCCGGGTAATGACCGGCACCTCAGGGGCGGTGGTATCCACGGTTAACGTAAAGGCACCGGATTCGGCGCTGCTGTTACCGGCGGCATCTTTCGCCACCACCCTGATGTCGTGCGGACCATCCTCAAGGGCGGTGGCGGGGGTGAAGCTCCACTCGCCGCCGTTGCCTACCTGCGCGGTGCCGACCTCCACGCCGTCCACGCGAATGCTGATGGTTGACCCGGCCTCACCGGTGCCGTAGAGGGTTGGGCGGTTGTCGTTGGTGGTGCTGTTGTTGGTAATTACGCCAGCGGAGTCAGGCAGATCGTTAATCACCTGGGTAATGGCCGGGGCGTCCGGCGCGGTGGCATCGAGAATAAAACTCCAGGTATTAGACGGGGCGCTGCGGTTGCCTTCACTATCAACCACCTCAGCCCGCAGGACGTAACCGCCATCCGCGCCCAGCTCTGTTAATACTGACCAGCTGCCGTCGGCATTCACTTCGGCAGAACCGACCACAATGTCCCCGCTTAAGATGTAAACGGTGCTCCCGGGTTCCCCGGTGCCGGTGATAACCGGAGTGGCGTCGTTGGTGACCTGGCCGTCGAGAACCACGCCGGTGATGTCGTCCTCGTTATCCACCACGCTTGTGATAACCGGGGCCTCTGGCGGGGTAACGTCCGGGGCGGTCACGGTGTTTTCCGGCCCGGTATTGCCCGCCGCATCGGTGGCGGTGGCCGCCAGGATTTCACCATTCAACTGCGGGGTTGCAAGAATAATCGAGAAGTTACCGTCAGCGTCGGCCACCCCTCCGCCGATCACGACGTCACCGTCGCGAATGGTGACGGTGCTGCCTGCTTCCGCCTTACCGGTGACGGTGGTGCCGTCTTCGGAGATCGCCAGATCGGTCGGTGCGAGAGGTGGGGTAATATCACTCACTACGGCGGTGGCGGGCTGGCTCGCGTTGCCGGCGGCATCGGTGGCCACCACGGTGAATGTGTCTCCCACGGCCTGCGCTTCGTCGAGGGTAATGCTGAACTGGCCGCGAGCGTTGGCTGTGCCGGTGCCAATCTTCGTGCCATCCGCGTTAAAGATGGTGATAGTGCTGCCAGCCTCGGCGGTGCCGATGACCTGGGTGCCGTAAGGGATCTGGTCAATAGTCGGCAGGGCCGGAGGCGTGCGGTCGATGGTGAAGGCGAACGGCTCGGAGGCGGCGCTGGTGTTGCCCGCCAGATCGGTCTCGGTCAGGGTGATGGCGTGCGGCCCGTCGGCAAGCGGGTTATCCGGCGTGAAGCTCCATTTGCCGTCCTCGCCCACGGTGGCCTGGCCTACCAGTTGACCGTTGTCATAAATCCTGATGGTGCTGCCCGCCTCGCCGGTGCCGTTGAGGGAAGGGCGGTTGGCGTCGGTACTCTGCCCGGCGGTAAGTTGCCCCTGCACGCTGCCGGTGGTGTCATTCACCGTCACGCCAGATGGCGCATTCGGCGCGACGGTATCAACGGTAAGGCTGAAGGCCGGGGAGGCCGGTCCGGTATTGCCCGCGCTGTCGGTGGCCCGGGTGGTAATCTGATGCGCCCCGTCGCCAAGTGCGGTGGCCGGGGTAAAGGTCCAGCTGCCGTCGGTGTTCACCTGCGCGGTGCCGATGGCGTTGCCGTTGTCGTAAATCGTGATGGAGGAACCCGGTTCGCCGCTGCCGCTAAAGGTCGGGCGGGCGTCATCGGTGGTCTGGCCGCTGGTGAGCGATCCGGTTACGCTGCCCACGTCATCCGTCACGCTCGCAACGACCGGCGCGACAGGAGGGGTGGTGTCTGCGGCGGTCACCGGGGTGCCCGGGCCGACGTTGCCTGCCCCGTCGGTCGGCGTGACGGTGACGGTCTCGCCGTTGGTGTAAGGCTTGCCGAGATCGACGGTGAATTCACCGTTGCCGTTGGTCTGGCCACGGCCGATGACGTTGCCGTTGGCATCGGTCACGGTGATGATGCTGTTGGCTTCGGCACTCCCGCTAAGTTTAGTGCCGTCTGCTGAGAATCTGAGGTTGCCTGCCGCGCCCGGCGGCGTGGTGTCGTTCGGGTCGGTGCCCGGCAGGGTTGGGTTACCGCCATTGCCGTTGCCGTTGTCACCGCCACCACCGTTGTTATTGCCGCCGTCGCTGTCGCTCCCACCGCCGCCACCACCGCCGCCACCACCTGCGGCCAGGGCAATACCCCCTGCAACCGCCACCCCGCCCAGCGCCCACGGCCAGATCGCCGCGCCTTCGCTTGTTGATGCGGTAGTGCCTGCCAGCAGGGCGTCAATGGAAGCAATCGACTGGTAACTTTCCCCTGCCATCGGGTCTGCAATCCACCACAGCGCGCCGTTATTCTCTTCCAGCACCAGCTGGCTGATGCCCTGATCGCCGCTGACATAGAAATTTTTGACGGTAATGGTTTCGCCATCGACCAGCTTAATAATCAGGTCGTTACCGTTGCGGTTGTACTCGAGAATGTCGGCCCGTTCGGCGTTAATTTTCACGATGGAGGAGTCGTTCAGTGTCACCTGAGACCCGTCGGTTACCGTCTCCACGTGCGTCAGTTTGGAGATGACAGTGATTTTACTCATGTGTGTTACTCCCGGCAGTGTGCAGTGAAATGGCGCGCATTTTTAGCCATTTCTTTTCAGCAGATTGAGCTCCACCCGAAGGGAAAGTGTTTATTTAAAACAGTGACCCAGGGTAATTATTTAAAAGTGATTACGGGCTGCCGATATAGCGATGGTGGCAGCGGTATATAGCCCTAGCTTCTTAATGGGTAATTCGGTTGGGTATATATTTTTGGCGGTAAAATCCTTGTCTTAAATAATAGCGAGAATTCGTGATTGACTAACTTTGATATAGCCAGAAAGTACCAGAAGCGCAAATTAAGCCGGGATGAATAAGTGTTTAGCAGGATTGAAAATGTTATTTTTTCACAAAGGGGTAAAGAAGGGGTCAGGCGCGGTGCGGGTTCGCTGGGCGTCTGAACCAAGGCGTGACGGCGGTTTTATTCTGGAAATTTAATAAGATGGGAATGTTATGCATGATGAAATAACCTTGGTGAATATTTCATCGCGGCTGAATTAATAATTAAGCGGTAATGAACTTGATAGTCAGTATGATATATTTTGGAGGGGTGAATTACAGGGGTTGAAATAATAAAGTGTTGTGCTATATAGATGAGGGTATAAGTTAAGGCAACCAGGGTATTTAGTAGCAATGATATTATTGTGATAAATGTCAGGATATTTATTGATTTGAGGGGAGTTATTTTTATACCTTGCCCGTTATTTTGCCCGACGGCGCTGTAGTGCGGCCTGACGCCCCTCACCCTAACCCTCTCCCCGCAGGGAGAGGGGATCGTCCGTACTAGCCGGTAATAATGTGATTCTGGTTCACCAGTTCCTCATAGGTGGTCTGGACGTCGTCCAGCGTCACCAGCGTGGCCGGAGCATAGCTGGTGCCCGTCCCATCCCGGTCGATGCTGATCACCGTGTTGCCATCGCTGCTGTTGACCTGGAGATATTCCCCCAGCGTGCCGCGATCGCCATTCCACCCCACCAGCAGCTGGCTGATGTCGATTTTATCGCCCTCCGCCAGCGAGAAGTTGCTGACGTGATCGCCGCCGTTGTCGCTGAGCACGTTGTAAATCAGCGTTTCACCCGTGGGCTCTGCGTTCAGGGCAAACGCCGTGGCGGTCGTCGTGGTGGTCGGCGGATTTGGGGCCGCCGGATCAACGTCTATCGTCCAGGTCTCGGAGATCAGGCTGTGATTGCCCCGGCGGTCAACGGCATCGGCGGTCAGGGAGTGGATCCCATCGGTCAGACTGGCGGGCACCTGGAACGACCAGTTGCCCGACGAATCCACCTCCGTCATCCCGATCTGAATGGCCTCGCTGTAGACAAAAATTTTGGTGCCGATCTCACCTGTGCCGGAGATCAGCGGCGTGCGGTCGTCGGTTAAGGTCCCGCTCACCACGGTACCGGTTATGTCCGGCACGTTATCCGCCACGTTGGTGATGATTGGTGTGGCCGGTGGCGTGATGTCATCGGCTTCAACCGTGCTCGGATCGCTTGTGTTGCCCGCGTGATCGGTGGCGGTCAGGCTCATGATCTCGCCGTTCAGCTTGGCGACAGGCAGCGTGAAGGAGAAGCTCCCCGTTTCGCTAACCACCACTTCGCCGAGTTTATTGGTGCCTTCCATGATCACCACGGTGCTGCCCGCTTCCGCAGTGCCGGTGAGCGCCAGGCCATCGTCGGAAACATCCAGTCCGGCAGGCGGGGCCGGCGGCGTGGAGTCATTAGCCGTGGCCTGAGCAGGTGGACTCTGGTTATTGGCGGTGTCGAAGGCGTAGACCGTCAGCACTTCGCCGTTGAGCTGGTTAGGGGAGATGTTGACGCTGAACTTGCCGTCGGCCTCCACGGTGCCGGTACCAATCTCCTGGCCGGTGGCGTCGCGAATCGAGATGCGGGCGTTGGCTTCCGCTTCACCGCTCACGCTGTCCCCCGTCTCGGCGACGACAAGGGCGGTCGGCGCCGCCGGGGCGGTGGTATCCGGTACGATCAGCGGGGCCTCAGGGCCTTCGTTACCCGCCCGGTCGGTGGCAACGGCGCTCAGCGTTTCGCCGTTGGTCTGCGGGGTAGTCAGGGTCAGCGTGAACGCTCCGTTGACGTCGGCGGTGGCGGTGCCGAGGCTTTCGCCCAGGTTATTGGTGACCGTGACCGTCGAGTTGGGCTCGGCGCTGCCGGTGAGGATGGTGCCGGTGGCATTGATCGCGAGGCCACTCGGCGCGGCCGGTGGCGTGCGGTCAACGGTAAATTCAAACGGCGCGGAGGTGGGGCTCAGGTTGCCCGCGACATCCGTCTCCGTCAGGGTGAAGCTGTGCTCCCCTTCAATCAGCGGCTCAACAGGGGTGTAGCTCCAGGAGCCGTTGTCCGGGACGATGATCTCCGCCAGCAGCAGCTCGTTATGGTAGAGGGTAATGGTACTGCCGGGATCGCCCGTGCCGCTCAGCACCGGCTGGGTGGCATCGGTAAAGCCGCCGGAGGTGACGAACCCCTGGATGTTGCCCACGCTGTCCATCACCTGCAGCACCGGCGCATCTGGCGCAATGGTATCGATGGTGAGGATAAAGTCTTCGGAGTCCGGTCCAGTATTGCCTGCCGGGTCGGTGGCGCTGGCGGTGATCTGATGCAGACCTTCAGCCAGATCGGAGGCGGGCGTGAACGTCCAGCTGCCGTCGCTGTTCACCACCGTACTGCCGATGTTTTTGCCGTTGTCATAGAGTGTGATGGTCGAACCGGCCTCGCCGCTGCCGCTAAAGACCGGGCGCGGATCGTCGGTGGTCCCGCCGCTGTTCAGCGCCCCGGTGATGCTGCCGACGTCATCGTCAGCAATGATGATCATTGGCGCATCCGGGGCAGTGGTGTCCGCCGCGGTAATGCTGGTTGGCGGGCTGACGTTGCCGGAGCCGTCGGTGGCTTTCGCCGTCAGGGTTTCGCCGTTGGTGTAAGGCGTACCCAGCTCGACGGTGAACTCGCCGTTGCCGTTGGTTTTGGCTTTACCCACCACGTTACCGCTGGCATCGGTGATGGTCACCGTGCTGTTGGCTTCGGCGCTGCCGAGAAGCTGGGTGTTACCGTTGGCGAAGTGCAGGTTGGTCGGCGCGCCGGGTGGCGTGGTATCCAGCACGGCCGGACCCGGATCGATTCGATCGCTGCCACCGCCGCCACCACCGCCGCCACCTCCGCCTGCTGCCAGGGCAATACCGCCCGCTGCGGCCACGCCGCCCAGCACCCACGGCCAGATTGGCGTATCACTTGATGAGTTGCTGACGTTACCCGCAATCAGCGCATCGGTGGAGGGGATCGACTGGTAACGCTCCACCGCCAGCGGATCGTCAATCCACCATAGCGCGCCGTTTTCATCCAGCACCAGCTTGTGGTTGTTGACGTAATAGTTCTTCAGGGTCACGGTTTCGCCGTTGGTCATTCTGACCAGAAGATCGTTATTGCTGCGGGAATAACTGGCAATATCACCCCTGCCAGCCTGGAGCTTAATGACGGAATCTTCGCCCAGAACGATCTGGTTGCCTTCTGCCACGGTTTCTTGATGCGTCAGTCTGGAGATGACAGTGAATTTACTCATTTGTATTACTCCCACCAGAGTGTAATGACATGCTGTGTGTATAAATTCGTTTTTGGTCAGCAGAATTTAAGCGTCCCGAAGGAGACACTATTTGTTAGAAATAGTGACCTGCTGTAATGTTTTTTGTGCTGCCGGACAGGTTTGTCATCCCTGTTATTAATATTGTTAGCGTCTCATTATTGCTTTAAAAGGATATAGACAGAAAGGACTAAAAGCGCAAATGACGAAGCGGTGAAATAAAGGATAGCCGATCGTTCACCTTTTATGTAGCACAGTTAAGAAGGCGATTTACAGAGGGTGATAAGTCCGCAGGCCTTGCCGGGCGTGGCTTTGCGGTGATTATCTCATAGAGATTTCAGGTTGTGGAGATTGCGGTCGATCACAATTTATCGCGATAAAATTGCCGTTTTTATTAATTAAATGCGGAGCAGGGCAGTATTATGTGCATTATATTTATAAAGGCCGGGTGATTCTTAATTGCGGTGTTGACATCTTTTTCAGGTTAGCTAATAGAGTTGCCGATGAGATTTGTAATAATACAAAAGTATGATTTTTATTCCTGTAAATAACGTATTTTGTGGGGCGCCCTACGACGTTCGTATTATTTTATCTCTTGTCGCACTTTGTGGTCAGGCAGTATAGAGTAAATATACGGTTTTTGCCGGGTCAATTATTAATAAATATTATCGAATAAAGTGAATATCAGGCCGCGCTGTCATAAGGCGCGGGACGGTTTCGCCTGGATATCAATGGCAATGGCGATGCGATCGTCAACCACCAGCGCAAAGCGATCCATCTTATAGGCCGAACGTGAGATAGCGGTGGTGGCGTGCAGGGCGATCGCCTCACCCGGCAGGGGATCGAGCGTGGCTTCCAGGATCACCGGACGGCTAAGATCCCGCACGGTCAGCGTGCCGAACGCGCGGTAGTGATCTTCTTTGAGCTTCACCACCCGGGTGCTGGAAAAGGTGATGGTCGGATAACGCGCGGCGTCAAAAAACATGTTGCTCTTCAGCTGCCAGGTGAGCAGGTTGTTGGAGGCCTTAAGCGTGGCGACCGGAACCGTCACCTGGATACGATCGTCAAATTCGTTGTCCGGGTTCAGCGTCACCGTCCCCGTCACGCCATTGAGATTCGCCCACGACGGATCCCGCCGAACGCGCGCCACGACAGTTTGATGGCGGTCTTCTGGGTGTCGATGGTGTATACCAGGGGAGCCGCGTAGAGCGACGGGCAAACGAGCGTGACGACCAGCAGAAGAACGAGGCGCAGCATAGGGGCTCTCCCTTTCACAGATAAAAGTTAACGCATCAGGTGGCAGGTTTATTCGGTGTAAGGGGTTGCCCTGCGTGAGATAAGCGTAGAAAGGCGCAAGCGCGTCGGCAAGGGTTTTCAGGGCATTGTCATTTATGCGTTTGTGGTGAGGTCACAGTTCTGGAAAGTTTTTGGGGCGGAGGTAAATGCAAAACGGCAACGACGTTGCCGTTTTTAATGTTTGCTCCCTCTCCCTATGGGAGAGGGCTGGGGTGAGGGGATCAGGCCGCACCGGTAAGACATCGCCGGGTGGCGGCTACGCCTTACCCGGCCTACGAAACCAGATCTGTAGGCCGGGCAAGCGAAGCGCCCCCGGCGTTAGGCATCATCCTCAGACCTTCCAGGCCGGGCAAGCGAAGCGCCCCCGGCATTTCACCGCGTCAAATCTCCTTAAACGCCAGCTCCAGCCTTGCCATCAGCGGTTTAAACAGGTAGCTCAGGAAAGTGCGCTCTCCGGTTTTTATCGTCACGCTGGCGGGCATCCCGGCTTTGATCTTGTGATCGCGCAGCAGGCGCACCCCTTCCGGGGAGACCTGCACTTCGGCCAGATAATAGGGTTGCTGTGTCACTTTATCGGTCAGGCGGTCGGCCGAGACCGTCAGCACCCGGGCCGGCACCGTCGGCAGCAGGGCGTGGTTCAGGGCCGGGAACATCACGTCGACGGTCAGCCCGGGGGCCATTTTATCAATCGCCTGCACCGGGATTTTGGCGTCAATCTGCAGCGGCTGTCCGGCGGCGACGATATCCATCAGGTGTTCGCCCGGCTGGATCACCCCGCCCACGGTGCTGACTTTGACGTCGAGCACCACCCCGTCAATCGGGGAGCGGATCACCGTGTTATCCAGCTCGTGACGGGTAGACTGCAGCTCGTCCTCCAGCATCGCCACCTCTTTTTGTTTCAGGGTTAATTCAGACTCCACCTCCCGCAGGTACTGGTGCTGCACCTGGTAGGCTTTGATCCGCAGTTCGTTCTGCTGGGATTTCAGTTTGGCGATGTTGAGAATATCCTCCGACACGGTACTGGAGATCTCCGCCGCCTCGCGCTCCAGCACCATCAGCTGCGCTTTCGGGTAGTAGTTTTTCTCGCTGAGCGCCCGGATGGCCCCCAGCTCTTTGTTGATAAGATTGAACTGATGCTCGCGGTAGCCTTTAATTTTATTGAGGTTCTCCGTCTGCCCGACCAGACCGTCAAGGGACTCGTCGATCATCGACAGCTCGTCCTGAATGTTCTTGCGCCGCGTCTCGAAAAGTTTGGCCTGCAGCTGCTGGCTCTCGGCCAGGCGTTTATTCCCGGCAAAGTTTTTCAGCAGCCCGTCGCTGAAGGTAATGGTGTCGTCGCCGTTGCGCTCCGCCAGCAGACGGTCCTCGCTGGTTTTCGCCGAAATATACTGGGCGCTTAACGCGCTGTAGCGCATGTCCAGTTGCAGGGTGTCGAGGCGCATCAGAACCTGGTTCTTTTTCACCACTTCGCCCTCTTTCATATAGATGTCGGTCACCCGACCGCCGCTGAGATGCTGAATGGTTTTGCGGTTGCTGGAGACCGTCACCGTGCCGTCGGCCACCACCCCGGCATCGAGCGGGGCTTTTACCGCCCAGAGCAGAAAGCCGCCGACCGCAATGATTATTACCGCAAGACCGCGAATCAACGGCGGCCAGATATTGATATCGACAATCTCGGCGTCTGGCATTGCTGAGCTCTTGTTATCGTTTTTCATGATAATGCCTCACGGGGTGGTTGTTGGGTCTCTGGCTGGCCTTCCGCGGCGGGGGCGACAGGAACCGATTTGAGCATGTTGGCCTGGCGCAGGTTGGCAAACACCTGTTCGCGCGGGCCGAATGCCTGGACGGCACCTTCATTAATCAGCAGCACTTTATTCACCACCCCGAGCAGGGTCGGGCGATGGGAGATCAGCACCACCGTTTGCCCGCGCTCGCGCAGGACGGTAATCGCTTTGATTAAGGCCATCTCCCCGGCGTCATCGAGGTTGGCGTTGGGCTCATCAAGAACGATAAAGGCCGGGTTGTTGTACACCGCCCGCGCCAGACCGATGCGCTGGCGCTGCCCGCCGGAGAGCTGATGGCCGCTGGCGCCAAGCGGGGTGTCGTAGCCCTGCGGCAGACGTAAAATCATCTCGTGGACCCCGGCAAGCTGGGCGGCGGCGACAATCAGTTCGCTGTCGGCGGGCCCAAAGCGGGCGATGTTCTGGGCGATGCTGCCGTCAAACAGCTCCACGTCCTGCGGCAGATAGCCCATCGATGGGCCAAGCAGGTTTTTATCCCACTGGCAGATGTCGGCCCCGTCGAGCCGCACTTTGCCGCTTAGCGGGTGCCACACGCCTACCAGCAGTTTCGCCAGCGAGCTTTTGCCGGAGGCGGACGGCCCGATGATCCCCAGCACTTCGCCCTGTTCCAGCTGGAACGAGACGTTGCGCAGGGTGGCGATTTTCTGCCCCGGAGGGGCGGCAAAGATCCCTTCGACGCTGATGATGCCTTTCGGCGTCGGCAGGGTGAGGTTCGCTTTGGGGGCCGGGTACTCCTCCAGCAGCTTCGTCAGCTGTTTCCACGCGCTGCGAAACTGCACAAACTGCTTCCAGCTGCCGATGATCTGCTCCACCGGGCTCAGCACGCGACCGAGGATAATCGAGGCGGCAATCATCAGCCCGGGGGTGATCTCGCCTGCGATGACCAGCAGGGCACCCGCGCCCAGCGAGATGGACTGCAGCAGCACGCGGACAAACCGGCTCAGGCTGCTGTAAACCGCAGATTTATCGGCGATGCGCGTCTGGAGCACCATCACTTTGCTGTGTCCCTCCAGCCAGTGGTTTTTCAGGGTGGCGAGCATCCCCATGGCTTCGATGGTGTCGGAGTTCTGCAGCTGCTTATTGAGGATGATCGAATTGCTGACGCTTAACATATGCGCCTGCTGAATCGGCGTTTTGGTGGAGAGTTCCGTTAAGACAGTCAGGCAGAGCAAAATAAGGATCCCGCCCAGCGATAAATAGCCCAGCAGCGGATGCACCAGGAACGCCACCAGTAAATAGAACGGCGTCCAGGGAATATCGAGCAGGGCAAATAAGCTGTTGCCGGAGAGGATCTGGCGAATCTGGGCCAGCTCGTTCAGCGCCTGCGCCGGGTTATTATCCCCCGTCGCAATTTTGCGCTTAAAGGCGGCATTAAAGACCAGCTGGTTTAATTTGACGTCCAGCCGGTTGCCGAGCCGGGTCATTACGCTGGAACGGGCGAACTCAATCATCCCGATAACCACGTATAACCCGACGATTAGCAGGGTTAACATCAGCAGGGTGGTGGTGTTCTGGCTGGCCAGAACCCGGTCGTACACCTGGAGCATATAAATTGCCGGCGCCAGCATAAGCATATTTATGACGCTGCCAAAAAACAGCAGGGTAATAAATGCAGGCCTGGTTCCCCTCAGGGCATTTTTCAGTTCTGTTGACTTATACTGGCGCGGCATAGGGCACTCCTTATTACATCAATGAGGTCTTGTTATGGGTTTACGCTGTGCGTTAACTGAACTGGAAGTCCGTTGCCGTTATCGCACTCACCGTGGTGTTCATTAAGGTGATCCGCTCCCCGCTGGCGAAGTTCAGGACCGTCGACGTACCGCTGGCCGTTACCGAGATGCTGTTCAGGTAATTGCCCGCCGTCAGGCCTCTTCCCGCCAGGTTAATGAAGTCCTGGCCCCCTGCGGCGTTGCTGTCGAAGTCGGTGATCACGTCCTGCCCGAAGCTGGCGCCGAAGGCAAAGACGTCGTTGCCGCCGTTACCGGTCAGGGTGTCGTTCCCGCCTCCACCGTTGATCCGGTCTACGCCGGTGCCGCCGGTGATGGTGTTCGCCTGGGCGTTACCGGTGGCGTTGAAGCCGCCGATGCCGGTAAAGGAGAGCACTTCCACGTTTTCCGCCAGGGTGTAGGTCGTCAGGGTGGTTCTCACGGCATCGTTGCCGCCGTTTGCCCCCTCAACGACCGTATCGCCCGCGTTGTCCACGGTGTAGGTGTCGTTCCCCAGACCGCCGGTCATGGCGTCGGCACCCTGGCCGCCATCAATGCCGTCGTTACCGTTGCCGCCAATCAGGATGTCGTTCCCGGCAAGGCCGAACAGCGTGTCGTCGCCATCCATCCCGTTCAGGGTGTCGTTCCCTCTGCCGCCCGTCATGGTGTTAGCCAGTGCGTTACCGGTGCCGTTGAAGTTGCCTGTCCCGGTGTAGGTCAGGTTTTCCAGGTTATTGCCCATCACGTAGCTGGCGGCGGTCACGTTGACGCTGTCGGTCCCTTCGTTGACGCCCTCGATAATCACGTCACCCGCATCATCCACGTAGTAGGTGTCGTTCCCGACGCCGCCCGTCATCTGGTCGGCACCCGCGCCGCCGTCCAGGGCGTCGTTGCCGGTGCCGCCGATCAGCACGTCGTCGCCCGCCAGCCCGAACAGGGTGTCGTTGCCCGCGCCGCCGTCGATGTAGTCGCTGCCCGCGGTACCAAACAGGGTGTTCGCGCCGTTGGTGCCGACCAGCATGTTGCCGACCGCCTGGGTTGGGGCGGAGGTGAGGGTGACGGACGGGTTGCCTTCATCGTCGGTGACGGTGACGATCACCCGCAGCCGCTGCTCCACCATCGCCTGGGTTGGGGTGTAGGTGGCGGCCGTTGCCCCGGCAATGTTGACGAAGCCCAGACCGAGACTCACCTGCCACTGGTAGCGGAAGTTGTTGCCGTTGGTCAGGCCGTCGCCATCGGTAATGCCCGACACGTCAGCCGTCAGGGCCAGGGTGCGGGTTGGGGTCAGGTCGCTGATCACCGGCACGCCCTGGGTCGGTTGATCGCGAGGGCCTACTGCGCTTGTCACCGCCGATACCAGGGATTCCGCATCGCCCATCCGGTCGGTGAAGCTGGCGGTGACCCGCAGCTGCCGTCCGGCCAGACCGTTGCCCACCCGGAACTCGGTGCCGGTGGCCTGGTCGCGCCACTCTCCGTTAATCAGCGCCTGCCAGGTGTAGGTGATGGGGAGGTTGTCCGCCAGACCGTTGGCATCCAGCAGGTCCACGGTGTTGACCCGCAGCAGATCGCCCACGCCCGGCGCCTGGCTGCTGATGTTGACGTTACCGGTGGCATTTTCCGCGGCCACTTTCAGCTTCACGCCATCGCCAAACTCCAGCTGCTCGATATTGAGCAGGCGGTCGGTGCCGTCACCCAGCGGCAGGTTTGCAGAGACGGTGGCATGGTTGACCGTCAGGCTGCCGTCGACGTTGCGGGTAAAGTTGTAGTTACCGTTTACGTCGCGGTAGAGCGCCACGTCGGTTTCGCCCTTGTTACCGTCATAGAGGATCTCGCGCACGATGTGCAGCTGGCCCGGATTAAGGGTGCCATTCAGCATCTCGGCTTTGAGCTCGTTCATGCTGTCGACGCTCTTAATCACTTTGGTCGGATCCAGTTTGTCTCTGACTTCGATCCGCACGTTCAGCCAGGCGTCGCCATCAATGATGTCATCACCCGCTTTACCCATGATGCGGTCGCTGCCGCCGCCGCCAAGCAGGATGTCCGCCCCGTTGTCCGGGTTCAGCACCACGCCATCCACGGCCCCGTTGATGAGAGTGCTGCCGACCACCTTATCCAGCCCGTTGATGCGGGCGACACCTTCCAGGGTGAGGTTGTTGGAGAGCGGGGTACCCTGCACCGGCGCGGTACCCACAGGCTGGTCGGTGCCGGTGAGCACGTCGTCAAACTTCCAGCCGGAGAGGCCTTCCACCAGGTCGAAGCGATCGCGCAGGATAAACTCCTGCTGGTTAACGAAGATCGGGATGCCAAGGTCAGAGTTGGCCCCCACCACGTCGCCCTTGTGGATCGCCCAGTCGAAGCCCGCCATGCCGTTGTTACGCTGGATGCCAGCGCCCTGCACCATGATGTCGTCGCCCGCTTCGCCGTCGTAGTCGGTGTCGTTGCCCTGACCGTTCAGCACGTCGTGGCCGACGATGGTGCTGTTAAAGAACAGCTCGGAGTTTTCGCCCGTCAGGGAGTCAAAGCCGTCGCCGCCTTCAATCCAGTCATCGCCTTCGTTGCCCAGCAGCGCGTCGCCGCCGGAGCCGCCGAGGATGAAGTCATTATCCAGCCCGCCGAACACCTCCTGCGCGTCTTCGCCGACGACAATAAAGTCCTGACCGCTGCCGCCGAAGCTCAGGTCGTTACCGTTGCCCGAGAAGATGACGTCGTTCCCGGCATCGCCGTGCAGGAAGTCAGCGCCGCCCACCGGTGTCCCGGTGTCGGTGATGATGTCGTCCCCGTCGCCGCCGTGAACGGTATCGGCTTCGTCGCCGCCGTCGAGACGGTCATTACCGCCGTCACCCCACAGGCTGTCGATGCCCAGGCCGCCGATTAAGGTGTCATTCCCGGCGGAGCCGCCGAGCACCACGTGGCCGGGACCGGAGTATTTGAGGTAGGCCCCGTCCGCTTTGCCGTCGCCGTCAACATCCGCCCCGGCCGCTTTACGTATCACCAGCGGGGTGAGCAGGTCCTTGAGCGCGTTACCCCATTTTGGATCGGCCCCCAGTTGCACTCCGGTGTTCACCTCCAGGACATGGTCCGGGGTCATGAACAGTCTGGCGTGAACGTGGGACGAGCCTTCGTCGCCGAGGTCGCTGTTACGCATCACCAGCGCGGCAAACGAGTTAGCCTCCAGCTGGTTAAGCATGTTCAGCCCCTGAGTACGGCTCAGGTAGTAGAAGCGGTCGCCGTCCTGCAGCATCTCCATCTGCGTCTCAAAGACGAAGTTGAAGGTGGAGCCGAGCATGCCGCCGAACTCCATTTTCCGTTCCGCCAGGCCGCCAATCCAGAAGTCGACCATGTTCAGGCCGGACTCTTTGGTCGCCCACGCCCCGGTGCTGTTGAAGAAATCAAAGGCATCGGCGCGGGTGGCGTCATCGGCCGGGCCAAACAGCAGGAACTCAACCGCAGCCCGTTTTTCGGCGATGGTCGTGGCATTGAGGATCAGCTGATGCTGGCCGTAGGCGGCCATAAAGTTGAGGATCGAGGCGGTATTTTTCAGGTTCGCGGCGAAATCTGCCCAGCTCTCATAGGGTTTCAGCTCGCTGTTGCCGGTGAGGGTGAAGAACTGTTCCCGGGCCTGGTTGAGGGTCGGCATGAAGGTGTCGCGGCCGCGGGCGATGTTAAGTGCCCCCAGATCCAGCGGCAGGCCGACCAGGTTGTTACGCAGCGCCCCGGTCAGGAACTCGTCGATCTCGTTCCCCACCTGACGGGTCATGCCGCGCACGATGGCCCCGATGGCCGCCTGATTATCCAGCGATCCGTTGTTATCGAAGGCCAGCGGATTGAGGAAGGCCTGGATCAGCCCGAGGTCGTCGCTCTGCATGTCAAAGGTGGTGCGATCCACGGTCTCGGTGAGCATCGAGTGGCCGAAGCGGTACACCACGTGGGCGAACTCCGCGAAGATCGCCGGGTTGATGTCGGCGGTGTTCGAGAAGACGAACGGGTCGACCGCCGGCTGGACGGTACGGGCGAACTCTTCGAAGACCAGGTGCTGGTATTCCATCTCGGTGGTGAAGCGACCGGCCTGGAACAGGTATTCGCCGTTCCACACCAGGGTGCTGGTATCCGCCGGGATCTCGGTGATCTGATGGTTCGGCATCAGCCACTGGTTGATCACGCTGATATCGCCTGACCCGAGAATAGTGGCTTTGTACTGCTCCACCAGGCGGTTATGTTCGTCGTGGAACACCGAGTGGACGGCGGTCAGGCCGATGTTCTCGTTGCCGCGACCGTCGCCGGTGATGAAGTGGCGATCGAGCAGCTCGTTATCGTAGGTGCCCGCTTCCGGTGCGCCGCCGATCACATCATTGGTATCGGCCAGCAGATTGCCGTTGGCGTCCAGTTTTGGCACCGCGGTATGGGCAATATCATCGAGGAAGGCGTGGCCGGTACGCAGCGTGTCCGGCGGCAGGCGTCCGCCGTCGGCCTCCACCAGCCCGTGAGCGGTAACGATCTGCACCTTGCCGCTGGCGCTGAGCATCAGGTTGCCGTAGCGGTCGGTAGCCAGCAGCGGCACGTTGAAGATATCCGCATCGGTCAGCTGAATGCCGAGGAACTGCAGGGCATGCGCTTTGACTTCACCCCAGGTAGCCATCCCGTGTACGCCATCCAGCAGATGACCGGTTGGCCCCGGTTTGCCATCGATGAAGGTGTATTCGCGCAGGAAGATCTGGTGCGACGGATGGGAGGTGTAGGTCTGGTTCTGGTCGATCCACGGGGTGGTGGTGTTCACGGTGTTGTGGGTGGCGTCCACCTTCGCCCGGGTGAGGAGCATGAAGTTGGTCGGGGAGCCGGGGACATACAGCGGATCGTCAGGCATCAGCGGGATAAACACGATCCCGTTGCCCTCTTTGGGGATCAGATCCAGACCGTGGTCGAAGAACTGGCCGAAGAAGGTCATCCAGCCGTTAAAGGCCGGAGAGAGGCCAACGTCCGGGGAGAGGTTAGGGATCGACAGGCTGCCGTTCTCGCTGGTGCCGCCGCCGGGGGCGTCTTTCAGCCCTTCCGCCGCCTCGACCGCCGCCGGGTTACTGGCGGTCTGGTCGGAGATAATATTACTGATGGTACGCGGGTCGGCGTCCGTCACCATGCTGTTCGGGCCGGAGGCGGTCAGGTATTTAGCCAGCTCGGGGTCGTTTTTTATCGCCTCCAGATCCAGCGGTACCAGCCTTGGCATATTCTGGTCGGCTGAGCCGTACATCTCCTGGCCGGGGATCAGGTTGTTCCACGAGCCGTCGACGGTACGTATGCCGTAGGGGAGAAGCGGGTCGCCCACCGCATCACGCAGCGCGTCGCCGTCGATCGTCCCGTCGGCTTTGGTGGCCGATTCGGAGATCTTGATCTGCTTCAGAATAAATTCGAGGTCATGCAGCGTGACAGTAAAATCATATTGTTCGGCCATAAATAATTACCTCAAGCTTGGATCGCTATCATCATTCGTTTTCGCTGTTTAAAAATTGTGCGAAAAGAATGCGCCGGGTCGTACGGGATTGATTTTTATGTTTGCGATGGCATTAATGTGCTCCGTGTTAAGTCGTTAATGACAATACGCTTTCGCCCAATATTTCTGGGTGGTCGGGAAAGAATTTTGGGTAAGTTTATTTATCCCTCCCGCGGAGAGATAAATAAAATCACTAACGGACTCGGCGCTTCGAATATGCAGAGATATTCAAAGGGTTAGGGTCACAGAGATGACAATGTTTTAGCGTGGCTTAACGGATGTGTAAAAGTGTTATCACATGTTACAGTCCCGCTATGGAGATAACTATGGAATGTCTTTATCTTCCGACAATAATACTTTTTTATGAGCGCCTGAAAGTTTATTTATTATTTTTCTACCCCGTTGTTGCCGTTGTTAAATTTATTTAAGAGGCGGCACAGGGGCATTTACATTGCTTCGCCTGCTTATTAAAAAAGCTGTCATGCCCGGCGCGACAACGGGCGTGCGGGTGCGCACCGTTGAAACCGGTTGCGCGGAGTTGTACATCTTTATTCTTGCTGTCTATATTTCAGAAATTCTTTTTTTATTCAGCTTTAAAAAATTTGGGGTTATTTAGCGTGAAAATTTATTTTAAATTTTCCGGTTGGGAAACAATATTACTCTGCGAAGTAATATTTGAACGCCTGGTCAAGTTTAATAATCTTTAAATGGCGAGGGCGATATTTAAAAAGAGTAATATCTGCAATTGAGAATTATTCCGATATTATACCATTGGCAATATTCCTGGGCCCAGCGCTATATAAGTCGATGTCTGCACTACAGTTATCCCCGCCGCCTGCGTAACCCATAACACCTGGCACAAACGCCTGTGGTATGATAAAGAACTCCTTAACTCAACTTCTTACGATGTAACGTCTATGACTCTTTCCAGCGAAAAACAGACAGAAATCTCCTCTGAGACCATTGGGCGCACCTTGCGTCGCCGCCCGCTGGCGCGCAAAAAATTGTCCGAGATGGTGGAAGAAGAGCTGGAGCAGATGATCCGCCGCCGGGAGTTCGCCGAAGGGGAGCAGCTGCCTTCCGAACGCGAGCTGATGGCCTTTTTCAACGTCGGGCGGCCTTCGGTGCGCGAGGCGCTGGCGGCGTTAAAGCGTAAAGGGCTGGTGCAGATCCAGAACGGCGAGCGCGCCCGTATTTCGCGTCCGTCTGCGGATACCATCATCAGCGAACTCTCCGGTATGGCGAAAGATTTTCTCGCCCATCCGGGCGGGATTGCCCATTTTGAGCAGCTGCGCCTGTTTTTTGAATCAAGCCTTGTGCGCCACGCCGCCCAGCATGCCAGCGATGAACAGATTGCCCTGCTGGAAAAAGCGCTGGAGCTGAACAGCCAGTCGCTGGATGACAATGCCCTGTTTATCCGCTCCGACGTGGAGTTTCACCGCGTGCTGGCGGAGATCCCCAACAATCCTATTTTTATGTCGATCCACGTGGCGCTGATCGACTGGCTGATCGCCGCCCGTCCTGCCGTACCTGAGCAGGCGCTGCACGAGCACAATAACACCAGCTATCAACAACATATCGCCATCTTTAACGCCATCCGCAGCCGCGACCCCGATGCCGCTGAACAGGCGTTACAGGCCCACCTCACCAGCGTTTTCGCCACCTGGCACGCCTTCGAACAGGGCAAAAAGCGCCGCAAATAACCTCGATCGTTTAGTGAAGTAGATCGCGTTCCGCGCATTTCGATCGCGCTGTTTTTAATCTGTCTGGTATAACAGGTATAAAGGTCTACCGTTAAAACGTCATCACAACACATTCGAGGTATCTATGTCCGTCACGCTTAAAGGGGTTATGCCCGCACTGCTTACCCCCTTCGATCGCCAGCAGAAGCTGGATACGCAAAGCCTGCGCCAGCTGGTGCGGTTCAACATCGCTCAGGGGATTGACGGCCTGTATATCGGGGGCTCCACCGGCGAAGCCTTTGTGCAGAACAGCGCCGAACGTCAGGAAGTGCTGGAGATCGTCGCCGAAGAGGCCAAAGGCAAAGTGACCCTGATTGCCCATGTCGGCACCGTCAGCACCCATGAGAGCCAGCAGCTGGCCCAGGCCGCCAGCCGTTTTGGCTATGACGCCGTCTCTGCCGTCACGCCGTTCTACTATCCGTTCAGCTTTGAAGAGCATTGCGATCACTACCGGGGAATTATTGATTCGGCGGATGGATTGCCGATGGTGGTGTACAACATTCCGGCCCTGAGCGGGGTCAAACTCTCGCTCGATCAGATCAACACCCTGGTGACCCTGCCGGGCGTCGGCGCGCTGAAACAGACTTCCGGCGATCTTTTCCAGATGGAGCAGATCCGCCGGGCGCATCCGGATCTGGTGCTGTACAACGGTTACGATGAGATCTTCGCCTCCGGCCTGCTGGCAGGCGCGGATGGCGGCATCGGCAGCACCTATAACATCATGGGCTGGCGCTATCAGGGGATTGTCAAAGCGCTGAAGGAGGGGGATATCGCCACCGCCAGCGCACTACAGACAAAATGTAACGAGGTCATCGACCTGCTGATCAAAGTGGGCGTGTTCCGTGGCCTGAAAACGGTGCTGCACTATATGGACGTGATTGATGTTCCGCTGTGCCGCAAGCCGTTTGCCCCTGTGGATGAGAAGTATCTGCCTGAGCTGCGGGCGTTAGCGAAGCTGCTCCAGCAGGAACAAGAACAACAATAAGACAACGCCGGATGCCGGGCATACCCGGCATCACTGAAGCTGTATCCTACAAACAGCGTATGGGTTTACCCATTGCGGAGACTGACATGAATACAATGACACAAAATGTCCCGTGGTATCGTTGCCTTAACCGTCAGCAGTGGCGCGCGTTTTCTGCCGCCTGGGTCGGTTATGTTCTTGATGGTTTTGATTTTGTCCTCATCGCCCTTGTTTTAACCGATATAAAAACCGAATTCGGCCTGACCACCCTGCACGCCGCGAGTCTGATCTCCGCCGCCTTTATCTCCCGCTGGTTCGGCGGCCTGGTACTGGGCGCGATGGGGGATCGCTACGGTCGTCGTCTGGCGATGGTCAGCAGCATTGTTCTCTTTTCCGTCGGGACGCTGGCCTGCGGTCTGGCCCAGGGCTACACCACCATGTTTATCGCCCGTCTGGTGATCGGCATGGGGATGGCGGGGGAGTATGGCTCCAGCGCCACCTATGTCATTGAAAGCTGGCCTAAACACCTGCGTAATAAAGCCAGCGGTTTCCTGATCTCGGGCTTCTCCGTCGGCGCGGTAGTGGCGGCGCAGGTTTACAGCCTGGTGGTGCCGGAGTGGGGCTGGCGGGCGCTGTTCTTCATCGGCATTCTGCCAATCGTGTTTGCCCTCTGGCTGCGAAAAAATATCCCGGAAGCGGAAGACTGGAAAGAGAAGCAGCAGGGCAATACGCCGGTCAAAACCATGGTGGATATTCTCTATCGCGGCGAACACCGGTTTATCAACATCGCCATGACCCTGGTGGCCGCCGTTTCGCTGTGGTTCTGCTTCGCAGGCCAGCTGGAGAGCGCCGCGATTGTGGCCATTCTCGGCCTGCTGTGCGCGGGGATCTTTATCAGCTTTATGGTGCAAAGCAGCGGCAAGCGCTGGCCGACCGGCGTCACCCTGATGGTGGTGGTACTGTTTGCCTTCTTATACTCCTGGCCGATTCAGGCCCTGCTGCCGACGTATCTGAAAACCGATCTGGCTTACGACCCCGCAACCGTTGCCCAGGTGCTGTTCTTCAGCGGCTTTGGCGCGGCGGCTGGCTGCTGCGCCGGGGGGTTCCTTGGCGACTGGCTGGGCACGCGCAAAGCCTATGTCTGTAGCCTGCTGGCCTCCCAGCTGCTGATCGTTCCGGTCTTCACCATTGGCGGCAGCAGCGTCTGGGTGCTGGGCCTGCTGCTCTTCTTCCAGCAGATGCTTGGCCAGGGTATCTCCGGGATCCTGCCTAAACTGATCGGTGGCTATTTTGATACTGAACAGCGCGCGGCCGGGCTCGGGTTTACCTATAACGTCGGCGCGCTCGGTGGCGCACTGGCCCCGGTTCTGGGGGCGTTTATCGCCCAGCGTCTGGATCTGGGTACCGCGCTCTGCTCGCTGTCGTTTGGCCTGACGTTCGTCGTCATCCTGCTGATTGGCTTTGATATGCCGTCCCGGGTTCAGCGCTGGCTGCACCCTGAAGCCCTGCGTACCCACGATGCCGTCGACGGGAAACCGTTCAGCGGCGCCATTATCGCAGGCGACAAAGCCAGCCAGCTCGCCAGACACAAAGGCTGAATTTTTAACGGAGG
Organism: Leclercia sp. LTM14; assembly: GCF_023736175.1. Lineage (NCBI taxonomy): Bacteria > Pseudomonadati > Pseudomonadota > Gammaproteobacteria > Enterobacterales > Enterobacteriaceae > Leclercia > Leclercia sp. LTM14. The sequence continues at coordinate 109,251 of NZ_JAIKTT010000012.1, forward strand.
AGTTATGTCGTTTCTTGATGAACTGGATGCAAACGTTAAGGCCCGGGGCGGGCTGATCGTCTCGTGTCAGCCGGTACCGCACAGCCCGCTGGATAAGCCGGAGATTGTTGCGGCGATGGCGCTGGCGGCGGAGCAGGCGGGTGCCGTGGCGCTGCGCATCGAAGGGATTGAAAACCTGCGGGCGGTACGTGCCGTGGTGAGCGTGCCGGTTATCGGCATCGTGAAGCGCGATCTGCCCGACACCCCGGTGCGCATTACGCCGTGGCTGGAGGATGTGGATGCGCTGGCCGAGGCGGGGGCCAGCATTATTGCCTTTGACGGTACGCAGCGCCCGCGCCCTGTACCGGTTGAGGCCCTGCTGGCGCGCATCCGGCACCATCAGCTGATCGCGATGGCCGACTGCGCCTCAGAGCAGGACGGGCTGTATTGCCGCCAGTTGGGGGTTGAGCTGATTGGGACTACGCTTTCGGGCTACACCTCAGACGTCACCCCCGTCGAGCCGGATCTGGCGCTGGTTTCAACCCTGAGCCAGGCCGGTTGCCGGGTGGTGGCCGAAGGGCGCTACAACTCACCGGCGCTGGCGGCGCAGGCCATTGAGCACGGGGCATGGGCCGTGACGGTCGGCTCTGCCATCACCCGGCTGGAGCATATCTGCCAGTGGTATCGCGATGCCCTGCAGGGAGCGACAAAATGATTACGCTGGCTATGGATATCGGCGGGACCAAACTCGCCGCGGCGCTGGTGGACAGCGAGCTGAAGATTATTGAGCGCCGGGAGATCCCCACTCCCGCCAGCAAAGCGCCGGATGCGCTGGAAGCGGCGCTGAGTGAACTGGTGACGCCGCTTTACCCGCGGGCGCAGCATTTCGCTATCGCCTCGACCGGGATTATTCAGGAGGGCGTGCTCACCTCGATTAACCCGGCAAACCTCGGCGGGCTGTCGCATTTCCCGCTGGTGAAATATCTGTCGGCTCTGACCGGGCTTCCCGGCGTAGCCCTGAACGATGCCCAGGCCGCGGCGCTGGCGGAGTATCAGCACATGCCGCACGCCGTCCGCGATATGGTGTTTATCACCGTGTCGACCGGCGTGGGGGGCGGGGTTGTCCATAACGGCAAACTGGTGACCGGCTCCGGCGGGCTGACCGGGCACTGCGGCCACATCCTGGCCGACCCGAACGGGCCGCGCTGCGGCTGCGGGCGGATCGGCTGCGTGGAAGCCATCGCCTCGGGCCGGGGCATCGCCGCGGCGGCAGAAGGAGAGCTTTGCGGGCTGGATGCGAAAGCCATTTTTGCCCAAGCCGCAGAGGGGCATGCCCAGGCGGTGGCGCTGATTGCGCGCTCTGCCCGCACGCTGGCGCGGTTAATTGCCGATCTGAAAGCCCTGACCGACTGCCAGCGGGTGGTGATTGGCGGCAGTATTGGCCTCGCCGACGGCTATCTGTCGCAGGTGCAGCACTACCTGGCGCAGGAGCCAGGCGTTTATCAGACCGAACTCTGTTCAGCCCGCCATCGCGGCGACGCGGGGCTGCTGGGCGCGGCATTGTGGGCAAAAGGAGCGTGGCAATGATTTTGGGGGATATCAACCGCATGCAGGCTGCCGGTCTGTCGGCGGTGTTCTGTCAGGCGATCGACCAGGCGCTGAGCGCGGGGCTGTCGCAGCTGGCACCGGGCAGCTATCCGCTGCAGGGTGAAGAGATGTGGGTGAATGTGATGCAGTTTGCGACCCAGCATGAAGAGGAAAAACGCGCGGAGCTGCACCGCGCCTACATCGATATCCAGATCCTGCTGGAGGGGGAAGAGCACATCTATTTCGGCCTGGCGGAGAGCGCCCGGGACTGTGATGAGTGGCACGAGGAGGAGGACTATCAGCTCTGCGACCGCATTGAAAATCAGCAGTCCGTGACGTTGAAGCCGGGGATGTTTGCCATTTTTATGCCGGGCGAACCCCATAAGCCGGGCTGTTTTACCACCCGCCCCGGGACGGTTAAAAAAGCGGTGATCAAATTACATCATCGTGCGCTGACTGACCTTCACAGCACGCTTTAACCGCTTCATACAATAATCTGACGCCCGCAGACAGCTGTTTGCGGTGCGGACAGATCATATTCAGCGGCACGCTTTCCCCCTCATACCCCTTCATCAAGATCTGCAGCCGACCGGCGCGGAGATCTTCTGCGACGTCCAGCCTGGATTTATAGGCCACGCCCGCCCCGGTGACCGCCAGGCGACGGATGACCTCGGCATCATCACTCATCATGGTGCCGCTGACGCTCACGCTGTGGGTTTCGCCGTCGCGGAAAAAGGTCCAGCGATCGTGAAGGCGACCGCGCAGGACAAAGGTAAGGGCGTTGACCCGGCTTAACTCATCGGGGTGCGAGGGCTCACCGTGGCGGGCGACCCACTCGGGAGAGGCCACCAGCACGCGGCGGTTATCCGGCGCGACCGGGAGCGAAATGTACGATGCATCTTCCGGCGTGCCGTAGCGAAAGGCGATATCAACCGGATCTTTAAACACGTCGGCCACCTGGTCGGAGAAAAAGATGCGCAGCCGCAATGCCGGGTAGCGCTGGTCAAACGCCTGAAACACCGGGAGCAGAAGATGGCGGCCCAGATCCGACGGGACGGCAATCTGCAGCGTGCCGGAGATCTCCTCTTCGGGCGCGCGTATTTTTTGCATTCCGGCGTACATCGCATCCAGCATCTGGCGCGCGTAGGGAAGCCAGGCTTCGCCCTCCGGCGTCAGGCGCAGGCTGCGGGTGGAGCGCGCAAAGAGCCGGATGCCGAGAGACGACTCCAGCCGTTTGATGGCGGAACTGACCTGCGCCGGCTGGACGCCCGCTTCACGCGCCGCATCGCTGAAGCTGCTCAGGGCCGAGACCCGCACGAACAGTAACAAATCTTCAAGCCGAAACATTTTCATCTCCCGAGTATAAGTCTTGTCTCCGCGAGGCTATTTTTCCCGTCACAGCTTCGCTTTACCATCAAATTATTGCGACTCACACGATAAAACGCCGGAGAGATTATGAAAGCCATTGCCATTACCCGTTCCGCCCCTGACAACATCGCCTACCTGCAGGATATCGAAGTGCCGCAGCCGGTGGCGACAGGTCACGATCTGCTGATTGAAGTAAAAGCCATCTCCGTTAACCCGGTGGATACCAAGGTCCGCGCCGGGTTTAGCGGCGATACCCCACGGGTGCTCGGCTGGGATGCGGTAGGGGTTGTTGCCGCGGTGGGCGAGGCGGTGACGCTTTTCGCGCCGGGGGATGAAGTCTGGTACGCCGGTGCGCTGGGACGGCCGGGCAGCAACAGCGAGTTCCAGCTGGTGGACGAGCGTATTGTGGCTCTCAAGCCCAAAACCCTGGATAACGCTGCTGCCGCGGCGATGCCGTTAACCGCCATCACCGCGTGGGAGATGCTCTTCGATCGCCTGGGCGTCAGGAGCAGGGTAAAGAAGGCGATACCCTGCTGATCGTCGGTGCCGCAGGCGGGGTGGGTTCGATCCTGGTCCAGCTGGCGCGTAAGCTGACGAAAATGACCGTTGTGGGTACGGCGTCACGTCCCGAAAGCCAGAAATGGGTGCAGGAGGCGGGGGCGCATCATGTTATCGATCACAGCAAACCGCTGTCGGAAGCCCTCGCCGCCGCAGGGATCAAAGAGGTGACCCACGTCGCCAGCCTGAACCACACCGCAGCGCACTACGCGGAGATCATTAAGGCCCTGGCACCGCAGGGGAAAATGGCGCTGATTGACGATCCCGAGACGCTTGACGCCCGCCCGCTGAAGGCAAAAAGCATCTCCCTGCACTGGGAATTTATGTTCACCCGCTCCATGTTTGAGACCGCCGATATGATTGCGCAGCACCAGCTGCTGACCCGGGTTGCCGGGCTGATTGACGATAAAATTATCACCACGACGCTGGGTGAACACTACGGGGCGATTTCGGCGGAAAATCTGCAGAAAGCCCATGCTCAGTTAGAGACCGGGCGTGCGGTCGGGAAGATTGTGCTGGAAGGGTTCTGACGCAGACGCCGCCGGAACACTTACATATCCAGACGCAGATCCGCTGACCGGCTGCGCGAGCAGCAAAGGGCAATCTGCTGTGTGCTGGCCGATTTTTCAGCCGCCGACTGAACGGTGTCGCGGTGGTCAATAATCCCCTCCAGCACCGGGGTCAGGCAGGCCCCGCAAATCCCCATCTCGCAGGAGAGGGGAACGTCGATGCCGTTCTCCTGAAGGACCTGGGCGATGGTTTGATGCGGGGGCACTGGCCACCGTTCACCGGATGACGCGAGGGTCACCCAGAAGGTCTCTCCCGCCTGCGCGTCGGCAGGCGTTGCGAGGGGCTGGAAGGCTTCGCTGTGGATCAGCGTCTCCGGCCAGCCCTGTTCCAGCGCGGCGTGACGTGCATGCGCCATAAAGCCAGCGGGTCCACAGAGGTAAATCGGGGTCCCGGATGTTGATTCTGCCAGCGCGGCGGACAGGTGATGGCGGGCGCTGCTCCCCTCACTCGAACAGTGAATCACTACACTCCCGATGTTGAACGCCTGCTGCAGCTCCCTGACAAACGCCCCGTGATGACGGGTTTTCAGATAATAGTGCAGGGTAAAGGGCACCCCCTGCGCCTCCAGCTGCAATGCCATGGCATACAGCGGCGTTATGCCAATCCCGGCCGCCAGCAGCATCACCCGTTCTGCCGACAGTAAAGGGAACAGATTTCGCGGGCGGGAGATAGCCAGCCTCTGGCCGGGGCGCAACTGCTGGTGAATATAGCGGGACCCGCCGCGGGAGCCGCTCTCCAGCGCCACGCAAATCAGATACCCGTCCTGCTCGCGCTGCGCTCCGGTGAGGGAATACTGGCGGATAAGCCCGCAGGGCAGATGCACATCGATATGCGCGCCGGGCTGCCAGACGGGGAGCGGCAAACCGTTTTCGGCCACCAGCCTGACGGCGAGGCTGTGGCTCCCCTGGCGCCAGAGGCCGTCCACAACAACATCGAGTAGTTCGCTCATGATGGTGCTCCTTCAGACAAGGAAAAAGTCGCCGAAACCCATTTTCTTAAGACCACGGCGGTAGGCGATGGAGCTGCGGTCGGCGGGAATGTGGGCCTCAAGGGTTAAATCCAGCGGCAATCTTTCCGGACGCTGCGTCTCCACCATCAGGCGATCCTCCTCAAAGATGCGCAGATTGAAGGCGTGCACCTCTTCCACCGGCACGTGCAGATCGAAATTACGCGCGATGGGCGCAAACATGCGGGTGATCCGCGAGGAGACCGGCGAGGCGGCGTTCATGATCACCAGCCGATCATCGCCGGGGAAATGGATGGTCAGGGTGGCGGTGAAGGGCAGATGCATTTCAAAATGGCGTAACCACTGGAACCCCTCCGGCGCCCGAAAACCGGCGCTCGGGGGATAATTGCTCACCGAACTCCAGTAATCGGCACTGAAGCCTGACGGTGTCTCCTGGGTGCTGTAGGTCGGCACGACCTGATTATCCGGATCGGCAAAGGTGTCGGTATGGATCCACGCGAAGTGGGCCACATCAAGAAACCCTTCGACCTGACGACCGGCAAAACCCTTGACCTCAAACCCCGGGCAGTTGATTTGCTGAAAGCCCTCATCGTGCCAGTGCGGCATGACCGGCAGCGGCACAGGATCCTGCGGATCGAAGTCCAGACAGGTCCAGATCAGGCCGTAGCGCTCCTCCACCGCAAATGCGGTGAGATGAAGCTTAGCCGGAACCGGCTGGTCAGGGCTGGAGGGGATGCGGTTGCAGCGGCCCTCTTCGCCGAAGCGCAGCCCGTGATAGGGGCAGACGATCCCCTCTTCATCGTGAAAACCGAGCGTCAGCGGTACGCCGCGATGGGGACAGACATCGCGGGCTACCACCACCTGGCCTTTAATGCGGTAGATCACCAGCTGCTCATCCAGCAGGGTGGCTTTTACCGGCGCCGGGCCGATATCGCAGGCGCGGGCGACCGGGTGCCAGCATTTCGCCAGACGCAGCCAGTCGTCAGGCTCAAAGGTGCAATGGGCGGGGGGCGTGGGTTGCGTTCTGTTCATGGCGTCTTTTCCTGCTCACACAAATATTTGTTTAATTGTTGTGAGTTTATTGTTGCCATATTAGGGTGTTGACATCCATCGCCATTAATTCAGCTATGCGTTGCAAAAAAGAGAACAGGCCAGAATGAGTCCATTTTCGCGTTTTGCTGTCTATTTTACCGAAGTGGCCCGCAGCGGTAGCCTGCGCCGGGCGGCGGAAAAACTGCATATTTCCGCCTCGGCGATTAACCGGCAAATTTTGCAGGCCGAGGAGGCGTTCGGTACGCCGCTGTTTGAGCGTCTGCCCGAAGGGCTGCGTATGACCACCGCTGGCGAACTGCTGTATGAAAATCTGCTGCGCTGGCAAAAGGAGTTTCAGCTTACGCGGCAGAAATTTGACGAGTTGCAGGGGCTGAAGCGCGGCACCGTCAGCGTCGGCATGGTGCAGGCCCTGGCGGAAGGATGTTTTGCCGCCGCGCTGGCGGAGATTATTGGCAGCTGGCACTGGCTGGAGCTGAACCTGCAGGTGGCGGACAGCCATACCGTCAGCCAGCGGGTGCGGCAGGCGGATCTCGATTTTGGCCTGATCCTCGATTCCGAAGGCCAGGCCGGACTGAGCGTGCTGGCATTTGCCGAGCTGGAGATGGGGGTGGTGATGCGCCCGGATCATCCCCGGGCTCAGGCTGCGATGCTCTCACTGGGGGAATTAAGCGACGAGCGGCATATCATTGCCGGGGCACCGCTCATCGTGCATGAGCGGGTGTCGATGCTCTATCGCCATTATGATTTTTCCCCGGCAAATAGCGTGCGCTGCAACGACATCCGGCTGATTAAATCGCTGCTGTTGAAAGGCAGCGGCGTTACCGTCCTTAGCCGACTGGATGTTCTGGATGAGGTGAAGGAGGGGCGCCTGGCATTTATACCGCTGCGTAATAAGCTGCTGCGGCCGCTGACGCTGGCCCTGTGCACCGCACCCTCGCGCCAGCTTTCCCGCCCGGCGCAGATGGCTATCCAGAAGCTGACCGGGGTAATGGAGATGATGCAGGCTGCGCCCTAACCGGTGTTGTCCACAAAAGCCCGAACAGCCGCCGCGTTTAGCCCAACGGCCCGCCCTGAATGGTTTCACACAGGCCATTGATGATCCGCTCTCCGGTCTCAGCCTTCAGCTCCTGATACCACGCCTCTGTCAGCGCCCTGTCTTTACCGTGGGTGACATCGCACCGTTTGCGCGCCTTCAGCACCAGGTCGCGGACCCGGTCCCGGCGTAGCCTTTCATACTGGCCTAACACCTGTGAAATGTCCTGACTCTGGCGGAACAGATCCCCCAGCACCACCGCATCCTCCATTGCCGCGCAGCCGCCCTGGCCGATATCCGGTGTGGTGCTGTGCCCCGCATCCCCCAGCAGCGCTACTTTCCCGCGCACCAGTTTATCGAAGGGTTCGATATCATGGATCTCGATCCGGTTTGTGGTATGCGGGTCGAGAGTGGCGATCAGCTTTTGCACCTGCGGCGCCCATCCGCTGAAGTAGCGGCTAAGGTCAGCGCGCAGGGTACTGCGATCTTCCGGGAGGCCCAGCGGTAGCGGAACGTCGAAGAAAAAGTAAAAGCGGCCGCCGGAGACCGGCATCAGCGAGACGCGTTTCCCCTCGCCGACAAAGGTGGTCCATTGATTGCCGGGGGCGATGGTTTCATCTATATCCACCAGCCCATTCCAGTTGACGTAGCCCGCGTAGCGGCGCGGCGGGGTGTAGCCGAGCACATACGGGCGCAGCGCGGAATGGCTACCGTCGGCGGCAATCAGGAAATCCCCCTGTGCCGTTGAGCCATCGGTGAACCAGATGCAGACGCCGTCGGCACTCTCTTCGCAGCGGGTCACGCGTTTACCGAACTGCACGGCATCGCGTCCCCAGAAGTCGAGCATCTCGCGCTGCAATTCCGCACGGGATATCGGGCTGGGACGTCCGCCGGTGCGCTCCACCAGCGGAGCAAGGCTGAACTGCGTGAGGGTCTCTGCCCGGCGGTGTTCTTTATAGGCCAGAAAATGCATCGGGCCGCCGTAGCTGTCGATAATTTCGCCCATACCCAGGTGGCGCATGCATTTTACGCCATTCGGCCAGATGGAGATGGCGGCGCCCACCGGTTTGATCTCTTTTACGGCCTCAAAGACCTCGCACTCGATACCCGCATTTTTCAGCGCCACCGCCGCGCTCAGACCGCCAATTCCGCCCCCAATCACCAGTGCTTTCATATTCTTCTCCTGTTTTGCGTTGTAATAGCCTTGAGCAATTTGCGTACCACAATGACGATCGAAGGGATCTGGCGCTTTCCGGCGTCTCTTACGGCGGCATTTGCACAAAAGGAGGGCGTAATGGGGTGAATGTTGCTCTTTTGTGAATCAATAGTTTCCTGAAAGCTAATTAAGAATCTAATGTTTCATGGCGCTGGCGCGGTTCAGACCGCTGGTTATTGACTGAGGAAGCGATTAATTAACTGATATTAAAGGTGTAAATCCAGTAGTGACAAAAAGTGAGCAAATCTGGCCTGGTTTATGCAATTGCCACTGCACGCTTATTCGCAACGGGATGAAGACTATGTCAGAGGAAAAGAACGGTGGCTTACTGTACGGCCTTGAGCAGCAGATCCCGCCGGTTCCGGCTATTTTCAGCGCGCTACAGCATGTGCTTGCCGGGCTGGTGGGAATTATTACGCCGCCGCTGATTATCGGGGCTGCATTAGGGTTAGAGCAGTGGCTGCCTTATTTAATCAGCATGTCCCTGCTGGCATCGGGTATCGGCACCTTTTTACAATCTAACCGCCTGTGGGGCGTTGGCGCCGGCATGATCTGTATGCAGGGCACCAGCTTTGCTTTTCTCGGGGTGGCGATCGCAGGCGGCATGTGGGTAAAGGGGCAGGGGGGCACGCCGCAGGATATTATGGCTATGCTGTTTGGCGCCAATTTCGTTGCCGCACTGGTTCCCTGTATCGTCAGCCGCTTTATCGAACCCCTGAAGCGAATTTTTACCCCGATTATTACCGGTAGCGTTATTGCGCTGATTGGCATGAGCCTGATTAAGGTCAGCATCGTCAACTGGAGCGGCGGGGAGCATGCAAAAGAGTTCGCCAGTATGGGCAATATCACGCTCGGCGCCGTGACGCTGGGCACCATCGTCCTGCTCAGCTGCATGAAAAATCGCTGGCTGCGACTTTCGTCGGTGGTGATTGGCATTGCCGTCGGCTGCCTGGCGGCCGCCCTGAGCGGAAGTTTCCAGCTTAAGCCCGTTGGCGACGTCTGGTTCCGCCTGCCCCAGCTCTTCCCGTTTGGCTTTGAGTTTAACGGCGCGATCTTTTTGCCCATTGCGCTGGTATCGCTGGTCTGCATTCTGGAAGCCGTCGGCGATCTGACGGCCAACAGCCTGATTTCGCAGCAGTCCATCGACGATCGTGCCTTTCGTACGCGTCTGAAAGGCGGCATTCTGGCGGACGGGATCAGCTGTATGGTGGCGGCGATGCTCTGCGCTTTTCCGAACACCACCTTTGCGCAGAACAACGGCGTGATCCAGATGACCGGCGTTGCCAGCCGCTACGTTGGCCGCTATATCGGTGGGATCCTGATTTTGCTGGGGTTGTTCCCCCCCTTTGGCGAGCTCCTTCGTCAGATCCCGGCGCCGGTACTGGGCGGCGCGACGATGGTGATGTTTGGTTGCGTGGTCGCGGCGGGGATCCGCATCGTGACCCAGAAACCGCTGACCCGCCGCGATATGCTGATTGTCGGTCTGGCATTTGGCTTTGGGCTGGGTATCGAAGCCGTGCCTGAATTTCTGGCCCATTTCCCGCCGGTGGTTGAGAACCTGTTCGGCTCAGCGGCCACCAGCGGTGGTCTGGTCGCGATTATCCTCAATCTGATTATCCCGGAAGAGACATCAACCGCCGCGGCGGTAACAAGGAGCGCTGATGATCACGCTGAATCACTTTAACCGCCTGAGCGTCGCAGAGGCCGCTTCCCTGCTGGCTCCCTGCGTCGCCGTTCCCGGCTGGGCGACGGCGCTGGCTGAGGGGCGTCCCTGGCGCTCCCGTGAGGCAATGCTGAACGCCGCGCAGCAGCTGATGGCCTCCTGGGGAGAAGTTGAGCTGAACCAGGCCCTGAGCGCCCATCCGCGCATCGGCGAAAAGCCCGCGGGTGAGCAGCAGCACGCGGCGCTGTCGCGTCAGGAACAGGCCAGCGTTAACGATGGCGATGCCGCCCTGGCCCGGGCCCTCAGGGAGGGCAATGCCCGCTACGAGGCGCGATTTGGGCGGGTCTTTCTGATCCGCGCTAAAGGGCGCAGCGGGGAGGATATTCTACAGGCGCTGTCGCGCCGTTTAGGCAACAGCGACAGTGCAGAGGTGCAGGATGCGTTAGCGCAGCTGCGCGAAATTACGTTATTACGACTGGAAGGAGCCATTGGCGAATGAGTACCTTAAGCACCCATATTCTGGATATCTCTACCGGCCGACCGGCGCAGGGGGTGAAGGTAACGCTGGAGCGGGAAGGCGCGCAGATTGCCGCAGGCGTGACGGACGAGAACGGGCGAATCGGCGAGCTCGGCGCCGGGCAACTGGCGGCAGGGCGCTACCGCCTGACGGCGGCGACTGGAGAGTGGTTTGCCGCCGGTGGCCGGGAGACGATCTTTCTGAGCGCGCAGATTGATTTTGCCATCCGGGAGACGGCGGGCGATCGCTACCATCTGCCGTTTTTGATTGCCCCTGGCGGCTGGTCTACCTATCGCGGAAGTTAACGCAGTCTTTTACCGGCGTCATGTCAGACGCCGGTACCCTTGTTACTCTTCCTCTGCTTCCCCCCAGACGCATTTGCCGTTCACCCAGGTCTCGCTGATATTGCGCTCATCCCCCAGGGTCATCAACACGAACAGCTGCTCATAGATATCTTTGCAGCGTCCGCTGCGTAAGCGTTGCAGCGGCGTGACTGCCGGGTCAATGACCACAAAATCGGCCTCTTTACCCGGCTGGAAATTACCAATCCTGTCATCAAGACGCAGGGCGTGCGCACCGCCGAGGGTGGCATGGTAGAAGGCTTCGCTGGCACGCAGGCGATAGCTTTGCAGCTGGCCCACTTTATAAGCCTCTCCCAGCGTTCGCAGCATGCTGAACGTGGTGCCTGCGCCAACGTCGCTGCCGATCCCCATTCGCACCTTTTTCTGCCAGCAGGTGGGCAAACGGAACAGCCCGCTGCCGAGAAACAGGTTAGAGGTGGGGCAAAAGGCCACGGCGGAACCGGTATCGTGCAGGCATTGCCACTCTGCGTCCGCCAGATGGATGCCGTGGGCAAAAACGCTGCGCTCGCCGGTCAGTTGGTAGTGGTGGTAGACATCAAGATAGTGTTCATGCTCCGGCCACAGGCTTTTTACCCATGCGACTTCGCTGAGGTTTTCGCTCAGATGGGTATGCAGCCAGGTGTCGGGGAACTCCTCCCGCAGCTGTTGCACCGCAGCCAGCAGTGCTGGCGTGGAGGTGGGGGCGAAGCGGGGGGTAATGGCGTAACCAAGGCGCCCGCGCTGATGCCAGCGCTGAATCAACTCCCGGGTTTGCCGGTAGCTCTGCTCCGCGCTTTCGCTGAGATAGTCCGGGGCATGACGGTCCATCATCACCTTACCGGCAAGCAGGCGCATATTCAGCTTCAGCGCTTCGCTGAAAAGGGCGTCCACCGATTCAGGATGCAGGGTACAAAATACCAGCGCGGTGGTGGTGCCATGGCTCAGGAGCTGGCTGATAAAGAACTGTGCGATCTCCGTGGCGTAACCGGCGTCGGAAAACTGACCTTCCACCGGAAACGTATAGGTCGTGAGCCACTCCAGCAGCTGCTCGCCAAAAGCACCAATCATTTCGGTTTGCGGATAGTGGACGTGGGCATCGACAAAACCGGGGAGTAACAGTTTCCCGCTCAGATCGCGATAGCCTTTCAGTGGCTGCAGGTACTGCTCCCCCTCCAGCCAGGGGAGGAGCGCCACAATGCACCCGTCCCGGATAAAAAGTAAGCCATCCTCTACGTAGCGTGCGTGACGGGCGATATCGTCAGGGCAATCGGCAACGGTACCGATGTCGAAAAAGGCGCCGCGAAGGGCGATTTGGTAGTCCATCAGTCTCTGCCTTGTGGCTAAACGAAAGGGTAAACAGAGCGAGCAAAATTGATGCCAGTTTATCCGGAAGGAGGGAGCGCCGCGGCGGAGTGCCGCGGCGGGGCTGAATTACTCTTTCTGGGCAAGGGCGCCAAAACGGGCAGGCGCAGCGGCGCGATCCTCCCGCGCAATCCATCGGTAGGCGGCAGCGCTCACAAAGACGCCGATAAACCAGCTAAAGTTAGCCACTTCATGCAGGGCCGGAATAAAGCTGATGACCAGACCAATGGCGACGGAGGGAACCAGCGCGGCGATGGCCTTTGGGTTGAAGCCGTTGCGATACCAGTATTTCCCTTTTGGCGTATCGTCGAACAGGTCGTTAACTGAAACCTGACCGCGCTTAATCACATAAAAATCCACCAGCAGAATGCCGAACAGCGGGCCGATAAACGCCCCCAGCACGTCGAGGGTGTAGTGGATAAGCTCCGGGGAGTTAAACAGGTTCCATGGCGTCAGCAGGACCGAGCCGACGGCGGCAATCATTCCGCCGGTGCGGAAGCTGATCTTCTGCGGCGAACAGTTTGAGAAATCGAACGCCGGGGAGACAAAGTTCGCCACGATATTGATCCCGATGGTGGCGGTGATCATGGTCAGCAGGCCGATGGCGACGGCCAGGTCGTTGCCTACGCGGCTGACGGTTTCAATCGGATCGGTAATCATCCGGCCAAACAGGGACTGAGTACCGGAGACAATAACCACCGTAACGACAGAGAACAGCAGGAAGTTGAACGGCAGACCCCAGCGGTTGCCGCGGCGGATCTCGCCCATGCTTTTGCCGTAGCGCGAGAAGTCGCCAAAGTTGAGCAGCGGGCCGGAGAAGTAGGAGACCACCAGCGCGATGGCCGTGATCATCTGCCAGGTTTGCTCCCCGGTGGTGAGGGATTTACTGGCGAGGGTAAAGGAGATCCCGTCGAGCCCGGTTTTGTATACAATCCAGCCCGCCAGCGCCAGCATCACCACATAAACCGCCGGTCCGGCAATATCAATAAAGCGCTTAATCGCGCTCATTCCGTGCCAGAACACCATCGCCTGCAGCAGCCACATGGTAGCAAAGCAGAGCCAGCCGAGATGGGACAGACCCAGGAAGCTGGCTGAGGTAAGCGCCGACAGCGATGGCCAGAATTTCAGTAATACCAGCATCAGCGCATTGGCCGCCAGCCAGGTCTGGATGCCATACCACGCGAAGGCGATAAGCCCGCGGATCACCGCCGGGATGTTAGCGCCAAAGACGCCAAACGCCTGGCGGGAGATCACCGCATAGGGAACGCCCGCCATCTGGCTGGGCTTCGCCACGAGGTTAGCGCACAGCTGGACGATACAAATTCCCACCAGCAGGCACAGCAGAACCTGCCAGCTCGCCAGGCCGAGGGTAAAGAAGCTCGCGGCCACCACGTAGCCTCCCATACTGTGCACATCTGACATCCAGAACGAAAAGATGTTGTACCAGCTCCAGTTTTGATCGCGTGTCGGGGCCAGATCTTCATTGCAGAGCCGTGGGCTGTAACCCGCGTGAGGATCGGCGTCATTAACCTGATGCGTGTTTTGTCTGTTTGGCATGAAATCTGCTCCTGTAAGTGAAACCCGTTTTAAGTGGCTTACTGAGGCGTTGCAGGATCCAGGCCAGAAATCGTTCATTTTGTATACAATAATTTAATCGTATGTATACAAGATGCTATCTAAAAGTAAAAGCTGGGGTAATGAATGAGCAACCAACATCGTCTGCAGGCCGCGCCAGAGCTGCATGATAAGGACGAATCCATCTACCAGGCGCTGATGACGGCCATTGTCGAGCATCAGCTTCCCCGGGAAGCAGACTGCCGGAAGAGGCGCTGTCGGAGGTATTTGGCGTAAGCCGGACGGGGATCAGAAAAGTGCTTCAGCGACTCGCAACGGTGCAAATGGTCACGCTGGCACCCAAACGTGGTGCACAGGTCGCCAGCCCGACGGTTGAAGAGGCGCAGGCGATCTTTCGTACCCGTACCCTGCTGGAGGTCGCGAATTTGCCTGATGTGCTGGCCCGCTGCCAGCCAACCCACCTGGCAGGGCTGGAGGCGATTGTCCGCCAGGAGCAGCAGGCCCATGAACGCTACGACGGTCCGGCGGCGCTCCGCTACTCCGCCGGGTTTCATATTCAGCTGCAGGCGATCTCCGGCAATCAGGTGCTCACGGAAATGGTGACCCATCTGAGTCAGCGCTCCTCCTTAGTGATTGCGACCTGGGGATCGCCATGGCGTCAGGGCTGCCGCTGCAACGATCACGACCGGCTTATTCAGCTGCTGCGGGAGAAAGCGCTACAGCCCCTCAGCGATGCATTGACGCACCATTTTGAACATATCGCCGCCAGCCTCTGTTTTGAGCGCTCTGGCGTCACTCTGCCTGATTTCGCCCGGCTGTTTGCCGGTTTTAAGGAGCAATAATGGCCGCTATTTGTATACAAGTGATTAATCCCAATACCAGCCCGGGCATGACGGAAACCATCGGCGCTGCCGCGAGAGCGGTTGCCGCGCCGGGCACCCGGATACTGGCGGTCTGTCCCGAAGACGGGGTGGCATCCATTGAGGGCCATTTTGATGAAGCGATCGCCGCGGTCGGCGTGCTGGAGCAGATCAAAGCCGGTCGGGAGCAGGGTGTGGATGGCCACGTGATTGCCTGCTTTGGCGATCCCGGCCTGTTAGCGGCGCGCGAACTGGCGCAGGGGCCGGTGATAGGCATTGCCGAAGCGGCAATGCATATGGCGACCCTGGTGGCGACCCGTTTTTCAATTGTGACCACGCTGCCGAGAACCTTGATTATCGCCCGCCATCTTCTGCGTCAGTACGGCTTTGAACACCACTGTGCCGCTCTTCACGCCATCGATCTCCCGGTTCTGGCGCTGGAGGATGGCAGCGGGCTGGCGCAGGAGAAAGTGCGCGCCCGCTGTATCCAGGCGCTGAAGGAGGATGGTTGCGGGGCGATTGTGCTGGGCTGTGGCGGAATGGCGACGCTGGCCCAGGCGTTGACCCGTGAACTGCGCGTGCCGGTGATCGACGGCGTCAGCGCGGCGGTGAAGATGGTGGAGTCGCTGGTGGCGCTCGGGCTGTCCACCAGCAAGCAGGGCGATTTAGCTTATCCGGAGGCCAAGACGTTAAGCGGCAAATTTCAGACATTAAATTCATTCTGACGAGAAGAGGTGGGAGATGGCATTTTTGGCAGACGATTACCCGCGCGACCTGCGCGGTTACGCAGGCGAGCCGCCGCACGCGCAGTGGCCGAACAACGCACGGATTGCCGTGCAGTTTGTGCTTAATTATGAAGAAGGCTCCGAAAACCACGTGCTGCACGGCGATGCCGGTTCAGAACAGTTTTTGTCCGATATTATCGGTGCCGCCAGCTACCCTGACCGGCATATGTCGATGGATTCATTATATGAGTACGGCAGCCGCGCCGGTTTCTGGCGCATCCACCGGGAGTTCAGCCGTCGTGGATTGCCGCTAACGGTGTTCGGTGTGGCAATGGCGCTGGCGCGTCATCCGGATGTGGTGGAGGCGATAAAAGCGGCCAATTATGACGTGGTCAGCCACGGCTGGCGCTGGATCCATTACCAGAACATGCCCATTGAGCAGGAGCGCGAGCATCTGAATAAAGCGGTGCAGGTCTTCACCGATCTCTTTGGCAAGCCTCCCACAGGCTGGTACACCGGCCGCGACAGCCCCAATACCCGCCAGCTGGTGGTGGAGCACGGCGGCTTTGATTACGACAGCGATTATTATGGCGATGATTTGCCGTTCTGGAGCGAGGTGGCGTGCAGTGACGGCACGCGCAAACCGCATCTGATTGTGCCTTACACGCTTGATGCGAACGACATGCGGTTTGCCACCGCCCAGGGCTTTAATACCGCCGAGCAGTTTTACACTTACCTGAAAGACAGCTTTGATGTGCTGTATGAGGAGGGCGAGTCTGCGCCGAAAATGATGTCCATTGGGATGCACTGCCGCCTGCTTGGACGGCCGGGCCGCTTTCGGGCGCTACAGCGCTTTCTTGATTATGTGCAGCAGCATGACAACGTCTGGATCTGTACCCGTCAGCAAATTGCCGATCGCTGGCGTGACTTTCATCCGTACCAGACGTCACAAACCCAATAGCCCTGTCTTCACCCTCTCCCGTCCAGGAAGAGGGTATTTCCAGCACATTAAAGCATCAGGCTCACCTGGGCGGCGACAATTCGCCAGCCAGAGGGAAAGCGTACCCACGTCTGCTGCTGACGGCCAATACGCTCGCTGCCCTCGCGGGTAAACTCGGTGCTGCACACTGCGTAATCCTCGCCGAAGGTGGTGATGGTGGTATGCCGCAGCTCGCGCTGCAGGCCAGCGGCAGGGCGGGCGGCACGAAACGCGCGGATTTCGTCGATACCGTACAGGTTTTCCCCGGCCCCCAGCCTTACCGTGCGGGCGTCGTGCCAGAAAAGTTCATCCAGTACGGCAATATCATTGCTGACCAGCGCCTCTTCGTAGCGATAAAACGCCGCCGTTACCTCGGCAAGCACCTGCGGGCGGTTAATCTCTTCTCCGGTCATCATGCTGCCACCTCCGCCGGGCTGGCATCGGTGATACCCATCTCTTCCAGTACCCGGGCCACGCGCAGGCAGGCCTGCTCGTTAAACGGCGCGGCAATTAACTGCAGGCCAATCGGCTGCCCGCCCGCCGTGCGAAGCGGAACCGTGGTGACCGGCAAACCGATAAAGGAGATGGGCTGCGTCAGCATTCCCATACTGGCGCGGATCGGCAGGGGCTGGCCGTTGATCTCCATGATCTGCGCCCCGACAGGCGTAGCGGCACAGGGGGTTGCGGGGGCGATCAGCACCTCAGCATGGGCGAACAGGGCGTTAAACGCCTGCCGGGCATGGTTGCGAAAGCGCTGGGCCTGGATATACCAGCTGGCGGGGATCATCGCTCCCGCCAGCAGGCGCTCGCGGGAGTTAGGCTCAAAACGCTCCGGCTCGCGGCGTAGCGCTGGAAGATACTGATTTCCCCCCTCGGAGGCGCTGATAATAAAGGCTGCGGAGCGGGCCAGCTCCGCCTCCGGGAAAATGAGCTCCTCCTGAACGCCCAGCGCCCGGGCGACGCGGGCGACAGCCGCACGGGCGTCGTTATCGCACCAGGTGGAGAAATAGCCGCCAAGCGTGGCGCAGCGCAGGCCCTCCAGCCCACGGCAGAGCCGGTTCGCCGTGGGCTCGCTGGCTCTGTCGGCCTGAAAACTGTCCGCGGGATCCTGGCCCTGCAGCACATCGTATACCGTCGAGAGATCGCTGACACGGCGGGCAAACGGGCCGATGTGGTCAAGGCTGGCGACAAAGGGGTGGCTGCCGGCGCGGGACAAACGGCCGAAGGTCGGCTTCAGGCCAAAGATGCCGCACAGCGAAGCCGGAACGCGTATCGATCCGTTGGTATCGCTACCCAGCGAGAAGTGGACCAGCCCGGCCGCCACCGCAGCTGCCGACCCGCCGGAAGAGCCGCCAGCGATCCGGGAAAGATCGTGCGGATTGCGCGTGGCCCCGTAGTGGCTGTTTTCGGTGGTGAAACCGTAGGCGTAGGCATCCATGTTCAGCATCCCGGACAGCAGCGCTCCCGCGCTTTGCAGCTGACGCACCGCCCGGCTGTCGGCGACGGCGGGGGGGCGGTTGCTGAACAATTCTGCTCCGGCAAGGGTGGTGTGTCCGGCGACATCGAACAGATTTTTAACCGCAAAGGGAACAGCCGCCAGCGCGGGCAGGGGGCGCTTGTCCCGGCGCAGGCTATCAATCTGCTCCGCCTCAGCCAGCATCCGCTTTTCGCTGATGTGGGTCCAGGCGTTGATATGCGGATTGACGCGGGCGATATTCTCCAGGGTGTGGCGGGCAATCTCCACGGCGCTCAGCTCGCCGCAGGTTAACGCACGCCGTATCTCTTCGATCGTCATCTCAGGTAGCTTCATGCTTTATAGACTCCGGCGATTTCGACGCGGTCGTCGAGGGGATAAGCCAGCAACGGCTCAGCCATCGCCGCAATGCGGGTAAACTGCACGCTGAGCTCGGCGCGACGCGCGTCGTCCAGCTCCAGTGCCAGCAAGTGTTCCATTTGGGCGAGATAAGCATCCCATTCGGTTTGTGGTGTCGTCATGTTGAACTCCTAATATCCGGCTGCGGAGCCGTTGCTGCGCGGATCGCTGGCTCCCTCTAAAAGACCATCAGGGTGGCGGACAATCGCCCCTGCATGGCCCATGGCTTCGCTGAAATCTGCCAGCACGTCAACCTCATGCCCCAGCTGTCGCAGATGGGCGATGCTCTCTGCGCTGAAGCGCCCTTCCAGCTTGAGTGAATCGGATGTCTGTCCCCAGGTGCGTCCCAGCAGCCAGCGTGGGCGGGAGATACTCTCCTGCAGCGGCATATTTTGCATGACGTAGCGGGTGAAGAGGGCAGCCTGGGTTTGCGGCTGTCCGTCGCCCCCCATTGAGCCATATACCATGACCCGGCCATCGTTCAGGCGTGCCGCGGCGGGGTTTAACGTGTGAAACGGCTGTTTGCCCGGGGCCAGCGCCAGAAGATGCGCCGGGTCGAGGCTGAACGAGGCTCCGCGATTTTGCCAGACCAGCCCGGTGTCCGGCAGGACCACGCCGCTGCCAAATTCATGGTAAAGGCTCTGAATGAAGGAGACCGCCAGACCGTTTTTATCGATAACGCCCATCCACACGGTATCGCCCGGTCCTTTGCCTGCTCCCCAGGGGGCCGCGCGTTGATCGTCTATTTTCTCTGCCAGCGGCTGCAGCGCCGCAGGGGTAAGCAGACTCTGGATATCAACATCAAGATGACGTGGGTCGGTGATGTGGGCGTCGCGCAGGCCAAAGGCCAGCTTGGTGGCTTCAACAATGCGGTGGATGGTCAGCGCATCGTCAGCATCGGCCATCCCGAGACGATCGGTTATCCCGAGGATCGCCAGGGAGACCAGCCCCTGGGTCGGCGGCGCCAGGTTCCACAGCTCGCCGTGCTGATGATCGAGCCTGAGCGGAAGCGGGCGGCGGGCACGATGCTGATGCAGATCGCTGAGGGTAACCGGCATGCCGCACCTTTCCATGCCGCGGGCCAGATGTCCGGCCAGCGGCCCGCGGTAGAAACTGTCTAACCCTTCCTCCGTTAACCGGCGCAGGGTGTTTGCCAGCGCCGGTTGCAAAAACGGCTGCCCGCCTCGGGTGGCTGTCCGTTGACCAGAAAGGTATCGGCGAATCCGGGCTGGTGGCGCAGTTCGTCCAGTTTGCTTGCGGTGGCCCTGGCCTGAGAGGCGGTAACCGGAATGCCGTGAGTGGCGTAGCCGATAGCATCCTCAAGAAGGCGGGTCAGGGGCAGGTGGCTCCGGCAGAGATCGTGGGAAATCGAGAGTGCTTCTTCCCAGCCGCTGACGGTACCGGCCACGGTAAGCGCAGCCTGCGGGCCGCGATGGGGAATGTGCGCCAGCCCCTCATAGGCCTGCGGGGTTGCCCGCGCCCCCGCCGCACCGCTGGCATCGATGGCGATGGGATCGCCATCAGGAGGGACGATCAGCCAGAAACCATCGCCCCCCAGGCCGTTCATGTGCGGATATACCACCGCAATGGTTGATGCGGCGGCGACCATTGCCTCAATGGCACTGCCTCCTTCACGCAGAATCGCCAGCGCGCTTTGGCTGGCCAGGTGATGGGGAGTAACTGCCATCCCCTGGGTGGCAACATGACTTTGCATGGCGTGTCCTCTGATAACCGTTTGTGTGCGAAGCGTTGCAAAAGCTGTTCCATTTTTGAACGTAAAGTTTCATTCGCTGCAGGATGAGGGCATTTTGCGGAACTGGCATGCATTATGAAGGGGGTTAACGGTATAGTGCAGTGAAACAAAAGTTACAGAGGCCTTATGCAACAGCTTGATGAACGCCTGAAAGAGCAGTATGCGTCTTTATCGCCACAGGAGCAGCGGGTGGCGGACTTTATCTTCGATCATTTTGACGATCTCATCAGCTATAACAGCGCCGAACTGGCGCAGCTGAGCGGCGTCTCTAAAGCGACGGTCAGCCGCCTGTTTAAGCGACTGGGCTATGAAAAATATAAAGAGATGCGGGATGAACTGCGGACCCTGCGCCAGAGCGGAATGCCGATTACCGACAATCGCGACGCGGTGCAGGGCAACACGCTGCTGGCAAGACATTATAAACAGGAGATGGCAAATCTGACCCAGTGGGTCAACGCGCTGGATGTGCAGCAGTTTGCCGGTGCGCTTCAGGCTATGGTCGCCGCCCGGCGCATCTTTATTGTCGGCATGCGCAACTCCTGGCCTGCGGCGCTGCATCTGCGTCAGCAGCTCCTGCAGGCGCGGGGACAGGTGCTGGTGTTGCCTCAGCCGGGGCAGAGCCTGAGTGAAGAGCTGGTTGATTTAACCGCTGAGGATCTGGTGGTGGTGATGGCGTTCCGCCGTCGTCCGCGCATTATCCGCCCGCTGTTACAGCAGCTACAGAGCAAGGGTATTCCGGTCCTGCTGATGTGCGAGCCGCAGGCACATGGCCTCTTTCCGCTTGCGCGCTGGCAGCTTTGCGCCCCGCTGGATAGCGTATCGGCTTACGATAGCTACGCCTCGGTCAATAGCTTGATCAATCTGCTGGCGAACGCCTTCCTGCATGAAATTCTCGATAAAGGCCGACCGCGGATCCACGACATCGCCACGCTTTACCAGCAGCTGGATGAACTCGAACACCGATAATGGGGCGCCAGCATGGTGCCTTGCATCTTGTTGGTGCGAAAATAGTGCGAGGAATGCCCGCGGTCTTTCCTCCTTTTTGGTCGCTTCCCTCTGTTCTCACTGCGTTTAATCTCACTGATACCCCTTGCGTCAGGCTGAATTTTTTTTGGCACATTAGTTGCAAAACTGATTCATAAGAATCTTTTGTTTCATGCTAACGTAACGGGGAACCCTCATGAAGAAATTGCTTATCGCCCTGGTTGGGGCTGCCAGCCTGTTAACCCACCTTTCGGCGGCACAGGCTGACCAGCTGCAGGATATTGAAAAACGCGGTGTGATCCGCATTGCGGTACCGCAGGATTTCCCGCCGTTTGGATCGGTGGGTACTGATCTTCAACCGCAGGGCTATGACATTGATACGGCCCGCTATCTGGCTAAGGCGATGAAACTCAAACTGCAGCTGGTGCCGGTGACCAGCGCCAACCGGGTGCCCTATCTGCAAACCGATAAAGTCGACCTGGTGATTTCAAGCCTGGGTAAAAACGCCGAACGCGAAAAGGTGATTGATTTTAGCCGCGCCTACGCGCCGTTTTTCCTGGGGGTGTTCGGTCCTGCCGGGGCAGAGCTGAAAGATCCGGCGGCGCTCAGCGGCAAAAGCGTTGGCGTGACGCGCGGCGCGGTGGAGGACATGGTGCTGAGCAGCGTAGCGCCGAAAGAGGCGCAGATTAAGCGCTATGAAGACAACAACACCACGCTGTCGGCCTATCTTTCCGGCCAGGTGCAGTACGTGGCGACCGGTAATCTGGTGGTCGCGGCCATTTCCCGGCAGAACGCCGACAAAGCCCCGGTGCCGAGCTTTATGCTCAAGGACTCACCCTGCTTTATCGGCCTGAAAAAGAACGAACCAGCGCTCAAGGCGAAGGTGGATGCGCTGATTGAACAGGGAGTGAAAGACGGCACCCTTAACGCGCTGTCTGAGAAGTGGCTGAAAGCGCCGCTGCCTGCCAGCCTCGGCGTATAAGGCTGGTGCATGACGGAGCAACTTGATTTTTCTGCGCTCTGGCCTCTGTGGCCGGAGCTGCTGGCGGGACTGTGGGTCACCGTTCAGCTGACCGTACTGGCGACAGCTGGCGGTCTGCTGACAGGGATTATCGGCGCTGCCATTCGTAGCGGACCCCCCACGTGGTTAAGCCGGATTTGGGGCGGGTATGTGGAGATGATCCGCAACACGCCATTTGTGGTTCAGCTCTTTTTTATCGTCTTTGGCTTGCCGAATCTGGGCCTGAAGATGACCGCCGGCGAAGCCGCGCTGCTGGCGATGATCGTGAACCTCGGGGCCTACAGTACCGAAATTGTCCGCGCCGGTATTCAGGTGACGCCAAAAGGGCAGTGGGAGGCGGGGCGTGTACTGGGGCTGAGCCGCATGCAGACGTTTATCCAGATTGTTCTGCCGCCTGCGTTACAGCGCATTTATCCTGCCCTGGTTAGCCAGTGCATTATCGTGATGCTTGGATCGTCGGTAGTGTCACAGGTCTCTTATGAAGAGCTGACCTTCGCTGCCAACCTGATTCAGTCGCGCACATTCCTCAGTTTTGAGGTTTATCTGGTCACGACGGGCATTTATCTGGTGCTGTCGATAACGATGCGTCAGCTGCTGATGGCGGCGGGGCGAAAATGGCTGGGGGTACAGGCATGATGACAACCTTTACCGACTGGGACATTGTCCGCAATTTACTGCTGGCCGGGCGCTGGACGGTGCTGCTCTCCCTGGTGGCCTTTGTGGGCGGCGGGCTGGTCACATTGCCGCTTTTACTGCTGCGTCTGACCGGAGGCCGTCAGCTGAAACGCCTGATCCGCGGCTATGTTGAGCTGTTTCAGGGGACGCCGCTGCTCATGCAGTTGTTCCTCGCCTTTTTCGGCGTTGCGCTGTTTGGTATTGACGTTTCAGCCTGGACCGCAGCGTCAATGGCGCTGACGTTTTACACCAGCGCCTTTCTGCTTGATATCTGGTTTGGCAGCATTCGTGCCCTGCCAAAAGGGCAGTGGGAAGCGTCCCGCTGCCTGGGCCTGAGCTTTGGTCAGACGCTTTGTCGGGTGGTTGCGCCCCAGGCGATGCGCATCGCTATCGCCCCAACGGTAGGTTTTGCCGTTCAGGTGATCAAGGGAACGGCGCTGGCGTCAATCATCGGTTTTATCGAACTGACGAAGGCCGGGACGATGCTGACCAATGTTACGTATCAGCCGTTTAAAGTCTTTGCGCTGGTGGCGCTGGGCTACTTCATTCTGTGTTACCCGCTGTCCCGCTACAGCCGCTATCTGGAGAATAAATTCAATGCCTCTCATCACCATTAACCAGATGCAGAAGTATTACGGCGATAACCACGTGCTCAAGGGCGTCGATCTGGATATCGATATGGGTGAAGTTATCTCGATTATTGGCCGCAGCGGGTCAGGTAAAAGCACGCTGCTGCGCTGCATCAACGGCCTGGAGGGTTATCAGGACGGCAGTATCAAGCTCGGCGGGATGACCATTACCGACCGCGATTCCCAGGCGCGGGAAATCAGCCGTTCAATTGGGATGGTATTCCAGAACTTCAACCTGTTCCCGCATATGACGGCGCTGGAGAACGTGATGCTGGCCCCGCGTCGGGTGCTAAAAAAAAGCGCCGCCGAGTGCCGTGACCTGGCCCGACGTATGCTGGAGAAGGTCGGTCTCGGTGACCGGCTGGATTACTATCCCTCCAGCCTTTCCGGTGGCCAGCAGCAGCGGGTGGCGATTGCCCGCGCCCTGGCAATGTCGCCAAAAGTTTTACTCTGTGACGAGATCACCTCAGCGCTGGATCCTGAGCTCGTGGGCGAAGTACTCAAGGTGCTGGAGCAGCTGGCGGCGGAGGGTATGACCCTGATTCTCGTGACCCATGAAATGAATTTTGCCCGCGAAGTGGGCGACCGCGTGGTGTTTATGCATCAGGGGCGCGTCTGGGAGCAGGGTGACAGTAAAACGCTGTTTGCCAGTCCGCAGACCAGCGAACTGAAGCAGTTTATCTCCTCCGTGCGCGGTCTCAATTAATTTAAGGATTTTCAGATGGATATCTCTCAGTTTTCGCAAGTCAACCCGCCGTCGCGGCTGCTGATGGGCCCTGGCCCAATCAATGCCGATCCTCGTGTACTGCGTGCCATGTCAAGCCAGCTTATCGGCCAGTATGACCCGGCGATGACGCACTATATGAACGAGGTGATGGCGCTTTACCGTGGCGTATTCCGCACTGAAAACCGCTGGACGATGCTGGTGGACGGTACCTCGCGGGCGGGGATCGAAGCGATTCTGGTTTCAGCGATCCGTCCCGGGGATAAAGTGCTGGTGCCGGTGTTTGGCCGCTTCGGCCATCTGTTGTGCGAAATTGCCCGCCGCTGCCGGGCGGAGGTGCACACCATCGATGTCCCATGGGGAGAGGTCTTTACCCCGGACCAGATTGAAGACGCGATCAAACGGGTGCGTCCGCGTCTGCTATTGACGGTGCAGGGAGATACCTCCACCACCATGCTGCAGCCGCTGGCGGAGCTGGGAGAAATTTGCCGTCGTTACGATGTGCTGTTTTACACCGATGCCACCGCCTCGCTGGGCGGCAATCCGCTGGAAACCGATGCCTGGCAGCTGGATGCCGTTTCAGCCGGGATGCAGAAGTGCCTTGGCGGTCCGTCGGGTACCTCGCCCATTACGCTCAGCGCACGCATGGAGGAGGTTATTCGCCGCCGCAAATGCGTTGAAGAAGGTATTCGCACCGATGCGCATCTCGATGGTGTTGATGAGATGGTGTACTCCAACTATTTCGATCTTGGGATGATCATGGATTACTGGGGGCCGGAGCGACTCAATCACCATACTGAAGCCACGTCGGCGCTGTTTGCCGCCCGGGAATGTGCGCGTCTGATCCTTCAGGAAGGCCTGGATAAGGGTATTGCCCGTCATAAGCTGCACGGTGATGCACTGGTGAAAGGTATTCAGGGAATGGGGCTGGAGACGTTCGGCGACCTCAAACATAAGATGAATAACGTGCTTGGCGTGGTGATCCCTCGGGGTATCAACGGGGATCAGGTGCGCAAACTGATGCTCGACGATTTCGGTATTGAGATCGGTACGTCGTTCGGACCGCTTCACGGTAAGGTGTGGCGTATTGGCACCATGGGCTATAACGCGCGTAAAGCGTGCGTAATGACGACCCTCAGCGCGCTGGAATCAGTGTTGAACTATCTCAGGTTCCCGACAACCCAGGGCGCCGCGATGCAGGCTGCATGGGATCACTACTGTACTGAGAGCGGGCAATGAGTAAACCAATACGCCAGCAGGCGGAGTGGCAGCAGGCTGCTGCGAGAGTGATGGCGCGTGCCGACGTGCTGGCCGCCATCAGCGAGACGCCAGGGGCATTGACGCGTGTCTATTTATCGCCTCAACACCTTCAGGCCAATCAGCAGGTCGCGCTGTGGATGAGTCAGGCCGGAATGACCGTCTGGCAGGACAGCGTGGGCAATATTTGTGGACGTTACGAAGGTCAGCAGGAGGGCGCGCCGGCCATTCTGCTGGGCTCCCATCTTGATACCGTGCGCAATGCCGGGCGTTACGACGGTATGCTGGGCGTACTCACGGCGATCGAGGTGGTCCACAATCTGCATCAGCAGGGGAGGCATCTGGAGAAAGCTATAGAGATTGTCGGCTTTTGCGATGAAGAGGGAACGCGATTCGGCATTACGCTGCTCGGCAGTCGGGGGCTGACCGGTACCTGGCCTGAAGGCTGGCTGGCGCAGACAGATGCGCAGGGGATTAGCGTGGCGCAGGCGATGGTGCAGGCAGGGCTGGATCCGGCGCGCATCAGCCACGCTGCACGTCGCGCAGAGGAGTTTGCCGCTTATCTCGAACTGCATATTGAGCAGGGCCCTTGTCTGGAGCAGGAAGATCTGGCCCTGGGCGTCGTCGAGGCGATTAACGGTGCGCGTCGCCTGAACTGCTGCTTTACCGGTGAGGCTGGACACGCGGGGACGGTACCGATGAGTCATCGTAAAGATGCGCTGGCCGCCGCCGCCGAGTGGATGCTGCGCATTGAGACCATGACCGGTGAACGGGGCGGGAATCTGGTTGCTACGGTGGGCACGCTGCGCCTCGCACCGGGTGCGGTAAACGTTATCCCCGGTGACGTGTCGCTCACGCTCGATATTCGCGGGCCAGCTAACGAGCCGCTTGATTCGCTGTTGAATGCGCTACTGGCTGAGGCGCAGCTGATTGCTGCCCGCCGCCAGTTACAATTTAGCGCCGAGACGTTTTATCGTATTTCCGCTACCGCCTGCGACAGCCGTTTACAGCAGGTACTCCGCGACGCGGTGCATGCAGTGCAGGGACGTTCACTGACCTTGCCAAGCGGCGCCGGGCACGACGCCATTGCTATTGCCGGACGTTGGCCGGTGGGAATGCTCTTTGTGCGCTGCAAAGGGGGAGTCAGTCACCATCCCGCAGAATCGGTTACTGCAGAAGATGTTGCACTGGCGCTGGATGCCTTTTCACGTGCGGTCTTTGCGTTAGAGGGGCTGGAATAAGCTTTGTGTCTTGATTTTTCTGGATACAAAAAAGCCCGCAGGCTTGCGCCGTGCGGGCTTTCAGGACTTCGTATCAGGCTCTGGTGACCGTTAACAAAGAATTTTGGTGGAGCTGGCGGGAGTTGAACCCGCGTCCGAAATTTCTACATCCTCGGTACTACATGCTTAGTCAGTCTTTACATTCGCACGCCAGCTGCGGAATGACACGCCACTAACGAACTAGCCTGATTAGTTTTAACGCTTCAACCCCAGGCAGGATTTCCACGCGATCTCTTTTGGGTTTGACCTCTCTTTGATCCCCGTCTTAAGAGCGGAAGCTAGGGAGAGAGGGCTCTTAGCAGGTTATTAAGCTGCTAAAGCGTAGTTTTCGTCGTTTGCGACTATTTTTTTGCGGCTTTTTACGAGGCAAACCGCCCCTCGGCATGCACCTTGGGTTTCGCAAATCCCGTCGAATCCAGAATCAGCCCCAATAGTGTTACAGCAAGTATACCAGAATTCGCAGACTGGATACCAGTCCGGAACGCTAACTTATTGAATCGCTCAATAAGTATCCGAAAATTAACGGCCTGCGTGCTTCATGATGCGCGCTTTATCCACCTGCCATTCGCGATCTTTTGCATCGTTACGCTTGTCGTGCTGCTTCTTACCTTTCGCCACGCCGATTTTCACTTTGCACCAGGCGTTCTTCCAGTACAGCGACAGGGCGAGGACAGTGTAACCTTCGCGGTTGATACGCCCGAAGAGCGAATCCAGCTCACGCTTGTTCAGCAGTAGCTTACGGGTGCGGGTCGGATCGCAGACGTAGTGAGAGGAAGCAACGGTCAGCGGCTGAAAGTTTGCGCCAAACAGAAAAGCTTCGCCGTCTTTGAAGATCACGTAGCTGTCACCGATGTTGGCTTTACCCGCACGCAGCGATTTAACTTCCCAGCCCTGCAGCGCAAGGCCAGCTTCGAATTCTTCTTCAATGAAATACTCGTGGCGGGCACGCTTGTTGAGCGCAATGGTTGCCGAGCCTGGTTTATGTGCTTTTTTCTTCGTCATAAGTGTCGTAAAGCCGTAGGTAATCTGATGTCAAAAAGTCACCTCATTGCGTCCTGTGAGGTCTAACGCGCTATATTAGCACGAGATGAGGCTCAGCGTTTTTTTAACAGGTGATAAATGTTATTATTTGTAGGTTGTTTGATCAGGAAAAATGCTATGCCTCAGATTAGTCGTACTGCGCTTGTCCCATACAGTGTGGAACAGATGTACCAGTTAGTGAATGACGTTAAGTCATATCCGCAGTTTATCCCGGGGTGTACCGGGAGCCGCGTGCTGGACTCAGGCCCGACGCAAATGACGGCGGCGGTGGATGTTTCCAAAGCCGGGATCAGCAAAACCTTCACTACCCGGAATACGCTGACCGATAACCAGAGTATTCTGATGCATCTGGTGGATGGCCCCTTCAAGAAACTGATGGGTGGATGGAAGTTTGTTCCGCTGAGCGCCGATGCCTGCCGGATCGAATTCCATCTCGACTTCGAGTTTACCAACGCCCTTATCGAGTTGGCGTTTGGTCGCATCTTCAAAGAACTCGCCGCCAATATGGTTCAGGCGTTCACCGTGCGCGCCAAAGAGGTCTACAGTGCAGCCTGAGATCGTGGTGGAAGTGGCCTACGCGCTGCCGGAAAAACAGTATCTTCAGCGCGTCACGCTGGAAGAAGGGGCGACCGTTGAAGAGGCGATCCGGGCTTCTGGCCTGCTGACATTACGTAACGATATCGATCTGGCGAAAAACAAGGTCGGGATTTACAGCCGTCCGGTCAAGCTGGCCGATATGGTTAAGGACGGCGACCGGGTAGAGATTTACCGACCGTTGATTGCCGACCCGAAAGAACTGCGTCGCCAGCGTGCGGAGAAAGCTGCTAAATAAGCGGGGTTTCCCGGTGGCGCTGCGCTTACCGGGGCTACAGGCAGCGCGAGAAAACAAAAAAGGTGCTCATTGAGCACCTTTTTGCATTTCTGAAACCTTACTCTTTGGTGAGCGCCGGTTTGTTGTCGATGTTGGTCAGCACGCCGCTGCTGTTGAAGGTCAGCGTCAGGGTCTGCTGCGACACATCTTCATGACCAGGCTTCTGGCGGAAGACATAGAACCAGGTGTTAGTGCCGAACGGATCGGACATCATCGGTGTGCCCAGAGCATAGGCAACCTGCTGCTGCGTCATACCGACACGGATTTTGGACACATCGTTAGGAGCGAGATAGTTCCCCTGGTTGATGTCAGGGCGGTAAACCACTTTTTCCAGAGTGGAACAGCCTGCGGTCATCATCAAAAGAACCGCAGCGGCAGCGGTCAGCGTTTTACAGCGCATAGTGATTTGATTCCTTTTCGGGCCCGGGCAATACGCGACGGCTCATATGTAATATGCCGATGATAATAGACCTTTCACCACATTAAAACCTCTGGCGTCCGGTCTGTCGGCGTTTTTATTGTTCTGTATGACCCTGAGATACCGAAAAAGTTTAGGCTGCCAGCAGTTCTTTCGCGTTTGCCAGGGTATTGCGGGTGACTTCACTGCCGCCCAGCAGACGCGCCAGCTCCTGCAGGCGGGCACGTTTGTCCAGCGGCTGCATGTGCGTTTCGGTCATCTCGCCGTCGGTCTCTTTGCTGACGAAGAAATGATGATGCCCGCAGCCGGCAACCTGCGGCAGGTGGGTAACGCACATCACCTGGGTGGACTCGCCAAGCTGACGAAGCAGTTTACCTACCACCGCCGCGGTCGGGCCGCTGATACCGACATCCACTTCATCGAAGATCAGCGCCGGGGTTTCCATTTTCTTCGCGGTGATCACCTGAATCGCCAGGGCGATACGCGACAGCTCCCCGCCAGACGCGACCCGGGAGATAGCCTGTAGCGGCTGACCGGGGTTAGTGGTCACGCGGAATTCAACGCGGTCCGCGCCGTCAGCCGTCAGGTGGTTAGCTTCGAAATTCACATCGATGGTGAAAACGCCGTGCGGCATCGACAGCAGATGCATGCTCTCGGTAATGTGCTGGCTGAGTTCCTGCGCATAGCGCTGACGAACGTTGTGCAGCTGCGTAGCCGTTTCCAGAGCCTGCTGATGATGCACGCTGACCGCCAGAGAGAGGGTCTCCAGCGAGTCGGCCTGATCGTCAAGCTGATGCTGCTCATCCAGCAGAGCCTGGTGGAAGCCAGGCAGCTCCTCGGGTGAAACGTGGTGCTTACGCGCAAGGGAGATCTGGCGCGAAATGCGCTGTTCCAGCTCAAACAGGCGGTTGGGATCGAGATCCAGACGCTCGCAGTAGTGGCGCAGCTCGTCACTCGCTTCGGAGATCTGAATCGCCGCCTCTTCCAGCATATCGAGCATGCCGGAGACTTTACTGTCCATGCCTGCCAGTTCGGTGACTAACTGACGCACGCTATAAAGCTGGCTTTGCAGATTCACCTCTTCGCCGTCGGCCAGTAAGTTCAGCGCCTGCTGGCTGGTGGAGAGCAGCTGGCCGCTATTGGCCAGACGCTTGTACTCTTCGTCAATCTGCTCAAACTCACCCGCCTGCGGGCTGAATTCGTTCAGCTCTTTCAGCTGATACGCCAGCAGTTCGGCACGGGCCGCACGCTCCTGGCTCTGCTGTTGATGCAGCGCCAGTTCGCGGCAGCTCTGGTGCCACTGACGGTAGTGATCAGCCATCAGCTGCGTCAGCGCAGACTCACCGGCATAGCCGTCGAGCAGGGATTTCTGCTGTTCAGGTTTAATAAGCTGCTGATGGGCGTGCTGGCCGTGGATCTGGATTAACAGCTGACCCAGCTCGCGCAGCTGGGACAACGGCACCGCAGTACCGTTGATAAAGCCACGGGAGCGGCCGTCGCTGCTGAGGACACGGCGAAGTAAGCACTCACGCCCATCTTCAAGCTGGTTCTGCTCGAGCCAGCGCAGGGCGGCGGGGGTGTCCTTGAGGGAAAAACGGGCGCAGAGATCGGCGCGGCTGGCACCTGCGCGCACCATGTTGCCATCAGCACGACCGCCGAGGCAGAGCCCAAGCGCGTCAATCGCAATAGATTTACCGGCCCCGGTCTCCCCGGTGATAGCCGTCATCCCGCTGTTGAAATCAATTTCGAGCTCACGAACGATGGCGAAGTTGCTGATGGTCAGTTGTGCCAGCATAAACGTTTTCCTGTATGAAAAACCATGACTGTGTTTGTGTACAGTATAATCTGGTTTTTTATACAGTAAAGTGCTGGATGCTATTTCAGAACAATTTTTTCGACCAGCCGAGCTTGGAACTTAATGTGTTGAAATAGCTGTAGTCTTTCGGGTGGATGAGATTCAGGTGGTAATCACAGCGGCGGATCAGCACGTCTTCGCCTTCCTGAATCGGCAGCGCGATTTGGCTGTCGCAGCTGATCTCAAGGTCGTTGCGGCGGTGCGAAAAACGCAGGCGAATGGTGCTGCTGCTGTTTATCACCAGCGGGCGGGCCGAAAGGGTATGCGGGAACATCGGCACCAGCGTAATGGCATCCAGGGATGGCGTCAGGATCGGGCCGCCCGCCGAGAGCGAGTAGGCGGTGGACCCGGTCGGGGTCGAGATAATCAGCCCGTCGGAGCGCTGCGAGAAGGCAAAGATTTCGTCGATATAGACTTCAAACTCAATCATATGCGCCACTTTCCCCGGATGCAGCACCACTTCGTTAATGGCGGTGCTGATCCGTTTCTGGCAGTCCTGCTGGCACACCTGGGCCTCCAGCAAAAAGCGCTTTTCGCTGATGTAGTGGCCTTCCAGCACGTCGGCGAGCTGCTGCTGGGCGTTATCCGGGTCGAGGTCGGTTAAAAAGCCCAGGTTGCCACGGTTGATGCCAATGACTTTAATATCGTAACGGGCGAGGGTGCGCGCGGCGCCCAGCATATTTCCGTCGCCACCGACCACCACCGCCAGGTCGGCCTGTTGGCCAATTTCCGCCAGCGTACCGGTTTTGACGTTTTTTAACTGCAATTCCTGGGCAATTTGCTGTTCAACAATCACGTCATAGTTTTTCGCGCACAGCCAGCGATAGAGCATTTCATGTGTCGTCAACGCAGTAGGGTGACGTGGATGACCGACAATCCCAATACACTTGAAATGGTTGCTCATTTTCTGAAGGTCCTTGTGCGAATGAATGATGACAATGTGGCTTGTTCCCTTGAATCCCGGAAACTGATCCCCATAATAAGCGAAGTTAGCGAGTTGAATGCAGAAAAACGCGGAGAAATTCATGAGTAGTAAAGAACAGAAAACGCCTGAGGGGCAAGCCCCGGAAGAAATTATCACGGAGCAGCACGAAGAGGTTGAGGCTGTAGAGCCTGAGGCTGGTGCTGAGCAGGTGGATCCGCGCGATGAAAAAATTGCGAATCTGGAAGCTCAGGTAACTGAAGCCCAGAACCGCGAGCGCGATGGCATCCTGCGTATCAAAGCCGAAATGGAAAACCTGCGTCGTCGTACCGAGCTGGACGTTGAAAAGGCGCATAAATTTGCGCTGGAAAAATTTGTCAACGAACTGCTGCCGGTCATCGATAGCCTGGATCGCGCGCTGGAAGTTGCGGATAAAGCGAACCCGGATATGGCTCCGATGGTGGAAGGGATTGAGCTGACGCTGAAATCCATGCTCGACGTAGTGAAGAAGTTTGGCGTGGAAGTGGTCGCCGATACCAACGTGCCGATGGATCCTAACGTGCATCAGGCGATTGCGATGGTTGAGTCTGAAGACGTTGCTGCCGGTAACGTGCTGATGGTGATGCAGAAAGGCTATACCCTGAACGGCCGTACCATTCGCGCGGCGATGGTCTCCGTGGCGAAAGCTAAGGCGTAATTTGCCTCCCGTAGTGCCGGGTGGCGGCGTCGCCTGCCCGGCACTACGTTTTACTCCGTGATGCTCTCCCTGAGCGGTTTGACCGGCACGACCTTCACCTGCTTAATCATATTGTCCTGCACGTCCAGGATATCAATATCATACTGACCAATCCGCACCCGCGTGC
The DNA here is from genome assembly GCF_023736175.1 of Leclercia sp. LTM14. Classification (NCBI taxonomy): domain Bacteria; kingdom Pseudomonadati; phylum Pseudomonadota; class Gammaproteobacteria; order Enterobacterales; family Enterobacteriaceae; genus Leclercia; species Leclercia sp. LTM14. The sequence goes on from NZ_JAIKTT010000012.1 coordinate 141,770, forward strand.
CTGCCGCCGGGATCTCCTCCAGCGCTTCCAGAATCATGCCGTTAATGGTCCGGGCTTCCTCTTCCGGCATCTGCCAGTTAAAGGCTTTATTGAGTTCACGAACGTTCGCGCTGCCGTCAATCAGCACCGAGCCGTCGTTTTGCGGCGTGACTTCTTCGGCAAGGGTAGGGGACATGGAGGTGGTAAAGTCGCCGACAATCTCCTCCAGAATATCCTCTACCGTCACCAGGCCCTGGATATCGCCATACTCATCCACCACCAGGCCCACTTTCTTTTTATTACGCTGGAATTTGATCAACTGGGTGCTGAGCGGAGTGCCTTCCGGGATGTAGTAGATCTCATCCGCCGCGCGCAGCATCACCTCTTTGGTGAACTCTTTTTTCTCGGTCATCAGACGATAAGCTTCACGCACGCGCAGCATGCTGATGGTGTCGTCCAGTGAATCCCGGTACAGCACGATGCGACCGTGCGGGGAGTGGGTCAGCTGGCGGACAATGGCTTTCCAGTCATCGTTGATGTCGATACCGACGATCTCATTGCGCGGCACCATAATGTCATCCACGCTGACCTTCTCCAGGTCCAGCACCGACAGCAGCATATCCTGATTGCGGCGGGAGATTTGCGAGCGCGACTCGTGCACGATGGTGCGCAGCTCATCTTTGCTCAGCGCGCTGCTGACCACCACATCCGCTTTGATACCCACCATGCGCATCAGCACGCGCGTCACGCCGTTTAACAGCCACACCAGCGGCATCATCAGGATCAGTAACGGCGCCAGCAGGAAGCTGCTGGGATAGGCGACCTTCTCAGGATAGAGGGCAGCGATGGTCTTCGGTAACACTTCGGCAAAGACCAGCACCACGAACGTCAGCACCCCGGTGGCGATAGCGACCCCGGCGTTACCGTACAGGCGCATGCCGACAATGGTGCCCAGCGCGGAGGCGAGGATGTTAACCAGGTTGTTGCCGATGAGCACCAGGCTTATCAGGCGGTCCGGTTTACGCAGCAGTTTTTCTACACGACGCGCAGCGCGGTTACCCTGTTTGGCGCGATGACGTAACCGGTAACGGTTGAGCGTCATCATGCCGGTCTCCGAGCCGGAGAAATAGGCGGAGATAACTACCATCACGATCAGGGTAACGATCAGCGTGGTAGTGGAGATGTGTTCCAGGGGGAACTCCTTTGTTGCTTAGCCGGCGAGTTGCTGGATGACGCGGCTACCAAAATAGGCCAGGGTCAGGATGCCTGCTCCCGCCACGTTGAACCAGACCACGCGGCGACCGCGCCAGCCTTCATGATAATGGCCCCATAACAGGACAATATAGACAAACCACGCGATGATGGAGAGCACGGCCTTGTCGATATTCTCCATGCTGAAGAGATTGTGCATATAAAACAGGCCGGTACTCAGGGTCAGCGTCAGCAGGACCACCCCGACCTGAGTGATGTGAAACATCTTGCGTTCGATGGTCATCAGCGGCGGCATTTCGTTACTGAAGGCCAGTCTTTTGTTCTTCAGCTGGTAGTCAATCCAGGCCAACTGGAGGGCATACAGCGCGGCAATGATCAGCGTGGCATAGGAGAACAGCGACAGGCCAATATGCACCATCATGCCCGGCGTTGTTTCAAGATGGGTGATGAACTCGTTCGGCACGAAGGTGGCAAAGGCCAGATTGATCAGCGCAAAGGCGTAGACAATCGGCAGCAGCAGCCAGCCGCGGTTTTTCGAGGCCACGATGGTCATCACCGTACAGATCATCAGGCTGACCAGCGAGCCGACGTTCAGCAGGCTCAGATTCTGCCCGCTGCCGTCGCCTGGCAGAATGCGCGCTTCGAGGGCAAAAGCGTGGCTTATCAACGCGATGACCGCCGACAAAATAGCCATTCGCCGCCAGCCGCTGTTTTTTTGCAGCAGGCCAGGAATGATCAGCGCAAGGCTGACAGAGTATGCGACGAGGGCGATCAGAGCGAAAACAGGCATATAGGTGTCGACAGTTGTCCTGATAAGAAAGAGATGCAGTATAACGTTACGTGAGGCGTGCTCCAACCGTTGCATAACAACAAAGGCGCCTTCATGTTATACTCCGGCAAAATTCTGTGTACGTGTCGCGCCAGCGACCTAACGTTTCTACCCCAGGCGAGAGACAATGTTTGATAATTTAACCGATCGTTTGTCGCGCACGCTGCGCAACATCAGCGGCCGTGGACGCCTTACCGAAGACAACATCAAAGAGACGCTGCGCGAAGTGCGCATGGCGCTGCTTGAAGCAGACGTCGCGCTGCCGGTCGTCCGTGATTTCATCAACCGCGTAAAAGAGAAAGCGGTTGGTCATGAAGTTAACAAGAGCCTGACCCCGGGTCAGGAGTTCGTCAAAATCGTCCGTAACGAACTGGTTTCGGCGATGGGCGAAGAGAACCAGAGCCTGAACCTTGCGGCGCAACCGCCAGCGGTGGTGCTGATGGCCGGTCTGCAGGGTGCGGGTAAAACCACCAGCGTCGGTAAGCTGGGTAAATTCCTGCGCGAAAAGCACAAGAAGAAAGTGCTGGTCGTCTCTGCCGACGTTTATCGCCCGGCGGCGATCAAACAGCTGGAAACCCTGGCCGAACAGGTTGGCGTGGAGTTCTTCCCGTCCGACGTCGGACAGAAACCGATCGACATCGTTAATGCAGCGCTGAAAGAGGCGAAGCTGAAGTTCTTCGACGTGCTGCTGGTGGATACCGCCGGTCGTCTGCACGTTGACGAAGCGATGATGGACGAAATCAAACAGGTGCATGCCGCGATCAATCCGGTAGAAACCCTGTTTGTTGTCGACGCCATGACTGGTCAGGATGCGGCAAACACCGCAAAAGCGTTCAATGAAGCGCTGCCGTTAACCGGCGTGGTGCTGACCAAAGTGGACGGCGACGCCCGCGGCGGTGCGGCGCTCTCTATTCGTCATATCACCGGCAAGCCAATTAAGTTCCTCGGCGTCGGTGAGAAGACCGAAGCGCTGGAGCCGTTCCACCCGGATCGTATTGCCTCCCGTATCCTCGGCATGGGCGACGTGCTGTCGCTGATCGAAGATATCGAGAGCAAAGTCGACCGTGCGCAGGCCGAGAAGCTGGCCTCCAAGCTGAAAAAAGGCGACGGCTTCGATCTGACCGACTTCCTGGAGCAGCTGCGCCAGATGAAAAACATGGGCGGTATGGCGAGCCTGATGGGCAAGCTGCCGGGCATGGGGCAAATTCCGGATAACGTGAAAGCGCAGATGGACGACAAGGTTCTGGTGCGGATGGAGGCGATTATCAACTCCATGACGCTGAAAGAGCGTGCCAAGCCGGAAATCATTAAAGGCTCCCGTAAACGCCGTATCGCGGCGGGTTGTGGGATGCAGGTTCAGGACGTTAACCGCCTTCTGAAACAGTTCGACGACATGCAGCGCATGATGAAGAAAATGAAGAAGGGCGGGATGGCCAAAATGATGCGCGGCATGAAGGGCATGATGCCACCAGGCTTCCCTGGTCGCTAATTGGCCTGGCTTGTTTGCCATTTTGGCACCGGGGTGTGCTCGCCATCCTCACGTACAGCGTGTACGCTCCGGTGGCTGCGCGCACGCTGGCACCAAACTGGCTGCACCGCCGACAGCCTTATTACGGTGGATTAGCAACTGCTGATTGCATTTTCCCCAAAAATCAGTAAAATTTTCGGGCTTTTAATATGACACCGGGCTCCTTCCCTCGATGGGGCCCGGTGTTTTATTCACACAAGAGGATGTTATGGTAACTATTCGTTTAGCACGTCACGGCGCGAAAAAGCGTCCGTTCTACCAGGTTGTTGTTACTGACAGCCGTAATGCACGCAACGGTCGCTTCATCGAGCGCGTTGGTTTCTTCAACCCACTGGCCGCTGGCGCAGAAGAAGAAACCCGTCTGGATCTGGATCGTATCGCTCACTGGGTTGGCCAGGGCGCTACCGTTTCCGATCGCGTTGCTACGCTGATCAAAGCAGCAAACAAAGCAGCTTAATCTGTCACGGTGGTCATGATGAGCAAAAAAGCACCTGTTGAACCGATTGTATTGGGCAAAATGGGTTCTTGCTACGGTATCCGTGGTTGGCTCAGAGTGTTTTCCTCCACCGAAGACGCCGAAAGCATTTTTGACTATCAGCCCTGGTTTATCCAGAAGGCGGGTCAGTGGCAGGAAGTCGAGCTGGAAAGCTGGCGTCACCACAATCAGGACATCGTTATCAAGCTGAAAGGCGTTGACGATCGCGATGCCGCGAATGCGCTGACTAATTGTGAAATTGTCGTGGATTCGTCGCAGCTGCCTGAGCTGGATGATGGTTACTACTGGAAAGACCTTATCGGTTGCCAGGTGGTCACCACTGAAGGTTACGGTCTGGGAAAAGTCATCGATATGATGGAAACCGGATCGAATGACGTTCTCGTCATTAAGGCAAACCTGAAAGATGCGTTTGGCATCAAGGAGCGGCTGGTTCCGTTCCTCGATGGGCAGGTTATCAAGAAAGTCGATCTCGCTACTCGTACTATCGAAGTAGATTGGGATCCTGGTTTTTAAATTCTCCTGAAAACGGTAAAAGACGGCGCTATGGGGATTGGCTTGTGTTTATAGGTATCGTTAGCCTGTTTCCTGAAATGTTCCGCGCGATTACTGATTACGGGGTAACTGGCCGGGCAGTAAAAAATGGCCTGCTGAGCATCGAGAGCTGGAGTCCACGTGACTTCACTCATGACCGGCACCGTACCGTGGACGAACGTCCTTACGGCGGCGGACCGGGGATGCTCATGATGGTTCAACCCTTGCGGGATGCCATCGCAGCAGCAAAAGCCGCGGCAGGTGAAGGCGCAAAGGTGATTTATCTGTCACCTCAGGGACGCAAGCTTGATCAAGCGGGCGTCAGCGAACTGGCAACGAATCAGAAACTGATTCTGGTGTGTGGTCGCTACGAAGGGATAGATGAGCGCGTAATTCAAACCGAGATTGACGAAGAATGGTCTATCGGCGATTACGTTCTCAGCGGTGGTGAGTTACCGGCAATGACGCTGATTGACTCGGTTTCCCGGTTCATTCCGGGCGTTCTGGGCCATGAAGCTTCAGCAACAGAAGACTCTTTTGCTGATGGATTGCTGGACTGTCCACACTATACCCGTCCTGAAGTGTTAGAAGGGATGGAAGTACCGCCGGTATTGCTGTCGGGAAACCATGCTGAGATTCGTCGCTGGCGTCTGAAGCAGTCGCTGGGCCGTACCTGGCTTAGAAGACCTGAACTTCTGGAAAACCTGGCTCTGACTGAAGAGCAAGCAAAGTTGCTGGCCGAGTTCAAAACTGAACACGCGCACCAGCAGCAGAAACATGATGGGATGGCCTGAGGCCCCCGAATATCAGTTTACCCAGGATAAGAGATTAAATTATGAGCAACATTATTAAGCAACTTGAACAAGAGCAGATGAAGCAGGACGTACCTTCCTTCCGTCCGGGTGATACCGTGGAAGTGAAAGTATGGGTTGTTGAAGGTTCCAAAAACGTCTGCAGGCATTTGAGGGCGTGGTTATCGCTATCCGTAACCGCGGTCTGCACTCTGCATTCACTGTTCGTAAAATTTCCAACGGCGAAGGCGTTGAGCGTGTCTTCCAGACTCACTCACCGGTAGTTGACAGCATTGCTGTTAAACGTCGTGGTGCTGTACGTAAAGCTAAACTGTACTACCTGCGTGAGCGTACTGGTAAGTCTGCTCGTATCAAAGAGCGTCTGAACTAAGATTCGCTTGTGCGACATCCTGTAAAAAGGGCTGGCCGAAAGGCCGGCCCTTTTTTTATCTCCGTGAGTCCTGCACGTTAACGTCTTCGTCATAAATCGTTTACAATGCCCTTGCTTCAACGGAGGGTAAGTGACGACTAAACAGCATCAGGCAACATGGCAACGTATCGCGGCAGGTCTCGCGTTATTTGCGATCCTGATGATCGTCTTTGCGCCGCTTGTCTCTGTCTCGTTGCAAAAAGATCCCATGAGCGCCATGCCCGGCATGCATCATGAGATGACTATGATGACTGAGCACCATGCCCCCTCCGAAACCATGCCGGTCGACCACGCCGAAGCCTGTGGTTACTGCGTGCTGTTGGCCCATGTTCCGGGGGTGATGCTGGCGCTGGTGATGCTGCTGTGCGCGGTATTACTCAGACAGCGGCTGACGCCACCGCGTCCTGCCGTCCGCCACTGGCGTTACTTCCCCTGGCTCTGCCCCGATACGCGTGCCCCGCCGCGCCTGTCTGCTTATTCCATTTAAAAAAATGTGCACCCCGGTGTACCGATAACTTTTTGCCTAAAAAAGGGAAAGCATGACTACCTGCACTTCGCGCGCTGCATGGGGCAACCTGCTGCGTCGTCTTCACTTCTATATTGGTCTGTTTGTCGGGCCATTTATCTTTATCGCCGCGCTCTCCGGTACGCTGTATGTCGCCACACCGCAGCTGGAAAATGCGCTTTATCATCATGCCCTGTTCAGCGAGGCCCGGGGGACAGCGCGCCCTCTTGCGGAGCAGATCGCTGTCGCGGAAAAAGTGACTGGCGGAGAGCTGCGCCTGCATGCGGTTCGCCCGGGTCTGGCCGATGGCGACACTACCCGGGTAATGTATGCCGACCCGGCGCTGAAGGCCTCAGAGAACCGGGCCATCTTTATCGATCCGGTCAGTCTTGAGGTTCGGGGAGATATGACCGTCTACGGCACCAGCGGTATTTTGCCGTTCCGCCAGACAATCGATTATCTGCATCAGTCGTTGATGCTGGGTGACGTGGGGCGTCTCTACAGCGAGCTGGCCGCGTCGTGGATGTGGATTGCCGCGCTGGGGGGCATTGCGCTGTGGTTTTATACCCGGCCAAAACGGCGTATCAATAACCGCTTCCAGAACCGCCGTCGTCTGCACGTCACCCTCGGCTGGTGTCTGCTGCTGGGCATGCTGCTGTTCTCGGCGACCGGCCTGACCTGGTCCCAGTGGGCGGGCGGTAACGTGGATAAGCTGCGGGCAGAGATGAACTGGCTCACACCGCAGGTGAAAACGCAGCTGCACGGCCCGGCGGAAATCGCCGATCCGCATGCCGATCATCACGGTCATCACATGTCGATGCCCATGCCGGAAATGAAGCCCGATCCGGCGCTCTACGACGGCGTGCTACAGGCGGCGAATGCGGCGGGTATCAAGGCCACGAAGCTGGAGATCCGCCCGGCGAAGAGTGATGCGACGGCGTGGACGGTGACGGAGATCGATCGTCGCTGGCCGACGCAGGTGGATGCGGTGGCCGTTGACCCCGCGACCCTGGCGGTCATCGATCATACCCGTTTTGCGGATTACCCGCTGATGGCCAAACTGACCCGCTGGGGGGTGGATTTCCATATGGGCGTGCTGTTTGGTCTGCCTAACCAGCTGGTGTTGATCGCCTTTGGCGTCGCGCTGTGCGTGATGATTGTGTGGGGATACCGGATGTGGTGGATGCGCAGGCCCCGTCAGACGGCAACCGATCCCGCGCAGACTCTGTGTCAGAGCTGGCTGGCGTTGCCGCTGTGGGGGCGGTGCGTCTCTGTCGGTATCGCCGTATTACTGGGGCTGGCGATGCCAGTCATGGGATGCAGCCTGGCGCTGTTTATCGTTATTGACTGGCTGCGCTGGCGGGCGGCATCAGGATTAGCCCTGGCCGGAACGCCAGAGTAATGACTCAGGGCGTGCCGATCACCACCGCAACGCGACGGTTTTCAGCACGTCCCTGGGCAGTTTTGTTGTCCGCAACGGGGTACTGTTTACCTAAGCCCTGGGTCGTCAGATTGCTGCGGGGAATACCTGCACCCTGAGCCCAGGCATCGGCAACCACGTTAGCCCGCTTCAGGGAGAGGTCTTTGTTGTAGCTCTCTTCGCCGTAGTTGTCCGTATGTCCGTCCATCCGGGCGTGCTTCAGGCCCGTGGCCGCAAGACGCGATGCCATGCTTTTAATCTGCTGTTCGCTTTCCGGGCGCAGCTGGTACTCGTTTTTACCAAACAGGATCTTCGCAGAGAGGCCAAGCGACCAGTCGCCGTTAGTCTCGTTAAAGCCGTATGATTTCATGGCGGCAATCTGTTCAGCGGTAAATTTGCCCTGCGGCGCCTGGCATCCCGCCAGCAGCATTGATGCCATCAACAGCGGTGCGGCGTATCGCCTTAACATAATGTGTTCCCTTCTATGCAGTGTTTTTAGAACGCTGATGCTTCACCAGATACATATTTCGGTCAGCTTGATCCAGTAAGGTTTCAACGGAGTGATGCTCCCAGCTCAGCGCGAAGCCAATGCTGAGCGACATTCTGGTGCTGAGGCCGTTTTGCAGGTCATAAGACGGGCTGAACTGTTGCGTCAGCGCGGCGCAGAGGCGCAGGACCTCGTGTTCCGAATGGATGCCATACAGAATAATGGCGAATTCATCCCCGCCCAGACGATAGGGCTGATGACGCTCGCCGCTAAACTCGACCATGCGGCGGGCCACTTCAATCAGTACACAGTCCCCGGCGGCGTGCCCCCAGGTATCGTTAATCAGCTTAAAGTCATCACCATCCAGGAAGAGCAGGGCGGAATTGGTCCGCGCTAAGGAGTCATTCATCAGCGCCGTGATGCTGGTACGGAAAGCCGCCCGATTCGCCAGACCGGTGAGCGGATCGTGCATGGCGGTGCGCAGCAGTTGGGCATTTTTGGCCTGCAGCTTTAACTGCCACTCCTCCATTTCATCCAGCAGACTGTTGAAGTCCTGACCGAAGCGATGAAATTCATCGATGCGCTCCTCGGATACCCGGCGGGAGAAGTTACGGTTTGACCGGACGTCGTGCACCACCTCGGTTATGTTTTGCAGGGCGGTGACAACGCCGTTATGCAGGGTGCGGGTGATGATTAACGCCACCATGGCCGCAAACAGGATGCAGCCGGTTAACACCGCCAGGGAAGTCCAGAGGAAGTGGCTGATCAGGCTGTCACGCGCGGTAAGGTGTAACTCACCAATCGGCAGGTTATTGTGCCAGACGCGCTGGCGGATGGGCTGAGGGAATAACCACTGGCTGACCAGTTTACTGAGGGGATCGGCCCGATCGTTCGGCCCCATCGTCCATGTAGCAAAAGGATGATCGTAGCGGTCCAGCAGTACCGCAGAAGAAAACTGCCCCTGTTTGCCGAGTGTGGCCAGCGCTTCGTTGGCGGCGGTCGTATCATTAAACACCAGCGTCGCCTCCAGGCTGCGACTCACTGTGGCGCTGGTTAATTCAAGGTTTCGTTGTGCGTACTGTTTCAGTGATACCACCGAAGCGATGCACAATAATAACCAGACCAGCGTCATCGTAATGAGGACGCTAATTATACTGATGCGCCTCAGAGTCCTTTTGAACGTCAGACGAGGCGCTGATGTAAATTCCTTATTCATCCTTCGTATTCCGTGCAAGCATTAACACATCAGGATTGACTCTGACTCCGCTGCGCGACAGCACATCCAGATTTACGGAAAATCTGACTTGTGTATTATCAAATATCAGGCAAAAAGCACTGCCAATAACGCATTGCGAATTTTGCTCGGCAATTAACAGCAACGGCCTGGAATTGAAGGCGGTGCTTAATTCAAGTTGGGCGGTCGGAGACTCGCTGCCAAAATAGAGCGCGTTGCAACCTGCTCCCAGTGCTTCCTGATCGCTATGGATAATCACGGGAATGTAGGGCAGTGCATCCGGGCCCTGAGCACTGAGCGCCTCAACGTGACTGGAAGAGGCAAAAATGCACAGGGTTGGCTGACCAGAGAGGGCAGGCCAACGGGTATAACTGACGATCCCGGAGACAATTGAGCGTACCGATTTATCCGTTCTGGATAATGTTCCGCCAATAGCCTGTTCGCAGGATAATAACAGCATCAGCACCAGGGCTACCCGGCACCAGGAAATGAGAAGAAAGTTACCCACCAGAATCCGCCATACCACTCTGGAAATATTTGCCCTTGAGTTTCGGCGCAAGAATACCATTTTTACGTGGGCAGTCATTACGCCGAAATTCTGTTCAGAGACTTAAGTAAAATCTGACGTTTTTATTTGCAGAGTGCGTGTGGGCGGTATTAATTTAAGCGACTGGCTTTTGTTCCTTCATCCATTCCCTGCTGCCAGGCGGTTCGAAGTTGAGTGGCGTTATCCGCAGTATCACAGCTGGCAGGAAATATTTTCCCTGCTAATCCCCAGGCGTAAACGAAATTTTCCTGACATATTTTCTCGCGCCCCTCTTTATAACCGCTGAGATAGGCAGAGCGATCCACCTTAGGATCATTAAAATTCGCGGCAAGCGACTCACTGGATTTAGCGGCCACGCCATTCATGGCATCTTCTTTACCGGCATCATACCAGTCGGTACCCGTCCATGTCGGCTGATGAGTGTAAGGATCGATTTGACAGGCGGTTAGCAGCAGACCCAGAAGCGGGATAACAATCAGGCGCATAAGACATTCTCCTTTTTCCATTGAGCATAGCCTGGCGTTAAAAATGCGGGCTGTAATTTTTACGTTACAGTTTAATCGGATGTTTTTTGCTTAAAACTGTATTTTGTAAAGTATTATTTACGGATTTTGGATTGAAATCTTTACTTGTTATGGTATCGTTGGGCTTCCTCAGTGAGGAAACAACTATCGCAAACGAGCTTCCAGGATCGCAATCATGCAAAAAGACGCGCTGAATAACGTACACATTACCGATGAACATGTTTTGATCACTCCGGATCAACTGAAGGCGGAATTCCCGCTGAGCGTTGAGCAAGAGGCGCAAATCGCGCACTCCCGCCAGACCATTTCCGACATTATTGCCGGGCGCGATCCGCGTCTGCTGGTGGTATGTGGTCCGTGCTCTATTCATGATCCAGAAGCCGCCATCGAATATGCGCATCGTTTTAAAGCCCTGGCCGAGGAGGTCAGCGATAGCCTCTACCTGGTCATGCGCGTCTATTTTGAAAAACCTCGTACCACCGTCGGCTGGAAAGGGTTGATTAACGATCCGCACATGGATGGCTCGTTTGATGTGGAAGCCGGTCTGAAGATTGCGCGTAATCTTCTGGTGGAGCTGGTTAACATGGGACTGCCGCTGGCAACAGAAGCGCTGGATCCAAACAGCCCGCAGTACCTGGGCGACCTGTTCAGCTGGTCAGCAATCGGTGCGCGTACCACTGAATCGCAGACGCACCGTGAAATGGCCTCGGGCCTCTCTATGCCGGTCGGTTTCAAAAACGGTACCGACGGCAGCCTGGCGACAGCCATTAATGCCATGCGCGCCGCTGCCATGCCGCACCGTTTTGTCGGCATCAACCAGGCAGGCCAGGTTTGCCTGCTGCAGACCCAGGGCAACCCGGATGGGCACGTTATCCTGCGCGGCGGTAAGGCACCAAACTACAGCCCGGCAGATGTTGCTCAGTGTGAAAAAGAGATGGAACAGGCAGGACTGCGCCCGGCGCTGATGGTAGATTGCAGTCATGGTAATTCCAATAAAGATTACCGTCGTCAGCCTGCGGTGGCGGAATCCGTCGTCGCGCAGATTAAAGATGGCAACCGTTCGATTATTGGCCTGATGATTGAAAGCAACATCCATGAAGGCAATCAGTCATCTGAGCAACCACGCAGCGCCATGCAGCACGGGGTATCCGTGACGGATGCCTGCATCAGCTGGGAAACCACCGATGCGCTGTTGCGTGAGATCCACAAAGATTTGAACGGCCAGCTGGCGACGCGTCTGGCTTAAGAGGTTAGTTATGGTTGCTGAATTGACCGCCCTGCGCGATCAAATTGACGAGGTAGACAAGGCGCTGCTGGATTTGCTGGCACGCCGCATGGCGCTGGTCGCCGAGGTGGGTGAAGTCAAAAGTAAATACGGCTTGCCGATTTACGTGCCGGAGCGTGAAGCCTCCATGCTGGCTTCACGCCGTAAAGAAGCCCAGGCGCTGGGCGTCTCGCCGGATCTGATTGAAGATGTGCTGCGTCGCGTGATGCGTGAGTCGTACTCCAGCGAAAACGACAAGGGATTTAAAACCCTCTGTCCAACGCTGCGCCCGGTGGTCATTGTCGGTGGCGGCGGGCAGATGGGGCGTCTGTTCGAGAAGATGCTGACGCTTTCCGGCTATCAGGTGCGCATCCTTGAAAAAGAGGACTGGGCTCAGGCGGAAGCGATGGTTGCCGATGCCGGTATGGTTATTGTCAGCGTACCGATTCACGTTACTGAAGAGATTATTGCCAGACTGCCACCGCTGCCGGAAGACTGTATTCTGGTCGACCTGGCCTCGGTAAAAAATGGTCCGCTGCAGGCGATGCTGGCCGCGCATAATGGCCCGGTGCTGGGCCTGCACCCGATGTTCGGCCCGGACAGCGGCAGCCTGGCGAAGCAGGTTGTGGTCTACTGCGATGGTCGTCAGCCAGAAGCCTACCAGTGGTTCCTGGAGCAGATTCAGGTATGGGGCGCGCGACTGCACCGTATCAGCGCCGTCGAGCACGATCAGAACATGGCCTTCATCCAGGCGCTGCGTCACTTCGCGACCTTCGCGTATGGCCTGCATCTGTCGGAAGAGAACGTGCAGCTTGAGCAACTGCTCTCGCTGTCGTCCCCTATTTATCGCCTTGAACTGGCGATGGTCGGGCGGCTGTTTGCCCAGGATCCACAGCTGTACGCGGATATTATTATGTCCTCGGGCAACAACCTGGCGCTGATTAAACGCTACTACCAGCGTTTTGGCGAGGCGATCACTCTGCTCGAGCAGGGCGATAAGCAGGCCTTTATCGACAGTTTCCGTAAGGTCGAGCACTGGTTTGGCGATTACGCCCAACGCTTCCAGAGCGAAAGCCGCATCCTGCTGCGACAGGCGAATGACAGTCGCCAGTAATCCGATGATGTATATACTGAAAGCCAGCACTGCTGGCTTTTTTCATTTTGGGGATTTGTCATGGCTGAACCACAGATACTGTTTGATTACACGGGGCATCTACCGGAATGCCCGACCTGGAGCGATGCAGAAAACGCGCTCTACTGGGCGGATATTCTTGAAGGCGAGATCCACCGCTACCATTTGTCGACAGGTGAACACAGCGTTCTATCCTTTCACGAAGAGGTGGGCTGTTTTGCCCTGCGCGAAGGAGGGGGCTTTATTGTCGCCATGCGCAACGCCATCTGGCTGGCGGACAAGCACGGGCTGCTGCAGCGAAAAGTGTGTGATAACCCATCGAACCCGCAGCTGGCGCGCTTTAATGACGGGGGAACCGATCACTTTGGCCGCTTCTACGCGGGCACGTTCTGGGCGCCGGGGGATTACAACGGCGCCTTGCTGATGCGCATCGACAATGACCTCACGCCTGAGGTTATCCAGTGTGATATTCACGGTCATAACGGCCTGGCATTCAGCGATGACCGGCGCTGGATGTACACCTCAGACACGCCCAACGCGGTTATCTACCGTACGCCGCTGGATGAGCAGGGCGAACCGGGTAAACGGGAAGTCTTTCGCCGATTCCAGCCGGGAGAGGGGATACCCGACGGAGCAGCGGTGGATGTGGAGGGGTGTTACTGGAGTGCGCTGTTTGACGGCTGGCGCATCGCACGTTTTTCACCGCAGGGCGAGCAGCTGGAAGAGTATCGTTTGCCGGTGCGCTACCCGACGATGGTCTGTTTCGGTGGTGAAGATATGCAAACGCTGTTTATCACCACCACCCGTGAGAATATGGATCCGCAGGAAGTGGCGGAATATCCTCTTTCCGGTGCCATTTTCACCCTTCCCGTCAGCGTGGCAGGGGTGAAAAAGGGGCCGTTTATTACGCGTTAAGCCGGATCGACCGGTACGACGTTTTCGCTCGGATAGCAGCCAAGCACCTTCATTGAACGGGTAATGTCACCCAGTTCGCGCAGGGCTTTCTGCAGGGATGCAGATTCCAGGTTGGCCTGAATATCGAGATAGAACATCTCTTCCCACGGGTTGCCATAGATAGGGCGCGATTCCAGCTTGGTCATAATCAGATTGTGATTACGCAGCACCAGCAGGGCCTCAACCAGCGCACCGGCCTGCTGGCCCGTTGCCATCAAGAGGGTGGTTTTCGCCGGCACCTGATCGGAAACGTTGATCGCCTTACGCGCCAGGACGATGAAGCGGGTGATGTTCTGCGTCTGATTGGCCAGGTTACGTTCCAGCACCTGTAATCCATACAGCGCCCCGCCCGCTTCGCTACCCAGTGCGGCCACAGCAGGGGAATTAGCCTGAGCGACCTTTTCCATGGCTGCCGACGTGCTCTCAGTATATTCAATTTTCCAGCCCGGATAGCGATTCAGGAACTGGCTACACTGCTGGAAGGGCTGCGGATGGCTGTAGACCGTCTTGATTTTGTCGAGGTCGGTCGTCCCGGAGACCAGCACGCAGTGGTCGATAGGGATTGTCAGCTCGCCAACCAGCGACAGGGTGGTGTGCTGAAGCAAATCGTAAACGTCGTTGATCGCCCCGGAACTGGTGTTTTCAATCGGTACGACAGCGTAGTCCGCCTGGCCGGTTTCCACCTGATTAAAAATATCAGCGAACTTCGCGCAGCCACTCTCAATAAATTCTTCGAAATGGCGGGCAGCATACTGACGTGCCGCAAGGTGGGAATAGGAGCCTTTGGGCCCCAGGAAGGCAATACGCGCCGAGTGCGGATTGGTTTTGTTCAGATGCTGCTGCAACAGCGCCTGCTGGGTCAGGACGGAATCTTCGATAATCAGCTGGAACAGGCGGGTGATGTAGTGGGCATCCAGATGGTGCGTCTTGCCAAGGTTAATCAGGCGTTCCAGCAGGTCGCGCTCACGGTCGATATCACGTACCGGGCGATGTGATGCCAGCTTTGCTTTACCTACCTCGACGGCAAGCGCACGGCGTTCAGCCAACAGCGAAAGCAGTTTTTCATCCAGTGAGCTGATCTTATCTCGCAGATCCAGTAACGGGTTTTCCGATGTCATAGCGTTGCCTTTGTCATTTATCGTTATCAATAAAAAAGGCCCCCCGGTGTGGGAGGCCTTATTGTTCGTCTTCGCATTCTTTATCACACGACGAAACGCCTCCCAATCAGGGGAAGGTAAAAAAGAATGCGAAGAAGAACGGCTTAACGGTCATGGATGATTCCTTCAGAAGACAGACTTAAAGTACCTGCACTGTTTTCACCCTGTCAATAAAAAACGCGCCCGAAGGCGCGTTGGCGATAGACTCAATGTAAGGGATTACTCATCTTCAACTTCTTCTGCGAAGCTGGCGTCTTTCACCGATGTTGTGGCGCGACGGGCTTCACCTTTGTGTTGCACTTTATTGAGCTGCCGTTCCAGCTTGTTGATCAAATCGTTGATGGCGGTGTACATATCCTCATGTTTCGCGCTGGCGACCAGATGGCCGTTTGGAGTATTGATAGTTGCGTCAGCGATGAAACCCTGTGGCTCCTTAGAGAGAATGATATGCGGGTTAATCAGGTGTGTTTGCCATTTATCCAGTTTGGCGAGACGGTCTGCGACGTGCTGGCGGATTGCCGGAGTAATTTCCATTTGTTTACTGGTAATGTTCATTGTCATAAATTTTACCTCTTGTCTTTCCCGTCTTGGTGATTCCAGCATACCGTTCCTAATGTCAAAATGTGTGATGTAAATCACATTTTAATGTCACTTTTTGTCAACGGATTCTTTTTGTGAGGCAGGACAGTAAGAAGTAAGATTTACCTTGTCGAAGGAAGAAATTGCGGCCATAGTTGATAGGATTGGTGCGGGCTAAACCGCTTCAGCTTAGTGCGAAAACGGATAAAAAAACGGCAGCCACTGGGCTGCCGTTTTGCATCTTACTGAATGATCAAGAGCTGCTGCTGTTAGCGGCAATAATCTTCGCCACTTTTTCAGCCTGAGATGTCATCTGCAGCTCGCGATAGGCGTTTTCCATCAGCTTCAGGCCATCACGTGTTGCCTGAGTATCCGGATAATCACGCAGCATGCCTTCAACACGGTTCACGACGGCAACGTATGCGCCACGACGGGTATAGTATTCCGCCACAGAATATTCGTATTTCGCCAGACGGTCTTTCAGGAACACCAGACGCTTGCTGGCATCCGTTACGTACTGACTGTTCGGATAGCCGCGAACCAGCTTGGAGAAGTCATTGAACGCATCGCGCGCATGCTGAGGGTCACGGTCGGAACGATCGACGCCGAAGAAGCCCTGTAGCGCACTGTCGTCCAGCGCCATATTGGTCAGCCCGCGCATGTACATCACGTAGTCGATATTCGGATGGGTCGGATTCAGACGCATGAAGCGATCAATCGTCGCCTGGGCCAGTGGCAGATCGGCATTTTTATAGTAGGCGTAGATCAGATCCAACTGTACCTGCTGGGAATACGGGCCAAATGGATAGCGATTATCCAGCGCTTCCAGTTGCGTTATCGCCTGTTTCCAGTTACCGTCCTGCAGCTTTTGCTGAGCAGTCGCATAGATTTCATTCGGCGGATTGTCAGGGACCTGTTCATTCGAACCGGAGCAGCCTACCAAAGCCAGGCTCAACGTGGCCGCTGCCACCAGATATTTCATGCGCGTCATGACGTTTTGACTTTCCTCAAATGTTTGTCCGGGAGAATCTCTTTCCTGCTCCCGATTAAGACCAGCTACAATAGCACACTATATTAAACGGCAAAGCCGTAAAACCCAACGTTAAACGAAGAAGCAGTCTATGGCACAACGAGTAGAACTCACCGCAACAGTCTCCGAAAAACAGCTCGGACAACGCTTAGATCAGGCTTTGGCCGAAATGTTCCCTGATTATTCGCGTTCACGCATAAAAGAATGGATCCTTGACCAGCGCGTGATGGTAAATGGCAAGATCTGGGACAAGCCAAAAGAGAAAGTGTTGGGTGGGGAAGTGGTCGCCATCAATGCTGATATCGAAGAAGAAGTCCGTTTTGAGCCGCAGGATATCCCGCTGAATATCGTCTACGAAGACGACGACATCCTTGTCATCAATAAGCCGCGCGATTTTGTTGTACACCCTGGCGCAGGTAATCCTGATGGCACGGTGCTGAATGCGCTGCTGCACTACTATCCGCCGATCGCCGATGTACCGCGTGCGGGGATCGTTCACCGTCTGGATAAAGACACCACCGGCCTGATGGTCGTGGCGAAGACCATTCCGGCGCAAACGCGTCTGGTGGAGTCCCTGCAGCTGCGTGAAATCACCCGTGAGTACGAAGCGGTGGCCATTGGTCATATGACCTCGGGCGGGACGGTTGAGCAGCCTATCAGCCGCCATCCGACCAAGCGTACCCATATGTCTGTCCACCCAATGGGTAAACCGGCAGTGACGCACTACCGCATCATGGAGCATTTCCGCATTCATACGCGCCTGCGTCTGCGCCTGGAAACGGGACGTACTCACCAGATCCGTGTTCATATGTCGCATATCACCCATCCGCTGGTGGGCGATCAGCTTTATGGTGGCCGTCCGCGTCCGCCGAAAGGCGCATCCGAAGAGTTCATCGCCATGCTGCGTAAATTCGACCGTCAGGCTCTGCATGCCACCATGCTGCGTCTCTATCATCCGATCACCGGTATCGAGATGGAGTGGCACGCGCCGATCCCACAGGATATGGTGGAACTTATCGACGCTATGCGTGCCGATTTTGAAGAACATAAGGATGACGTGGACTGGTTATGACCAAATTGATTGTCCCGGAGTGGCCCGCGCCAGAGGGCGTGGCAGCCTGTAGTTCAACCCGCATCGGGGGCGTGAGTGAGGGAGCCTGGGGATCATTAAACCTGGGCGCTCACTGTGGCGATAATCTTGAGCATGTTGAAGAGAATCGCAAACGCATGTTTGCTGCGGGCCAGTTGCCGTCGAAACCGGTCTGGCTTGAACAGGTGCATGGTACCGCTGTGCTCCGGCTCAGCGGAGAACCCTACGCTTCGAAACGTGCTGATGCCTCGTACAGCAATACTCCGGGCACAGTTTGTGCCGTCATGACCGCCGACTGCCTGCCGGTGCTCTTCTGCAACCGTGCGGGCACCGAAGTTGCCGCAGCCCATGCTGGCTGGCGCGGATTGTGCGCTGGCGTACTGGAAGAGACTGTCGCCTGCTTCGCTGACAGTGCGGATAACATCATCGCCTGGCTTGGCCCGGCCATTGGGCCACAAGCCTTTGAGGTGGGCCCGGAAGTGCGCGAGGCCTTTATGGCGCACGACCCGCAGGCGGAAAATGCTTTTTGCGCGGCGGGAGATAAATACATGGCGGATATTTATCAGCTTGCCCGCCAGCGCCTGACGAACCTTGGTATCAGCCAGATCTATGGCGGCGATCGCTGCACTTTCACCGAAAAGGATGATTTCTTTTCCTATCGTCGCGACAAGACGACCGGGCGTATGGCAAGTTTCATTTGGCTGATATAACCTATAGAATCAAGACGATCCGGCACGCGCCGTTTTCTTTTCGCATAATTCAGGTCATTCACCTTGAATAATTGAGGGATGACCTCATTTAATCTCCAGTAGCAATTTTGACCTGTTATGGGAGGAGTTATGCGTCTGGATCGTCTTACTAATAAATTCCAGCTTGCTCTCGCCGATGCCCAGTCTCTCGCACTGGGGCACGACAATCAGTTTATCGAACCACTTCATTTAATGAGCGCCTTGCTTAATCAGGAAGGGGGATCGGTACGTCCTTTACTGACATCTGCCGGTGTTAATGCGGGGCAGTTACGCACAGCCATCGATCAGGCTCTGAGCCGTTTACCGCAGGTAGAGGGCACTGGCGGAGATGTACAACCGTCTCAGGATCTGGTTCGCGTACTGAATCTTTGCGACAAACTGGCGCAAAAACGCGGCGACAACTTTATTTCATCAGAACTCTTTGTTCTGGCGGCGCTTGAATCACGTGGCACCTTGACCGACCTGCTGAAAACGGCGGGTGCAACCACCGCCAACGTGACCCAGGCGATTGCACAGATGCGCGGAGGTGAGAGCGTGAACGATCAGGGTGCCGAAGACCAGCGTCAGGCATTGAAGAAATATACCGTCGACCTGACTGAGCGTGCCGAACAGGGCAAGCTTGACCCGGTCATCGGGCGTGATGAAGAGATCCGCCGTACGATTCAGGTCCTGCAGCGCCGTACCAAAAATAACCCGGTGCTTATTGGTGAACCGGGCGTCGGTAAAACCGCCATTGTCGAAGGGCTGGCCCAGCGTATCGTCAACGGTGAAGTCCCCGAAGGTTTGAAAGGCCGCCGTGTACTCGCGCTGGATATGGGCGCGCTGGTGGCAGGTGCTAAATATCGGGGTGAGTTTGAAGAACGCTTGAAAGGCGTCCTCAACGATCTGGCGAAACAGGAAGGCAACGTCATCCTGTTCATCGATGAACTGCACACGATGGTTGGGGCAGGTAAAGCCGACGGCGCTATGGATGCCGGGAACATGCTGAAGCCGGCGCTCGCACGTGGTGAACTGCACTGCGTCGGGGCCACCACGCTTGATGAATATCGTCAGTACATCGAAAAGGATGCCGCTCTTGAACGTCGCTTCCAGAAAGTGTTTGTGGCTGAGCCTTCAGTGGAAGATACCATCGCCATTCTGCGTGGTCTGAAAGAGCGCTATGAGCTGCACCACCATGTGCAGATCACCGACCCGGCCATCGTGGCGGCTGCAACTTTGTCGCATCGTTATATTGCCGATCGACAGCTGCCTGACAAAGCGATCGACCTGATCGATGAAGCAGCTTCCAGTATTCGTATGCAGATTGACTCCAAGCCGGAAGAGCTGGACCGACTCGATCGCCGTATCATCCAGCTGAAGCTTGAACAACAGGCGCTGAAGAAAGAGTCTGATGAAGCGAGTAAAAAGCGCCTGGATATGCTTAATGAAGAGCTGGACGATAAAGAGCGCCAGTATTCAGTGTTAGAAGAAGAGTGGAAAGCCGAAAAAGCCTCCCTCTCCGGTACCCAGACCATTAAAGCCGAGCTGGAGCAGGCAAAGATCGCCATCGAGCAGGCACGTCGTGTGGGCGACCTGGCGCAAATGTCCGAGTTGCAGTACGGCAAAATTCCGGAACTGGAAAAACAGCTGGCAGCAGCAACTCAGGCTGAAGGTAAAACCATGCGTCTGTTACGTAATAAAGTGACGGATGCTGAAATCGCTGAAGTACTGGCGCGCTGGACAGGGATCCCGGTAGCCAGAATGATGGAGAGCGAGCGCGACAAATTACTGCGCATGGAAGAAGACCTTCATCATCGCGTGATTGGTCAGGATGAAGCGGTTGAAGCGGTATCGAACGCTATTCGCCGTAGCCGTGCGGGGTTGTCGGATCCTAACCGTCCGATTGGTTCCTTCCTGTTCCTGGGGCCGACCGGTGTGGGTAAAACAGAACTCTGTAAGGCGCTGGCGAACTTTATGTTCGACAGTGATGATGCGATGGTGCGTATCGACATGTCTGAGTTTATGGAGAAACACTCCGTGTCGCGTCTCGTGGGGGCACCTCCAGGATATGTCGGTTATGAAGAAGGTGGGTATCTGACAGAAGCGGTTCGCCGTCGCCCGTACTCCGTCATCCTGCTGGACGAAGTTGAAAAGGCCCATCCGGATGTTTTCAACATTCTGCTGCAGGTGCTGGATGATGGTCGCCTGACGGACGGGCAGGGCAGAACGGTCGATTTCCGTAACACAGTGGTTATTATGACCTCGAACCTGGGTTCCGATCTGATTCAGGAACGCTTCGGTGAACTGGATTACGGTCATATGAAGGATCTGGTGCTGGGTGTGGTAAGCCACAGCTTCCGTCCTGAGTTCATCAACCGTATCGATGAAGTCGTGGTCTTCCATCCGCTGGGTGAAAAACACATTGCTTCTATTGCTCGTATTCAGCTGCAGCGTTTGTATAAACGTCTGGAAGAGCGTGGATATGAAATGCAGATTGCGGATGATGCGCTGCAACTGCTGAGTGCGAATGGGTACGATCCTGTTTACGGGGCTCGTCCTTTAAAACGCGCCATCCAGCAGCAGATAGAAAACCCGCTGGCGCAGCAAATTCTTTCAGGGAAGCTGCTTCCGGGCAAAACCATTCAACTGGTGAAGAAAGACGACCAGATTGTGGCAGTGCAGTAAGTCACAAAACGACAAAAACGAGCCCCGCAGGGCTCGTTTTTGTTTAAAAACCAGGCAAGAATAGCAATCCGGAAACGGATTTGCCTGGAAAGTGAGCGGTTAGAAAATAATTTTCACTTTACACTTGCCAGCCAGGAATAACTGCCTATAATGCGCCTCCACTGACACGGAACAACGGCAAACAAGCCGCCGGGTCAGCAGAGAAAAGCGTGAAACAAACGCTTGACTCTGAAGCGGGAAAGCGTAATATGCACACCCCGCGCCGCAGCGAAAAAGCGAAGCGGCACTGCTCTTTAACAATTTATCAGACAATCTGTGTGGGCACTCAAAGTGACATGGATTCTTAATGTCGAAAGACAATAAATGAATACCAAGTCTCTGAGTGAACATACGTAATTCATTACGAAGTTTAATTCACGAGCATCAAACTTAAATTGAAGAGTTTGATCATGGCTCAGAT